>CAXULW010000014.1:0-95312 GCA_964252015.1 uncultured Jatrophihabitantaceae bacterium | reverse complement strand
AGTGAGGCCCCGGCCCGCAACCCCTCAACGAGGGATCACGTCATACCGTCTGACGCTGCGGTGACGGCGTCCGAACGACGCCGCGCCCAGCCCGGCCGCCGGGGTCGGCGCTCGGAGGGAACCCCCATCTTGTCCAGCACGCGCACCCGAACCGGCCAGTCGTTCTTCGACCTCGACGTCGACGAGTCCCCGGAACCAGGGCCGCATCCGGCCACGGCACCGACGCGACGGCCCCGCCGGATCGTTGCCAGTGCCCTGGGCGCAGGAGCGGTCGGCGCCGTCGTGCTCAGCCTCGTCGTGCCCCTGACCGGCGCCTCGGCCGACCCGTCCTCGTCGTCCTGGGCCCGGTTGCGCAACTGCGAGTCGAGCAACGACTACTCGATCAATACCGGCAACGGCTACTACGGCGCGTACCAGTTCAACCTCGGCACCTGGCGCAGCGTCGGCGGCCGCGGCTATCCGAACCACGCGTCCAAGGCCGAGCAGGACGCCCGCGCGCTCATCCTGTACCGGGAACGCGGCTGGCAGCCGTGGACGTGCGCGAGCATCCTCGGCCTGCGCGAGGACTCCGACGCCCGCTCGGGCCACATCAGCGACATCACGATCGCCGGCGGCTCCAACCTGGGCGCGTCGGACAGCAGCACGCACCAGCCGGGCCAGCCCACCGCCCCCACGTCGGGGGCACCGGCCTGGCCCGGATCGAGCTACGCCGAACTCGGCAGCCACAACTCGACCGTGGCCCGCTGGCAGGCGCAGATGCACAAGCGCGGGTCCATCCTCGTCGGTAGCGGCTACTTCGGCCCGAACACGCTGGCCGTCGTCAAGCGCATCCAGGGCCAGAACGGGCTGGCCCAGACCGGTCTGCTCGGTCCGGTGACCTGGAAGCTGGCCTGGACGGGCACCTACCGCGATTCCGGCTCGGCCAGCACGACCCGGGCTCCGGCTCCGGCTGCGGCTCCGGTCGCGGCCACGGTCGGCCCGGTTCGTGCCGCGCCCGCGTTCCCGGGCACGACATATTGGTCAGTCGGCACCCACAGCTCGACCGTTGCGCAGTTCCAGCGGCAGATGCACCGCCGCGGTTCGATCCTGACCGGCTCGGGAACGTTCGGCCCGCAGACTCTCGGCGTGGTCAAGCGCTTACAACGGCTCAATAAGCTGCCGCAGACCGGGTTGCTCGGCCCGGTTACGTGGCAATTGGCCTGGACGGGCCGATACTGATGAGCGTCCCCGCCGCGTAGCCCTCCCACCCCCCCGTGGAGCTGCGCGGCGGGGCCCTTCCTTCCGCTATCGGGCCAGCTGATCGACCGCGGCCCGGAACAGTCGCGGACAACGCGCCGCCGCGGGAACGATGGCCCGGGCCACCCGGGGCTTACGCCGAGACCAGAGCAGCCCGCTGGTCAACGCGCGGTAACGCCGCGAAGCGCGCCGCCACTGGCGCTCGTAATCGGCCACCCGCCCGGCACTGATGCACTCGATCAGGGCCTGCGCCGACGCCAGGCCCACCGCGATGCCTTCACCGGTCAACGCGTCGACGTACCCGGCCGCGTCGCCCACCAGCAGCACCCGCCCGTGCACCCGGCTACGGCTGCGCTGCCGAAGCGGCCCGGCCCCCAACGTGGACCCGAACCGGGCACCGCCCAGCCGCTCGCGCAACATCGGGAAGGTGGCCAGGTGATCGTCGAACGACCCGGGCCGCTCGGACAGGACGGCCACCCCGACGAGGTCGTCACCGACGGGCGTCACGTAGGCCTCGGAGCGTTCGTCGGTACTGGGCCCGGGCCAGTGCACCTCGACCAGGTCGGTCCACGCAGCGAGGCGGTAGTGCCGGCGCAACCCCCACCGGTGACCGGCCGCGCTGGGCTCGTCGAGGCCCAGGCGGCGACGGATGGGTGAGTGCAGCCCGTCGGCGGCCACCAGGTAGCGGGCGCGGCGGGAACCGACCTGAACGCTGTCCCCGTCGAGCGCGGGGTGCTCGGCCCGTTCGTTGACGATGACGACGCCCGCGTCCTGGGCCGCGGTGACGAGCGCGTGGTGCAGGGTCGTGCGGCGCACGCCGAGTCCCGGCCCGTGCCGGAACCGTCCCTCGGCCCGGTTTCTTCCGTCCACATAAGCGATTCCCGCGAACGGACGCCCGTCGGGCTCCACGCCCAGGGCGCGCAGGCGACCCACGGCGCCGGGCATGAGGCCTTCACCGCAGGCCTTGTCGACGGGGCCGGAGCGCGACTCGTACACGACCACGTCGAGACCGGCCTGGGCCCCGTACAGCGCGGTGGCCAGCCCGACCGGCCCTCCGCCGACGACGATCACGTCGTGCGTGTGGCTCACCCGGGCGGCCGAACGCTCGGCTCGTCCGTCCAAACCGGCGCGTCCGCCGCCGCGGCGAGAGCGGCGTTCTCGGTCGTGATCCGAACCCGCAGCAGGATGGCGTTGAGCACGGTGAACGTGATCGCGGTGATCCACGCCGTTCCGACCAGCGGCAACGCGATCCCCTCGGCGATCACGGCCACGTAGTTCGGGTGGCTCAGCCGGCGGTACGGGCCGCGGGCCACCAGCGCCAAGCCGGGCACCACGACTACGCGCGTGTTCCACCGCGGGCCAAGGGTGACGATGCACCACCAGCGCAAGGCCTGGGCCAGCAGAACGACCGCCACCATGGGCCAGGCGAGAACGGCCAGGATCGGTCGGTGCGCCAAGCCCGACTCGAGCACGCAGGCGAGCAGGAGCCCGGTGTGCAGCACGACCATCGCCGGGTAGTGGCCCTGGCCGAATTCGCGTCCCCCGCGGGCCCGGCTCCACCGCAGGTTGCGCATCGACACGACCAGTTCGGCCAACCGTTCCACCCCCACGGCGGCGACGAGGCCGACGTAGGCCGCATAGGCGCTCACGTCACACCCCTTTTCGGGACGGCGTTCTCACCACTCGAGCAGCACGAGTTCGGAACAGAAACCCGGGCCCATAGCCAGCAGTAAACCCGGTGTACCTGGCGGTGGCGGGCGTTCGGCCAACGTGTCGGCCAGCACGTGCAGCACCGACGCCGAGGACAGGTTGCCCACCCGGGCCAATGAGCGCCACGTCATCTCCAGCGGCGAGCCGGGCAGCATGAGCTCGCTCTCGATCGCCTCGATCACCTTCGGCCCGCCCGGATGCGACACCCAGGCCGCGACGTCTTGCACGGCGAGCCCGTGGTCGGACAGGAACTCACGGATGTCGTCGCCGAGGTACTTGCGGACCAGACCCGGCACCTCGGCGTCGAGCACGATCTTCAGCCCGGTGGGTCCGACGTCCCAGCCCATCGTCCTTTCCGTGTCGGGGTACAGGTGGCTGCGCGAGTCGAGCACCCGCGGTCCGGACGCCGTGCGGTTGGCGCCGACCGCGACGACGGCCGCGGCACCGTCGCCGAACAGGCCGCTGGCCACCAGGTTGGGCACGGAGCGGTCCCCGCGCTGCACCGTGAGCGAGCACAGCTCGACCGACAGCAGCACGCCGACGCCGTCGGGACGGCCGAGGAGCAGATCGTGCATGCGGGCAATCCCGGCCGCACCGGCCACGCATCCCAAGCCGAACAGGGGCACCCGGCGCACATCGGGACGCAGACCGATCCGGTGGGCGATCCGTGCCTCGATCGAGGGCACGGCCACACCGGTCACCGTGGTGGACATGATCACGTCCACCTCGTCCGCCTGCAGGCCGGCGTCGGCCAGGGCGCCCTCGATCGCCTGCGTACCCATCTCGACCGCGTGCTCGACGAACGCGTCGTTCGCCTCGCCGAAATCACGCATCGCCACGTAGCGCGCCAACGGCAGGGCCAGGTGGCGCGACTCCACCTTGGTGTTCGCGTGCAGGCGGCGGACGAGTTCGTGGTTGGCGTCCGGGCCCAGGCACACCTCGGCGAACGCGTCGGTGAGCACGCTCTGGTCATAGCGGTTCGGCGGCAGCACGGTGTGGACAGCCGCCAGTGTGGTCCCCGAGGCAACGCTCACTGGGGAAACCCTACGGGCGCCGCCGTCAGCGCGCCCGTCCCGTTACTCGGCGGTTTGCGCCAGTTCGAAGTCGGCGAAGTCGAAACCGGGCGAAACGATGCACCCGACCAGGGTGGCCCGGTCGGTGCCCGGCTGCGCGCGTTGCCAGGTGCCGGCCGGGACGAGGAACTGACCGCCGGCGCCGAGCTGGACGGTGGTGGTATCGCCCGGGGTGGGACCGTCACCGCCCACCGTGAGCCGGACCGGCCCGCCGCCTTGCCACAGCCAGAGCTCGGCCGACGACACCCGGTGCCACGCCGACTCCTCGCCAGGGCGCAGCAGGAACACGATCCCGGTGGCCAACGACCGCGGACCACGGTCGGTCTCAACCGTGGCCGCGTGGCGCCACGTCTCCCGGAACCACCCGCCTTCGGGATGGGCGGTCATCCCCAGGGCGTGCGGGTCGGCCAGCAGCGGCTCGGACACCGTCACGTCGACGTCGCTCATGCGATCCACGCTAGGCGCCCACCGCACCCTGCACGCGCCGCCCCATCGTCGCCCAGGCAGGTCATGAACACCGCCACGCCGCGCTCGCGTGTCCAGCAGGCAGAACTCAATTCCAATCTTATTGACTACCTCACGCCGTGCGGGTGGACTCCGCCATGCACCGCACGCCGCGGTCGGTGTCACGAGGACGGGGTAGTTGATGGCGTTGTGTGGACGAATGTGCGCCCGCCGACACCGCTCGGGCGCCCCGGCAGTGTCGTCGTTGCTCATGCTCACGGCGTCCTTGTGCAGCGGGCCGGTAAGTCGGGCAGTGGGTCGGGAGGTTCGGCCCAGCCAGCGACCAGTCCGACGGGCCAACCGTCCGGTGCTGGGTCGAGCTCATCGCCGTCCGGAGGGGCGTCGACGCAGGCTTACAACGGTGTCAAAGCCAGCCTCCCGAAGCCCTAGCCTGCACCGAAGGCCGGCGCAGTTAAGAACTGCAGGCTGGGCTATATGAATATACGCAGCAATCCCGTCGCTGATTTCGTCACAGCGGGCGGCCGTTGCGGAGGCCAAGCGGCTCGCCTGCTCTATTATCACCCTTCACGGTCAGCTCTCACCGACCAAGCAGGTCGACAACATGAATCAGTTGATCACGCAGAAAGTAGGTGGGTTCATACAACGCGCACCGATTGCGCGACGATAGGTGTTCAAATGGTCGACGCCTGTTATGACTTGCTTGCAGGGCAGAAGTCGCTGCCTCGAAAAATCGTAGCCAAGATTACATTCGTGTCGAAGGGCAACGTTGCCTCCATCACTCCCTCCGGCTGAAGCCGCTATGCCCAAGGAAACGTCGCTCTCGCGACGACTGAGCCTTCGAGTTTCGTGGAAAGCTGGTCGTTAAAAGTGAATCTTCCCTCCAACCGAGTAGCCGTGGTTACCGGAGCTGCGCAAGGTCTGGGTCAGGCGTTTGCGCTACGCCTGGCCACCGACGGCCGTGACGTCGTGCTGGCGGACATCGGCGACACTACGCAGACGGCCCGATTGGTAACCGATTCAACGCCGACCGTCCGTGTCGTCGAGGTCGAGTGCAACGTCGCCGATCCCGGTGCGGTCGATTTATTGGCCGCACAGGTGGACCAAGACTTTGGCCGGTGCGACATCCTGGTGAACAACGCCGGAATATATCCGCTCCAGGCTTTCGGCGACATGTCGTTCGAGGACTGGAGACGTGTGCAGTCGGTCAACATCGATGCAATGTTCCTCACCTGTAAGGCGCTTGCGCCGTTGATGGCCCGCAACAACTGGGGCCGTATCGTTAACCTGTCGTCTAATACTGTCGGCCTGGTCGTGAGTGGTTTCGTGCACTACGTCGCCAGTAAGGCGGCAGTGATCGGATTCACGCGGGCGCTGGCCACCGAATTGGGTTCCAGCGGCATCACCGTGAACGCGCTGGCGCCCAATCTCACCCGCACGCCGGGGGCGACGAGTCGCAGCGCCGGTTCGATGGGTGGTTCGAGTGAGGACGAGTTCGCGTTGATCGCGACGCTCGGTGCTATCAAACGCACGTCCGAGACCTCGGACCTCATCGGTCCGATGTCCTTCCTGACCTCGGACGACGCCGGCTTCGTCACCGGTCAGACGATCGTGGCCGACGGCGGACTCATGCGGCTGTAACGTTCAAGCCCACCTAAACGACGCGTGAAGCGATAGGAGCGAGGCCGACGGTGCAAGCAGCTCGTTACTACGGCAAGCACGTGGCGGAACGCTACGGCGTTGCCGACGTGATGCTCGACCCGCGTCTGGAAGATTTCCGGTCGCAGTTGCGTAAGTTTCTGCCGGCGGGAGGGGAGGACGTCGTGTTCGGCTGCGCCGCGTCAGCATCATTGTTCGATGTCGTCCTGTCGGTGTTCAAACCAAAGGCGTCCGGCAAATCATCGCCATGTATCCGCATTCACCACCGGTCAACCTACATCGTGTGGCCATGAAAGAATTAGAGATCCGAGGCTCATTCGTCTACGCGGGGGACCACGCCGCCGCAATCGAAATGGTTCGGTCGGGTGCTGTGGATCTGCGCCATTCATTAGCGCGCGGATCGCTCTCCAGGAACTGGTGCAAGGAATCACTGATCTGGCGACCAGAGAAGCCACCGTCAAGATTCTCGTCGATGTCGCGTCGTCGACCGCTTCCGGTGTATCCACATGAGCAGCTAGGCCATCGCGCGCTGGGGGAAACACTCGAACAGGAAGGCACTTCATGACTGACATGGTCAAGGCCCACGACGACGTGACGACCGCGGCGGAGGTGGTGCACCGCGCCGCCGAAATGTTCGACGCCATCCGCGATGCCAGCGTCCAAGCCGAGGCAGACCGCCACATTCCGGACGCGTGGGTAACCACGTTCACGACCAACGGCCTGCTTCGTACGCTCGTGCCGAAGCGGTGGGGGGGATGGGAGCTGGACTTCGGTACGGCAATGGACGTCGGCATAGAACTGGGCCGCGCCAACGCGTCCGCCGGCTGGGTGTTGAACTACTACACCGACCACAATTACCTCGTCGCGCTGTGGCCGGAGCAGGCCCAGCAGGAGGTGTGGGGAGAGACGCCCGACACGAGAGTCTCCACCTCGTTCGTTCCGCACGGAACCGTGCAACGTGCCGACGGTGGTTTCGTGCTATCCGGTGACTGGCCATGGGCCAGCGGGGTGCGCCACGCGGATTGGGTGATCCTCGGCGGTCTGGTCATGCCTGAGACCGCGGATGGTCATCCGCATCTGCGCCTGTTCTTGGTGCCCAAGCGCGAATTCTCCGTGCGGGACACGTGGCACAACGCCGGCTTGGCGGCAACCGGCAGCGACAACGTCGTGGTTTCGGATGTGTTCATTCCGGAGCACCGCACGGTCGACATGGCGCTGCTGCGCGAGGGCCACGCGCCGGGCGCCGAAACGAATTCCAATCCGATCTACGCCGTACCCATCGTTGCGATCGCCAGCTACGCCTTACTCGGACCGGCAATCGGTGCAGCACGGGGCGGATTGGAGGCCTGGATCGCTACGGCCAAGATCAAAGCGCATTCCTATTCCGGTGAGCAGATATCGGCCGGTGCCCCCATTCAGATCCGTTTGGCGCACGTCGCGGCGCAGATCGACGCCGCCGAACTGCTTACGCGCCGGTGTATCGCGGCGGCGGCGGATTCCGGCGACATGAACATCGAGACGCGTGTGCGCAATCGTCGTGACTGGACGGCGGCCATGCGCATGCTGGTCGCCGCAATGGACGAGTTGATCCAGGTGGCCGGAGCCGGCGGGATGTTGTTGCACAACCCCGTTCAGCGCGCTTGGCGCGATGTCCACACGATCGCGTCGCACGTCACGATGAATTTCGAAGCGGCCGGGGAGAACTTCGGCCGCCTGTCGCTGGGTCTCCCGCTCAATCCGCGGGACCCTTTCTTCTAGGCCGTCTGAGGCCGAGCGAGGGATCGAATGGGCGAGTCCGGCTTTACCACCACCGACTTCCGGCGCGCGATGGGACAGTTCCTGTCGGGCGTCACCGTTGTCGGCGTTCTCGAACCCGCCGACGGGCCGGACCCCGCGCGGGTGCACGGCATGACCGCCAACGCTTTCATGTCTGTGTCTTTGGATCCGGCTTTGGTTGTTGTCAGCGTTGGTGGCGCGACGCACACCCATCACCTCCTCGAACAGTGCACCTCGTTCGGCGTAAGCATCCTCCGGCAGGGCCAGGAAGGCATCGCCCTGCAGTTCGCCGGCAAAGCGGGCGTCGGAGAGGCCGTCGAATTCGAGCACAACAGCGACGGTCCGGTACTGCGAGACTGCCTCACCTCGGTGTGTGCTGCGCTGGTCACCAGCGTTCGGGCCGGGGACCACACCTTGTTCATCGGCGAAGTCAGCAGAATTGTCCCCGGACGGTTGGAGTCCCGCCCGCTGGCTTATCACCGTGGGCAGTTTGTGTTGGCGGGGGAACGGACGGGCGACTGGCCCGTCGATCTGTGGGATGCCTGGGCCGGTGCATTGCACTCGCGCTGGGGATGAAACGCCTGAGCGCCCCTAGGCGCCCGGGACGCCGATCCAGCACGCGTCAGACCGCCGCAACGGGCCCGATCGGGCTCTGCGGTGGTGGTTAGGATGTCGCCGTGGCCGACGGCGGGAACGCGCCCGCGGGCACCCTGCTGCGCGGGCTGGTCAGCTCCTGTCATCCGATCCCGACGGTGGCCGTGACGGCGATCAGCTGCGCACTGGCTGCTCTGGCCGACAACACGGCGCTGCGGGTCGCCATGGTCACCGCGGCCGTGTTGGCCGGGCAGCTGTCGATCGGATGGTCCAACGACGCGATCGACGCCGAGCGGGATCGCCGTTCGCAACGCGCGGACAAGCCGGTCGCGACCGGGGCGGTGCCGCTGGCGGTGGTGGCCCGCGCGGGCGGGTTCGCGCTGGTGCTGGCCATCGCCCTGTCCGCCGGGCTCGGGCCGCCGGCCGGCGGAGCCGCGCTGCTGATCGTGGCCGCCGGCTGGGCGTACAACGCCGGGCTCAAGGCCACGTTCTGGTCGTGGGTGCCCTACGCCATCGCCTTCGGATCGCTGCCCGCCGTGGCCACCCTCGCTCGTCCCGACCAGGCCTTCCCGGCCGCATGGGCGGTCGCGGCGGGCGCATTACTCGGCGTGGCCGCGCATCTCGCCAACGTCGCCCCCGACCTCGCCGACGACCTCGCCACCGGCGTGCGCGGTTTGCCGCACCGGCTCGGGCAACGCGGGACGAGCGTGCTCGGTCCGGCCCTGCTGGCCGCGGCCGGTGTCGTCGTGTTCGTCGGCGCCGGGCCGGCGCACAGCCGGTGGCGCCTCGCCACGTTGGCCGTGTCCCTCTGCGCGGCTGCGGCCGCCGCCGTGATCGCCACCCGGGGGCAACCCGGGCGTCGCTATTTCCTCGTCACCCTCGTCGCTGCCGGTCTCGACGTGGTCCTGTTCGGCCTGTCCGGGCACCGGTTGTCCTAGCCCGTTGTCCTAAGCCCGTTGTCCTAGCCCGTTGTCCTAGCCCTTGTCCTAGCCCGGCGGCGGCAACGGCGGCCCCAACTGCATAGCGCTGGCCGCAGTGATGCCTGACGTATACGGGGCGGGGCGGATAGGCTCGCCTACGACGTCGACCCGGGGAAAAGCGCCGCAGGTCGACCCTGGGCGCAAAGGCGGGCTCGGCCATCACTGCTCCGGACCGGACCCCGGTCGTTCGGGACGATGCGATGATCACCGATCGCCCCGGATGGGCCGACGACCTGATCGCCGCGGCCGCCGCGGCCGGGGAAGACGTCGCCGCCGGCCTGCGCCTGGCCGAGTCCTACGGCCTGCGTCTGCCCCAGCCCGGTGACGGGGCCACCGCGCTGCGGTGGCAGCTGCTGGCCGACGTGGCCGGTCAGGATCTCACCGCGGCCCGGATCCTGGAGGCGCACAGCGACGCGCTGGCCATCCTGGCCGAGGCCGGCGGATTCGACCGCTCGGGCCGGTGGGGCGTCTTCGCGGCCGAGGCCCCCGGCGTGGCGTTACGCGCGGCGCAAACCGACGGCGCCTGGACGGTCGACGGCACCAAGCCGTGGTGCTCATTGGCCGCCGTGCTCGATCACGCACTGGTCACCGCGCAGGTTGACACGGGACGGCAGCTGTTCCTGGTCGACCTGGGCCTGGGCTCGGTCTCGGCGGAACCGCCGTCCGGCTGGGTGGCCCGCGGGCTGCGGCGCGTGCCGAGCGGACCGGTCCACTTCGCTAACACGCCGGCCCGCCCCGTCGGTGGGCCCGGCTGGTACCTGACCCGGCCCGGGTTCGCCTGGGGCGGCATCGGGGTGGCCGCGTGCTGGTACGGCGGAGCCCGGGCCCTCGCCGACCGGCTGGGCGAGGTGGCGGCCAAACGGGGCGGGGATCTGCTGCATCTGTCGGTGGGGCGCGTGGACGTGGGCTTGCTGGCGGCCCGGCTGGCCCTGGTCGACGCCGCGCGGGAAATCGACGCCGGCCGGGCCGAGGGGTCGGCCGGCGAGGTCCTGGCGCTGCGGGTCCGGTCGGTGGTGGCCGCCGCGGCGGAGCAGACGCTCACGCTGGTCGGCCACGCGCTCGGGCCCGCGCCGCTGGCGTTCGACGAGACCTACGCCCGGCGCACGGCCGACCTGGAGCTGTACATCCGTCAGCACCACGCCGAACGCGATCTCACCGCGCTCGGTGGGGCGTTGGTCGCGCCGGGGACGGACGACCGGTGAGCACGGGTTTCGATCACCTCGAGCTGGGCACGCCGGAGTCAGCATGGCGGTCCGACGCGCGGCTGGGCCGACACGGCGGCCCGGACCTCGCGCCGACGTTGGCGTCACTGTTCGCACGCTCGGGATCTCGGCGGGCCGGCGCGCGGTTGCTGGTGATCGCCGCCCACCCGGACGACGAATCCCTCGGCGCCGGCGGCCTGATCGCCTCGGCCGCGGCCGGGGGAGCGGCCGTTCACGTCATCGTTGCCACGAACGGGGACGCCTCCCATCCCCACTCACCGACCCACACCGCCGCCCAGCTGGTCGAGATCCGCGGCCGCGAGGTCCGCGCCGCCGTCGCCCAGCTCGCTCCGTCCGCAGGAGTGACCCTGCTCGACCTGCCCGACGGCCGGCTGAGCCAGCACGAGCCCGAACTGGGCGATGCCATCGCGACGCACCTCACCGATGAGACCCTGCTCGTCACCCCGTGGCGCGCGGACCGTCACCCGGACCACGAGGCGTGCGCCCGGGCCGGCGCCGACGCGATCAGCCGGGTGACGCCGACCGTTCGGCACTGGGAGTACCCGATCTGGTTGTGGCACTGGGCCGTCCCGGACGGACCCGACGTGCCGTGGCCTTCCATGGCCTTCCTCGAGCTGGACCCGGCCGCGCAGCGGGCCAAGGCGCACGCCGTGGCCTGCCATCTGAGCCAGCACGAACCGTTATCGGATCAGCCCGGCGACGAGGCCATCCTTCCGCCCCGGCTGCTGGAACACTTCACCCGACCGTTCGAGACGTTCGTGGTCGCGGGCGAGACGGACCCCGACCGATGATCGAGACCGTCCTGGTCGTCATTCCAGCCAACAACGAGCAGGCCGCGATCGGCGCGTGTCTCGATGCCCTGCTGAGCGCGCGCAGACATGCCGACGACGCGCTGGGCGGCCGGGTCGACAGCCGGGCCGTGGTGGTCCTCGATTCCTGCGTCGACGCGACCGAAGCCCAGATCACCGCTGCCCACGGCGTGCGCGTCATCCACGCCCGGCTCGCCCGCGCCGGGTCGGCCCGGGCGTTCGGCGTGGCCCACGCCCGTCGTGGTCTGGATATCGAGCCGAGCCGGGTCTGGATCGCCAGCACCGACGCCGATTCGCGGGTGCCCGTCGACTGGATCACGACGATGATCCGCTGCGCCGAGCGGGGCGCTGACGTCGTGCTCGGCACCGTGCGGCCGGACGTGGCCCGCACCTCGTCCACGTACCGGCAATGGCGACGGCGTTACGTCATATCCGACGGTCACCCTCATGTCCACGGGGCCAACCTGGGCCTGCGGGCGAACGTCTACGACCGGATCGGCGGCTGGCCGCTGCTGGCCTTCGACGAGGACGTCGAGTTGGCCCGACGGGCCGAAGCCCATGCTGACATAAGCGTAGTGCGCACCGGGGCCATCCCCGTGGTGACCAGCGCCCGGCTTACCGGGCGGGCGCCACACGGGTTCGCCGGCTACCTTTGGCGGCTACCGTCCGAGAGCCGCCACGACGACGTCTTGCTGCGTACGGGGCTGCATGTCAACCAACCACGCAGCGACCAACCACGGGTCGAGTCAGACTGGTAGCCGCAGCCAGCCAATGCCGTTACGGTTTCGACACCATGCCCGCGACCGGCGGCGTGTGGCGACCGAGGATCAAAGGGGACTGACATGGCGGGCAAGTTCGAACTCACCAAGACGGCGTCGGGGGGCTACCACTTCAACCTCAAGGCGTCGAACGGCCAAGTGATCGCATCCAGCGAGACGTACAACACGAAGGCGGCCGCGCTGAACGGAATCGAGTCCATTCGCAACCACGCGTCCGAGGCCACGCTCGACGACCAGACCGACTGAGGGTGCACGTCGGGTCGCCGGGTTCGTACCCGGCGGCCCGCATCTCGTTGCCGCGCAGACCGATCGTTAGGGGCGCGTGCGCCGGATGTTCACCGGCTTGTGCGGAGCCATTCGCGCTTGCCGGGTCGGATCGACCCACCCCCGTGACCGCGGCGCCCGCACGGCGCCGATGACGATCAACGTCACCCAGCCGAGCAGGAACACGGCCAGGAACCAGCCCAGCAGCTCGCCGGCCGGCATCACGCTCGGCCCGTTGGCCACATGCTTCCAGGTGAGCGCGGTGTGCACCGTCAGGGCCAGATCCAGCACCAGAGCCGCCCCCACCGCCACCAGCCAGTACCGGCTCCGCTTCGTCACCCTTCGATTGTCCCACGCTCGGATGGTGTGCAGGCCTGAGCGGCCGGCGCGGATGTACCGAATTCTGGGCAATCCCGCGGCCTCCTAAGGAGCAGGCTTACCAGCAAATGTCTCTAGCACCGCCGGAAACCTAGTCGACCCGGCCTGGCTAGTGTTACATGTAACCGAAGGCGGTGATCCATGTGTCCGATACCCGAAGCCGCGTGACGGCGTATCGAGCCCGGCTACGCGCTCAGGGACTGCGACCTATTCAGATCTGGGTCCCGGATATTCGGGCGCCGGGGTTTGCACGTGAGGCGCGGCGGCAGGCCCGAGCTGTCGCCTTGAGTGCGGGGGCTGACGTCGACCAAAGATTCGTGGATGACGTCTCTGACTGGCCCGGGGAGTGAGGCGCGGCGAGGTATGGACGGTGTCCGGTGGGTCTGGCTACGCAGGAAAGCCCCGCCCGGCAGTCATCGTTCAGGCTGATTATTTCGAGACCGATTCAGTGACGATCTGCCCGTTCACAACCGATCCGACCGATGCTCCACTGTTCCGGGTAGAGGTGGCAAGCACCGAGCGGACCGGCCTATCGGAGGAAAGCCGGCTGATGGTGGACAAGATAACGACCGTGCGGCGGAGCAAGCTCGGCGCTCGTATCGGCGCTTTGACCGACGCGGACGTCGTCCGGCTCAACCGCGCCATAGTCACCTTTCTCGGTATCGCCATGTAGGTGGAGCTGGTCGAGTGTCAGAGTCCGACGTGGTTCGCGGCGTACGTCGCCTGGGCAAGCGTGAACCCCTCACCCGCCTTGGAGGACAGTTGGTCTATGAGGCCGGCACGTGAGAAAGCACCCGAGTTCAGGTAAGACTTTGCCGACTCAACGGCCTCCTTGTTCCAGTCGACCTTGATGTGGTTGACCGCGAACACAGCGTCGGACATTTTGAAGCCCTCGCCAGCCTTGGAGGACAGTTGGTCAATGAGACCAACCCTACTGAAGCCGGAATAACTCAGGTAGGACAGGGCGGACTTGATCGCGTTTTGCTCGGCGACCGTGTACTTCGGCTTGGCCGGAGCCTTCGGTGTGGCCACAGCCTTTGTAGTGGCCACAGCCTTCTTGGTCGCCGGAGCCTTTGATTTCGAGGTGGGTGCTTGTGTCGTGGTGCCACCGGCGTTGGCGCTGCTGTCCGCACTGCAAGCGCTTAGCGCGGCGACAGAGGTGGCGGCAAGGAGGGCAGTGATGACGATCTTTTTCATGGCGACCTTCCGGTTATGGTGCCAGTGAGCCGAATTGGTGTGGCACTCGTACGACAACGAGCCGGCCTGTCCCTGCCCGTTCCCGTAATCGACCACCCAAACCGGATCTTGAGATTTGGGCACTTGAATCTCGCGGATGGACAAAAATGGAGTCCGGCGGTTCGTGAGGACTCTTACCGGGCATGCGCGAACCTGGGTCGGCGACGACCTCAACACCGCGTTGCCCAACCGCGACACTTGAACCCCGTCGTCATCGGTGCCCCGGCTGCGCGACGGGCGGGCATTGCTGATACTTGTCGCGGGCGTCGTGACGGCGGTCGGCTTCTAGAGGCTCGACCGTTCGGCGATCTGCCTCACCGACAGCAGTCTCCGGCGGTGTCGGTCTCGACGCCGCCTAGCCTGCGACTGCTGGCGCAAGCTGGCAGGGCATTCCCGAGGACATGTGAGGCCAACCCGTGATCGATCGCAGCCAGGAAACGACTCCAGGCCGCAGCGGAGACTGACTCCGCGCCGCAGCGAAGACCAAAGCGGCTGGACGTCCGGTGGTGCGCCGCCAGGGACTCGAACCCCGAACCCGCTGATTAAGAGTCAGCTGCTCTGCCAGTTGAGCTAGCGGCGCGTTGTGCGGCGTGGACGCGCACGAGGCAAAACGTTAGCACGGGTCAGCCGGACCAACCGTACGAACGCACCCCGTCCAAACGTCGCCCGGGGTCCGGTGGACTGCGACGTGACTGCGACGTGCCGCAGGCCCCGGGGGTGAACCGGGGCCTGCGCAGATGGGGTGAGTGACGGGGCTCGAACCCGCGACACCTGGGATCACAACCCAGTGCTCTACCGTCTGAGCTACACCCACCATGACCCGAGCCAGGGGCTCAGGCGCGATCAGTCTAGCGGCAGTGTGGTCGAACCCGGATCGTCCGCCGGGGCAGTCCCGGCTGAGGTCGGTCCCGCGGGCGCGGCGTGCCCGTTGGACCGGTCCGGCCCGACCACCGCCGCCTCGATCGCCGCGCTGGTGGGCCCGGGCGGAGCGACGAACATCGTGCGCCGGTAGTAGGCCAACTCCTCAATGCTTTCGATGATGTCGGCCAGAGCCCGGTGGGCCAGCCCTTTGGCCGGCTGGCCGAAGTAGATCCGCGGGAACCAACGCCGGGCCAGCTCCTTGATCGAGGAGACGTCGATCATCCGGTAGTGCAGGTAGTCGTCCAGCTCCGCCATGTCCCGGGTGATGAAGCCGCGGTCGGTGCTGATGGAGTTGCCGCACAGAGGTGCGGTGCGCCGCTCGGCGACGAACCGCTGGACGTACTTGAGCACCTGGGCCTGCGCGTCGGCCAGGGTCACCGTGGAGCGCCGCACTTCCTCGGTCAGCCCCGAGGACGCGTGCATCTCCTGCACCACGGGCACCATCGTGTCGAGCAGCTCGTCGTCGGCGTGGATGACGATGTCGATGCCCGGATCCAGCGGCTGCAGGTCGGCGTCGGTGACGATGACGGCGATCTCGATCATCGCGTCGCGGTTGAGGTCGAGACCGGTCATTTCGCAATCGACCCAGACCAGCGGATAGGACGCGCGGCGATCGCTCACCCACCGAAGCTAACGCATGGGGCCAGTATTGGGGCCCAACCGCCCCGTCCGGCCACGGTCCGGACCGTCTCAGCCACCGGCGGTGACGCTCTGCCGACGGTCCACCCGGGGCAAGGTCAGGGCCAGTTCGCGTTCCACGAACGCCATGGCGATCTCGTACGCGGTGTCCCCGTCGACCTCGGCGTCGGACAGGGCCACCTGGATGGACAGCCCGTCCAGAAGCGCGGCGAACGTGATGGCAAAGCGCCGCGCGTCGACGTCACCGATGTCGCCGTCGCGCCGGCCCGCCTCGACGATCTCGGCGATGACCGAACGCCACCGATCGTCCAGCTCGGCTCGCCCGCGGGCGACTTCTTCGTGCCGGATCGCCTGGGCCCAGAGGTCGAGCCATAGTCCCCAGATGGCGGGGATCAGATCCGTCTCGTGCGGCAGGCAGGTCCACCGGATCAGCATGGACAGCCGGTCGCGCACCGCGGGGACATCGGCCATCATCTGGGCGAGCTGCTCGAACAACGACGTCTCGGAGAACCTCAGCGCGTCGAGCAACAGCCGATTCTTGGTGCCGAAGTAGTAGATGATCAGCGGCGAGCTCGCCCCGGCCCGCGCGGCCACGTCAGCGATGCGAGTCTCGGAGAAACCGCGTTCGCTCATCACCTCGGCCGCGGCGCGCAACATCTGCAACCGCCGGTCGGCATTGCCCTGACTGGTCTGCCCACCCCGTGACATCTTGCCCACCCCGTGTTCGTGCGTCCGCGGTTCACGGACCGATGGTGGGCAGCGTCAAACGCGACTACCGCTCAGGTCTCGGGGGCATCGGCCTGAGCCACCGTCGGGACGCAGGCGGTGGCGCTTGCAGTATGCCGCCCGCTGCGCGACCCCGCACAACTGGCGTCCACAACCTCCGGGTTGGGCCGAAAGATCACCTGCGGTGGCCGAGACACCCGCCAGCCAGACGCTGCTGGCCCCGGTGCAGTCACGTTTCGGCGTGTCGGGACGGCTACGGGGCCAACGCTGCGGCTGCGAGCACGGGTCAGGACGCCGGCGGACCACCGGCCGGGGTGCCGCACTCAGGGCAGAACTTGGCCCCGGGGGCCAGCTCGGTCCCGCAGTTGGTGCAGTGCACCTTGGGCGGCGCCATCGGCTGGCCGCAGTTCTGACAGAACTTGGCGCCGGCGGAGTTGGCGGCCTGGCACGACGGGCAGGCGGCGGTCTGCGCTTCGGGCGCCGCGGCGTTCGCCCCAGCAGCGGCGGGATCCGGTCCGGACGGCAACGCGGGCTGGGGCTGACCCTGCGGTTGGCCGCCGGGGGGCGGCGGGCCCTGGTAGGCACTCGGGCCACCGCCGGCGAAACCGGACGGCGGGGGCGCCGTAGGCGGGTACTGCGCGCCGCCACCGCCGCCGATCCCCAGGCCGGCGCCGAGGAACGCGCCCGATACCGCGCCGCCGCCCTGGGCCATCCCCTCGCCCGCGCCGATCTGCATCTCGCCCGCGGCGTACTGGTTGAAACTGCCGGCCAGGCGCGAGTAGCTGGTGTCGCGGGCCAGGCGTTTGAGCGAGGTGCTGTCCTCGGGGCTGAGGTTGACGTCGAAGTTACCCATCCGGGTGATGGCCACGCCGTAGTTGGTGAGCTGCTCGTTGGCCTTGACGATCACCGAACGCTCGATGTCCTCGGTGTACGCGGACAGACCGAGGATCGGCCAGCCGTTGCGGACGATCTGGGTGGTGATGTCCGTGCGCATCACCTTGAGCAATTGGTCGCTGACCCAGTTGCTGACGCGGCTGTTGTCGGTGACGTCCACGGTGCCCAGCAGGTTGGTGATCAGCACGATGGGATCGGTGACCCGGATGGCGTAGTCGCCGAACACCCGCAAGGTGACGATGAGCCCGGTCTGCGGGTCCTGCACGTCGTCCACGCGCCCGCCGAAGGTGAACCCGGGGAACTCGCGGTTGGAGATGAAGAACAGCTCGGCCCGGTAGGCCCGTCCGGCCGTGGCCAGGTCCACGAACATGCCCAGTCCGGGCAGCTCGTCGGCGTCGATCTGGTGCCGGCCCGGGCCCATGGTCTGGACGACCTTGCCGGTGTTGACGAAGAAAGCCAGTTCGTCGGCGGCCACGATGGCGCGGGTGAAGCGGCGGATGCTCACGTCCGGCCACTTGTAGACGAGCTGGTTCTTGTGTGAATCGGGTACCGCGATGAATTCGCGTCCGAGCAGGGCCACGGGATGCCTCCGAATGATCAGACCGTCGGACGGTTCTGGATAAGCCCGCCGTGGTCGAAACCGTACCGTCCGCAGGCCCGCGCAAGGAACGCCAACCGCACTAATTCCGCGGCTGCTGCGAGTTTGCTCAGGGCCTGCCCGGGGAAAGGACCGGGCTGCTAGCTTCGTGATGCCCGGCACCCACCGAATCCTGGCTCGTAGCCGGTTCGGGCGCGGTCCGCTCTGGAAGAAGGGGCTCGGATGGACCGAATCGAATGCCAGTGGTGCCATGGGCAGAATCCGCCCGAGACGGCCAGCTGTCTGACCTGCGGGGCGCCGCTGGATGTGCGGGACAAGGTCAGCGACTCGGGTTGGAAGGAAGCCCCTCGGCTACGGGACATGACCGAGTTCCGGTTCTCCAACAGCACCTGCCAGGTCGAGGGCGAGCTCGTCCCGGTGGCGGAGATCAGCCTGGCCCCGGGCGACGCGGTCTACTTCGAACACCACGTGTTGCTGTGGAAGGACGAAGCGGCGCCGTTGTCGCAGATGCAGACCGGCGGTGGGTTCAAACGCACGATGGGTGGGATGCCGTTCAGCATCTCCCTGGCCCACGGCCCGGGGCGGGTCGCGTTCTCGCGCGACGCGCCGGGGGAGATGGTCGTGCTTCCCCTGCATCCCGGCATGGAGATGGACGTTCGCGAGCACGCGTTCCTGCTCGCGTCGCACAGCATCGGCTACTCGTTCGTACGCATCAAGGGCTTGACCAACATCCTGCACGGCGGCGGCGGCATGTACATGGACCGCTTCGTCACCCAGGGTGCGCCGGGGATGCTCATCCTGCACGGCAACGGCGACGTCCTGGAGCGCACGCTGGCGCCGGGGGAGCGCATCCTGATCGAGCCGGGAGGCTTCCTGTACAAGGATTCCACCGTGCAGATGGAGGCGCGTCAGCAGAACCTCAAGACGGGCATGTTCCGGCACGGGATGTACCTGGCCGAGATGACCGGCCCGGGTCGGGTCGGCATCCAGTCGATGTACGTCCACCACGGCTCGGACTGAGGAGATGACCGTCGCCGACGCATCTCCGCTGGGGTCGACCTACTACTGCCAGTACTGCCGCCAGCCCAGCGATCCCTCGGCCCCCACGTGCCCACTCTGCGGCGCGCCGGTGGACGTCAAGGCGTCGGTCAGCCGATCGGGGTGGCAGAAGCAGCCGCCGATCCGCGACATGGCCCGCATCCAGTTCGGGCAGTCGTACTGCCAGATCGAGGGCCAGCAGGTACCGACGGCGGACTTCACCCTCGCCGGTGACCAGTGGATCTACTTCTCCCACCACACCCTGCTCTGGTGCGACCCGTCCGCCCGCTTGGAGTCGATGGGCATGCGCGGGGGCTGGAAGCGCATGCGGGCGGGAATGCCGTTGATCATGGTGCAGGGTTCCGGGCCTGGGCACATCGCCCTGTCCGACAACCACGCCGGCGAGATCCTGGCCCTGCCGCTGGCGCACGGGCAGAGTATCTGGGTCCGCGAGCACCGTTTCCTGACCGCGACCGGCAACGTCACCTACGACTGGGAGACCAGCCCGATCTGGTTCACCACCGGCTCCGGTGACGACCGGGAAACCCACTACCCGCTGGGATACATCGGTGACCGGTTCATCGCTCAGCAGGGCCCGGGTCTGCTGCTGCTGCACGCACCGGGCAACGTCTTCACCCGCGATCTGGCCCCGGGCGAGACGATCCTGATCCAACCCGGCGCGCTCGTCTACCGCGATGTCGGTGTCCAGGCCCACCTGCACCTCGAGTACCCGCAGAGCGTCGGCTTCAGCTGGTTCCGCAGCTCCTACAGCTACCGGACCGTCTGGATCCGGCTCATCGGTCCCGGCCGCGTGGCCGTCCAGTCCGTGTTCGAACGCCCCGAGAACAGCGAGCGGATCACCAACAGTTCCTACGCCACCGAGCAGTCCTGGTAGCCCGGTCGGGCCATCCTCGGACGGGAACGGCGCGACGTGCGATCAGGTCGACCCGTCCGGCCGCTCGACCGGGAGCTCACGGCGCAAGGCCGTCCACTGATCGGTGGCTAATTCGTCGCGCACCGTCGCGGTGAGGGCGCGGCGCACGTGCTCGTCGTTGGCACCCTGGCTGTCAGCCGAGAGCGGCGGCGGGGCCAGCGCCGAGACGTCGTCGGCGTAGGCGCTCAGGGCGTCCACCCGGCGCCGCAGGGCCACGCGGGCCGATTCGTGCGCCGTCGCCTCCGGTGGCGGCACGGCCGCGCCGTGAGCGGGATTCGACGCGGCGAGCCGGTAGGCCTGGCCGTCGATCTCGTCGAGCTCAGCCTTGAGGTCGAGGCGCAGACGGTGCCCGTCGAACGCGGGGCTCGTCCAGGCCGGCGCGCTCACCAGCCTGGACACCGCGTCCTGGGCCTGGGCGACCAGGCGGCGTTCGGGCGTCTGGGTCAGTGGTCCGAGCCACGGCTGGGCGGAATGCCACGACCGGTCGGCGACGAGCTCACGGCGTTCGCTCGAGGCCATCCGGAGCCGGTCGGCCGTCAGGTAACCCGTGGCCCCGCCGGCGATGACCGCGGCGCCGGCTCCGGCGATGCCCCAGACCACCATCCCGCTCACCAGGAGGGCGATCAGACACAACGCGGTGACGACGGCGGCCGGTAGCACCAGCAAGACCCACAGCCGCATCCTCGGGTAGTCGAGCCCGTCGGCGTCCAGACCGGCGTCGCGGCGGGCGTGCTGACGCGCGACCAGGGCCGAACTGGGTTCGCGCAGGGCGGCGGTGCCGACGACCGACGGCGCAAGCCACTGCGGGGCCGACGGCTGCCCGGGCTGGCCGGCGCGGGGGTCAGGCGACGGACCGGCGGAGTCCGCGCCGTTCGAGATGACGCTGCCCATTGCGTCATGGTGCACCGGACGGGGCGCCGCCGCCACGATCGACTCATCCCGGACGTTCACGCGTCGCGGGCGACCCGAGTGACGACGGCCGTGCGGTTGGTGTCGGGCAACCGGATCTCGTCACCGAGACGGCGCCCGAGCAGGGCCTGTCCAAGCGCGCTGGTGACAGCAACTCGCTCTCCGCCGAGGGCGGCCTCCACCGGATCGACGACCACGTATTGCCGGGCCCCGTCGCTGTTGGTGAGCTCGACCCGTTCGCCGAGCTCGATGCGGGTCCCGTCGTCCGGCAGTTGCGCCGCCGGCTCGGCCGTGGCCAGCAGCACCAGAACCTGACGCAGCGCGTTCCTGATCGCCTGCCGGTTCGGGATGCCGGGCTGCTCGGCGGAGCTGTAGAGGGCCTCGGCGTAGCGGGCGAAGGCGCGCCGACCGGAAGCCGTGAGCAGCACCGCATGAGTAGGGGTGGGTAGGTCCAGCAGTTCAGGGTCGGGATAGGTATCCGGTTGGAGTTTCATGCAGGTGGCTCCTGACTGATGTCGTTGCGGTTCCGCATTGGGCAGACTCCGACGATAAGGCGATCAACGGGTGCTCCCCCAGGGTGGACCGCAGCCATTCCGCCGCGTGGTGCTTGCCGGGGGTCGGCAACTGGATACCGCCTACGGCGGCGGCCACCCGATGAGCTGAGCCCCGAGTACGGCGGTCTGCAGGGTGAACCTGTGCTCCGGACGATTCACGTCGTAGCCGGTGAGGCTGCGGATCCGCTCGAACCGATAGGTCACGGTGCGCACCGAAATGTGCAGATGCCGCGCCGCCTCCGTGGCCACGCCACCCACGGCGAAGTAACCGACGAGGGTCTGCAGCAGCGGCGCCGCGCCACCCCGGGCGTGGCGCAATGGGCCGAGCACGCTGTCCACCAGGTCGCCCAAGGCCTGCCGATCGCGGCCCAGAACCTGGTACACCAGCAGATCGCCGGCGTACACCACTGGCGCCACCCGGCCGAGCCGCGCCGAGACCTCCATGGCCTCCAGCGCCTCGGTCATCGATCGGGCCACCCCGTTGACCCCCGGGTACGGTCGGCCGACCGCGATCTGCCACGGCCCGGCATGGGTCTCGGCCTTGAGCGCGCGGCTGAGGGCGGCAGTCAACCGGGCCGTCTCGCGCGAATCCGACGTCGGGAACACGCACACGAGGCGGTTCGCACGGGTGTCGACCAGGTTGCGTTGGCCCGCCCGACGGCGCAGGCGCGTGTTCAGGGACCGCTCGACGTTGCGGGCGGTCGCCCCCGCGTCGGCCAGCGGGGTGGCACCGGCCATGACGGCCACGGCATGGGGCCCGGTCAGGTGCAGGCCGTAGTCCGTGGCTCGTTGGAGAACGCTGGCGACGTCCGGATGGCCGGCGAACAAGTCGTCCACAAAGGCGCGTCGTCGGCTCTCCTCGTGGCGCACGCTGGCCGCCCGGGCCTCGTCGTATCCCGCCGCCACGGCGGCGACCGCATCGTCCGCAGCCCGCAGGACGGCCTCGCCCACCGCCGTGGCCGCGCTGACGGAACGGGCGGTGCGCAGGGCCGGCAGGTGTCGCCACAGCCGCCACGTCGCCGACAGGTAGAGATCGACCAGCGCCCCCAAGGGCACCCCGGACAGCGCCGCCTGGCGGCCGTTCTCCCGGCACGAGGCCACCTGGGCCGCGTCGAGACGGCTCCCCGACTCGGCCGCGGAGCACACCACCGCCAGGTAGCCGCCCAGTAATTCCACCGAAACGCCGCCGGCCTCCGCGCTGGCCGCCGCAGCGACAGCAGGGAGGTTGGGCACCGAATGCGGAGCACGGGACGCCATGGATCAACGGTAGTGGTTGCCGAGGGTCGGCAAGGAAACGGTGGACGTGCTGCCGACGTCAGCTCCGCCCTTCTGGACTCGGGCTGGCTAGCCTTGGGTGTACCGAAGGGGAGTACCTCACCGAGAGCTGTCGTCATCCCGGCTTGGCCCGGCAGCTCACACGCCGTGGCGTGCGAGGGAGACCTTCAGCGTGAATCGCCCGATCCCGCCGAAGGAGTTCCTCGCCCATGAGCGTTGCCGCCCTGGAATGGTCCGCCCTCATCGCCACGTTGATCGTGCTCGTGGTGGTCGACCTGTTCGTCCTGCACCGCGGTAATCACGTGGTCACCATGCGCGCGGCGGCGTCCGCGACTATCGGTTGGACCGCTCTGGGTCTTGGTTTTGCCGGCGTGATCGCCTGGCTCGACGGTGGCGAATCTGCCCACCAATACGTCACCGCCTTCCTGCTCGAGAAAACGCTGTCGTTGGACAACGTGGCCGTCTTCGCCGTTCTGTTCACCGCATTCGCCATTCCTGAGCAGCTGCGTTCCCGCCTGCTGTCGTGGGGGGTTCTCGCCGCCCTGCTCCTGCGGGTGGTCTTCATCGCGGCCGGCCTGGCCCTGGTTTCGGCCGCGCACGCGGTCCTGTACCTGTTCGGCGCCCTGCTCATCTTCACCGGGATCCGGATGCTGTTCCATCGGTCCGCCGATTCCGAAGGTAAGCCTCCGTCGGGCCGGGCGGTGCGGTTGGTCAGTCGGGTGCTGCCCCTGACCACCTCCTACGACGGCGCCCGCTACATCACCCGTGACCCCGCCGACCGGGCGCGTCGGGTCGGAACACCACTGCTGTCCGCCCTAGTGGCGATTGCCGCCGCGGACGTGGTGTTCGCGGTGGATTCCATCCCGGCCACGTTCGCCATCACGACCGAACCGTTCCTCGTCGTTGCCGCCAACGCGTTCGCGGTACTGGGACTGCGCCCCCTGTACTTCCTGCTCGCCGGGGCCCTGAAGCGATTCGTTCACCTGACGATCAGCCTTGCCGCGGTGCTGGTCTTCATCGGGGCCAAGATGGTGCTCGCAGATGTGCTCCACGTGCCGGTCGGGATCACGTTGGCCGTGGTTGCCGTCCTACTCGCTGCGGGCGTGGCCACGTCGTGGATCGGCGAACGCTGGCAACGGTCGGATCTCAGCGACCCGGATGCGCAGCCGGACCGGGCCCAACTGGTCGATCAGCAGCTGACGGAGAGATAGAACGTAGCCGCGGTGGCCGTGCCGTGCACGGTCGCCGTTACCGCATCGTGTGTTCGACCCCGCCCGCGCCGGAGGTGCATCGACACGTTTTACTCGGATGACGTGCGCCGCCAGATCGGGGTTCGCTGTCCCGGCGAGGTCGACGACACCGCCGCCGTCGATGAGGAGTGACGAATGCCCGTGACCGATTGGAGCCAGGAGCAGCTCGAGGCCTACGACCCGCAGTTGCCGGCGCCCGCGGATCTGGACGAGTTCTGGAGGGGCACCCTGGCTGAGGCGCGCACGGCGAGTTGGCCGGCCAGGTTCGAGCCGGTGGAGACCGGGCTGGCTCTGGTCGATGTCTACGACGTGACCTTTGCCGGGTTCGGCGGCGATCCGGTGAAGGGCTGGCTCCAGGTGCCCGCCGGCGCCAGCACGGAACTCCCGGCCGTGGTGTTGTACGAGGGTTACGGCGGTGGCCGCGGCCTGGCCCACACGGTCGCGCCGTGGACGTTGGCCGGATACGCCGTGCTGCGGATGGACACCCGGGGCCAGGGATCGGCCTGGACGCCTGGAGACACGCCGGATTCGGCCGGTTCGGGCCCGGCGCACCCCGGTTTCCTGACCCGCGGCATCCTCGACCCGCAGACCTACTACTACCGCCGCGTGTTCACCGATGCCGTGCTGGCGGTGGACGTGGCCCGCGCCCATCCTCTTGTCGATGCCGCCCGCGTTGCCGTCGCCGGCGGTAGCCAGGGTGGCGGCATCACGATCGCGGTGGCCGGGTTGATCGACGGACTGGTCGCGGCGATGCCGGACGTCCCGTTCCTGTGCGACTTCCCGCGGGCGACCCGAGTGGCGGTGCGCGACCCGTACCCGGAGATTGCGCGCTACCTCAAGACCCACCGCCTCGACGTCGAAGCCGTGTTCCACACGTTGTCCTACTTCGACGGGGCGGTGCTCGGGAGGCGGGCCACTGCGCCGGCGTTGTTCTCGGTCGCCCTCATGGACGACATCTGCCCACCGTCGACGGTGTACGCGGCTTTCAACGCCTACGGCGGACCGAAGGAGATCCGGGTGTACCCGTTCAACGACCATGAAGGCGGGGACATGTTCCAGGAGGTGGCGGCCCTGCGCTGGGCCGCTCCCCACCTGCGCGGTGACGGCCGCTCATCGTGAACGCGCGCCGGTGAATCGTTTTACGGGTCGGGTGGCACTGCTCACCGCGGCCGGATCGGGCATCGGCGCGGCCACCGCCCGGCGGCTGGCCGCCGAAGGTGCCACCGTCGTCGTCACCGATCTCAACGTCGAAAACGGCCGGGCCGTGACCGCGGAGCTGGTCGCCTCCGGCGCGGACGCTGAGTTCCTGGAGCTCGACGTGACGTCCGGGCCGGCGTGGACCCATTGCGTCGCGCAGGTGCTGGGCCGGTACGGGCGCATCGACGTGCTGCACCTCAACGCCGGGCGCAACATTGTCGGATCCCTGCACAACCTCGACGACGAGCTCTGGAACCGCCAGGTCGACTTGGCGTTGCGGTCGACGATGTTGGGCGCCAGGGCGTGCCTGCCCACGTTCCGGGCGGCCAGCGGAAGCGTCGTGGCGACGACGTCAGTGCACGCCCACCGCGGCATGGCGGGCTTTCCGGCCTACGCCGCGGCCAAGGGCGGAGTCGAGTCGTTGTTCCGCCAGCTCGCCGTCGACTACGGACCGCAGGTGCGCTTCAACGTGGTTGCCCCGGGAGCGATCCGCACGCCGCTATGGGACGGTATCGGTGCTGACGCCCGGGCCGAGGTGGTGGCCCGGACGCCGCTGGCCCGGATGGGGCGGCCGGAGGATGTCGCCGCAGCGGTCGCGTTCCTGGCCAGTGACGACGCTTCTTTCATCACCGGAGCGACGCTGGTGGTGGACGGCGGTCGGATCGTCGTGGGCGGTTGACACTGTGGCCCTGCTCGGCCGGGCGGTTCGATCGGCCCGCTCAGCCGGGTGGCAGGACGGGCAGATCAAGCGCGGACGGGTGGGCGGGGTCGGGCCAGACCTGCACCGTCGCCGGTCATAGGTCGTCTGGCCCGGCGGCCTGGTGGCGCCCGCCGACCTCGGCTCAACCACGCGCCCCCGTGTGACCATCGTCTCGAATCGGCTACCGCTCATGTTCAGCTGAGCACGGTCGATATTCGAGCTGTGAACTATGCGGCTTTGGCGACCCGGGGCACGCCCGCCCCTGCCTCGCCGACCCCTGCTGGTCCCTCTTCTGCGCGCGAGCGCTCGTCGGTCCTGCGCTCCTCGCGCACCTCATGAGCGCCGATCTGCGCTTGTTCGCCGAGGGTATACACCATTTTGCCTGGATGGCCCGTCCAGACGGGACGACGGCCCACGTCAACCAAACGGTCCGCAATTATGTCGGGGACTCGTATCGGGCCGGCGCGGCGTGGGATTGCTGGGCGCACCCCGAAGACCGCGCCCAGGCGCGGCGAGCCTGGGGCCAGGCGGTCGCGACCGAAACCACGTTCCAGGTGGATTGCCGACTGCGCCGCGCCGACGGGCAGTTTCGGTGGCACGCCGTAACTGCGAAACCCGTGCGCGATGACGCAGGTGAGGTCGTCACCTGGCTCGGCGTGGCGGTCGACACCGAAGACGCGAGGCGGTTGGAAGCCGAGCTCACAGGCGCCCAGCGGAGCACCGCGGAGAGCCTGGCGCTTCTTTCGACGCTGCAGGACAACGCTCCCATCGGCCTCGGATTCGTCGATCGCGACTTTCGCCGGTTGTTCGTGAACGAAACGCTCGCGGCGTATGACGGCCTGAGCGTTGCCGAGCAGATCGGCCGTCCCGTACCTGATCTGGTGCCGAAGCTCTGGCCAAAGCTGGCGCCGCTCTACCGGCACGTCCTGGACACCGGAGAGTCCATCGTCGAGGTCGAGGTCAGTGGCACGACCGAGGATGACCCGTCCCACATCCGGCACTGGACCAACAGCTATTACCCGGTCGTGGTGGAGGGCGAGGTGACCGGCGTCGGCGTGGTCGCGCTCGAGATCACCGAACGCAAGATGCAGGCGGAGGTCAGCCAACGCCTGGCTTCCCTGGTTGAGAATTCCGGCGACGCCATCGTGAGCGCGAGCCTCACGGGGTCGATCACGAGCTGGAATCCGGCCGCACATCGACTGTTCGGTTACTCGGCCGAACAGGCCATCGGGCAGATGCTCGCGGTCCTCGTTCCCGAAGAGTCCTTGGCGTCGTGGGCCGAGAACATGCGAGCCTGGTCCGCCGCCGGTGCCCGCACCGAACGGTATGAGTCCAAACGCCGCCGCCAGGACGGCACGCTGGTCGAGGTGTCGACCACCGTGTCGGCGGCGATGGATGACGCCGGCACCGTGACCGGCGTGTCCTTGATCATGCAGGACATCTCCGCCCGGCTGGACGATCGCAGAATGTTGGAAGACAGTCGACGCCAGCTGGCCGAGGCGCAACGTATCGCCGAGACGGGAAGTTTCGAATTCGATGTGGTGACGGGCGAGGTGACCTGGTCCACCGAGCATTTTCGGATCCTCGGCGTCGACTCGCAGCTGACCCCGACCGACGAGATGTTCGTCTCGCTGGTGCATCCTGACGATCTGCCGGGCGTGGCCCAGGGGTGGCAAGCGGCCGTCGAACGGGGCCCAGGCTTCGACCTGGTGTACCGAATTCTCCGTCCGAGCGGTGAGCAGCGATGGGTGCACAACCGAGCCGTTTCCGAATTCGGCGACGACGGGGCGGTGGTCAAGATCGTAGGCACGCTGCGCGACGACACCGACCGGGTCGAGGCCCGTTCGGCCCAGCAGCGGGCAGAGGCTCGGTTCGAGACGGGATTTCAGCAGGCGGGGATCGGTGCCGGAATCATGGATCTCTCCGGGATACCGAGACGCGTGAACGCTGCGGCCTGCAAGATCCTTGGCCGGCCCGAGGAATTGCTGGTCGACCATAGCTGGAGCGAATACCACCATCCGGATGAACTGCCGGTGGGGGAGGCGATGCGGGCCAGGGGGATGACCGACAGCGACGACTACAGCGACGAGCGCCGCTTCCTGCGCCCAGATGGCACTGTTGTGTGGGCGTTGTTGCACATGACCCGGGTGCGCGATGCGTCCGGACAGCCCGAGTATTACCTGTGCCAACTCGAGGACATCACCGAACGCAAACAGATGGAACAAGAACTGTCCCACCAAGCTCTGCACGACTCGTTGACCGGCTTGGCGAACCGGGCTCTGCTGAGTGACCGTTTGCAGCAGAGCCTGGCCGGTATGCGGCAACGGGGTACGCAACTCGGCGTCATTTTCCTCGACCTCGATGATTTCAAGCTCGTCAACGATTCGCTCGGCCATTCGATCGGTGACGAATTGCTGCGCCTGGTCGCGTCCCGACTGGCCGGTATCGTCCGGCACAGCGACACCATCTCGCGATTCGGCGGCGATGAATTCGTGGTCGTCTGTGACGATGGCTCACTGGAACAAACCGAGCGCACGGCAGAACGCGTGCTCACCGCAATTCGCGAACCGTACGTGATCGGAAGCCGCGAGATAAACGTTACGGCAAGTGTGGGGATTGCGATTGCGGACGGCGATTCTACGGCGGAAAGCCTACTGCGAGACTCCGATAGTGCGATGTACCTGGCCAAGTCGCGGGGACGTAATCGCGTCGGATTGTTCGACGAAGTGGTGCGGACCAAGAATGAAGCCCGGCTCGACACGTTGAGCGCCCTGCGTCAGGCGCTCGAACGCGGCGAACTCAGCGTTCATTACCAGCCGGTCATCGACCTGACCAGCGGAGCCATGGTGAGTGCCGAGGCGCTCCTGCGGTGGGATCGCGCCGACCGGGGACCGGTAAGCCCGGCGGAATTCATCCCACTGGCAGAGGAGGCGGGCCTCATCGTGCCGCTGGGGGCCTGGGTACTTGAGCAGGCCTGCTTACAACTCGTCGAATGGCAACGCTTTTCACCGGGAATGTCCGTGGCGGTGAACCTATCCGTCCAACAGGTCCTCGCGGCCGACGTCGTCGAGCGGGTCGCCGCCGTTCTGGCCTCTACCGGGATCTCGCCGGAGTGCCTGTGTCTGGAACTGACCGAAAGCCTCTTCATGGGAGACGTTGACTACTTCCAGAAAACCTTGGCCCGGTTCAAGGACCTGGGCGTGCAACTGTCGCTTGACGACTTCGGGACTGGCTTCTCATCCCTCAGCTATCTGAGCCGGTTCCCCTTCGATATCGTGAAGATCGATCGAGCCTTCGTGCGCGGCCTCGGCGTCAGCTCCGAAGACACTGCACTCGTCGCGGCTATTCTTTCCATGGCCGAAGCGCTGAACCTCTCGGTAACGGCTGAGGGTATCGAGGATCAACTGCAACTTGACGCTTTGCGGGAACTCGATTGCAACCGCGTGCAAGGTTACTATCTCGCCCGTCCCATGCCCGCCGCGGCCATGATGAGCCTGGTCGCCGAATCGCGCCGCTGGTAGGGCGGTGCCTGACATTCTGCCGCATCGCTATCCGACCGTGAAGTCGAGCCCCGCACCGATTCCTGATACGAGGCTCTTCATTCGCCCGCTACCTCGAGGGCCCCGTTTGACCGCCGCCCGTCCTTGTGGGTAAAAGACGCGCAACACCTGAGCATAGTTGGAGGTTAGGGAGCGAGAAACCCAACCCTACCCCCCGTGCCGCACCGTGACTACAGCGCGGAAATCCGGATCGATGTGTTATTTCCCACCTGCGGCAGCGGGTCGGCACACCAAGAAGACGCAAGCCTGCTTCGCATTCTTTTCCGCGCTGTCAACGATAGACCGGTCGCGCTCTAACGGTTGAAAATGGACGGTAATGCACGTCGGCGCGGGGGCCGGGGGACGTCACCCGCGCCGACGGCGTGTGTGGTGCCGCGGCTTCAGCTGCAGTCGCGGCAGATGGGCTTGTCCTTGACGACTCGGGCGCGGCGGCTGCGGTGGTGCACGAGGAAGCAGCGGCTACAGGTGAACTCGTCTGGTTGCTGCGCCAGAACGTTGAATGTCGGGTCGTCACCGAACAGCCCGGGTCGGACCAGATCGACGGCGTCCAGTCCCACGAGGCTGTCGTCGTCGATGATCAACGTGGCGGCGGCTGCTTCAGAACGGCGGGTGTCCAACTGGGCGAGATATTCGGCGGCCGCGTTGGTCTCTTCTCGGACCCGCGGGGTGTCGTAATCGGTCGTCACCGGAGCGCTCCGTTCCCGGCCGTGGCCAGGTCACGCACGAATACCGTCGGCGACTCGAGCGAGCGGACGGACAGACGTAGTCCACCGCTGGTGGTTAGGTACGGGCGGGATGGATCGAGACACGATCGCATGCCCACAGCTTTGATCTGGCTCGTGGCCATAAAGGGTTCCCCGAGGGAGGTCACCGTGCGTGCCCGCTGCGAGCGATGCTCTCCGCGCCGTGGGGGTCGACAGTGCGGTGTCGGGCTGGCTGTTTCCCAGCTAAGCAGATGGTAGCGGCCGCTACGCGACTTCGTAACCCCCCCTGCCGGAGGAGGCCCTGCTCGATCGCACGCGCCACAGTCGTCGCGCGCGGCCGGCACCGGCTCTGGTGTGAGAAGACTGGCTGGAGAAGAATGGTGAAGTCAGCCCACCGGGTTCGTGGAGTTGAGGCTGGTCCGGCCGCGGAAACGTTGGCGTCGATGGCCTTCATCTGACGGGTGGCCTTCATCTGACGGGTGACCTCGTCCTCGGTCAGGCCGGCCAGGTTTGCGGCCCGACCTGCAGCGGCGGCCAGATGGCCAGTGCCAGGGACGCGGCGGCAATTCGCTCGCTCACTTCGTCAACTTGGTGGTTCACCGGCGTGACGAAGCTTTTGGCTTCGCGGAAATCGCCGTGGCCGTTGCCGACACCATCAGCTTCGGCGCCAGCTTGCGGAGCTCGGCGGCCTCGTCGCCAGGTGCCCCGCGTGGCGGGGCACGGACACGGGATCGATGTGCACTTCGGGCCCAGTCGGCACTCCAAAGGTGAAAACGGACAAATGGCCCCCGGCAGTGGACCCCGGCAGTGGCCCCCGCGGTGTGCCCCCGGCAGGACTCGAACCTGCGACCAAGCGCTTAGAAGGCGCCTGCTCTATCCGCTGAGCTACGGGGGCCGTGGCGCCCGACCCGGTGCGGACCGGACCGCGCGATGGGTCGGGATCAGGTTATCGACCTGCATGCACAGGGGTCCGACATTTCCGCGGCTCGTCCACAATCTCGTCGGTCGGTCCACAGTTGGGCCCGGCCGGCCCCGACGCGGGCGGGGAGGCGGTTGCCTGGGCTCTGCGCCCGATTGGCGGGCGCCGCTGATACCGCAGGAGGAACCATGTTCGACACCATGATCACTGTGATCGGAAACCTCGTCGATGACCCGAAGCTCCGGGCCACCCCGACCGGAACGCCGGTGGCCAGCTTCCGGATCGCCTCGACCGCGCGCCGCTACGACCAGGCGACTGGCCGTCACGTTGACGGCAACCGGCTGTTTCTCACGGTCACCTGCTGGCAGGAGATGGCCGCCAACGTCGCCAGCTCGCTGCGTAAAGGTCAGCCGGTCGTCGTCCACGGCCGGCTGTTGAGCCGCGAGTACATCAAGGACGAACAGGCGCGGGTGACCTTCGAGATGACCGCCGAGGCGGTGGGGCCGAACCTGGCCCGCGGCCGGGCCGACTTCACCCGCTCCACTACCACCCGGGCCGTAACGTCGGTGGCCGCGGACTCGGCCGGGCTCCCGCCCGATCTGACCGCGGAGTTCCTGGAGTCGGTGGTACGGGGCGACACCATGGTGCCGGCCGGGGTCTGAGCCCCCCACCCGGGCGGCCGGAACGGATCGCCCCGGTCTGGCCTTGGTGGCGCGTAAGCGCCACTAGGCTGGTGTCCCGGATTCCGGACGACTCCGGGCTCGGTGCCGAGGCACTGATGCGGCGCGACGACGGGTCCGGGACACCAACCAGGACGCCGGCATCAGTGGTGCCGGTGCGATTCGAAGCGAGCAGGGGCCAAACGGTGGCGCAGTTCATTTACACGATGTACAAGGTGCGCAAGACGCATGGCGACAAGATGATCCTCGACGACGTCACCTTGTCGTTCCTGCCCGGCGCCAAGATCGGCGTCGTCGGTCCCAACGGCGCCGGCAAGTCGACCGTGCTGAAGATCATGGCCGGTCTCGACACCGCGTCCAACGGAGACGCCGCCCTCGCCCCCGGTTCCACCGTGGGGTTGCTCCAGCAGGAACCGCCGCTGGACGAGACGAAGACGGTTCGCGAGAACGTCGAGGACGCGGTGGCTGAGCTGCGCGGTTGGCTGGCGCGATTCGAGGAGGTCTCCGAGGCGATGGGGGAGCCCGACGCCGACTTCGACACCCTCCTGCCCGAGCAAGGTGATCTGCTGGACAAGATCGAGCACGCCAACGGGTGGGAGATCGACAGCCGGATCGAACAAGCCATGGACGCCCTGCGGTGCCCGCCCGGTGATGAGGCCGTCACCCACCTGTCCGGCGGGGAGCGCCGCCGGGTGGCGTTGTGCAAGTTGCTGCTTGAGCAGCCCGACCTGCTCCTGCTCGATGAGCCCACCAACCACCTCGATGCGGAGAGCGTGGAGTGGTTGGAACAGCATCTGGCCGCGTACCCGGGGGCGGTTCTGGCCGTCACTCACGACCGGTACTTCCTGGACAACGTGGCCGAGTGGATCCTGGAGCTCGACCGGGGCCGCGCCTACCCCTACGAGGGCAACTACTCGACCTATCTGGAGAAGAAAGCCGAGCGTTTGGACGTCACCGGCAAGAAGGACGCGAAGCTGCAGCGGCGGCTGCGCGAGGAGCTGACCTGGGTCCGGCAGAACGCGAAGGGGCGGCAGGCCAAGAGCAAGGCGCGGCTGACCCGGTATGAGGAGATGGCCGCCGAGGCGGAAAAGACCCGCAAGCTCGATTTCGAGGAGCTGCAGATCCCGCCCGGTCCGCGCTTGGGCAGCGTGGTCGTGGAAACCAGCCATCTGGACAAGGGTTTCGACGCTCGGTTGCTGGTGAAGGATCTGTCGTTCTCGCTGCCGCGTGGTGGGATCGTCGGGGTCATCGGCCCGAACGGCGTTGGCAAAACCACGCTGTTCAAGACCATCGTCGGGATGGAGCAGCCCGATTCCGGGGAGGTCAAGGTCGGGGAGACAGTCAAGATCAGCTACGTCGACCAGAGTCGCGGCGGCATCGATCCGGCCAAGAACGTGTGGCAGGTCGTCTCGGAAGGACTCGACTTCATCAAGGTCGGCAACGTCGAGATGCCCTCCCGCGCCTACGTCTCCGCCTTCGGGTTCAAGGGTCCCGACCAGCAGAAGAAGGCCGGCATCCTGTCCGGCGGGGAACGCAACCGGCTCAACCTCGCCCTGACGCTCAAGGAGGGCGGCAACACGCTCCTGCTCGACGAGCCGACCAACGACCTCGACGTCGAGACCCTGGGATCGCTCGAGAACGCATTGCTCGAGTTCCCCGGCTGTGCCGTGGTCATCAGCCACGATCGGTGGTTCCTGGACCGGGTGGCGACCCACATCCTGGCCTGGGAGGGTACGGACGACAACCCGGCGGCGTGGTACTGGTTCGAGGGCAACTTCGACAGCTACGAGAAGAACAAGGTCGAGCGCATGGGCCAGGAAGCGGCCCGCCCGCACGCGGTCACCCACCGCCGGTTGACCCGCGACTGAGTGAGGTCCGGTGAGCCGCTTCGTCTACGACTGTCACATGCGCTGGGGCGACATGGACGCGTTCGCCCACGTCAACAACACCGCGTACGTGACGTACCTGGAGCAGGCTCGGGTTGCCATGTTCTTCGACCGCTACGACGGAACCTTCGCCAAGGGCACGGTGATCGCCCGGCACGAGATCGACTACCTGCGCCCCGTCGTCTACCACCCGCAGCCGTTGCGCATCGAGCTGTGGGTGGACGAGGTGCGCGGTGCCTCATTCCAGGTCCGGTACGAGGTCTTCGACGCAGAGACGCTGGCGGCGCGTGCGGTCACCCGCTGCGTGCCGTTCGACTTCACCACCGACCGGCCCCGCCGACTCACCCCGGAGGAACGTCGAGCCCTGGCCGGTTACGGCGACCGCGAGCCGGACCGATGAACGGTGTGGCCACCTCGGCGTGGCCGTTGGATCGTCAGGATTGGCTGGAGCTGGCCCCGATGGTGCGCCGGATCGCTCGCATCGACGCCACCGCCCCGGTTCGCCTGATCGACGCGCCGGACCGCCGCCGGACGGCGATGGCGCGGCTGCCCTCTGGTGCGCTGGTCGCGCGCGCCGTCGGCTACGACCAACAACCGCGCGGCTACGACGAACGTCCCGGGCGTGGGCTCGACGTCACTGCCCGGGCCGGGGACCTGGGCCGCTGGCTCGACGCCAACGCCGATGGCGACGACGACGGCGCTACGGCAGACGATGCCGACGACAACGACGGCGCTGCGGTAACACCTGAGCGTGACGACGCGAGTTGGCGCGGCGGCCGTCCCCCGCAGGACGGCTGGCTGCGCATCGAGCGGGTTCCGGCCGCGGTCGTGCACGACCTGGTCCGAGCGGGCGCCCGAGCCCACGTCGACGCCGCCGACCAGGGCCTGGGCGCAAGGGCGGTCGACACCCTGCTCGACCGCCCCGTGCTGACCGTCTCCGACGGCACGGACATCGCCGAGATCACCAACCGCAGCCTGAGCGCGCTCGTCGGGATGGGGTTCTTGCCCGAGAACGGGCACATCGTGGTCTCGACCAGCCGCGGGTGGACCCGGGTCGCCGCCGAGTTCGGCTCGGCCTACGCCGAACCCCGGCGGGACGGTCTCGTCCTGCTCTAACGGAGTCTCAGGTCACGGAGCCGGGCTCACTCGGTGGCCAGCCACACCGCGGTGTCCGGCGGGAGGTCGCCGTCGGCCAAGGGACCGGAGGCGAGCAGGACCTTGCCGAGCGGCAGTTCCGCCGGCATCGACGAGAAGTTCGTCACCGCGACCAACGACTCGCCCCGCCGGAAGGCCAGGCAGCCGTCCGGGGCGCCGATCCAATCGAACGTGCCTGAGCTCAACTCAGGCCGTTCCCGGCGCCGGGCCAGGAGGCGCCGGTAGAGCGAGAGCATCGAATCCGGGTCGTCGCGCTGAGCCTGGACCGTCACCTGCGCCCAGCCCGACGGCATGGGCAGCCATGGCGTACCGGTGGTGAAGTCGAACGGAGGCGTCGACCCGCTCCACGGCATCGGCACCCGCTCGCCGTCACGGCCGCGATGGGTGTGACCGCTGCGTTCCCAGGCCGGGTCCTGCAGCGCCTCATCCGGCAGGTCGACGTTCTCCAGTCCCAGCTCGTCGCCCTGGTAGAGATAGGCCGCGCCGGGCAGCGCCAGCTGGATCATCGCCGCGGCCCGGGCCCGGGCCTGCCCGACCGAGCCACCGCCGAAGCGGGTGGCGTGCCGGACGATGTCGTGGTTGGCCAGCACCCAGGTGTTGGGGGCACCGACCCGCGCGGTCGCGTCCATCGCGTCCTGGATGGCCTGGAAGAACGCCGGCGCGGCCCAGTCGGCCCGCACCAGGTCGAAGTTGAACGCGAGGTGCAGCTCGTCGGGGCGGATGTAGGCCACCTGCCGCTCGACCGACTCGGCCCAGACCTCGCCCACCGCCATCGCGCCCGGGTACTCGTCCATGACCGCGCGCAGCTCGCGCAGGTAGTCGTGCACCGCGGGCTGGTCGAAACGGGGGTCGTCCTTGACGTGGGTCAGCATTACGTTGGGCGCGGCCGCCATGTCGGGCAGGCCCGGCGGCTTGGCCATGCCGTGGGCGACGTCGACGCGGAAGCCGTCCGCTCCCCGTTCGAGCCAGAACCGCACCACCCGGGCGAACTCGGCCCGGACCTCGGCATTCTCCCAGTTCAGGTCGGGCTGTTCCGGGGCGAACAGATGCAGGTACCACTGCCCGTCCGGCAGCCGAGTCCAGGCCGGGCCGCCGAACACCGACGGCCAGTTGTTGGGCGGCTCGGTTCCGTCGGAACCGCGGCCGTCCAGGAAGTGGAACCGGGCTCGCTCCCGGCTGCCCGGCGCGGCCGCGAGCGCTTGGCGAAACCAGACATGCTGGTCCGAGAAGTGGTTGGGCACCAGGTCGACCGTGACCTTGATGCCCCGCTCGTGCGCGGCCGCGACCATGGCGTCGAAGTCTTCCAACGTGCCGAAGCGCGGGTCGACGTCACACGGATCGGCGACGTCGTAGCCGCCGTCGTGCATCGGCGAGACATAGAACGGGCTCAACCACAACGCGTCGACCCCCAGGTCGCGCAGATAGTCCAGCCGGGCGCGGATGCCGTTCAGGTCACCCTCGCCGTCGCCGTTCGAGTCGGCGAAGCTGCGCGGGTAGATCTGATAGAAGACCGCGGTCTTCCACCAGTCCGGATCTAAGGTCCGGTCCGGGGCGAACGGTGGGGCTTCGGTGGCGGGCAACGACAAGACTGGCTCCAAGCCGGGCGATCGAGCAGGGCGGTCGGCGGTGGCGCGAACGGTCGATGTCCTGATCTTCAAACTTCCGCGGTGCGCCGCTGAAAACCTTATCGGCCCGACGACGCATACGCTCCCTCCCCCCGGCCCCGCCGCCTGATCGCCACTGCCCAGTGCACCGGTGCAGTGACGATCAGGCGGCCTCGGTCACCGGGTGGTGGTAGCCGACGGCGTCGGCGTGGCCGGAATGCTGGTGCTGCCGCTCGAGCTGGGCTTCGGAGCGACGGGCGGGGCGCCGCGGTGACCGGGCCAACCCGGGCCGCGGCCCGCGGCCGGTGCGCATGGACGTGCCCCGCCCCCGGCGACCGGGGGCTTGGCCGAGGTCACGACGTCGACGCTCGTCGCGTCCAGGGCCGTTCCGTCGGCATCGACCTTGCCCTCGGCGTGCACGACGCTCCCGGCGGTGACCTTCGACCGACTCGACGAGGCCGAGTTCAGCGTGTACTTGGTCTGCCCGTCGGTATCGATCGTGCGGGTGAAGCCGTCGCGGTCGGTGACAGTGATGGCCGAGCCCGTCACCGCCGTGACCGACCCGTCGATATGAGCCAGGCGCAGGTCGATGTCGGCCGCGGTCGAGGTGCTACCCGCCGTGCGGACGACGACGTGTTCGCCGACCGTGAGCGCGCTGACCTGCACCGTTCGGGCCGGACCGGAGTGCACCACGGTGGTCGAGGTGATCTGGTAGGTGTGAGTCTTGGCGAAGAGGTCCTTCACAGTCAGGCTGGTCGCGCTCACCGCAGTGATGCGCCCGTCCGCACTGGCACCGGCCGGTCCGCGTCCCGGGCCCCCGGCGCCCGGTCCGCCCGCCGGTCGACCCGCTCGTCCTCTGCCCGCGCCAGGGCCAGGCGCGGTGCACGTGGCCGAACTCGATGACGACGACGAGGCCGATGACGAGGCCGATGAGGGCGTCGCAGCCGACGTCGAGCTCGACGGTGCCGCGCCGGCGGAGTTGGCGACGTACAGCGCCGCGCCTCCCGCGGCCAGGCCACCGACCGCGACCAGCCCGATCACGCCGGCTCGCCGGTTCGACCGGGGCGGGGATTGTGGGTTTCGTCCGTTCGAAATCTCGTCGTGCTCGGGGTACTCGCTCACGGTGCTGGGTCCTCTCGTCGGGCGGGATGCGGTCGATCTGACCGGGGTCGATCTCGACCCTGCGCCGTCCACCTGAAGCTGAGCTGAAAACGGACACTCTAGGGCAGTTCTTCAGCAACCCTTCAGCACCGGCCAGCAGGATGGAGCAATGTCTCGCATCGAGGGCTCGGCACCGTTGGTGGGGTCGTCCGTATCCATGTCCGTGGCGGCGGCCGCGTCCGCCGCCGGCCGTGGCGCGCGGGTGCTGGTGATCGAGGACGAGGACGCGATCCGGGCGGCGCTGTCGGCGGCGTTCACCTCGGCCGGCCACACCGTGCGCGCCCTCGTCGACGGCGCCGACCTCGAGGCCGAGGTCGACGCGTTTCGCCCGGACCTGGCCCTGCTCGACGTCATGGTGCCCGGACGGAACGGATTCGAGCTCACCCGGGCCTTGCGGGCTCGCACCGATGCGGTGGTGCTGCTCCTCACGGCGCGTGACGAGCTGCCCGACCGCCTGCGCGGGTTCGACGTGGGCGCCGACGACTACGTGACCAAGCCGTTCGCGATCGCCGAGGTGCTCGCCCGGTCGACGGCGTTGTTGCGCCGGCTGGGGCGGATCTCGGACACGGTGCTGGTCGGAGATCTGCTTCTCGACGAGGCCGAGGCGGTGGCGACCCGGGCCGGCCACCTGCTCGACCTGACGCCGACCGAATGGCGGCTGCTGACCTACCTGGCCGCCAACCGCGGCCGCACCCTGTCCAAGACGCAGATCCTCACCCAGGTCTGGGGTTACGACGACTACGACCCCAACCTGGTCGAGGTCCACGTCAGCGCGCTACGGCGTAAGACCGAGTTGTACGGGCCTCGCCTCATCCACACCGCGCGCGGCCTCGGTTACGTGCTGCGCGCATGAGCCGGCTTGACGGGCGGATCCGCCGGCCTCGGCTGCACCGGCCGGCCGCGTTGCGACGGCGGGTGGTGCTCAGCGTTCTCGCGTTGCTGGCGGTTCTGCTAGTTGGTTTGTTCGCGGCTGTAGACGTCGTCCTGCAGGCGCGCCTGCGTTCGGACCTGCGCACCCGGCTCGACGATCGCGTCGCGCTGGCCGAGCAGCTCGACGGAGCCCTCACCCCGCAGCAGCTGGTGGATCGGCTCAAGGGAAGCGGGGTAACCGCGCAGCTCTGCTCGTCCGCGGCTACCTCCAGCAGCAGCTATCGGTGCCTGACCGGAACGCTCACCGTCGCCCGGCCGGGTTCGGGCGCGGGTGCCGGTGCACCGGTGCGCGGTCCCAACGCGCGCCCGGTGAACCCTTCCCTGGGGGTGCCCGGTGCGGCCCGGGCCGCCGGGGCCGCTAGAGCGCCCATCAAGGTCAATGCGCCCATCCGCCAGGACGGTCCGGTGCTGTTCGTACGCACCACGCTGCCGCAGAGCGGCCAGGTGCTCACCTTGGCCGTCGACTCGAGCCAGGTCACGGCCACGGTGCGACGTCTCGTCGTCCTCGAGGCGATCGGCGGTCTGCTGGCGTTGGCTCTGGCTGCGCTCCTGCTCGGGCGCGTCGTGGCGGTAGCTCTGCGCCCCCTGGACGACATGACCAGCCTGGCCCGGCGGATCGCCGCGGGCGACCGAGGCCGGCGGCTTGGCACCGGACGGCCGGACACCGAGCTCGGGCGCACCGCCACGGCGTTCGACGCCATGCTCGATGAGTTGGAGACCGCCCTGTCCGCGGCGGCCGCGGCCCAGACCCAGCTACGCGGCTTCCTCAGCGACGTCTCACACGAGCTGCGCACCCCGCTCACCGGCCTGCACGCGACCTCCGAGCTCCTGCTCCGCAACGAGCCCGATGCGCCGGGGCGCGAACGGGCGTACCTGGCCATGGTGCGAGAAACGCGGCGGGCGAGCCGGCTGGTGGACGATCTGGTGACGGCGGCCCGGTTCGACACCGACGCGCCGCTGGCCGTGGAGAGCGCTGACCTGGTCGAGGTCGTCCGGCATGAGATCGAACGGGCCCAGGTCGTCGCGCCCGACCAGCGCATCAGGCTGCGCGGACCGAGTTCCGCGCCGGTCGTGGGTGACCCGATGCGGTTGGGTCAGATCGTGGCCAACCTGCTCGACAACGCCCGCCACGCCAGCCCGGCGCAGGCCGAGGTCAGCGTCGAGATCCACGCCGTGATGGCGTCGCCGTCCGGTCGCCGACCCGAGCTGACGTGGCAGCTCGATGTCGCCGACTCCGGTCCGGGGGTGGCCGAACCCGACCGGGAGCGGATCTTCGACCGGCTGGTGCGGCTGGATGCATCCCGGTCGCGGCACAGTGGCGGGTTCGGGCTGGGCCTGCCCATCGCCCGCGCGCTGGCCCGAGCCCACGGCGGCGATCTGGCCTACGTCGGGCCGCCAGTCGGGCCGCCGGCCGGGCCGCCGGCCCCCGGGGCGCGCTTCCGGCTCACCCTGCCCGGCCGCGCCACCAGCGACGCCGTAGCGGCACCGACCTGATCGGCACCCGCCCTGATCGGCACCGCCCTGACCAGCGCTGACCTCGTCAGCCGGGCGTGTTGCGCATCGACTCCGCGGCCATGACCAGGTACTGCCACAGCTGGGCGTCGGCCGCGTCCGAGAGCTCGACCGAATCCAGGGCGTCGCGCATGTGCCGCAACCACGCGTCGCGTTCGGCGCCGGCGATCGCGAACGGGGCGTGACGCATCCGCAGCCGCGGGTGGCCGCGCTCGTCCGAATAGGTTCGCGGGCCGCCCCAGTACTGGATGAGGAACAGCCGTAGCCGGTCCTCGGCCGGGCCCAGGTCCTCTTCCGGGTAGAGCACGCGCAACAGCGGGTCACCGGCAACCCCGGCGTAGAAGCGAGCGACGATGCGACGGAAGGTCTCCTCGCCACCGATCTCGTCGTACAACGTCGGCTCGCTCATGACTCACCACCGGGCGACGACGGAGCCCTCGCGCCCACGCTGGCCGCGGCACCGCCCACCCCGGGTTCGGGGTCCAGGCGGTCGAGCGCGACCCGCACCCGTCCGCGCAGTTCGGCCGCCACCCGCCACTGCTGCAGTGGCCGCACCTGGGCGATCAGGCGGATCACCGTCTGCTCCCGGGTGAGCTCCTGCACCCCGGACAGCTCCGGCTCGCCCAGGAACGAGGCGCTCCAGTCGGGGTCCGCGTGCATCTGTTCCGCCGCGGCGGCGATGGCGGCCGACGCGGCGGCCAGGTCGGCGGCCACGTCGATCGGCACGTCGAGCACGACCTGGGCGAAGCCCTGGCTCTGGTTGCCGACTCGGGCGATCTCGCCGTTGCGGACGTACCAGACCGTGCCGGACTCGTCCCGCAGCCGGGTCGTGCGCAGACCGACCGCCTCGACCGTACCGATCGCCGGCCCCACGTCGATGACGTCACCGACGCCGTACTGATCTTCCAGGATCATGAACATGCCGGACAGGAAGTCCTTGATGACGTTCTGCGCCCCGAACGCGATCGCCACCCCCAGGATCGAGGTGCCGGCGACGAGCGCGGTGACGTCGATGCCCAGTTCGCGCAGGATCACCAGCAGCGCCAGGACGAACACCGCCACCGACACGGCGCTCTTGAGCACCGAGCCGATGGTGTCGGCACGCTGCTGGCGACGTTCGGACAGCGGCGCCGACTCCAGCCGGGCCGCGGCGGCGCTGGCTCGTTCCTTCAGCGGGCTGAGGATGCGGGGGACGGTGCCTTCGCTGGTGGCCCGGGTCAGCCGGTCGATCGAACGGTGGGCCAGCGCCCGGGCCACCAGCGCGATCACGATCACGATCAGGATGCGTAACGGGGCGGTGACCAGAGCATCGGCGTGGTCGTGGACGAACTTGTCCACGCCCGTCCGATCCGCTGCGTCGATCACCTTGAAAGCCTCCCACGCGAGCCTGCCACGTGCCGGTGCGAGAGCGCGGGACCGCACGGCCCGAGAGCGGCCTTACCCACATCTTCCGTGCGTCCGGGCGATTCGTCAGGTTGACTGTCACCAACGCACACGGGCGGAGGTGATCGGGGATGGCCGGTTCCTTGGTGCTCAACGCCTCCTACGAGCCGCTGGGCGTCGTCCCGTTGCGCCGGGCCGTGGTGCTGGTGCTCAGCGAGAAGGCCGTCGTCGTCGAGTCGGCCGGGTTCGTGCTGCACTCCGAACACCGCAGCCTGGAAGCCCCGTCCGTGGTCCGGCTGGCCCGCTACGTCCGCGTGCCGTATCGACGCCGGGTCCCGTTGTCGCGCCGGGCCGTGATGGACCGCGACGGGCACCGCTGCGCCTACTGCGCGGCCCGGGCCGACACGATCGACCACGTCCTGCCCCGGTCGCGGGGTGGGCGCCACGAATGGACCAACGTCGTCGCCGCCTGCGCCCGCTGCAACCACGGCAAGGGTGATCGGTTGCTGGCCGAGATCGGCTGGAGCCTGCGCCGCGTGCCGGCCGAACCGACCACGGCGGTCGCCCTGGTGATGGGGTGGGCCACCCGCGATCCGAGCTGGGAGCGCTATCTCTCCCACACCTGGAGTGACGCGGGCGTGCGCGAAGCCGTCTGACGATCCGGTCTGACGATCCGGTCTGAGCACAGGTCGGGGCAGCGGTCTGCGCAACTGGTCGGGGCGTGCCGTTACGGTGCTGGCCATGACCCAGCCGCACGAACTCAGCGCACTCGAGCAGGCTTCCGCGCTCGAGCGAGGTGAGCTGACCTCGCTCGAGCTGGTCGAGCATTACCTGGCCCGGATCGAGCGGCTGGACGGTGCGCTGGGCGCGTTCGTCACCCTGACCGCCGACTCGGCCCGGTCGCAGGCCGCTGCCGCCGATGCGCACCGGGCCGAAACTGACGGTGACCTACCGCCGCTGTACGGACTGCCGACGGCGATCAAGGACCTCACCATGACGGCCGGCGTGGCCACCGCGATGGGCTCGGCCACGTTGCGGGGATGGGTGCCCGAGATCGACGACCACGTCGTGGTCCAAGTGCGCTCGGCCGGGATGATCAGCCTGGGCAAGACGGCCACGCCGGAGTTCGGGCTGCCCTGCTACACCGAGACCGACATCGGCCCGCCGGCGCGGACACCGTGGGACACCTCCAGGCTGGCCGGCGGGTCGAGCGGGGGAGCGGCCGCGGCTGTGGCCGCGGGGCTGGTCCCGATCGCTCAGGGCAGCGACGGCGGCGGTTCCATCCGTATCCCGGCCAGCGTCTGCGGGCTGGTCGGGCTCAAACCGGCGCGCGGACGGGTGTCGCGCGGTCCCATCGACGGCGACGCGGCCGGGCTGAGCGTCATCGGCCCGCTGGCCCGCACCGTCCGTGACGCGGCCGCCTTCCTCGACGCCGTCGCCGGTCCGTGGCCGGGTGATCCGCACTGGGCGCCGCCGTTGCCGCCGGGGGAGACGTTCCTGGCCGCCTGCGACCGGGAACCGGGCCGGCTGCGGATCGGTCGCTACCTGGAGTCCCCGATCCCGGCCGAGGTGGCCGAGCCGGTGCGGGCGGCGTGGGAACACGCGTCGGCGCTGCTGGAGAGTCTGGGCCATGAGGTCGTCGACACGGTCGCCCCGGTCCCGCCCGAGATCATCCCGGCGTTCGAGGTGGTGTGGGCGGTCTCGGCCGCGTCGGCGGTGGTCGATCCTGATCGCGAGCACCTGCTGCGCCCGCTCACCCGGTACCTGCGCGACCGCGGCCGGGCCGTCTCGGGCGTCCAGTACAACCTGGCCCTGGGCGCGTTGATGACCGCGGCCCGCCGTGGCATCGCCGAGTCGGCCCGCTTCGACGCCGTGCTCACCCCGACGGTGGCGCAGCTGCCCCGCCCGGTGGGGTACTTCACCGCCGGAGGCGACCCGAGCGAGGATTTCGAGCGGCAGAAGCGGTTCACCCCGTGGACGGCGATCTACAACACCACCGGGCAGCCGGCGATCTCGTTGCCGCTGTTCAGCGCGCCCGATCCCGACGCCGGGCCGGACGCGCCCGAGCTGCCGATCGGCGTGATGCTGGTCGGCCGTCCCGCCGGTGAAGCAGCGCTGCTCGCCCTCGCCGCGCAGCTGGAACAGGCGCAGCCCTGGGCCCACCGACGGCCACCGATCTGGTGACCGACCGCGGTTTCAACGGCCCGGTTCGCGCTCGCTATCGTTGCCCCATGACGAAGGCGGCCACATGAACATGGCGGAGACGGCCCTGGTGTTCGTGGGCACTCCGCTCGCACTCGCGCTGGTGCTCGTCGCGGCCGTCTACGGACGCACGGTCACCCAGCCGAACCGGTACCGCCCCGGTCGGCCCTGGACCTACGAACCGGTCTGGTACATCGGCAGCCCGACGCACGTGCCGACGCGTCCGGCGCTGGCCGCCGACACCACCCCGGCGCAGGCGCTGAGCTCGTCGACGGTGGCCGCCGCGGACCAGGACGTGCCGACGGGGGGTGCCAGCGGTGAGTGGTGAGATCGAGAACACCACGTCAGCCGACGCCCCCGGGACCGACGTCGCGGTCAACGACCCGGAGAGGTACGTCGCCCCGGGGGTCGGTCCGAGCGATCTCAACCACTTGCCGGGACCGTTCACCCCGCGCCAACTCGTGCGCATCGACGAGGCACTGTCCCTGGCCACCGAGGAGACCGGCCTGACGTTCAGCCTGTACGTCGGCGATCTGGCCACCCCGACCCGCCAGGCGGCCGAGACGCTCGCGGCTCAGGTCCCATCCGGCTCCAGTGACGGCACGGTGCTCGTGGCCGTGTCGCCGGGACAACGGGTGTTGCACATCATCACCACTCGCGGCGCGGTCAAGCGGCTGCCCAACCGGGTGTGCGCGCTGGCCGCGCTCGGGATGCGCGCGGCCTTCGTCGGGGGCGACCTCACCGCCGGCGCGGTCAATGGCCTGCGGATGCTGGCCGACGCCGCGGGACAGGCCTCCTCGGCGCACGCCCCGGCTCCCGCTCCGCTTCGGCGGTGACTCTTTCGCGTTGCGGTAGGCCGCCCGCGCGCGCGAATTTTCACCTGGGCATTGGCAGATAATCACTCGAGCGTGGGCCGGACCGAACGTCGGGATCGCGTAATCGTCGATTCTCGACGTATCCCTGGCATTCCTCTAAATCGGCCCGTTCGGTAATTCCCCGATACGCTGTGGCCGCCCACTGGGGGCGACGCACCATGGTGCGGTAGGTAGAGCGAGGATTTGTTTGATGAGTCACCCATACGGCCAGCAGCCCTACGAAGGTCAGGGCCAGCCCGGTCCGCAACAGCCCGGGCCGGGCCAACAGCAGCCCTATCCCGGACCGGGCCAATCGCCCTCGTACCAGGGGCAGGGTCAGCCGTATCCCCCACAGCCTTACCAAGGCCCGGGTTACGGGTCGATGCCCCCGGCTGATGCGCCAAAGGAGGGCAAAGGATTCTTCGGCTCGCTCTTCGACTTCAGCTTCAACTCGTTTGTCACGCCGAAGATAGTCAAGCTGGTCTACGTGATTTCCACGATCGCGATCGCGCTCGCCTATGTCGTGTTCACGATCAGCGCCTTCGCCGAAAACGCCGGCCTCGGGCTTGCGGTATTGCTGTTCGGCGCAATTGTGGCAATCGTGTATCTGGCGTTCATCAGGATGACGCTCGAGTTTTACTACGCCGTGGTGCGAATGAGCGAGGACATCAACCGCCGGTTACCCAAGTCCTGACGGACACCGACACCGACACCGCTGGCGGCACCGCCGAGACCATCCCCGGCGGTCGCCGGCGGGCTCAGGCCGTTGCTGCCTTCGCGTCCGCGGCGCGGGCGGCCAGGGCCCGCACCACGTCGGCGCGACCCTCGCTGACCAGCCGGGCCAGGGCGGTCGGCAGGTCCGCCGTGGCCAGGAACGCGTCCGCGGCGGTCACGGTCTCGGGCGTGATCGTCGACGTCCAGGACGGGAACAGCCCGACGACGACGTTCTGGGCCAGTTCGCTCGTGCGGCGGTCCCAGACCGCGCGGACCGAATCGAAGTAGGTCTGCACGTACGGGGCCACGAGCGCGCCCTGGGTCGGGTGGGAGAAGCCGGCGATGACGGCCTCCTGCACGGCGTTCGGCACGGTGTCGTCGATGGTGGCCAGCCGCCAGGCCTCGGCCTTGGCCTTGGCCGTCGGGGCCAGCGCTCGAGCCGTCGCGGCGGCCCGGGCGCCCGCGGCGGTCGCGTCCCGTTCGGCTTCGGCTTGGATCTCGTCGTCGCCGAACGAGCCCAGCGCCGACAGAGTCCGCACGATCGACCAGCGCAGGTCGGTGTCCAGGCTCAGCCCCGGCAAGGTCTCGGTGGCCTCGAGCAACCCGCGGGCCACGGCTGCGTGCGCGTCCGTGCGGGCGGCGCCGAGGAAGGCCAGCACCCAGGCCAGCTGGTGGTCCGAGCCGGGCTCGGCCGAGCGCATGGACGCCAGGCACTTGTCGGACCACGCCGCCCAGCCGGTGGGCGCCCAGTCCGGGTCGGCGTAGATCTCCAGCGCCCGGCGCAGTTGGCGCGTGATGGACTGCACCACGCCGATGTCGGTCTCGGCATCGACGTTGGCCAGCACCAGCGCCAGGTAGTCGCGGGTGGCCAGCTCGCCGTCGCGGGTCATGTCCCAGGCCGCGGACCACACCAGCGCGCGGGGCAGGGAATCGGCCAGCTGGCCCAGTCCGCCGCCGACCAGCGTGGCCAGGCTGTGCGCGTCCAGGCGCAACTTGCAGTAGGTCAGGTCGTCGTCGTTGGCCAGGAGCAGGGCCGGGCGGGGCTTGCCGGCCAGCTCCGGGATCTCGGTGCGCTCGCCGACCACGTCGAGCTCGACGCGGTCCGTGCGCACCAGTCGGCCGCTGGGGTCGCCGCCGGTCTCATAGTCGTACAGGCCCACGGCCAGGCGGTGCGGGCGTACGACGTTGTCCCGGCTGATCGTGTCCGGGGCGCTCTGCACCAGCGTCACCGACGTCATCGTCGCGTCGGGGGCGGCCGTCGTACCGTCAGCCACGACGATCTCCGGCGTGACCGTGTTGATGCCGGTCGTCTCCAGCCACAGCTTCGACCAGTGGCCCAGGTCGCGGCCGGAGGACTTCTCCAACGCGCGCAGCAGGTCGGCCAGCGTGGAGTTGCCGTACGCGTGCTCGGCGAAGTAGTCGCGCAGCCCGGCCAGGAACGCCTCGACCCCGACGTAGGCCCCGAGCTGCTTGAGCACGCTGGCGCCCTTGGCGTAGGTGATCCCGTCGAAGTTCACCTCGGCCGTCTGCACGTCCGGGGCGTCCGTGGCGATCGGGTGGGTCGAGGGCAGCTGGTCCTGCCGGTAGGCCCAGGTCTTCTCCACGTTTGCGAACGTCGTCCAGGCCCCGGTCCAGCGGGTGGCCGAGGTCTGGCAGAGCACGGAGGCGTAGGTGGCGAAGGACTCGTTCAGCCACAGGTCGTTCCACCACTGCATGGTGACCAGGTCGCCGAACCACATGTGCGCCATCTCGTGCAGGATCGTCTCGGCCCGGCGCTCGTAGGCGGCGTCGGTGACCCGGCTGCGGAAGACGTAATCCTCCCGGAAGGTCACCGCGCCCGCGTTCTCCATCGCGCCGGCGTTGAACTCGGGCACGAACAGCTGGTCGTACTTGCCGAAGGCGTAGCGCAGCCCGAAGTTGGCGTGGTACCAGTCGAAGCCCTGGCCGGTGATCGTGAACAGCTCGTCGCTGTCGAGGTGGTCGGCCAGCGAGGCGCGGCAGAACAGGCCCAGGTCGATGCCGTCGTGGGTGCGGCGTACCTCGTGGTAGGCCCCGGCGATGAGCGCGGTGATGTACGGGCTCATCCGGGCGGTGGTGGCGAAGCGCCAGACCGCTCGCCCGCCGTCGCGGTCCGTGCTCTCGACCGCGCCGTTGGAGATCACCTTCCAGTGCGACGGGGCGGTCACGGTCACCGTGAACGTCGCCTTGAGGTCGGGCTGGTCGAAGCACGCGTACATCCGCTTGGCGTCGGCGGTCTCGAACTGCGAGTAGAGGTAGACCTCCTTGTCCACCGGGTCGACGAAGCGGTGCAGGCCCTCGCCGGTGTTGGTGTACTGGCACGTCGCGTCGACGACCAGCACGTTGTCGGCCGCGAGATCGGTGAGTACGAGCCCGGCAACCGGGGTGTAGGCCGTCGTGTCCACCGGGGCGCCGTTGAGGGTCGCCTCCTGGATCGAAGCGGCGATGAGGTCGATGAAGGTCGAGCCGCCGGCCGTGGCGCGGAACCGGATCTCCGTCCGGGACCGGAAGGTCGCCTCGGACGGGGCGCCGTCACCGGAGGTCAGGTCGAGTTCGATCTGGTAGGAGTCGATCGACAACAGCTCCGCCCGGGTCTGCGCATCGATGCGGGTCAGGTTGGGCACGGCCACGGTGGAAAACACTCCTCAATAGAACGGGTACGCCGGTTTCCGGCTGTGGAGAATCCTGCCACGGTCGCCGCTGAGCACAGCCCGTCCGCGGCAGGTTGCCGGCGTCCGCGGAGTTAAATGGGGCTATGACCACTACTGATACTTCATCGCCCGCCGGCACCGAGGTCGGCTTCTGGTTCGATCCACTGTGCCCGTTCGCGTGGGTGACATCACGCTGGATGCTCGAGGTCGAGAAGGTCCGTGACGTCAGCATCGGCTGGCACGTGATGTCGCTGTCCGTGCTCAACTCGGGCCGGGACGAACTGCCCGACAACTACAAGGAGATGCTGGCCCGCGGGTGGGGCCCGGTGCGCGTGTGCATCGCCGCCGAGGAGAAATTCGGCCCGGACGTGATGTTGCCGCTGTACACCGCGCTCGGTACGCGCCGTCACAACGAGGGCCGGGAGTTCGACCGCGCCATGATCGAAGAAGCGCTGACCGACGCCGGTCTGCCCGCCGAACTGGCCGACGCCGCCGATTCCACCGACTACGACGACGCGCTGAAGAAGTCCCACCACGAGGGCATGGACCCGGTCGGTGACGAGGTCGGCACCCCGGTCATCCACGTCAACGGTCGCGCGTTCTTCGGGCCCGTCATCACCCGCATCCCCGGCGGCGAGGACGCGGGGCGGATGTGGGACGGCGCGCTCATGCTCAGCGAGTTCCCGTACTTCTTCGAGATGAAGCGCAGCCGCACCGAGAGCCCGCAGTTCGACGCTCCCGCGGCCTGATCGACCGACGCTGACTCGCCGGCGTGCCGCGGGACCCGGATCGGCTGTTCCACATCGTCAGCTCGACGGTGTGGTTCGCGCTTGCCTCGACCGACCTCTACCGGCCGCGGTCGCTGTCCGATGAGGGGTTCGTCCACCTGTCCTACGCCGACCAGGTGCTCGCTACCGCCGACCGGTTCTACCTCGATCTGCCCGAACCGGTCGCGGTCGAGTTCGCCCGCGCCGCTCTGGGCGCGCCGGTGATCGACGAGGACAGCTACGGCGCCGGGCAGGCCTTCCCGCACCTGTACGCACCCGTGCCGGTCGCGGCCGCGGTGGCCGTCCACCCACTCAGCCGTACCGCGCCCGGCGGGTACCGCTGGGACGTCACCCCCGACTGAGCGGTTCGACCGGCTGGGCGCTCAACCCTGCCGGCGCATCCGTTCCCGCATGATCGGGTCGGTCCACCACCACGGTTCGACGTCGTCGGCGGGGGGCTCGTCGGAGGCGACCGCCGGGTCGCCCGGGTCCATCGGTTCGGCCGGGTCGCCAGACGGGGTCGGCGCGCGGGAGGCGCTGCGGACGATCTGCTCGGCGTCGAGCACGGCGTCGACGGCCCCGGCCTCGCGCAGGTCGGTGCGGTACCAACGCAGGAACAGCACGACCAGGAACGGCAGGTCGAGGACCTCGGCCACCGTCCACAGCACGGCGCCACCCAATTGCTGGTCGTGCAGCCAGCCCGGGCTCCAGCTGTGCAGGTGGCGCTCGTCGAAGAACGTCGAGGCTGGATGGGTCTGCAGGCGCAACACGATGCCCGGGATCGCGTCGAGCAACAGCTCGAAGAAGCCGACGGTCATCGCCAGTCCCACGAGCACGGACGTGCGTACCTCCCGCACGTCGAGGGCGGGCAGCACGATGACGCAGCCGACGACGGTGGCGGCCAGCGCCACCAGCCAGGCCAACGGCGGTGACTGGACGCTCCACCCGGGTAGCGGTCCGAAGAAGAGCACGGCGCTCAGCACGGGGATGAGCGCGGGCCCGATGAAGGGACTGCCGACCACTCGGGCCACCGGGCTGGCCACCATCCGGCTGAGCCCGCCGCCGCCGAGGCGCCGGTCGAGTTCCACGGGTTGCCCGGCCACCAGCAGGATCGGCGCGACCAGCAGCAGGGTGAGGATCTGCGTCGTCCACACCCAGAACAGCGATGAGTAGTAGGCCTGCAACGCCCCGCAGCTGACCCAGGCCGTGAGCGCCAGGCCGGCGACGAACGAGGCCGTCCGCCGTCGCGGCCACGTCGTACCGTGCCGCAAGCGGGCCAGCCGGCGCAGCCCGCGCAGGTACCAGAACCCGGCGCCGATGACCGCGACCAGCATGACCGGGTCGAGGGCGTAGTGGGTGAGCAGCCCCGGACCCGACAGCGGTGGGAGCGCAGAACCGGGCACGGCACCAATTCTGCCCAGGCGCCGACAGTTCTGGCGGTGGTGGTCGTAGCTGAGCCGGCTACCGCCAAAAGTTACCGCTCGGCGGGTGGCATGATCTCGGCCATGCGGGTCTACGTCGGGAGCGATCACGCCGGTTTCGAGCTGAAGGCGGCGGTGGTCGCCCACCTGGCCGTACTGGGCCATGAGGCGGTGGACTGCGGTGCCCACGTCTACAACCCTGAGGACGACTATCCGCCGCCGTGCTTCGACGCGGCCGAGAAGACGGTGGCCGATCCCGGCAGCCTGGGCATCGTCATCGGCGGCTCCGGAAACGGCGAACAGATTGCCGCCAACAAGGTCAAGGGCGTCCGCTGCGGCCTGGCCTGGAGCGACGAGACCGCGACCCTGGCCCGCCAGCACAACAACGCCAACGTGGTGAGCATCGGGGCACGCATGCACCCCGAGACCGATGCGTTGCGTTTCGTCGAGTTGTTCCTGGCCACCCCGTTCTCGGGCGATCCGCGGCATCAGCGCCGGATCGACCTGCTGAGCGGCTACGAGGCGACTGGCGAGGTTCCGCCCGACCCCGACGCGCCCGCCTGACCTCCCGACCCGGACGCGCCCGGCTGACCGCCCGACCCGCACGCGCCCGGCTGACCGGCGGGCTGCTGGCCGACCTGCGGGTTGCTGGCAGTGGGACGGGAAGTGGGCTCAGCTGCCCGGGGTCCAGTTCCGCCGCTGGATCACGACGTCGCGTTCGGCCGTCGCCAGGTCCTCGGCCGTGGGTTGGTCGGCGTCGCGAGCCCGCAGCGCGGCGACCTGGCTGACCTGTGAGCGGCCGCTGCCGGTGAGTTCCCGCCACGGCCCGTCGTTGCCACCGTCGTGGCTAGGCCCGCGGCCGCCGTCGCGGCGCGTCCGCTTCGATCGCGACGGCCCACCGACACCGGGTCGGTCCGGGCCGGACCCGCCCGGTTCAGGTGACCGGGAGGGCCCGGTCGCGCCGGACCCGCTCGGCGGAGGCGCCTCGGCGGGATCGGTCGAATCACCCGCCGTCTCAGCCGAACCGCCCGACCCAGCCGAACGGCCCGAGCCAGCGGAACGGCCCGACCCAACCGGACGGCCTGAGCCAGCGGAACGGCCCGAGTCACCTGGCGGGGGCGAGCCAGCTGGCGGGGGCGAGCCAGCTGGTGAGGGCGATTCAGCCGCGGGCCGGGCCGGCGGTGGACCAGCCGCGGAGCGGCTGCGCCGACGGTGCGGGCCTGAGCGTGCGATCCGTCGCCCGTTCGGTCCGTTCGCGCCGGCCGCGGCAACGGTCGCGTTGGCGGCGGCGCCGTCCCCGCCAGCTGTGGACCCGTCTGACCCGCCAGCGGCCCCGCCCGAACCAGGGACATCCTCGGTCATAGCCGCCATCATCGTCCGGGTCAGCCGTGGCAGCGGCCGAGACCGGCGCCCGCATTGCCATCTCGACTCTGATTCCGGCCGTATCCCAGGTATAAATGCCTCCAATGACCAACTTTTCGGGCGGGGTCTGAAGCATGGATAGGGCACTACCCGGCGTGGCTGCGTCCCGTTGGCGGCGTACCCGGATGGTCTGGATCCCGGTCTGGCTGCCCATGCCCCGTCGCAACGGGTACGGGGCCAAGCCCCAGATCTCCGAGAACGCACGGGGCGTCATCGCCATTGCCGGCGCCCTCGGCGTGCTCGTGTTGACCCATCTCCAGCACGGCGGCGCGATCCGGGTCTCGCCCGGTGAGGCCATGGTCATGGTGCTGGCGTCGTTGGTGCTGGCGCTGCGCTGGACCATCGCGCTCGTGGTCACCGCGTTCGCCTGCGTGTCGTTGGAGTACGTCATCGGCGGATCCGACGAGGCTCTGCTGAACCCCGGGGCCATCCTGGGCCTGGTCGCGGTGGCATTCGTCGCGCTTGTCGGCGCGGCACGCCGGGAAGCCCTGGGCCTGGGCACGATGCGGGCCGAATCCGTGCTGGGCAATCTGCGCGGTCAGCTGCGCGTGCAGGGCCGGGTACCGGCGGTGCCCAAGGGCTGGCACGTCGGCGTCGAGCAACGGGCGGCGCACGGGGCGGCCATCGCCGGCGATTTCATCTGCAGCCGCGTCCACGACATCGGCGGTAACGCCCACCTGGATCTGGCCGTGGTGGACGTTTCGGGCAAGGGCATCGAGGCGGGCACCCGAGCCTTGCTGCTCTCCGGGGCGATGGGCGGGCTGCTCGGGGCCGTCACCCCGGACGAGTTCCTGGCCGAGGCCAACCGGTACCTGCGGGAGCAGTCCTGGTCCGAGGGCTTCGCCTCCGCCGTGTACGTCAGGGTCAACCTCGACACGGGGCTGTATTCGGTTCGCAGCGCCGGTCACCTGCCCGCGCTGCAGCTGGACTCACGCAGCGGCGGTTGGCGGGTGTCGACGAGCAAGGGCATGTTGCTCGGGATCCGTCCGGCGCTGTCAGTCCGTCCGGACTACCAGGCCCTGCGCACCGGCGACGCGCTGCTGCTCTACACCGACGGGGTGGTCGAGGACCCCCGTCAGGACCTGGCCTGGGGCACCGAGCGGCTTACCCACGCGGCCGGGGCGCTCATGGCCGCCGGGCCGAGCGACGAGATCGCCAGCCAGTTGGTCGCCCAGGTGCCGACCCGCCTGGACGATGACCGGGCCCTGGTGGTCATCTGGCGCGACCCGTCCTGAGCGATCCGGGTGCACAGATGGACACCGGCTGACCATCTCTGCACCCCGATCGGTGCGGGTGGAGCGGGCGACGGGGATCGAACCCGCACAATCAGTTTGGAAGACTGAGACTCTGCCATTGAGCTACGCCCGCGGCGGCGACGCAGTCGACCCGCGCACCGAGGCCTCAGCGTACCGGCTCGGCCCGACGGCCAGGCTCGCCCGTACACTTGGCCGGTCCGCACCGGGGTGTGGCGCAGCTTGGTAGCGCACTCGCTTTGGGAGCGAGGGGCCGTGGGTTCGAATCCCGCCACCCCGACGTTGGTTCACCCGTACCGCCTCACCCGTACCGCCCACCCGTACCGACGACCCGTACCGCCCGCCCGTACCGCGACACCGCTGACGCCGTCCTAGGAGAGCAGTCCACCTGTGAAGAGCACCGTCGAGACCCTCGGCCCCACCCGCGTACGCCTGGCCGTCGAGCTGCCGTTCGCGGAGCTCCAGCCCAGCATCGACGCGGCGACGAAGCGGGTCAGCGCCCAGCTGCGCATCCCCGGTTTCCGCCCGGGCAAGGCGCCGGCGCGGGTGGTCGAGCAGCGGGTCGGGCGCGCGTCGCTGCTCGAGGAGGCGGTCAACGAGGCCCTACCGAAGGCCTACAGCGAAGCGGTCACCGAAGCCGGCATCACCCCGCTCGGCCAGCCCGACGTGGAGGTCACCAACCTCGACGACGGCACCTCGCTGTCGTTCACGGCCGAGGTGGACGTGCGCCCCGAGTTCACCGTGCCCGACTACAGCAACCTGGTCGTCTCGGTGGACGACCGGGAGGCCGACGACGACCAGCTCACCCAGCAGCTCGACGCGCTGCGCGAGCGGTTCGGCACGTTGACCGGCGTGGACCGCCCGGTGCAGACCGGCGACTACGTCGCGCTCGACCTGTCCGCCGAGCTCAACGGCGAGGAGATCGAAGGCGGTTCGGCCAGCGGCGTGTCCTACGAGGTCGGCAGTGGCGATCTGATGGAGGGCCTGGACGAGGTGCTGGTCGGCGCTGGCGCCGGGGACGTGAAGACCTTCCCGTCCACGCTGCCGAACGGTGATCACGCCGGTGCGGACGCCCAGATCACGGTCACGGTCAAGTCGGTCAAGGAGAAGGAGCTGCCGGCCGCCGACGACGACTTCGCCCAGCTGGCCAGCGAATTCGACACCCTGGACGAACTGAAGGACGACCTGCGCACCCGGCTGTCGCGCGTCAACGTCCTGACCCAGGGTGCGCAGGCTCGTGACCGGCTGCTCGAGCAGCTGCTCGAGGCCGCCGACATCCCGCTGCCCGAGTCCGTGGTCAAGGCCGAGATCGAGTGGCGTGAGCACGACGTCATCCACCAGCTCGAGCACGACGACGAGCGCTTCGCCGAGTTCCTCGAGCAGGAGGGCCAGACCCGCGAGGAGTTCGACGCCGAGCTGCGCGCCATTGCGGAGCGGTCGGTCAAATCCCAGTTCCTGCTCGACGCGGTCGCCGATGCCGAGGGGGTGGAGGTGGGGGAGGCCGAGCTGTCGGAGTACCTGGTCCGCCAGGCCCAGCGCTACGAAATGGCCCCGCAGGAGTTCGCCAACCAGCTCCTTCAGGGCGGCAACCTTCCGGCCGTCATCGCTGACGTGCGTCGTAACAAGGCGCTGGCCGCCCTGCTGGAGCGAGCCACGGTCACCGACGCCTCCGGGCGTGTGGTCGACCTGGCCGCGCTGACCTCCGACCCGACCTCGATCGCGGAAGCCGGCGAGGACCTGACCGACGAGTCAGGCGAAGACGACGACGAGTTCGACGACGACGACGACGATCTCGACGACGACGATCTCGACGACGACGACGATCTGGAAGTCGACGACGACGACGACGATCTCGACGACGACGACGATCTCGACGACGACGACGCAGCCGGCCACGCCCTCTGAGGCGGCCGGTAACCCAGCCGGAGCGCGGTTCCCGAGCTCCGGCGCTTCGGTCGGGCCCGGCACGGTCTGGTCACGCCCTGAGCGAACGAAGGCGAGACGGGGAAGCTTGCGCGCTCGCCCCGGCGTTATCGTCGACAGCAGTGACCGGACGGATTTCGTCCGGCAGCACCGGACCAACCACGGCCCGGAGCGTTTGCCCCTGAGGAGCGGCCTTACATGAGCCAGTTCGACGCGCAGCCGTTGCGCGCCCAATACATCAGCCCGACCGCGTCGATGTGGACCGCGTCGATGCAGAACGAGCCGTTGCCGAACGAGCCGTTGCAGAACCGCGCCTCCGGCGGTGGCATGAACCTGAACGACTCCGTCTACGACCGGCTGTTGCGCGAGCGCATCATCTTCCTGGGCCAGCCGGTGGACGACACCATCGCCAACCAGATCTGCGCCCAGCTGCTACTGCTCTCGGCCGAGGACAGCACTCGCGACATCAACCTCTACATCAACTCACCGGGCGGGTCGGTGACGGCCGGTATGGCCATCTTCGACACGATGGAGCTGATCGAGTGTGACGTGGCCACCTGGGCCATGGGCCTGGCCGCGTCGATGGGACAGTTCCTGCTCTCAGCCGGCACCAAGGGCAAGCGCTACGCCCTGCCGCACGCCCGGATCCTCATGCACCAGGGTTCGGCCGGTATCGGCGGAACGGCCTCGGACATCAAGATCCAGGCCGAGCAGTGGAACCTGACCAAGAAGGAAATGGCCGAAATAACGGCCGAGCACACCGGGCAGTCGATCGAGCGCATCAACGTCGACAGCGACCGCGACCGTTGGTTCACGGCCAAGGAGGCCCTCGACTACGGCTTCGTCGACCACATCGTGAGCCGGGCCAACCAGGTGCCGGGTGGGGTTATCCCGGCTGACGTTTCCCCGGACCCGTCCGAGACCACGGCCGACCCGTCCGAGACGGCGGCCACCACGCCGCACCCGACCGTGGCCGACCCGACCGAACCGAAATAGGACGGACTGACCATGAGCGAACTGTTCACCCCGCATGGTGATGGCGGCCTGCACCTGCCGTCGTCACGGTATGTTCTGCCCTCCTTCGTCGAGCGCACCAACTACGGCGTCAAGGAGTCCAACCCGTACAACAAGCTGTTCGAGGAGCGCGTCATCTTCCTTGCCGCGCCGATCGACGACGTGGTCGCCAACGACGTCATCGCCCAGCTCCTCGTGCTCGAGTCGATCGACCCCGATCGCGACATCCTCATCTACATCAACTCCCCGGGCGGCTCGTTCACCTCGCTGACCGCGATCTACGACACGATGCAGTTCGTGCGTCCTGAGGTCCAGACCTACTGCATGGGCCAGGCCGCGTCGGCCGCGGCCGTGTTGTTGGCGGCGGGCACGAAGGGCAAGCGGTTTGCCCTGCAGAACTCGCGGGTGCTCATCCACCAGCCTTCCGGCGGCAGCGAGGGTGCTCAGCAGATCTCGGACCTCGACATTCAGGCCCGCGAGATCCAGCGCATGCGCGACCTGATGGAGTCGGTCCTGTCCCGCCACACCGGGCAGACCGTCGAGCAGGTGCGCGCGGACGTCGAGCGCGACAAGATCTTCACCGCGGAGCAGGCCAAGGCGTACGGGATGATCGACGAGGTCATCAGCACCCGCAAGCTCGTCACGACCTGAGCCCGACCGGGTGTCGGCCGCGCCCCTCGGGCGGCCGCGCCAGGAGGGACGGGTCGGCCGCCGTGGCGGCCCGTCGGGCCGACGGGGCCCCCTATCTCGACCGGCCCCGTCATTTCCGAATTGCCGCGCCGCGCCGCAACGGTTAAATTTCGGCTCCAACCCGGTGTGGTCGCGGTAGCGTCTATGCCGGGGCGCTCGCGCGTCCGGCGTCCGCTCGTTCGGCGGACCCCACTTTGTCGAACCGGAGCGTGCGCGCCGGTGGGATCAGGAGTCATTTCGTGGCGCGAGTCGGTGACGGCGGCGACCTGCTGAAGTGCTCATTCTGCGGAAAGAGCCAGAAGCAGGTCAAAAAGCTGATCGCGGGTCCAGGTGTATATATCTGTGACGAGTGCATCGATCTGTGCAACGAAATCATCGAAGAGGAGCTGTCGGAAACCAGCGAGGTCACCTTCGACGAGCTGCCCAAACCGACCGAGATCTACGAATTCCTCCGCGACTACGTCGTGGGCCAGGACCAGGCCAAGAAGACCCTCGCCGTCGCGGTCTACAACCACTACAAGCGGGTGCAGTCCGAGGACAAGCCCCGTCCGGCCGAATCCGTGGTCGAGGTGGCCAAGTCCAACATCCTGCTGCTCGGCCCGACCGGTTCGGGCAAGACGCTGCTGGCCCAGACGCTGGCCCGCATGCTCAACGTCCCGTTCGCGATCGCCGACGCCACCGCCCTGACCGAAGCCGGTTACGTCGGTGAAGACGTCGAGAACATCCTGCTCAAGCTGATCCAGGCCGCCGACTACGACGTCAAGCGGGCCGAGACCGGCATCATCTACATCGACGAGGTCGACAAGATCGCCCGCAAGGCGGAGAACCCGTCGATCACCCGCGACGTGTCCGGTGAGGGCGTCCAGCAGGCGCTGCTGAAGATCCTGGAGGGCACCCAGGCCTCGGTGCCGCCGCAGGGTGGCCGCAAGCACCCGCACCAGGAGTTCATCCAGATCGACACGACCAACGTGCTGTTCATCGTCGGCGGTGCGTTCGCCGGGCTGGATCAGATCATCGAGAGCCGGGTGGGCAAGAAGGGCCTCGGCTTCGGCGCCGAGCTGCGCACCAAGGCGCAACGCGACGCCGAGGACATCTTCGCCAAGGTCATGCCCGAGGACCTGATGAAGTTCGGGCTCATCCCCGAGTTCATCGGCCGGCTCCCGGTGATCACCTCCGTCCGCCCGCTCGACCAGGCCGCGCTGGTGCAGATCCTGACCGAGCCGCGCAACGCGCTGGTCAAGCAGTACGCCAAGCTGTACGAACTGGACAACGTCGAACTCGAGTTCACCGACGACGCCCTGGAAGCCATCGCCGACCAGGCCGTCCTGCGCGGCACCGGCGCCCGGGGCCTGCGCGCGATCCTCGAAGAGGTCCTGCTGTCGACGATGTACGAGGTGCCCTCCCGCGAGGACGTGGCCCGCGTCGTCATCACCGGGCCGGTCGTGCTGGACAACGTCTACCCGACCCTGGTGCCCCGCGAAGTACCGGTCGTCAAGCGCGAGCGCCGCGAGAAGTCGGCCTGATCTCACCACCCGCGGCAGACCGTCCAGCGTTGGCCTTCGTGCAGTCAAACGCTCGGCGTGTCGGACTGCAGCGCGGCCAACGCGTCCCGCGCGGAGGGTGTGGATAGCCGCGACGACCTGCTGTCGGTGGCGCCGCGCGCCGTTGTCGACAACGAGGTCCGCCGGGGGCGACTCCGCCGACATGCCGTCGATGCGACTGCTATACGGCCAAGGCTGGGGTAAACCGCGACGCCCGCGTTCGTAGAATCGGGTGGTGACGACCACCGACCAGCCCGTGACCGATGGGCCGAAGACCGCGCTGCCCACCCAGTACCAGCCGGGTGCGGTCGAGGCCGGGCTGTACGACCGGTGGGAAGCGCGCGGCTACTTCACCGCGGCCGCCACGAGTACCAAAGAGCCGTACTGCATCGTCATCCCGCCGCCGAACGTCACGGGCAATCTGCACGTCGGCCACGCGTTCGAGCACACGCTGATGGATGCCCTGGTGCGCCGGGCGCGGATGCAGGGACGCAACACCCTGTGGCTGCCGGGCATGGACCACGCCAGCATCGCCGTGCACGCGCTGGTCGAGAAGGCGCTGATCGCCGAGGGCACGTCCCGCCGCGAGCTCGGCCGGGAGGCGTTCATCGCCCGGGTCTGGCAATGGAAGCAGGAGTACGGCGGGGCCATCCTCACCCAGATGCGCCGCCTGGGCGACAGCGTCGACTGGACGCGGGAGCGCTTCACCCTCGACGAGGGCCTGTCCCGGGCGGTGCAGACGATCTTCAAACGGCTCTACGACGACGGCCTGATCTATCGGGCCGAACGGCTGGTGAACTGGTCACCGGTGCTGCGGTCGGTGTTGTCCGACGCGGAGGTCCAGCACCGTGACGTCGAGGGCGAGCTGGTCTCCATGCGCTACGGCGCGGACGATGGGCCCTCGATCGTGGTGGCTACCACCCGGGTGGAGACGATGCTGGGCGACACCGCGGTGGCAGTCCATCCCGACGACGAGCGGTACCGCGACCTGGTCGGCACTGAGATCGAGCTGCCCCTGACCGGCCGGATGATCCCGGTGATCGCCGACGCTCACGTCGATCCCGCGTTCGGCACGGGCGCGGTCAAGGTCACCCCGGCCCACGACCCCAACGACTTCGCCATCGGTCAGCGGCACGGCCTACCGATGATCACGATGATGGACTCCCAAGGCCGGGTGGCCGGCACCGGCACCGAGTTCGACGGCCTCGACCGTTTCGATGCCCGGGTGGCCGTGCGCGAGAAGCTGCGTGGGCAAGGGCGAATCGTGGCGGAAAAGCGTCCGTACGTGCACTCGGTCGGGCACTCGGAGCGTTCGCGGGAGCCCATCGAACCGCGGCTGTCCCTGCAATGGTTCGTCAAGGTCGCGCCGCTGGCCCAGGCGGCCGGCGACGCGGTGCGGTCGGGCGAGGTCGCGATCAGTCCGCCGTCGATGGTGCCGCGCTACTTCGACTGGGTCGACCACCTGCACGACTGGTGCATCAGCCGCCAGCTGTGGTGGGGGCACCGGATCCCGGTCTGGTATTCACCCGACGCCGCCCAGATGGTGTGCCTGGGCCCGGGCGAGGAGCCGCCCGCGGGGTGGACCCAGGACGAGGACGTGCTGGACACCTGGTTCTCCTCCGGGCTCTGGCCGTTCTCCACGCTGGGCTGGCCGGAGAAGACCGAGGATCTGGACACGTTCTATCCGAACACGGTGCTGGTAACCGGCTACGACATCCTGTTCTTCTGGGTTGTGCGGATGATGATGTTCGGCGTCTACGCGATGGACGGCGTGGCTCCGTTCCACACCATCGCCCTGCACGGCATCGTGCGCGACGAGTTCGGGCGCAAGATGTCGAAATCACGCGGCAACGGCGTCGATCCGATCGAGTGGATGGACACCTACGGCACCGACGCCATGCGGTTCGCGTTCGTCCGTGCCGCCAACCCGGGCGCCGACCTGCCGATGGGCGACGAGAACGTCCAGTCCGCGCGCAACTTCTGCACCAAGCTGTGGAACGCCACCCGGTTCGCCCTGCTCAACGGCGCCCGCGTGGACGGTGACCTGCCCGCCGCACTGACCGGCGCCGACGCCTGGATCGTGTCCCGGTTGCAGACCGTCATCGCCCAGGTCGACGGCTTCTACGAGCAGTACGAGTTCGCCAAGGCTGCGGACCTGCTGTGGCACTTCGCCTGGGACGAGGTGTGTGACTGGTACGTCGAGCTGGCCAAGGCCAACCTCAACGGCCCGGACGCCGAGGCGGCCACGGTGACCCGCCGCGTGCTGGGCGAAGTGCTGGACGCGCTGCTCCGCCTGCTGCATCCGGTGATGCCGTTCATCACCGAGGTGTTGTGGACGGAGCTCACCGGTGGGGAATCCGTGGTGATCGCGCCGTGGCCCACGCCGGATCCGGCCCGCCGCGCCCCTGCGGCCGAGGCCGGCATCGACCAGGTACGTGCCGTCGTCACCGAGGTGCGCCGGTTCCAGTCCGAGCAGGGCCTGCGTCCGGGCCAGCGCGTGCCGGCCCGGCTGACCGGGCTGGCCGCCGACCGGGAGGCGTCCGTTCGCGCCCTGCTACGCCTGGCCGAACCGGGCGCCGAATTCGTGCCGACGGCGACGCTGACCACGTCCGGCGGGGGAGTCGAGGTCGCGCTGGACACGTCGGGCACGATCGACGCGGCCGCGGAGCGGGCTCGGCTGGCTAAGGACCGCGCCGTGGCGGTCAGGGAGCAGGACCAGGCCCGCAAGAAGCTCGGTAACGAGGCCTTCCTGGCCAAGGCGCCGGATCACATCGTGGCCGGAATCCGCACCCGCCTGGCAACGGCCGAGGCCGAGATCGACCGCATCGACGCCGGCCTGGCCGGGCTTCCCAACGCCTAGACGCCGCGACGGTGGTGCGTTTTCGGCGCTAGGGCGACGAAAACGCTTCACGATCGGGGCCGCTCAGGCGTGGCCGTCCGGGCTCCAAATCGCGAGCTCACCGCCCGGTAGAGCGACGACCTTCCAAACCCCGGGGCCCCGCCAACGTCCACGCCTCGTAGGCCTCGTCGGGGGCCACGTCGATGCGAGCACCGTTGTCGAAGTCGAGCATCAGGGTGCCGTTGTCCCGAGCCACCGCCCCCGTGATGGTGTGGTGGAGGACCACGACGATGTAATCCAAGCCCGGGCCGAGCTCACCGGGATCAATTGCCGCCACGTGGCCGCTCGGGTTGCGCAGCGAGAACGCGCTCTCTATCCGGATGTCCACGCCGCCGTCCAGCAGCAAGCTGACGGCATAGTCCAGCGTGATGGAATGGACGGACTGACCGGTGAGATCCAGGTTCACGGCGACGAGGTGAAACGTTCGATCCAGCTCAGCGCGGAACGGTCGGTCAGATCTTCGGCCAGGCATGGGTTTGCCGTCTCGAACACGAATTGAGACAGCGTCTCCTCGTGGCCGGGCTCGAAGCCGATGTCCTCGCGGCCCTCGATCGCGTCAGCCCACGTCTCCATTTCGGGAAGTCGGTCGCGGCCTGGCCGGTTCAGCCCCCGCCGAGTAGATGGTCGACGCTCATCCCGAGCGTTTGCGACCTCGTCGATGACGTCGTTGGCCACGCGGTCCACAAAGCCTCGGGTGGCTTGTAGTTCGGCCGGTGATACGTCGTACCCGCCCACAGCAGTACCCCCTTCGAGGCCGATTCTCCCGGTGGTGGTGCGTACGGGTTCAGCGTGGGCATATCCGACCGGCTCGGCGGCAAACCTCGTGGCGGCTCCGGTTTCTGGAGCTACCGCCCCGAGTGAGGTGGCCTTAGCGGGGACTCACCCGGTCCGGCCGATGCACGTCAGCGGGGGCGGTTGCGACCCTGGCCGCGGCCGACCGGGCGGGCCCCGCGCTGGCCCGGACCGCGTTCGGAGGCACGCTGGTCCGCCGCCGACCTCGCGGGCTCCGGGGGTTGTTCCGGCTCCGGGGGTTGTTCCGGCTCCGGGACGATGACGGCGTCGTCGGGCGCCGATGCGGTGCGGACCTCCGCGCCGGGGGCGTCCCGCACCAGCTCGGTCGGGTGGCCGCCGCCGTTCGCGACGCCCATTTCATCACCCGCCTCGGGGACAGTCGTGTCGCGAGGGTCGAGGGCCGTGGCGCCGCCTGAGCCACCGCCGCGTTCGACGTGGTCGCGCGCCAGCTCGGTGGACGCCTGGAGCACCTGCGCTATCCGGGCCTGGACGTCGCTCAGGTCTGCGTGGACGCGGTCGCGCAGGTCGGTCAGCCTGGCCACCTTGGCCTGCCCGGTCGCGGTGATCTCGTCGGCGTGAGCCTGAGCCTGGGTCACCCGGCTATGCGCATCGGCTGTGGCCTCCTCGACGAGGCGAACGGATTCGGCGGTGGCCTCGGTGACCAACCGGTCGGCCTCGGCCTGAGCCTCGGCGACCAGGCGGTTGGCCTCGGCGGTGGCCTCCGTGACCAGCCGGTCGGCCTCGGCCTGGGCCTCGGTGACCAGACGCGTGGCCTCCGTGCTGGACTCCAGCTGTACGCGGTCGGCGTAGGCCTGCGCCTCGGGGACCAGACGATGAGCCTCGGCCTGGGCCGCGGTCACCAACCGGTCGGCTTCTGCGACGGCGGCCGCATGCCGTTCGGCGTCGGCCCGCTGCTCCTCCGTGCGCCGGATCCGCAAGGCGATCTCGAAGTCCTCGGCCGCCTCGACCCGGGCCGCGATGGCGTTGGCGTCCAGGCGTTCACGCAGCGCCCGGGCCTGCGCCGTGGAGGTCTCGTTCTCGGTTCGCACCTGGAGCAGCAACCGGTCGGCCTCGGCGCGGGCTGAGTTGAGCAGTTCGGTCGCTTGCGCCCGGGCTTCGCTGAGGGCGGCGTCGGCGTCGCGCTGGCGCTGACGCCCGGCGTCGGTGACGCGTTTGAGGTCGGCTCGAGCCTGGTCGTGCATGCGCTCGGCGTCCGCGGACGCGGCTCGCCGCAGCTCGCTCGCCTCGGCCTCGGCCAGGCGGCGCATCTCCTCGGCCGCGTCCAGGGCCTGGTTGCGGATGCCCTGGGACTGGGCGAACGCGAGCTCGACCCGGGACCGCATGCGGGCGTCGACGTTGTCCGGGGTTATCGCGGCCGAGCTCTCGCTCAGGTTGTGCCGCAGCGACTCGATCTGAGCGTGTGAATTGGCCAGTTGGGCGGCCAGGTCGGCGCTGCGCGAGGCCGCGGAATCGCGTTCCGCGGTGACGGCGACCAGCTCGGCCTCAGTCCGGGCGACGTAGGCGTCGACCTGACGCTTGTCGTACCCGCGCAGGGACACCTCGAAGTCGCGGCCGCCTTCGGCCATCATCGGAAACAGCTCGGAGGTGTGATCGGTCATGACGTCGATGGTTGCATGTTCGCGGTGCCGCACAGTGAACGCGGGACTCCCCGGTTGCGGTGTCGAGTGACCCGGCCGGCCGGGTCGGCCGGCAGCACAGGCCGGGATCAGGCCGGGGCCGGTTCGACCAGCTCGACCAACACGCCGCCGGCGTCCTTGGGATGGACGAAGTTCACCCGGGAACCAGCGGTACCCCGGCGGGGCGCGTCGTAAAGCAGGCGCAGGCCCTTGGCCCGCAGCTCGTCGGCGACGGCCTCGACGTCGTCCACGGTGTAGGCCAGCTGCTGGATGCCCGGGCCGGAACGGTCCAGGAAGCGGGCGATGGGGGAGTCCGCGCTCAGCGGAGCCAATAGCTGCAGGCGCGTGGTGCCGTCGCCCACGACGAGCATGGCCTCGCGCACGCCTTGGTCTGCGTTGGTCTCGATGTGCACGCTGTGGATGTCGAAGGTGGTCGCGTAGAACTCCAGGGCGGCGTCGAGATCAGCGACGGCTATCCCGACGTGGTCGATCGCGCGGAACATCGCCCGCTCCTCGCTCTCGTGACGCGTTGTCATGGTTCGTTGCTGCGGTGCGGTGCGGTCGGTGTGCTGCCGCTTACCCGGGGTCGAAGATAGTCTGGCCCGGCGAGGGCAATGTCGCCCTCAGGCCGGACTCAGGTGGAGGTCGCTATGGCGGGAACGGTGATCGTCAACGGGGCGCGTACCCCGATGGGGCGCCTGCTCGGATCGTTGAAGGACTTCTCGGCCACCGACCTCGGCGCGGTCGCGATCAAGGCGGCGTTGGAACGTTCCGGGGTCGCCCCCGAGCAGGTCGATTACGTGATCCTGGGTCAGGTGCTGCAAGCGGGTGCCGGGCAGATGCCGGCGCGGCAGGCCGCGGTGGCCGCGGGCATCCCGATGTCAGTGCCGTCCCTGCTGATCAACAAGGTGTGCCTGTCCGGTCTGGACGCGATCGCGCTCGCCGACCAGCTCATCCGCGCCGGTGAGTTCGAGGTCATCGTCGCCGGGGGCATGGAGTCGATGACGAACGCGCCGCACCTGCTGCCGAAGTCGCGCTCGGGATACAAGTACGGCGCGGTCAGCGTGCTCGACGCGATGGCCACCGACGGGCTCGTCGACGCGTTCGACCACGTGCCCATGGGCGAGTCGACCGAACGTCACAACGGCCGGTTGGGGCTGACCCGGGCCGAGCAGGACGAGTTCGCCGCCCGTTCGCACCAGCGCGCGGCGGTGGCGGCCAAGAACGGGATTTTCGACGAGGAGATCACCCCCGTCTCCATCCCGCAGCGCCGGGGCGACGCGCTGGAGTTCACCACCGACGAGGGCGTGCGGGCGGACACCACGGTGGAATCGCTCGCCGCGCTGCGGCCTGCGTTCACCAAGGATGGCACCATCACCGCCGGGTCGGCCTCGCAGATCTCCGACGGCGCCTGTGCGGTGGTGGTCATGAGCAAGGCCAAGGCGCAGGAGCTGGGCCTGCCGTGGCTGGCCGAGATCGGCGCGCACGGCGTGGTGGCCGGACCGGACAACTCGCTGCAGAGCCAGCCCTCGAACGCCATCAACGCCGCGCTGGCCAAGCAGGGCCTCACGATCGACGACCTGGACCTGATCGAGATCAACGAGGCGTTCGCGGCCGTGGGGGTTCAGTCGATGCGCGACCTGGGCGTGTCGGGCGACATCGTCAACGTCAACGGCGGGGCCATCGCGCTCGGCCACCCCATCGGCATGTCCGGCGCGCGGATCGCGCTGCACCTGGCGCTGGAACTGCGTCGTCGGGGCGGCGGCACCGGCGCGGCCGCGTTGTGCGGCGGCGGCGGCCAGGGCGATGCATTGATCTTGACCGTGCCCGCACGCGATGACACCGTCCCCGCACGCGATGACACCGTCCCCGCACGCGATGACACCGTGCCCGCACGCGATGACACCGTGCCCGCGGGCGAAGCCGGCCCACAGGTGTCCACCACCGCGTGAACGAACCGGCCCCGACGTCGTCGCTCGGGCGGCGCCGCGGTGTCGCCGGTGCTGATACTGACGTTGACGCTCTCGTTGCCCGTGCCGTGGCAGGCGAGCCGCGGGCGGTCGCCCGCCTGATCAGCCTGGTCGAGAACCGTGCCGCGCTCCTGCCGAGGTTGACGGCCGCGCTCCTGCCGCACACCGGCCGCGCGCAGGTGCTCGGCGTCACCGGGGCGCCCGGGGTCGGCAAGTCCACGTCCACCGCGGCACTGATCGCCTCGTTGCGCGCCGACCAGCGCCGGGTGGCCGTACTGGCCGTGGATCCGTCGTCACCGTTCTCCGGTGGAGCTCTGCTCGGTGACCGGGTGCGTATGCAGGAGCACGCCACGGACGGCGGCGTCTTCATCCGCTCGATGGCCACCCGCGGGCACCTCGGCGGACTGTCCGCGGCCGCGCCCCAGGCGGTCCGGGTGCTGGACGCGGCCGGCTTCGACGACGTCATCATCGAGACCGTCGGCGTCGGTCAGGCCGAGCTCGAAGTCGCCGCCCTGGCCGACACCGTCATCGTGCTGATGGCCCCGGGGATGGGCGATGGGATCCAGGCGGCCAAGGCGGGCATCCTCGAAGTGGCCGACGTGTTCGTGGTCAACAAGGCCGACCGCGACGGCGCCGACCAGGTGGTCCGCGACCTGCGCGGCATGCAGAGCCTCGGCGGGCGGCATTCCGAGCCCGGCGCGTGGCGCGCCCCGATCGTCAAGACGGTCGCCGCGTGCGGGGAAGGCGTGGACGACGTCCGCGCAGCCGTGGCCAAGCACCGGCAATGGATGCAGGACGGTGGCGAGTTGGAACGGCGCCGTCGCCATCGGGCCGAGGTGGAGATCGAAGCCATCGCGCTGGCCGAGGTGCGGCGCCGGTTGGCCGATCGTCTCGGTCCCGGCGCGGTGGGGGCCGCGGCCGCAGCCGTTGCCGCCGGACGTACCGACCCCTACCGGGCCGCGTACGCGCTGCTGGATGCCTTGCAGAGCTGACGTTCTCGCGGGCCGTCAGGCCGCCTGCTGAGCTGCGCCGGCCGACGAGGTCTCCACCTCGAGCAGCGATGCCTCGTGCTGCTCGGCCTGGTACGCGGCGTGGCCACCACGCAGCCCGAACAGGCGCTTGCTGAGCAGCAGGTAGACCACGGCGGCGACGTTGACGATGAGGGCCGCGATGCGCAGCCAGGTGACCTTCTCGGTGAGCTCGTAGACCTCGAGGGGGATGAACATCGACGTGGCCACCACGGCGAAGTACTCACCCCACCGTTTCAGCAACCACAGCCCAACGCCCTCCACCAGCTGCAGCGCTCCGTAGAAGATCAGGAACGCGGCGACCAGGTTCAACGTCGACTGGTGGGCGGCAAAGGCCTTGTCGATGGCCTTTATCGTCCCCGAGTCCGACACGTTGAAATGGATCTGGTCGAAGAACGGCTTGAGGGCACTCAGGTCGCGGTTGAACAGCTCCTTGAGGCTCACCTGGGTGCTCTTGAACCGCAGCACGGCCAGCCCGAGCAGCAGGATAACCGTGCCGCGGACCCATCGCTCGACGGCCAGCAGCCGCAGGATGAAGGCCGAGCGCAGGGCCTTTCCTCGCAGCAGCACGGGCGCGTCGTCGGCCGGACCGGTGCCGTCCGGCTCGCCCAGGATGTAGTCGCCGCAGCGCAGGCAGCGCCACGCGGTGCCCAGCGGCGTCTCGGCCGTCAGCTTGGCGCGGTACTGCTCCTCGTCGGGTGCGTAGGTCACGTGCCCCGCCCGGGCGCACGAGCGCAGGTTCCAGTCCACGCGGGCGAGCCTAGTTGCCGAACGTTGTCAGGTCGCCTCGGTCAACGGAACGCGGCGATTCCCGTCAGCTCCTGGCCCAGGACCAGGGTGTGCACCTCATGGGTGCCCTCGTAGGTGTAGACGGTCTCCAGGTTCAGCGCGTGGCGCAGGACCGGGTACTCGGTGGTGATCCCGCTGCCGCCGAGGATGCTGCGGGCCTCCCGGCAGATGTTCAGCGCGCTGCTGACGTTGGCGAACTTGCCGAAGCTGATCTGGGCCGGGGTGATGACGTGCGAGTCCTTCAGTTTGCTGAGCTGTTTGGCCACCAAGGCGGCCTGGTTCAGCGCAACGCCCATCTCGGCCAGCTTGCGCTGGGTGAGCTGGAAGCCGGCGATGGGCTGGCCGAACTGCTCGCGGGTGCCCGCGTATTCCAGCGTGCTGGCCAGGGCGTCTCGGGCCGCGCCGACGACGCCGCAGATGATGCCGAACCGGGCCTGGGTCAGGCACCCCAATGGCGCCTTGAGCCCGGTGGCTGCAGGCAGGAGCGCGTCTGCGGGCAGGCGGACGTCGTCGAAGTGCAGCGCGCTCGTCACCGAAGCACGCAGGGACAACTTGTGGTGCACGTCCGTCGTGGTGAAGCCGGCCATGGACGGTTCGACCAGGAACCCGCGGATGCCCTCGTCGGTGCGGGCCCAGACGATCGCGACGTCGGACAGCGAACCGTTGGTGATCCACATCTTCGACCCGTTCAGGATCCAGTCCCCGCCGTCGCGGCGGGCGTTGGTGCGCATCGAACCCGGGTCCGATCCCGAGTCCGGTTCGGTCAGGCCGAAGCAGCCGAGGTACTCGCCGCGGGCCATACCCGGCAGCCAGCGCTGCTTCTGCTCCTCGCTGCCGTAGGCGTGGATCGCGTACATGGCCAGCGAACCCTGCACGCTCACCAGGGAGCGCAGTCCGGAGTCGACCGCCTCGATCTCGGCGCAGGCCAGGCCGTACTGCGACGGCTTGGCCCCGGGGCAGTCGTAGCCCTCCAGGTGCATGCCGAGCAGGCCGAGCTTGCCGAATTCCAGCGCGAGTTCCCGGGCCGGCAAGGTGCCGTCTTCGAACCATTCCCGAATGTGCGGACGCAGCTGGTCATCGGCGAAACGACGGACGGTGTCGCGCAGCAGGCGGTCATCCTCGTCGAGGTCGTCGTCGAGATCGAGCAGGTCCAGCCGGTCCAGGTAACGGAAGTCCACCATGTCGGCGACGTTACCCGCTGTTAACACCGCCGTCCGAGGGCGTTCGTTCACACTTGCGATCCGGATAGGGTTCGCTCATGGCCGACCCGCTGCCCTTCGATCCGGTGGCGCGGGCGAGCGAGCTGTGGGGCCAACACTGGCCCGGCGAAACCGACGAGGTGTACGCCTCGATGCGCGCGGTCACGTCGATCATGCGAGCGCATCAGATCCTGCTCGCCGACCTGGACTCGCGGCTGCGTTCGTTCGGCCTGACCTTCTCCCGGTACGAGGCATTGGTCCTGCTGTCGTTCTCGGCCTCCGGATCCCTGCCGCTGTCGAAGATCGGGGAACGGCTTCAGGTGCACGCCACGTCGGTCACCAACGTGATCGACCGGTTGGAGGCGGCCGACCTGGTGCGGCGGGAGCCGAATCCGCGCGACGGCCGGGGGATTCTCGCCGTGCTGACACCGCGTGGGCGCGAGGTGGCCGAGGCCGCGACCCAACGGTTGAACGCGGCTCGATTCGGTCTGGACGGGATGGATTCCGCTGATCTGGAGGGGCTGTTCACCACGCTTCGCCGGTTGCGGATCGGCGCCGGCGATTTTGCTGCCGCCGAGGAGACGGTCTGACCTTTCGTTTTCTATGGGCCAAAAGCCAAGGGCGCATCGACGGTGGGCGGGGGCTTTAGGTTTCGCCTTTCTGTCGCGTTTGACGTTACGACTTTGCGTTAAAGATCTTGGAAAGTTCTCTCGACATTTACCATTCGGTCCGGTAGTATAGAACACATGAACTACGACGGGGTGGAGGGTGACGCGGTCGAGGCTGTCGCCGCGCTCACCGCCGCCGTGGACGGACTCCTGGCCTTGCCGGTGACCTCCCTTACCGGGTTGGCGCTGATCGAGCTCGCCCGTTTGGTCGAAGTACAGGCCCGACGGCTGCCCGCGTTCGATCACTCACTGGTGGCCGCGTTGGCTGGGTCCGGTGTCCATGCCGACGTCGGGGCGCGCAACACCGCGACCGTCCTGGTCCAGGCGCTGCGGCTGTCACACTCGGAAGCGGCCGGGCGGGTCCGCGCCGCGACTGAGCTCGGCCCGCGGGTCGACTTCACCGGCGGCGCGATGGAACCGCTGTACCCGGCGGTTGCCGCGGCGCAGGCCGACGGTGAGATCTCGGTGGCGCACGCCCGGGTCATCACCTCCACCGTTCACGCCCTGCCGTCGGCTCTCCGAGCGAAACACGGCGACGGGTTGGAGCGGTACCTGCTCGGCGAAGCCCAGATCACCAACCCCGCCGCGGTCGCCGACACCGGCCGCCTCGCCCAGGCCTACCTCGACCCCGACGGCAGGTTGGCCTCCGATGAGGACCACCAACGCCTCCGGGGGCTCACGATCCGCCCCAACACCGACGGCTCGTCCGACATCCGCGGCCGGCTCACCCCCGAATGCACCGCCGCCGCCCTGGCCGTCCTGGAACCCCTCGCCGCACCCAAACCCGCCACCCCCGCCACCGCAGCGGACGCAGCCACCGCGGATGCCATCCCGGACCCGCGTAGCTACGCCCAACGCATGCACGACGCGCTCCTGGACGCCTGCATCCGCCTGCTGCGCTCCGGCACGCTGCCCGACACCGGTGGCGTCCCCGCGACCGTCGTGGTCACCATGACCCTGACCCAGCTCGAAACCCGACTCGGCCTGGCCACCACCGCCCACGGCGGGCTGCTCAGCATCACCGCCGCCCTGAAACTGGCCGCCGACGCCGACGTCATCCCCGTCGTCCTGGGCGACGGCGGCGCGATCCTCGCCCACGGCCGCAGCAAACGCCACGCCACCCCCGCCCAACGCCGCGCATTAGCCGCCCGAGACGGCGGATGTTCGTTCCCCGGCTGCGACGCACCACCCACCTGGACCGAAACCCATCACGTGACCCACTGGGAACACGGCGGACCCACCGACCTGAACAACATGACCCTGCTCTGCGGATTCCACCACCGCGAACACGAGAAAATGGGCTGGGAATGCCGCATCACCAACGGCATACCCGAATGGCTACCACCCTGGTGGATCGACCCCGACCGCAAACCCCAACACAACCGCACCCACCACATCGCCGACTACTTCAGGGCAAAAGCTGCTTGAACGACCACCGCAGTACCGGCATGACGTATGCGTCTAGGTCGTCGGGGAACATGTTCGTCAGTCGCAGTCTTGCAAATGTCATGACCACAACCGATACCAGCGCGCTTCCTGCCCATGCGTCCGGCACGTTCGTCATCGCCGGCAAGACCGTTCACCGCCTTGGCTACGGGTCGATGCGCCTGACCGGTAAGGGCATCTGGGGTGAGCCAGCCGACCGCGCGGAAGCTGTTCGCGTCGTGCAACGTGCGGTCGAACTCGGCGTGGATTTCATCGACACCGCCAACTCATACGGGCCGCACGTCAGCGAGGAGATCATCCGCGAGGCCTTGCACCCGTATCCGGAGCAGGTTCTGGTCGCGACCAAAGCCGGCCTGCTGCGCCTCGGTCCCGACGAGTGGCGCCCGCTCGGCCACCCGGACTACCTGCGTCAGGAGGTCGAGCTGAGCCTGCGGCGCCTCGGTCTCGAGCGCATCGACCTGTTCCAGCTGCACCGCATCGACCCGAAGTTCCCGGCCGAAGACCAGATCGGGGAGCTGAAGAACCTGCAGGACGAGGGCAAGATCGGCGCCATCGGACTGTCACAGGTGAGCGTCGACGAGCTGGAACTGGCCGGCAAGATCACCAACATTGCCACGGTTCAGAACATGTACAACCTGACCACGCGTGACGACGAGGACGTGCTCGACTACGCCACCGAACACGGCATCGGCTTCATCCCGTGGTTCCCGATCGCCAACGGCAACCTGGCCAAGCCCGGTGGCCCCGTCGACGAGATCGCCAAAGCCGTGGACGCGACGCCGTCGCAGATCGCCCTGGCGTGGCTGCTGGCCCGCTCGCCCGTCGTGCTGCCGATCCCGGGCACGTCGAGCGTCGCCCACGTCGAGGAGAACATCGCCGCCGCCGAGGTGCAGCTGTCCGCGGCCCAGGTCGCCGAGCTAACTGACGCGTCGTTACCATGGCCAAGTAGTCGGACGTCCTAGTAAATTGGCGGTATGGACCCAGTCGATATCGCCGCTGGACGTCAACGCTGGCAAGAACGTCTAGACGCCGGACGGATGGTGGAACGTGATTTCACCACCCTGTCCGGCGACGAGGTCGCCCCGGTCTACGCACCCGAGGAAGGTGAAACCGACGCGCGCTTCGAGCGCATCGGGTGGCCCGGGGAGTTCCCGTTCACCCGCGGTCTGCACGCCAGCGGATACCGCGGAAAGCCCTGGACGATAAGGCAATTCGCCGGTTTCGGTTCCGCAGCGCAGACGAACGCGCGCTACAAGATGATCCTGGCCGAAGGCGGCGACGGTCTGTCGGTGGCCTTCGACATGCCGACGCTGATGGGTCTGGATTCCGATGACCCGCGCTCGTTGGGGGAGGTCGGGCACTGTGGTGTTGCCGTCGACTCCGCGGCGGACATGGAGGTGCTCTTCGACGGCATCGATCTGGGTGAGACGACCACGTCGATGACCATCTCCGGCCCGGCCGTGCCGGTGTTCTGCATGTATGTGGTGGCCGCGGAACGTCAGGGCGTCGACATCTCCCGCCTGGACGGCACCCTGCAGACCGACATCTTGAAGGAATACATCGCGCAGAAGGAATGGATCTTTCCGCCCGAGCCGCACCTGCGCCTGATCGGCGATCTCATGGAGTACGTCCTGACCGAGATCCCGGCGTACAAACCCCTTTCGGTATCGGGTTATCACATCCGCGAGGCTGGTTCCACCGCCGCCCAGGAGCTGGCGTACACCCTCGCCGACGGTTTCGGCTACGTCGAGCTGGGCCAGTCCCGCGGCCTGGACGTGGACGAGTTCGCCCCCGGGTTGTCGTTCTTCTTCGACGCCCACATCGACTTCTTCGAGGAGATCGCCAAGTTCCGCGCCGCCCGGCGGATCTGGGCGCGCTGGCTACGCGACGTCTACGGCGCGAAGTCCGAGCGCGCGCAGAAGCTCCGCTTCCACACCCAGACGGCCGGGGTTTCGCTCACCGCGCAGCAGCCCGACAACAACGTCGTCCGCACCGCGGTCGAGGCCATGGCCGCCGTGCTCGGCGGCACGAACTCCCTGCATACCAACGCATTGGACGAGGTGCTCGCCCTGCCCAGCGAGCGCGCGGCCCAGATCGCGTTGCGCACCCAGCAGGTCATCGCGGAAGAAACCGGTGTGCTCAATGTCGCCGATCCGCTCGGCGGCTCCTGGTACGTCGAAGCCCTCACCGACGAGATCGAACGGCAGGCCGAGGCCATCTTCGCCCGGATCCGGGAGATGGGCGGCAGTGAGCGGATGATGCCCGGGCTCCTGCGCGGCATCGAGGACGGCTGGTTCTGCGCCGAGATCGCCGACAGCGCGTTCCGCTACCAGCAGGCGGTCGAGAAGGGCGACAAGCGCGTGGTCGGCGTCAACACGCTCACCGGTGACGTGGGCGAAGAGCTGGCCATCATGCGGGTGTCGCACGAGGTCGAACTCGAACAGCGGGCCGTGCTGGCCGGGCGGCGAAGCGGGCGCGACGAGGCCGAGGTCCAGCGCACGCTGGCCGAACTGGTGCAGGTCGCCCGCGGTGACGGCAACACGGTGCCGCCCATGCTGGCCGCGGCCCGCGCCGAAGCTACGCTCGGCGAGATCTGTGGTGTGCTCAAGGAGATCTGGGGCCAGTACCGGGAGCCGGCCCGCTTCTGATCCGCCAGTTTGATCAGCATTGCTGACACCCATTCAGACGGCACGTTCTGGTCTACTGCTGGTGCTGACGTGCCGGCGGACCGATTGGGCAGCGGGGCGGAGGGGGCGCGCATGACCACGGTCGGCATCGTCTCGCCGGGCGCCATGGGCAGCGGGCTCGGCCGATCGTGGCAGGCCGGCGGTGCCCGGGTCGTCTGCACTGTCCACGGACGCAGCGCACGGACCCAACGGTTGGCCGCGGGCCTGGAGTGGTTGCCCGACCTCATCGCGGTCGTCCGTGCCTCCGACGTGATCGTCAGCGTCGGCCCGCCGCAGGCTGCGCCCGACCTGGCCGCGGCCATCGCAGACGCCTGCCGGCGGGCCGGGGTCACCCCGTTGGTCGCGGACGTCAACGCCATCGCCCCGAGCACGATGACGCGGGTCGCCGCCGAACTGACCCGGGCCGGGTGCGACGTCGTCGACGGCGCCATCAGTGGACCGCCGCCGCGAACGGCCGGTACGAGCCGTACGACGCTGTACCTGTCCGGCCCCTCGACCGCGGTGGTCGCCGGACTGGCCGGGCCCGGGCTGAGTGCCGTCGTCGTGGGCGGTGAGCTCGGTTCGGCCTCGGCGGTGAAGATGTGCACGGCCTCGATGTACAAGGGCTTTACCGGGCTGCTGCTCCAGGGCCTGCGCACGGCTCAGGCCAACGGCGTGCTCGACTACGTCCTGGCCGACCTGTCGCCTGCGTTCCCGCAGGTGGCCGACGCCGCGGCGCAGATCGCGTCCGCAGTCGCGAAGTCGGACCGGTTCCCGGCGGAGATGCGCGAGATCGCGCGCACGCAGGCCGACGCCGGCGGGCGGGGCGCGCTTTTCCTGGCGCTGGCCGACGTCTACGAGGCGGCGAACGACACCGCCTTGGCCGCGCACACGCCGGAGCAGGCGGCGGCCCGGACCGACCTGACCGCCGTGCTGAGCGAACTGGAACAATCGAGGTCATGCGTCCCGGACCAAGCGGCAGAACCAGCGGAACCAGAGCAACCGGCCCCACCGGCGGCGGAAACGGGCGCCGACCCGCGCCCAGCCCGCAGCTGACGACGGCCATGGCCGGCGCGGTCGACCTGGCCGCGATCAAGGCCAGGTCCGAGGCGGCGGCCCGAGCAGCCAGTGCCCCACCGCCGGCACCGGGCGCGGCCGTCATCGCGGTCACCGAGGCCGGCTTCCAGGCTGATGTGCTCGACCGCTCTTACCAGGTGCCGGTTCTCATCGTCGTCGTCGCTGTGGGCAGCCCGGCCAGCGACCAGCTCGGGCCGGTGCTGGAGAAGCTGGCCGGTGAGGGCGCCGGGGCGTGGGTGCTGGCCGTTCTCGACGTCGACGCCAGCCCGCGCGTGGCCCAAGCCCTCCAGGTGCAGAGTGTGCCGACCGTGTTCGCCGTCATCGCCGGACAGCTCGTCCCCGGTTTCAGCGGCGCGCTGCCCGAGGCGCAGGTGCGTGAGTTCGTCGCCGCGGTGATCGACGCCGGCGCTCAGTCCGGCCTGACGGGCGCGGCCCCGGTGGACGCCGATGCCGAAGCGGTCGTGCCCGAACCCCCGTCCGATCCGCGCTTCGACGCAGCCGAGGCGGCGCTGGAGACCGGCGATTTCCCCGCCGCCGTCGCGATGTTCGAGGCCATCCTGGACGCCGAACCGGGCAATGCCGACGCGGCGTTGGCGCTGCGCCAGACCCGGTTCTTGCAGCGTCTGGAGACCACCCCGGCCGCCGCCGTCGCCCTGGCCGCGGCCGCCCCGAATGACGTCACCCTCCAACTGGCCGCCGCCGACCAGGAGGTGGCGACGAACGAGTCGAGTGCGGCGTTGGAACGGTTGCTCGGCCTGGTATCGCGGGTGTTCGGCGCGGACCGCGACCAGGTTCGCGACCGGTTGCTCGACTACTTCGAGCTGTTCGGCCCCGAGGACGAGCGCGTCCCGGCCGCTCGTCGCCGCCTGGCCAACGCCCTGTTCTGACGCACCGACCGTTCGAACCCACCGGCGCCGACCGAGCAACCGGCCGAGCTGAACCGACCCGAGAGGCCCAAGCGGCCCGACCAGCTCGGCTGGGTTACTCCGTCGGAGGAGAGCCGGCCAGCCCGAGTGAGCGGCGCAGGAAGTCCAACTGCAGCAACAGCAGGTTCTCGGCCACGACCTCGTCGGCAGCCAGATGGGTGGCGCCGGTGAGGGGCAGAACCTCGTGCGGACGCCCGGCCGCCAACAACGCCGCGGACAGCCGCAGCGAGTGGGCCACGTACACGTTGTCGTCGGCGAGACCGTGGATGATCATCAGCGGCCGACGCAGCAGCGGTGCCAACGGGATGAGGCTGTTGGCCTCGTACACGTCGTCGTCGGTGTCCGGGTGTCCGAGGTAGCGCTCGCTGTAGCAGGTGTCGTAGAGCCGCTCGTCGGTCGTCGGTGCGCCGGCGATGGCGGCGGCGAACACGTCGGGGTGCCGCAACACGCACAGCGCCGCCAGATAGCCGCCGAACGACCAGCCGCGGATGGCCACCCGGTCGAGGTCGAGGTCGTCGGGATACAGCGCGGCGACCTCGCGCACCGCCTCGACCTGGTCGTCGCTGGTGCCGGCGCGGTCGTGCCAGGCCAGCCGGTCCCAGGCCGGCCCGCGACCGGCCATCCCACGGCCGTCGCAGACGATGACCGCGAACCCCTGCTCGGCGAACCACTGCGAGACGAGGTACGCCCGCGCCGAGTTGATCACCTGCTGACCGTGCGGTCCGCCGTACGGGTCGAGCAGCACTGGCAGCCGGCCCGATCCCGGCACATATCCCGTCGGGAACAGCACCGTGGTCGGCAGTCCACGCGGGCCCACCTGATGGGTCCGGACGGTGGGCAGCAGCGGTGACTTCTCGGCCGCCGAGTCGATCGTGCCGACGACGTCCCCGCCGCGGTGCACGGCCGTCGGCGCGGCCAGCGTGGTCGGCAGCTGCTGGGTGACGACGAGCGTGCCGCCGGCCCAGGCGCCGGTGCCGACGCCGGCCGGGTCGCTCAGCACCTCGACGCTGCCGTCGAACCCGAGCCGGGCCAGCGCGACCGAGCCCACCTGCGGAACCACCTGCGCGATGACGCAGTCGCCGTCCACCGCCTCGACCGAACGCACCAGGTTGTCCGGCGCGGTGACCGGTCGGTCGTCGATCCATACCCGTCGTTGCTCGCCGACGTCGACGCTGTGCAGCAGCCGGCCGTCCGGCAACCGGCGCGGCGTGCCGGGCAGCAACTCGACCCAGGCGTCGTCGGTGACGGCCCGCAGCAGCGTGGTGGCACCAGTCGCCGCGTCGACCGCGCGGTACTCCAGCCGGCGTTGGTCGCGGGTCGCCACGACGAGGATCGGGTCGGGCCCGCTCCACTCGACCTGGACCAGGTACTCGAGCACGTGCCCGTCGAGCGCAGCGTCCGAGCGCCAGTCGACGTCCACCCGTGCGCCGCCGGGACCGACCAGCGCCAGTCCGACGACCGCGTTCGCCGTGCCGGCCCGCGGGTAGCGCACTCGCCGCGGCTCCTGCTCCGGGTGGGCCGGATCGCTGATGTGCCACACCTGTACGGGCGTCTCGTCGTAACGCTCGACCAGCAGCCGCTCGCCGTCGGGTGACCACCAGAAGCCGCGGCCACGATCGAGTTCCTCACCGGCGATGAACTCCGCGAGTCCCCAGACGACCTCCTCGGGATCTTCCGGGTCGGGGGCGATGAGGACGTCGTCCGCGCCCGTCTGCAGCGCCACGACGCGCAGGGCCCGGTCGCCGGCGTAGGCGACACGGCGCCCGGTTGGGTCCACCTGCGGGTCGATCACCGCAGCCGCCGTGCGCAATCGCCGCGGTGGGGCCGACCCGTCCAGTCCGACGACGAAGAGCTCTGACGACAGCGCGAACGCGGCCACCGTCAGGTCCCGGTCGGTCGAGAAGGCGACCACGCCGGAACTGGTCACCCGCAGCCGTTCGCGGCGCACCTGCTCGGCCAGGGTGAGCGACTCGCCCACGTCGCCAAGCAGGGACGCGGGATCTGCCACCAGCCGCTCGGTGCTCGTCTCGACGTCGTAGACCCACAATCCGTGCGCTCGCGTGAAGCCCGAGGTGGCGCGCAGGAACACGACCCGCGCCCCGTCGGGGCTGACGGCGAAGGCGCGCGGGACGCCGAGCCGGAAGTTCATGGTGCGGGCAAGCAGGCGCGGGAAGGAGTCGGTCACGGACGTCATCGTGTCAGCGCCCCCAGCGTCGCGCGAGGATGTATAGCGTTTTGGGCGCCATGGCGCCGATTTCGCTGTACATCCTCACGTCGCATTCTCACGTCGCATTCTCACGTCGCGTCCTCGTGTCCTCGTGTCGCGCGAGGTTGTATAGCGTTTTGGGCGTCATGGCGCCGATTTCGCTGTACATCCTCGTCAGCCTGACCGGGACGCCATTCCGGCTCAGCCGGTGTGCGGCATCAAGGCCCCGTCGGGGATGACGCCGAGGCGACCGGCCTGGAAGTCGCGGATCGCGTTCTCGAGCTCGGCCCGGGTGTTCATCACGAACGGTCCGTACTGCGCCACCGGCTCGCGGATGGGCTGGCCGCCGAGCAGCAGCACCTCCAGCGCCGGGTGGCGCGCGTCCTGGGTGTCGGCCGCGCTGACGGTGAGCCGGTCACCCGCGCCGAGCAGGGCCAGTTGGCCGGATCGGATCGGGCGGCGTTCGGCGCCCACGTAACCGTCGCCGGCGAGGACGTAGACCAGCGCGTTGAACTCCGCCGGCCAGGGCAGGGACAGCTGGGCGCCGGGAACGATGGTGGCGTGGGCCAAGGCGATCGGCGTGTGGGTCGAACCCGGTCCGCGCTGGCCGGCGATGTCTCCGGCGATGATGCGCACCAGCGCACCGGCGTCCTGCGAGGCCAGCAGCGTGACCTGGTGCCCCTCCAGGTTCTGATAGGCGGGGGGAGTGAACTTGTCCTTGGCCGGCAGGTTCACCCAGAGCTGGATGCCGTGGAACAGGCCGCCGGCCATGACCAGCTCCTCGGGCGGGGTCTCGATGTGCAGGATCCCGGAGCCGGCGGTCATCCATTGGGTGGCCCCGTTCTCGATCACGCCGCCGCCACCGTGGCTGTCCTGGTGCAGGAAGGTGCCGTCGATCATGTAGGTGACGGTCTCGAAGCCGCGGTGCGGGTGCCACGGCGTCCCGCGCGGCTCGAGGGGGGCGTAGTCGACCTCGCCCATCTGATCCATGTGGACGAACGGGTCCAGGTCGGCCTTCGACACGCCGGCGAAGGCACGTACAACCGGAAAGCCTTCGCCCTCGAAACCCTTCGGGCCGGTGGTGACCGAACGCACCGGGCGCTCGACGTCGCCGAGGGTGGCGGCGTTCGCGCGGGGCAGGGTGACGGTGTCAGCGGTGACGGCAGGCATTCTGGGACCTCGTTAGTTGAATTAGCTAGTTGAACTCGCAACTATCTTAACCCGGTACGCCCACCCGTATTCCAGGCACGTGCCGGCCACGCCCCCTGCCGCGATTATTGAGCCCGTCGGACTCAACTTTCTTGACGGCGCAAGTGCGCCCGGGTTTGACTGAGCCAGTGCCCGACGAGACACCCTCCGAACTCCGCCTGGAGCGGCGTAACGCGCGGATCTACCTGACCGGCCTGGGCTGCTCACTTGTCGGAAACAGCGCACTCTCCCTCGTCGCCGGCATCTGGGTCAAGTCGCTCACCGGCAGCAGCAGCCAAGCGGGGCTGGTGTCGGTCTGCATCTACCTACCGTCCCTGGTTGGGCCGCTTGGTGGCATGCTCGCCGATCGGGTCCGGCAGCGGATGCTGCTCATCGGCCTCGACGTCGCCTCTGCCGTGATCGTGCTCACCTTGGCGCTGGTGCGATCCCGTGATCAAGTGTGGCTGATCTACGCCGTCGTGCTCTGGTACGGCACGGCTCTCACGCTCTCCGGGCCGGCTGAATCGGCGCTCTTCACCCGGATGTTCTCGCCCGCGGCGCGAGCGCGAGTCAACGGACGGTCGGTTGCGCTCCAGGAGATCGGGCGGTTGGTCTCTCCACTGGCCGGGGCCGGGCTTTTCGCCGCCAGCGGCGGCGGCGCCGTGGCCGCCGTGGACGCGGCGACCTTCCTCGTCGGAGCCGCCGCCACGACCCTGGTCCGCGTCCACGACGCGCCGGAACCGGTGGCGCACTCCCCCCGGTGGCGCAGCGCCGTCACCGGGGGCCTGGGCCAGCTTTGGAACATCCGCGAACTCCGGACGGTGACCCTGCTCGCTGTCGTCCCGATGTTCCTGTCTGGCGTACTCGTCGCAGCGCAGTACAGCCTGGTCAGCGCGCTGCAGCGCCCCCCGAGCTTCCTCGGCGTGCTGTCGGCCGGCCTCGGCGCAGGTTCGATCGCCGCCAGCCTCGGCGCAGGCCGGGTGATCGCGCTCATCGGCGAGGGCAACCTGGCCGCCCTGGCCGTCCTCAACTTCACCCTCGGATCCGCACTCCGCGCGACCGGCATGCTCGCGCCCGTGCTGATCGGTTCGCTGGTGCTCGGCGCCGCAATTCCGTGGTCGCTCATCGCGTTGATCACGGCGGGTCAGCGCCTCGCACCACCACCCATGCAGGGCCAAGTCTGGGCCGCGATAACGCTTGTCATGTTTGCGCCCCAACCCGTCGCCCTGGGGCTCGGAGCGGTCCTGATAAACCCGATCGGCTATCGAATGCTCTATGCCTCCGTCGCCGTGCTGCTACCGGTTGCGACATTGCCGCTGCTGCGCCGTCGCGCTCCCGCGGAAACGTCTCACCCCCGGGCCCCGGCGGACCCGGGGAAATCAGTCCGCGTAGCGCAGGTAGACGGTGCCCAACGGCGGGACGGCCAACGTCGCCGACGCGGCCTGACCGTGGTAGCTGTCGGAGAAGGCGTCGATCCCACCGAAATTGCCCACGCCCGATCCGCCGTAGACGTCGGCGTCGGTGTTGAGGATCTCCTCCCACCGCCCCGGCCGGGGCAGGCCGATCCGGTACTCCAGCTGCGGCATCGGCGAGAAGTTCGAGACCACCGCGACCACCGACCCGTCGCTGCCGAAGCGCAGGAACGAGAAGATGTTGCCGGTGGAATCGTTGGCGTCGATCCAACTGAAACCGGCCGGTGACGTGTCCTGCGTGTAGAGCGCGGGATTGTCGCGGTACACCCGGTTCAGGTCGGTCACCAGCTGCTGGACGCCGCGGTGCTCGGCGAAGTCGAGCAGCCACCACTCCAGGGACTGGGAGTCGCTCCACTCCGAGCTCTGCGCGAACTCCGAACCCATGAACAGAAGCTGCTTGCCCGGATGCCCCCACATGAAGGCGAAGAACGTGCGCACGTTGGCCAGTTGCTGCCACCGATCGCCCGGCATCTTGCCCACGACCGAGCCCTTCCCGTACACGACCTCGTCGTGTGAGACGGGAAGGATGTAGTTCTCGCTGTAGGCGTACACCATCGAGAACGTCATCTCGTTGTGGTGGTACTGGCGATAGATCGGCTCGTGCTCGACGTAGCGCAGCGAGTCGTTCATCCAGCCCATGTTCCATTTGAACCCGAAGCCCAGCCCGCCCAGGTGGGTGGGACGGGTGACGCCGGGCCACGACGTGGATTCCTCGGCGATGGTGATCGCACCGGGCACGCGCCGGTAGGCGGTCGCGTTCATCTCCTGCAGGAACGAGACCGCCTCGAGGTTCTCCCGGCCGCCGTACTTGTTCGGCAGCCACTCGCCTTCCTTACGCGAATAGTCCAGGTAGAGCATCGACGCGACCGCGTCCACCCGCAGGCCGTCGACGTGGAACTCCTGCAACCAGAACACCGCGTTGGCGACCAGGAAGTTGCGCACCTCGCGCCGGCCGAAGTCGAAGACGTAGGTGCCCCAGTCGAGCTGTTCCCCGCGCCGCGGGTCGGCGTGCTCGTACAGCGCGGTGCCGTCGAAACGCCCCAGTGCGAACGCGTCCTTGGGGAAGTGCCCCGGCACCCAGTCGACGATGACGCCGATGCCGGCCCGGTGCAGCGCGTCGATGAGGAAGCGCAGGTCATCCGGCGTACCGAACCGCGAGGTCGCGGCGTAGAAGCCGGTGACCTGATATCCCCACGACGGGGCGTAGGGGTGTTCGGCCACGGGCAGGAACTCAACGTGGGTGAAGCCGGTCTGGGTCAGGTACTCGACGAGCTCGGTCGCCATCTGCCGATAGCTCAGCCCGGCCCGCCAGGAACCCAGGTGCACCTCGTAGATGGAGATGGGGGCCTTGTCCCACGCGGTCTCGGCCCGGCGCTGCATCCAGTCGCCGTCGGTCCACTCGAACTGCGAGGTGAACACAACCGACGCGGTGGCCGGTGCGGTCTCGGAGTAGAACGCCATCGGGTCGGCCTTCTCGCGCCACTGGCTGTCCGCGCCCAGGATGCGGAACTTGTACTTGGTGCCGTCGCCGACGTTGGGGACGAACAGCTCCCACACGCCGCTGGAGCCGAGCACCCGCATCGGCTGGGCCCGGCCCGACCAGTAGTCGAAGTCACCGATGACCTGCACGCCGCGGGCGTTGGGAGCCCACACCGCGAACGACGTACCCGTCACCGGACCGGCCAGCGTGTCGTAGGTGCGCACGTGCGCGCCCAGGACCTGCCACAGCTCCTCGTGGCGGCCCTCGCCGATCAGGTGCAGGTCGACCTCGCCGAGGGTGGGCAGCCAGCGGTACGGGTCATCCACGGTCCACGACTGATCCGGGTCGCCGTAGGTGACTTCGAGGCGGTAGTCGGTGGGGTCGCCGGGGACGACGACTGCGAAGATGCCGCCGTCGTGGATGCGCTCCAGTGGGGTCGACTTCTCGCCCACGCGCAGCGACACCGCCGATGCCTCCGGGCGCAGCGTCCGCACGACGGTCCGACCGTCGCCGGTGCTGTGCGCGCCGAGAATGTCGTGCGGGTTGTGATGGGCGCCGCCGACCAGGCGGTCAAGGGTCTCGCTGTCGACCTCGGCCGGGTCCCGGGGCGGGGGCGGCGGCACCACCGGGGCCGGCGCGGGTGGCGGGGCCGGCGCGGTGTCGGTTGGCTTGGTGCCGGTTGGCTTGGTGCCGGTTGGCTTGGAGTCGGTTGGCTTGGTGTCGGTTGGCTTGGTGTCGGTGGGCGCGGCCGCGGCCGGTGCGGCGGCCGCCGGGGCGCTGTCGGCTGGTGTGCTGTCGGATGGTGCGGTGTCGGATGGTGCGGTGTCGGCTGGCGGGGTGGGCTTCGCCTTGGCCGATCCGTCCTCGTCTTTGTTCTTCTTGCCGAACAAGCCGGTCATCGAACGTCCTCTCCACTCGCGGACGACGTCGGCGCGACCAGACGGCCGAGCGACGCCAGGGGCACAGCCAACCAGGCCGGCCGGTTTCGTGCTTCGTACGCGGCCTCGTAAACCGCCTTGTCGGCCTCGAAGGCCCGGAGCAGGACGGCCCCGGCCGCGGCGCTCAACCCGCCGACATCGCTCGAGCCGGTGGCGTGGGTGTACCCGGCCTGGAAGGCCGTCCGGTTGCGGTCGGCCCACTCGGCCGCGCGGTAATTGCGCTGGCTGGTGGAACCCAGATCGACGATCTGGTGGTAGCCCGCGTAGTCGAAGGAGCGCAGCATGCCCGCCACGTCGCGCAATGGTGAGTCGGGCTCGCGGCGGCTGGCGATCGACTTGACCGGCTCGCCCTCGAAGTCCAGCACGGTCCATCCGGTGACCGTGCGCAGCACCTGGCCCAGATGCAGGTCACCGTGTACGCGCTGCACCGCCGTGGGCGGGCTGAGCGCGAACGCCTCGTAGCACGCGCGCAAACCGTCGGCGACGCGCTCGAGTTCAGGCACCAGCAGCAGCGTTTGGTCCAGGCGATCGAGCATGGCGTCGGCCCGGGCCCGCATGTCCTGGGTGGTGAGGTCGTGGGTCCCGAAGGCCGACACCAGGTCGGCGTGGACCTCAGCGGTGGCCAGGCCCAGGCGGAACGCTTCGCTGGCGAAGTCGCCACCGGCCTCCTCGGCGTGGATGTCACCTTCGGCCATGAGGTCGCGCACGCTGTTCTTGGCCAGCTCCCAACCGTCGGTGGCGCCGGGCATGAACTCCTGCAACATGGCCAGGCTGACCTGCTGATCCTGGTTGGCCAGCTGCTCGAAGTTGCCCTGACCGACCCCGAAGTCGGCGGTGATGTAGCCGAGCAGCCGGGCGATATGGCGCCCGTCGACCCGGCCGAGCGCCTCGTGCACTTCGATGTCGGGATTGGTGCCGACCTCGAGGCGGCGGAACACCTTGAGGATGGCCTGATCACCGAATACCAGCGACGTATTGGACTGCTCGCCGGTGAGGACGCGACCGGTGGCGCCGCTCGGGACGGCGTCCGCCGTCGACGTCAGATGGAACTCGAGGCCGTCGTACTCGCCGCCGTCCACCAGCGCGCGCAGCCATTCCTGCGTGTGTGGCCGGTCCCACAGCGCGTCGTAGAGGTAGAGCGTCTGACCGCCCGGAGCGGTCACCTGGCCGAGGCGGGCGTGGTCGAGCGCGTCGTCGAAGTCCGTGCCCACCCGCAAGGGCACCTGGTAGGTCTCCCGGCCGCCGTCGAGGTAGCTGATGTCGGCGAGCCAGAGCTGAACCTCGGTGGGCGGGTCGCCGAACGAGCCCAGCTTCCGCGGCCGGATCGATTCCACCGGGCGCGACTTGCCGGCGTACCAACGCTGTCCCGGCAACCAGTGCTCGAACAGCCCCGCCAGCGCCGCCGTGTCGATCTCACTCATATCTGATGCCTCTTCGCGCAAGCGCTCACTGGGTCCGCCCGTCGTCGCCGGTGAACGGGTCCACTGCAGCCTCGCCCCGGTCGTTGCGGTGCGAGTCGGCTTCGGGCGCGATCTGCCGGACCTGCTGGGACGGTTTGGTCAGGCGCAGCCAGTAGAAACCGTGCCCGGCCAGGGTGAGCAGGTAGGGCAGCTCGCCGACGGCGGGGAAGCGGGTGCCGCCGAGGAGCTCGACCGGTTCGACGCCGCGCCACTCGCTCAGGTCGAGCTCGACCGGCTGGGCAAACCGGGACAGGTTGTTCACGCACAGGACGATGTCATCACCGAACTCCCGGATGAAGCTGAGCACGCTGGGATTGCTGCCGCCCAGGTCGTGGAACTTGCCGCGCCCGAAGGCCGGGTTCTGCTTGCGCACCTGGATCATCCGCCGGGTCCAGTGCAGCAGGGACGAGGTGTTGCGCTGCTGGGATTCGACGTTGGTGACCTGGTAGCCGTAGATGGAATCCATGTTCACCGGCAGGTACAAGCGGGCCGGTTCCGCGGTGGAGAAGCCGGCGTTGCGGTCCGGCGTCCACTGCATCGGGGTGCGCACGCCGTCGCGGTCACCGAGCCAGATGTTGTCGCCCATGCCGATCTCGTCGCCGTAGTACAGCACGGGGGACCCGGGCAGGGACAGCAGCAGCGCGGTGAACAACTCGATGCGGTTGACGTCGTTGTCCAGCAAGGGCGCCAGCCGTCGCCGGATGCCGATGTTGGCCTTCATCCGCGGGTCGAACGCGTACTCGGCCCACATGTAGTCGCGCTCCTCGTCGGTGACCATTTCCAGGGTCAGCTCGTCGTGGTTGCGCAGGAAGATGCCCCACTGGCAGCTCGACGGGATCGCGGGCGTCTGGGCCATGATCTCCGAGATCGGGTAACGCTGTTCGCGCCGCACGGCCATGAAGATCCGCGGCATGACCGGGAAGTGGAACGCCATGTGGCATTCGTCGCCGCCGACGGCCGGGTCGCCGAAGTATTCGACGACGTCGTCGGGCCACTGGTTGGCCTCGCACAGCAGCACCCGGTCGGTGTAGTTCTCGTCCACCTCCTTGCGTACCCGCTTGAGGAACTGGTGGGTCTCGGGCAGGTTCTCGCCGTTGGTGCCGTCACGCTCGAACAGGTAGGGCACGGCGTCGAGGCGGAACCCGTCGATGCCCATGTCGAGCCAGAAGCGCAACGCTTCGATGATGGCGTCGCCCACGGCCGGGCAGTCGAAGTTGAGGTCGGGCTGGTGGCTGAAGAACCGGTGCCAGAAGTACTGCTTGCGGATCGGGTCGAACGTCCAGTTCGAGGGCTCGGTGTCGACGAAGATGATCCGCGCGTCCGAGTACCGCTTGTCGTCGTCCTCCCACACGTAGAAGTCGCCGTACGGACCGTCCGGATCGCTACGCGAGGCCTGGAACCACGGGTGCTGGTCCGAGGTGTGGTTCATGACGACGTCGATGATCACCCGGATGCCGCGGGTGTGGGCGGCGTCGAGGAAGTGCCGGAAGTCGTCGATGGTGCCGAACTCGGGCAGCACGCCGGTGAAGTCGCTGACGTCGTACCCGCCGTCACGCAGCGGCGAGGAGAAGAACGGCGGCAGCCACAGGCAGTCGACGCCCAGCCACTGCACGTAGTCGAGCTTGTCGGTGAGCCCACGCAGGTCGCCCGTGCCGTCGCCGTTGGAATCGGCGAACCCGCGCACGAGCACCTCGTAGAACACCGCGCGCTTGAACCACTCGGGATCCTGCGACCCGCGCCGGGCGGGCGCGGTGGGGCTGGGCTGTTCTGGCGCGGTGGTCATCAGATCCTTAGGCCGTCGGGTTGACGACGAAGATGTGGGCGGGCTGGGCTGGGCTCAGACGCAGGTAGTTGTGCTGCGTCCACTGGTAGGTAGCTTCCTGGAGCTCGTCACGGACGGTGAACGTCGCCCCCCACGGCAGCCCGAGTTCGGGCAGATCGAGCCAGGTCGTGGTCTCGCGCGGGTTGTGCGGATCGAGCGAGCAGATGACCAGGATCGTGTCGCCGGTCTCCTCGTCGCGCTTGCTGAACGCGATCACGCTGGGGTCTTCGACGAGGTGGAAGTGCAGGTTGCGCAACCAGTGCAGCGCCGGGTGGGCCTTGCGAATCTGGTTGAGCCGGGCCAGCAACGGTGCCAGCGACGCACCGCGCACGAGCGCACCCACCAGGTCGCGTGGGCGCAGCTGGAACTTCTCGGTGTCGAGGAACTCCTCGCTGCCCTCGCGCAGCGCGACGTGCTCGAACAGCTCGTAGCCCGAGTAGATGCCGAACGTCGGCGACAGCATCGTCGCGAGCACGGCCCGGATCGTGAACGCGGCCGGCGATCCGTGCTGCAGATAGGCGTGCAGGATGTCCGGGGTGGTGGGGAAGAAGTTCGGGCGCATGTAGTGCGCCGAGGACACCAGATCTTCGGCGTACTCGGTCAACTCGGGCTTGGTCGTGCGCCAGGTGAAGTACGTGTAGGACTGGGTGAACCCGGCTTCGGCCAGTGCGTGCATCATCGCCGGACGGGTGAACGCCTCGGCCAGGAAGAGCACGTCCGGGTCGGTCTTCTTCACCGTCCAGATGAGCCAGTGCCAGAAGTTCACCGGCTTGGTGTGCGGATTGTCGACCCGGAAGATCTTCACGCCCAGGTCGACCCAGTGCCGGATGATGCGCAGGCTCTCGGCGTAGATGCCGGCCGGGTCGTTGTCGAAGTTGATCGGGTAGATGTCCTGGTACTTCTTCGGTGGGTTCTCCGCGTAGGCGATCGTGCCGTCGGGCAGCGTGGTGAACCACTCCGGATGCTCGGTGACCCAGGGGTGGTCCGGCGCGGCCTGCAGCGCGAAGTCGAGCGCCACCTCCATGCCCAGTTCGTGCGTGCGGGCCACGAAGGCCTTGAAGTCGTCCTCGGTGCCGAGCTGGGGGTGGATCGCGTCGTGGCCGCCTTCGGCCGAACCGATGGCCCACGGCGAGCCGACGTCCCACGGGGCCGGGTCCAGGGTGTTGTTCGGTCCCTTGCGATTGACCTTGCCGATCGGATGGATGGGCGGCAGGTACACCACGTCGAAGCCGAGACCGGCCACGTAGTCCAGGTGTTTGGTCGCATCGGCGAACGTGCCGTGGCGGGCCGGCTTGGCCGGGGCGCTCAGGTCGCCGGCCAGTTGCGCGCCGATGGAACGGGGGAAGAACTCGTACCAGGCGCCGAACAGCGCGCGCTCCCGGTCGACCCACACGTCGTAACGCTTGGACCGGGTGACGAGTTCGCGCACCGGGTTGTCGTACAGCAGCCGCTGCGTCTCCTCGTCCAGGGCCGGCGCGACCCGATCGGCGAGCGCGAGTTCGGGGTCACCCAGCGCCGCCGCGGCCTGGCGCAGTCGGGCGACCTCGTCGTCATCGGCCAATGTGCCGGCGACCCGTTCCAGCAGGGTGGCCCCGGTGGCGAGATCGTTGGCCAGCTCGTCCGCACTCTGCCCGGCGTCCAGCTTCACCGTCACCGCGTGGTGCCAGGTGGACAGCGGGTCGCTCCACGCCTCGACCGAGAAGCTCCACAGCCCGGTTTCGTCGGGTACCACCTCGGCGTGCCAGCGATCGAGCCCGGGCGCACCGGGCGTCATCCGGACAAACCTGGCCGGACCGCGCCCGGGCGGGCTCCAGCGCACGTTGGCGCCGACGGCGTCGTGACCCTCGCGAAAGACGGTCGCCGCGACGGGAATGTGCTCGCCGATCACGGCGCGGGCGGAGAACTCTCCACCGGCCACGATGGGGGCGACGTCCGACAGTCCGATGCGTCCTAACACGCAAAGACCCTATCCAGAGTCGAGGGGTGCCGGGTACACCCCCGCCCGGATTGCGTGCCGCACCCCGTTGAGGTCGTCATGTAAGCCGTTCCGGCCGGTAGGCTCGCGCTCGTGAAAGCACTCCGTCGGCTCACCGTGCGAGCCCGTTTCCCGCAGGCCCTCGAGCCGCTGTCCACCATCGTCAACAACCTGCGCTGGTCATGGCACCCGGAGTCGCAGGATCTCCTCGAATCCGTCGATCCGGACCTGTGGCGCGAATGCCGCGGCGACCCGCGCAAGATGCTGGGCGAGGTCTCGGCCGAGCGGCTGGTGAAGCTGTCCACCGACCGCAAGTTCCTGCGGCGGCTGAGCGATGTGGCCGAGGACCTGAACGACTACGTGACCGCGCCGCGCTCGTATCAGCGCCGACAAGCCGAGGCGCCCGGTGCGCTGCCGGAGTCGATCGCCTACTTCTCGCCCGAGTTCGGCATCACCGAGGTGCTGCCGCAGTACTCCGGTGGCCTCGGCATCCTGGCCGGTGACCACCTGAAGGCGGCCAGCGACCTCGGCGTCCCGATCATCGGCGTCGGCCTGCTCTACCGGGCCGGCTATTTCGACCAGTCCCTGTCCTCGGACGGATGGCAGCTGGAGCGCTACCCGGCCCTGGACCCGCAGGGCCTGCCGATCAAGCCGCTCACCGACGCGGCCGGCGCCGTGGTCAAGGTCGCCCTGGCCCTGCCCGACGACCGGGTACTCACCGCCCAGGTGTGGTTGGTCCAGGTCGGCCGGGTCCCGCTGCTGTTGCTGGACAGCGACGTCGAGGAGAACGACATCGCGTTGCGCCAGGTCACCGACCGCCTTTACGGCGGCGGAGCTGAGCATCGGCTGCTGCAGGAACTCCTGCTCGGCGTCGGCGGCGTGCGCGCCATCCGGGCGTTCTGTACGGCCACCGGCACGCCCACCCCGCAGGTGTTCCACACCAACGAGGGCCACGCGGGCTTCCTCGGCATAGAGCGCATCCGCGAGTACATGGCCGACACGGGCCTGAGCTTCGACGAGGCGCTGCAGGCCGTGCGGGCGGGCACCGTCTTCACCACGCACACGCCCGTGCCGGCCGGCATCGACCGGTTCTCGCGGTCGCTGGTCGCCGCGCACTTGACCGTGTTCCCGGGCGTACCGGCCGAGCCCGCGCTCGCGCTCGGCGCGGAGGCGGACGGCGGGATCTTCAACATGGCCCACATGGGCCTGCGGATCGGACAGCGGGCCAACGGCGTGTCGCAGCTGCACGGCGAGGTGTCCCGGGAGATGTTCGCCGGCCTGTGGCCGAACTTCGACTTCGGCGAGGTGCCGATCTCCTCGGTCACCAACGGCGTGCACGCGCCGACGTGGATGTCACGCGAGCTGATCGAGCGGGCCGAACAGGGCGATGGCACGGACGCCCTCGACACCGGTGGCGCCTGGGCCGAACTGGCCACCATCAGCGATACCGAGCTCTGGCACATCCGCCGTTCGCAACGTGAGCAGTTGGTGCAGGAGATCCGTCGCCGTCTCTACGAGTCCTGTCACGAGCGCGGTATGGCCGACGCCGAACTGGCGTGGGTGCAGTCGGCGTTCGACCCGGACGTGCTGACCATAGGTTTCGCGCGCCGGGTGCCGTCCTACAAGCGCCTGACCTTGATGCTGCGCGATCCGGCCAAGCTCAAGTCCCTGCTGCTCGACCCCAACCACCCGGTGCAGATAGTCATCGCCGGCAAGAGCCACCCGGCCGACGACGGCGGCAAGCAACTCATCGCCCAGATGGTCGCGTTCGCCGACGACCCCGAGGTGCGCCATCGCATCGCGTTCCTGCCCAACTACGACATCGGCATGGCCCGGTACCTGTACTGGGGATCCGACGTGTGGCTGAACAACCCGCTGCGCCCGCTCGAGGCCTGCGGCACGTCGGGCATGAAATCGGCCCTGAACGGTGGTCTCAACCTGTCCATTCGCGACGGCTGGTGGGACGAGTGGTTCGACGGCGAGAACGGCTGGGCCATCCCGACCGCCGACGGCCTGAACGACCCCGACCGCCGTGACGACCTGGAAGCCCGCGCGCTGTACAACCTGATCGAGACGCAGGTGGCGCCGCGGTTCTACACGCGCGACGACGCCGGCGTGCCGACGCGGTGGGTGTCGATGGTCCGCCACACGATCACCACGCTCGGGCCCAAGGTGCTGGCCACGCGCATGGTGTGGGACTACATCAGCAACCTCTATGCCCCGGCGGCGGCCGCCGCCGCCCGGGTTACCGCCAACGACTTCGCCGCCGCCAAGCAGCTGGCCGCCTGGCGCTCGGACGTGCTCAAGGCATGGCCGGGAGTGCGCGTCGACCACGTCGACTCCCTGATTGAGGGTGACCCCGAGCTCGGCGGCACCCTGCGCCTGCGAGCCGAGGTCGAGCTCGCCGGGCTGAGCGCCGACGACGTCGAGGTCGAGGCCGCGTTCGGTACGGTCGATGTCGACGACCGGCTCGGCGCGATCGAGACCGTCCCGCTGAGCCTGGTCGACAAGTCCGACGGCCGGGCCCGGTTCGAGGGCGGCGTCCCGCTCACCCGCACGGGCTCATTCGGCTACACCGTGCGCGTGTTACCCAAGAACGCGCTGCTGGCCTCGTCGGCCGAGCTGGGCGTCTCCGTCACCGCCTGAGCGCTGGTCCGACCCCGCCGTCCAGCAGGTGTATAGCGTTTTGCGCGCTATGACGCTCAAAACGCTGTACGGCTGACCACCGCCAGCAGATGTATAGCGTTTTGCGCGCTATGGCGCTCAAAACGCTATGCGGGCCGGCGACTCGTCACTCGGTCGGTCACGACCGCTGGACGGTGAGCAGGTGGGCGCTGCGGGCGATCAGGTGCAGGTTCGTGCCGGGGGACAGGGCCGGCATCGGCATCGGCTCACCGCCGGGGCGGGCAGTGTCGATGGTGACCCGGTAGCCGGCCGCGCCCGGCGCCACCGGCAGGGTGAAGTCCACCTCGTCGTCGCCGGCATGCAGGACGAGCAGGTAGGACGAGTCCGTGACCGGTTCGTTGTGGGCGCCGCGATGCAGCAGCCCGCGTCCGTCGAGCAGCATGCCGATCGTGCGCACCGAGGGGTCGAACCAGTGGTTGTTGTCCAGCTCCCGACCGTCGGTGCCGAACCAGGCCGCATCCTTGGCTCCGTCGGTGCCGGGGATGACGGCCCCGTCGAAGAAGTCCTGACGCCGCAGCACGGGCGAGGATCGGCGCAGCGCGAGCAGCCGCTTGGTCAGTTCGGTCAGGTCGTCCGCCTCGGGTGACGGTGTCCAGTCCAGCCACGACGTTGGGTTGTCCTGGCAGTAGGCGTTGTTGTTGCCGCCCTGGGTGCGCCATCGCTCGTCGCCCGCGGTGAGCATCGGCACGCCGGTCGACAGCAGCAACGTGGTCAGGAAGTTGCGGGCCTGGCGCAGGCGCAGCGTCTTGACCGTCTGGTCGATGGTCTCGCCCTCGACCCCGCAGTTGTAGGAACGGTTGTCGTCGGTGCCGTCGGAGTTGTGCTCACCGTTGGCCTCGTTGTGCTTGACCGCGTAGGACGTCAGGTCGCGCAGGGTGAAACCGTCGTGCGCGGTGACGAAATTGACCGACGCCCACGGTTCGCGCCCGTCGTCGCGGTACAGGTCCGATGACCCGGCCAGCCGGTAGGCCAGGTCGCGGACGCCGCCGGAGCCGTGGGCCCAGAAGTCGCGCACCGAGTCGCGGTAACGGCCGTTCCACTCGCTCCACAACTGCGGGAACCCGCCGACCTGATACCCGCCGGCACCGACGTCCCAAGGTTCGGCGATGAGCTTGACGCGTTTGAGCACCGGGTCCTGGGCGATCGCGCTCAGGAACGCGGAGTGGTCGTCGAAGTTGTACCGGTCGCGGCTCAGCGCCGAGGCCAGGTCGAAGCGGAACCCGTCCACATGCATGTCCTGGACCCAGAACCGCAGCGAATCCATGACCAGCGTGAGGGCCTGCGGGCTGCGGGTGTCCACGGTGTTGCCGCAGCCGGTGTAGTCGGCGTACTGGCCCGTGTTCTCCCACACGTGCCGGTAATAGCCGCGGTTGTCGAAGCCGCGCAGGCTCAACACGGGACCGTTCACCGGGCCCTCGCCGGTGTGGTTGTAGACCACGTCGAGGAGGACTTCGATGCCCGCGCCGTGCAGGGCCTTGACCATGTCGCGGAACTCGTCCAGCACCTCCCGGCCGGTGCTGATCGAGGAGTGCGCGTACTCCGGATGCGGCGCGAAGAACCCGAGCGTGTTGTAGCCCCAGTAGTTGCCCAGTCCGCGGCGTTGCAGCGCGGGCTCGGTACCGAAGTACTGGATGGGCAGCAGCTCAACCGCGGTGACACCCAGGTCACGCAACCGTTGCACCGCGGCCGGGTGGCCCAGCCCGGCGTAGGTGCCGCGCAGTTCGGTCGGCACGTCGGGCATCGAGCGGGTGAACCCGCGCACGTGCATCTCGTACACGACCGTGCTGCTCCAGGAGGTGCCCGGCGCCTGGTCCCCGGACCAGTCGTAGCCGTCGGACACGACCACGCCGCGGGGTGTGAACGGGGCGGAGTCGACGGCGCTGCCGGGGTAGAGGCTGGCGTCGTCGGTGGCGGTACCGGTGATGGCCTTCGCGTACGGGTCGATCAGCAGCTTGGCCGGGTCGTGGAACCACCCGGCGTCGGGCTGGCGCGCGCCGTCCGTGCGCAGGCCGTAGCGCTGCCCGGCCCGCACCCCGGGGATGTATCCGTGCCAGATGCCGTAGATGCGCTCGGTCAGCTCGACCCGGGTCTCGACTCCGGCCGCGTCGAACAGGCATACCCACACGTGGGTGGCCGAGCTGGACCACACCGCGAAATTGGTGCCGTCAGCGTCCGGCGTGGCGCCCATCGGAAACGCTGAGCCGGGCCAGGCCATCGCCGAGGTGAGCGGTGCGTTGCTAGCGCCACCGGCCGGGGGGACCACGGGCGGGGGTGGGGGAGACGGGGCCATGTCCAGCTGACTGTATCGGCCGCCGCTTTGCGCCGGGCCCTACCGAACGTCAGCCCTGTCGTTGTCGGGACCGTGAGACGGCCCGCGCCACCGCAGCCAGGCCGGCCGCGCCGATGAGCGCCTGGCCAAGATCGTGATAACTGGCTGACCCAACCAGGCCCGAACCGCAGATGGACAGACCGCCACGTCAGGACGAGAACCCGATGGGCACCCGGACGCGGCGGCATTCATACCTCTATCGACGTGAGCACGGCGTGGCCGTCAGCACGCACCGCCGTGTCCCGGTAGCACCCACAGATCAGGTTGGATGGGGTCATGACCTTCGACGATCCGGGCCGGGCCGCCGCGATGCCCGACGGCGTCCCCGGCGTCGCCGGCTTCGTGGTCAATGAGGACGCGGTGCTGCAGATGCAGGACGTCACCGTCCAGCGCGGCACGAAGATCCTGCTCGACTCGATCGACTGGACCGTCGAGCTGGACGAGCGCTGGGTCGTGCTCGGCGCCAACGGGGCCGGCAAGACGACCCTGCTGCAGATCGCGGCCGCCCAACTGCACCCCTCGGACGGCATCGTCTACATCCTGGGCGAACGGATGGGCGCGGTCGACCTGTTCGAGCTGCGTCCGCGCATCGGCCTGACCAGTGCCGCGCTGGCCCAGCGCATACCGAACCGGGAAATCGTGGGCGACATCGTCATCAGCGCCGGCTACTCCGTGGTGGGCCGCTGGCGCGAGGCCTACGGCCGCACCGACCGCCGTCGGGCCACCCGCATCCTCGGCCAACTCGGTGTGGGGGAACTGCGGGAGCGGCAGTTCGGCACGCTGAGCGAGGGCGAGCGCAAACGGGTGCAGATCGCGCGGGCCCTGATGACCGATCCCGAGCTGATGCTGCTCGACGAGCCCGCTGCGGGCATGGATCTCGGTGGTCGTGAGGACCTGTTGCGCCGGTTGACCCGCCTGGCCCGCCGCGCGGACGCACCGGCCAGCGTGCTGGTCACCCACCACGTCGAGGAGATCCCGGTCGGCACCACACACGCGCTGCTACTGAGGGACGGGATGACCGTGGCGTCCGGCCTGATCACCGACGTGCTCACCAGCGAGACACTGTCGGAGACGTTCGCGTTGCCGGTGCTGCTGGAGCGGGTTGCCGGGCGCTATTACGCGCGGGCCGCGCCGCGCACCCGCAAGCCACCGGCAACCGCACCGTCGGCAACCGCACCGTCGGCAACCGCACCGTCGGCAACCGCACCGTCGGCATCCGCACCGTCGGCACCCGCACCGTCGGCACCCACACCGTCGGCACCCACACCGTCTGCACCCACACCGTCGGCATCGTGAAGGGGAGGCTCATGTACGAACTGGTCTCGGTCGAGGTCGAGGCGGCGGTGGCAACGATCCGGTTGAACCGGCCGCCGATGAACGTGCTGAACACCGCCATGCAGGAGGAGATCCGCGCCGCGGCGATCGAGCTATCCACCCGCGACGACGTGCGGGCCGTCGTGCTGTGGGGTGGGGACCGGGCGTTCGCGGCCGGGGCGGACGTCAAGGAGTTCGCGAGCATGAGTCACGCGGACATGGTGAACCAGGCCGCCCGGCTGAGTTCCTCCATCAACGCCGTCGCTGCCATTCCCAAGCCGGTGGTCGCCGCGGTCACCGGGTACGCCCTTGGTGGCGGGTGCGAGCTCGCCCTCACCGCCGACGTGCGGTTCAGCGCCGCGGACGCCAAGTGGGGCCAGCCGGAGATCCTGCTCGGCATGATCCCGGGGGCGGGCGGAACCCAGCGGCTGCCCCGGCTGGTCGGACCGGCCCGGGCCAAGGAGCTGATCTACAGCGGCGACATGATCGGCGCCGACGAAGCGCTGCGGATCGGGCTGGTCGATCGGGTGCTGCCAGCAGGCGACGTCTACGACGCCGCGCTCGCCTGGGCCCGGCGCCTGGCCCAAGGTCCGGCGATCGCACTGCGCGCGGCCAAAGCGGCGATCGACGGCGGTCTGGACGGCGACGTCACCAGTGGCCTGCGCCTGGAATCGAACCTGTTCGCCGGGTTGTTCGCCACCGAGGACAAAGCAATCGGCCTGACCTCGTTCATCGAGAACGGACCCGGAAAGGCTGACTTCGTCAGGCGTTGACCGATCCCGTCCCCCCAAGCACTTGCTCGACCCCGGCGTCCTTGGACGCGCCGGCAGTCGAGCACCTTGGTCAGAACGGTGGTGGGTCGTCGCCCGCGACGACGTCCTTCACCTGGACAGGTGATGGGCCGGCCGGTGGGCTCGACTCTGGCGTTCCGGTGGTGGTGGTTGGTCTCGTCGGTGGTCGGGTGCGGTGTTTGCGGCCGCGGTCGTCGGTCCAGGTGGTGATGCCGGTGGTGTCGTCGCGGGTGACGGTCCATTTCGTGCTGTGCTTGAAGCGGTGGTGGCGGCGGCACAGCGACATCAGCTTCGCTTGGGTGGTCTCGTCGCCGTCTTTGTATGACTGGACGTGGTCGAGGTCGGTGTGGGCGGCGTTCTTGCGGCAGCCGGGGAATTGGCAGTGGACGTCTCGGGCGATGACGGTGCGGGTCATGTCCGCGGGCGGTCGGTACGTTTTCGTGCCGGCCTTCAGCACCAGGCCGGTGTCGTCGGTGAGGATGACCCGCCACTGCGCGGTCGGGTCGGACGCGATCCGGCGCCCCATCGCGGCGGTGATCGGACCGTACCCGTCCAACTCCGCGGGTTGCTGGTCCAGGCCCATCAGGGTGGACGCGGCAACAGTGACCTGCACGCTCGGACGCTGCCCGTGCGCGCGGGTCAGGTGCGGATCGGTCAGGGCCGCCGCACACAGCTCAACCAGGGCGTCCGCGCGACGCTGATCCACGGTGCGGGTGTCCCCACCTTTGCCGTGGATCGTCTCCCGCGCGATCGCATCCACCGCGGCCATCACGGTCG
>CAXULW010000013.1:72850-104897 GCA_964252015.1 uncultured Jatrophihabitantaceae bacterium | reverse complement strand
TGGGCGTGGTCGACGTAGAGCCGGGCGCCGTTGGTGAGGATGACGTTGGCCGTTCCGGCGTCCTCCTCGGCCTCGATGAACTCGGCCGCAACCCGGTGCCGCACATCGAACCCGCGCGCGTCGCGCAGCGGCGACTCCTCCTCGAAGTCCCAGCCCGGGCGCCGGGACCGGCCCGCGTTACGGGCGATCGAATAGGCGTTGACGACCTGGGCCGACAGCAACATCGCGTTCGCGGTCGGGTGGGCCGGGGCGCTGACCCCGTACTCCACCTCGGTTCCCATGACCCGGATCACGGACATACGGCTACCGGCCGCCACTTTTGATTAAGGCGGCCTCGCGCTGAGTCACGTTCGTCATCCATCCGCAATCTGCTCGTCGAACCCGATATGACAGGCTGCTCCCGGCCTCCGCGGTTCTCGAACGAGGTGCAGCAATACCGGGCACACCGTCCGGTCACCCGGCCACCGACCGGTCGGCGGTCCGTGGCGGAAAGTCTATCGGCCAAGCTGGGCCGACGGGCCAGACGCGGCGCCCTAAGGCGCCTTGGGATCTGAGGTGAACGATGGCGCAGCTGCGGGTGGACGGGTACCCGGTCGGGGCAGCGCGGTCGTCCGGAACGTCTGAACCGACCGACCGGCTGAACCGGCTGACCGGCTGAATCGGCTGCAGACACGAACAGGAGAGGCAGATGACACCCGCCGGCCTCGACGAGCGGTTCTATGCGGATCTGGACGCCCGGCTCGGGCCGAGCGACGCACGGCTACTGAGCCAGTACCCCGGTGCGAGCGGTCGCCGTCAGCCCGTCCACACCGTCTACGTGCCGGCCAACCGGTACGGGGCCTACACGGCCGCGGCGTGGGGCGCCGAGGCGCTGACGATGCTGGACGAGTTCGCCCCGGATGCCCGGGTGCTGGCCGATGTGGTCGGCATCGAGGTCGCGCTGGCGGGCGAGGTCCGTGCGCTGGTGGCGGCCAAGCTGGCCCGGGAGCCGATCGAGGACCTGCGCATCGACTTCGAGGACGGCTACGGCCCACATCCGGACGCCGAAGAGGACGCCGACGTCGAACGCGCGGCCGGGCAACTGGCCGGGTCGGTGGCGGCCGGCATCGCTCCCCCGTTCGTCGGCCTGCGGTTCAAGTCCCTGGAACCGGCCACCCGCCGGCGCGGCCTGCGTTCACTCGACCTGTTCATCGGCCGGCTGATCAGCCGGGGCGAGCTGCCGCCCGGCTTCGTCGTCACGCTGCCCAAGGTGACCCACGTCGAACAGGTCGAGGCGTTCGTGGACGTGTGCGCTGCGCTGGAACGTGCGCACGGCCTGCTCGAGCGGCGGCTGGGTTTCGAGATCCAGATCGAGACCCCCCAGGCCGTCCAATCTTCGACTGGCACCGCTGCCGTTTCGGCCATGATCCAGGCCGGCGCCGGGCGGGTGACGGGCCTGCACTACGGCACCTACGACTACAGCGCGGCCTGCGGCGTGAGCGCGGCCAACCAGAGCCTGGCCCATCCGGTGGCCGACCACGCCAAGGCCGTCATGCAGCTGGCCGCGGCCGGCACGGGCGTGCAGCTCAGCGACGGCTCGACCAACGTCCTGCCCGTGGGTGATCGCGACGCGATCCACGCCGCCTGGCGACTGCACGCCGGGCTGGTACGGCGCTCGCTCGACCGGGCCTACTACCAGGGCTGGGACCTGCACCCGGGTCACCTGGTCACCCGCTACGCGGCCACCTACGCCTTCTACCGCCAAGGCATGCCCGACGCGGCCCGGCGGTTGCGGGCCTACCTGGACCACACGGGCGGTGGCGTGCTGGACGAACCGGCCACCGCCCAAGCCATGGCGTCGCTGCTGGTCCGCGGGTTGCACAGCGGCGCGCTGACCGCCGAGGAGGTGACGCAGCGAACCGGAGTCGATCGCGAGGTGCTCGACGGCCTCTATCGCCGCCGCGTCGGCTGAGGCCAGTGCGTCCGCGGGCCGGAAACACGCCGATCACACGTCAGATGAAAAGGTGCTCATGGGCGGTCGGGCCAACTGCCGCCCGGACGGGGATGAGATGAGCGAGCGAGCATCGCAGGGAGCGCTTTTCAGCGACCGAGTTGCGGAACGAGCGACCGATGAGCGCTCGCGCGAAGAGGCATGACATGGACACACCGGGCGTGTTTATCGTCGAGAACGGCTACCTGGCCACGGTGGACGCCGACGGCACCGAGTTCGCGTCCGGGCATCTGGTCGCCCAGGAAAATCGCATCGTCGCCGTCGGTGCCGGGGCCCCGCCGCCCGAGTGGTCCGCCCGGGCCACCCGCACCGTCGACGCCTCCGGCTGCCTGCTCACCCCCGGCCTGGTCAACACCCACCACCACCTCTACCAGTGGATCACCCGCGGTCTGGCTCAGGACGGGACGCTGTTCCAGTGGTTGACCACGCTGTACCCGATCTGGGCCCGGATCGACGCCGAGTCCGTGCACGCGGCCGCCGCGGCCGACCTGGCCTGGATGGCGCTGTCCGGCTGCACCCTGTCCACCGATCACGGCTACGTCCACCCCCGCGGCGGCGGTGACGTCCTGGCAGCCGAGATCGCGGCCGCGCAGCAGATCGGGCTGCGCTTCCACCCGACCCGGGGCTCGATGAACCTGGGCCAGTCCCACGGCGGCCTGCCCCCGGACTCGGTGGTCGAGGACCACGACGAGATCCTGCGCGCGTCCGAGGCGGCGATCGACCGCTGGCACGACCCGGCCGGCGACGCCATGCTCCAGATCGCCGTCGCCCCATGCTCGCCGTTCTCGGTCACCGGCCAGCTCATGCGCGAGTCGGCCGAGCTGGCCCGCCGCCGCGGCGTACGGCTGCACACCCACCTGGCCGAGACGGTGGACGAGGAGGAGTTCTGCCTGGCCACGTTCGGCCTGCGACCGGTCGACTACGCCGAATCCCTCGGCTGGCTGGGCGAGGACGTGTGGCTGGCCCACTGCGTCCATCTGTCCGAGGGCGACATCGCCAAGTTCGCCCGCACCGGCACGGGCACCGCACACTGCCCGACGTCCAACGGCCGGCTGGGTTCGGGTATCGCGCCCGTGCGTGGCCTGCTCGACGCCGGGGCACCGGTCGGGTTGGGCATCGACGGGGCCGCCTCCAACGAGGCTGGGACGATGGCCGAGGAGATGCACCAGTCCATGCTGTTCGCCCGCCTGCGCAACGGTCCCACCGCGCTGACCGCTCGCGACAGCCTGCGCCTCGGGACGATGGGCGGCGCCCGCGTGCTCGGCCGCGACCAGGACCTGGGCTCGCTCGAGGTCGGCAAGCTGGCCGACCTGGCGCTCTGGCGGGTGGACGGCCTGGACGCGGTCGACATCGCCGACCCCGTCTGCGCCCTGGTGTTCGGCAACCACACCCCGCTGGAGATGCTCGTGGTCAACGGATCCGTCGTCGTCGACGACGGGCAGCTGGCCACCGCCGACACACGGACGCTCGGCAAGGCGGCGCAGGCGGCCAGTCGCCGGGTGGTCGGCGACGCCGCCGTGGCGGGCCGGTCATGACGGCCACCACGCCGCCCGCCACCACGCCGCCCGCCACCACGCCCGTCAGCGCGCCCGTCGCGTCCGGACTGGCCACGTTCAACACGGCAGATGCCAGCGCGGTGCGGGTCCGCTTGCTGACGGTGACCGCGTCGCCATGGTGGGCCGAGGAGCTGATCGCCGACCGCCCCTACGCCAGTTTCCGCGCGTTGCTGGCCCGCTCGGATGAGCTCCTGCAGGCGGCGGGCCAGGAGGAGATCGACGCCGCGCTGGCCGGGCATCCCCGCATCGGCGAACGCGCGCCGGCCGAACACTTCGACGACGAGTCCGCGGCCCGGTCAGCCCGCGAGCAGGCCGGGGTGAACTCGGCCGACGCCGAGCAGAAGCGCGAACTGGCTGCGGTGAACGCGGCCTACGAGCAGCGGTTCGGGCGGATCTACCTGGTCGCCGCGGCCGGACTGTCTGCGGCCGAACTGCTGGCCAAGGCGCAGGCCCGGCTGGGCAACGATCCCGAGGCGGAACTAAACGTCGTCCGCACCGAGCTGGCCACGATCACCCGCTCCCGCCTCACGGACTGGCTCTCAGCATGAGCCCCCCAACCCCCGGTTTGTGGTGGGAACTGACCCACCTAGGTGGGTCAGTTCCCACCACAAACCGTGTGGAGCTCGCGTGAGTATCTCTACGCACGTCCTCGACGCGTCCCTCGGCCGCCCGGCCGTCGGCATGGACCTCACCCTCGACCGCTGGGACGACGGGTCGTGGACGACCCTGGCCACCGGATCGACCGACGACGACGGTCGCTGCCCCGAGCTCACCGCCGACCTCGAGGTGGGCATCGGGGTGTACCGGCTCACCTTCGGCACGGGCGACTACTTCGCCCACGTCGGAACCGAGACGTTCTATCCCGTCGTCGAGCTGACCTTCGGCGTCACCGACCCCGGCGCGCACTACCACGTCCCGCTCCTGCTCAGCCCGTTCGCGTTCTCGACCTACCGAGGGAGTTAGCCATGGCCACTTTGGGGCACAACCAGTACGGAAAGGCCGAGGTCCACCTCGTCCGGGTCACCCGTCATGACGACACCCACCACGACATCAAGGACGTCAACGTCACCACCCAGCTCTACGGCGATTTCGAGGAGTGCCACCGCACCGGCGCGAACGACAACCTGATCGCCACCGACACCCAGAAGAACACCGTGTTCGGTCTGGCCCAGAAGCACAACGTCGGCGCCATCGAGGAGTTCGGCCAGCTCCTGCTGCACAACTTCCGGGACGAACTGCCCGCGGCGGTGAGCGGTGGCCACGCGATCATCGAAGAGCAAGCCTGGGACCGCATCCCGGTCGACGGTCCGTCCGGCGGGCACTCGTTCGTCAAGGGTGGTGGTGAGAAACGCTTCTGCGCGGTGACCATCGACGGCGACGACACCTGGATAACCGCCGGCATCAAGGACCTCGTCGTCCTCAAGACGACCGGTTCGGAGTTCTGGGGGTTTCCGAAGACGCAGTACACCTCCCTGGCCGAGACCGACGACCGCATCCTGGCCACCGCGGTCAAGATCTCGTGGCGCTACAACACGACCAAGGTCGACTTCGACGCCAAGTTCGCCGCGATCAAGCCGCTGATCCTCGCGACCTTCGCCACGATCCACAGCCTGTCGTTGCAGCAGACCCTGTTCGGCATCGCCGAGGCGATCATCGACGCGCATCCGGAGATCGACGAAGTGCGCGCGTCGATGCCGAACAAGCACCACTTCCTGTTCGACCTCTCCCCCTACGACCAGGAGAACCCGAACGAGGTCTACTGGGCCACCGACAAACCCTCGTACTACGGCCTGATCGAGGCGGTCGTGCTGCGCGACGGGGTCGAGACCGAGACCCGGGCCTGGGACGCGCAACGGGGCGTGTGCTGACCGCGGTGACGGATGTGACGCCGCGCTACCTGGCCAACTGCTCGCTGCTGTTCAGCGAACGGCCGCTGCTCCAACGCCCGGCCGCGGCCAAGGCGGCCGGCTTCGACGCCATCGAGTTCTGGTGGCCGTTCCCCGACGCGGTGCCGTCCGATAAGGATGTCGACGGGTTCGTATCGGCGGTGGCCGATGCCGGGGTGGCGCTGGTCGGGCTGAACTTCTTCGCCGGCGACCTGGCCGGCGCCGACTGCGGGGTGCTGTCTATCCCGCAGCGCAGCCACGAGTTCCACGACAACATCGCGGTGGTCGCCGACATCGGACGGCGGCTGCACGTGCGCGCGTTCAACGCGCTCTACGGCGTGCGGGTGGACGGCGTCGACCCGCACGAGCAGGACGAGCTCGGCACGGCCAACCTGGTCGCCGCGGCCGGGGCCGTCCGTGATCTCGGCGCGACCGTCCTGGTCGAATCGGTCAGCGGGCCCAAGCCCTACCCGTTGCGCACGGCGGCCGACGCCCTGGCCGTGCTCGACCGGGCCCAGGCCGCGGGCGCGAGCAACACCGGGTTCCTGTGCGACCTGTTCCACCTGGCCAACAACGGCGACGACCTCGACCGGGTCATCGCCGCGCACACCGCCCGCATCAGCCACGTCCAGATCGCGGACGTGCCCGGTCGCGGCGAACCCGGCACGGGCACGCTCGACCTCGACCGCTACCTCGCCGCCCTGGCCGCCAACGGCTACGACGGCTGGGTCGGTTTGGAGTACAAGCCGGTCAACGACACCATGGCCGGCCTGGCCTGGCTCCCCCGCGAGCGCCGCGGCGCCGTCCCACCGTCCACGGAATCGAGGTCACAGTGACCACTGTCGCGTTCATCGGGCTCGGCATCATGGGCAAGCCGATGGCGAAGAACCTTCTCGCGGCCGGCTTCGACGTCTTTGGATACAACCGCAGCCGTGCGTCCACCGACGACCTCGTCGCGGCCGGGGGGCGCGGGGCCGACAGCGTGGCTGAAGCGGTCGCGCCCGCCGACGTGATCGCCACGATGGTGCCGGACTCCCCGGATGTACAAGGCCTGCTGGCCGGCGACGGCGGCGTGTTCGAGCACGCCCAGCCCAGCGCCCTCATCGTCGATTTCTCCACGATCCGGCCTGACGTCTCGGCCGCGATGGGCCGGCTGGGTACCGAGAAGGGGTTTCGGGTGCTCGACGCGCCCGTGTCCGGCGGTGAGGCCGGCGCGGTCGAGGGCACCCTGTCGATCATGGTCGGCGGCGACCCGGCGGACTTCGAGTCGGCCCGGCCCGTCCTGGACGCGGTGGGCAAGACCGTTGTCCACGTCGGACCGCACGGCGCGGGCCAGACGGTGAAGGCGGCCAACCAGCTCATCGTGGCCGGGACGATCGGACTCGTCGCCGAGGCCATCGTGTTCCTGGAGGCTCACGGCGTCGACACGGCCGCGGCGCTGACCGTGCTGGGCGGTGGGCTGGCCGGCAATCAGATCCTGGCCCGCAAGGGCACCGCGATGCTGGCTCGGGAGTTCAAGCCCGGCTTCCGCATCGCCCTGCACGACAAGGACATGGGCATCGTCACCGCGGCAGCGCGCGAAGCCGGCGTGGTCATTCCGCTCGGCGCCGCGGTCGCCCAACTCGTCGGCGCGGCGAACGCGCAAGGCTACGGGGGGTTGGACCATTCCGCCCTGCTCAAGGTGGTCGAACAGCTCTCCGGTAGGGCCGACACGGCCGGTGCAGGAACCGGGTCATGAGGATGCGGGCAGTGGATGCCGCGGTGGCCATCCTGGTCAAGGAAGGCATCACCACCGTGTTCGGCGTGCCCGGCGCGGCGATCAACCCGTTCTACGCCGGGCTGAAGAGCAACGGCGCCATCGACCACGTCCTGGCCCGCCACGTCGAAGGCGCCGCGCACATGGCCGACGGCTACTCCCGCGCTGTCGCCGGCAACATCGGCGTCTGCGTCGGCACTTCGGGCCCGGCCGGCACCGACATGATCACCGGCTTGTACGCGGCCGCGGCCGACTCGATCCCGTTGCTGGCCATCACCGGCCAGGCGCCCGTGGCCCGTCTGCACAAGGAGGACTTCCAGGCCGTCGACATCGAGGCCATCGCCCGGCCCCTGTGCAAGATGGCGATGACGATCCTGGAACCGGGCCAGGTGCCGGGCGCGTTCGCGCAGGCGTTCCACCTGATGCGCTCGGGCCGTCCCGGCCCGGTGCTGCTCGACCTGCCCTTCGACGTGCAGATGGCCGAGATCGAGTTCGACGTCGACAGCTACGCACCACTGCCGGTCTACCGGCCGGCGGCGACCAAAGCCCAAGCGCAGAAGGCGATTGACCTGCTGTGCGCCTCGGCGCGCCCGGTCATCGTCGCCGGCGGCGGCATCGTCAATGCTGACGCCGACGCGCTGCTGCGCACGTTCGCCGAGCTCGTCGACGTTCCGGTGATTCCGACCCTGATGGGGTGGGGCGTCATCCCCGACGACCACCGTCTGATGGTGGGCATGGCCGGCCTGCAGACCGCGCACCGTTACGGCAACGCCACCTTCCTCGCGTCGGACTTCGTGCTCGGTATCGGCAACCGCTGGGCCAACCGGCACACCGGCGGGCTGGACGTCTACCGGGGAGAACGAACGTTCGTCCACATCGACATCGAGCCCACCCAGATCGGGCGCGTCTTCGCTCCTGACTTCGGGATCGTCTCCGACGCCAAGGCCGCGTTGGAGGTTCTGGTCGAGGTCGCCCGCGCGCGCCGAGACGCCGGCACCCTGCCCGACCGCACCGGCTGGGTCGACGAATGCGTCGAGCGCAAGCGCACCATGCAACGCCGCACCCACTTCGACGACGTGCCGATCAAGCCCCAGCGGGTGTACGAGGAGATGAACACCGCGTTCGGCTCCGACACCCGGTACGTGACCACGATCGGACTCTCCCAGATCGCCGGCGCCCAGTTCCTGCACGTGTTCAAGCCCCGGCACTGGATCAACGCCGGCCAGGCCGGTCCGCTCGGATGGACGTTGCCGGCCGCGCTCGGGGTGGTGACGGCGGTGGCCAAGGCCGATCCGAGCACCACCGTGGTCGCGCTGTCCGGTGACTACGACTTCCAGTTCATGGTCGAGGAATTGGCCGTCGGGGCGCAGTTCAACCTGCCCTACATCCACGTGGTCGTGAACAACGCCTACCTCGGCCTGATCCGGCAGTCCCAGCGCGGCTTCGACATGGACTACTGCGTGCAGTTGGCCTTCGACAACATCAACAGCGTCGAACCCTCGGGCGATTTGGCCCGCGGCGCGTATGGCGTCGACCACCTGGCCGTGGTGAAAGGGCTGGGGGGCAAGGGCATCCGCGTCACCGACCCCGGTGAGATCGCCGCGGCCTTCGACCAGGCCAAGAAGATGATGGTCGAGTTCAAGGTCCCGGTCGTGGTCGAGGTCATCCTGGAGCGGATCACCAACATCTCGATGGGCACCGAGCTGGACAATATCGTCGAGTTCGAGGAGTTGGCCGCCACCAGCCACGACGCCCCCACCGCCATCTCGATGCTCGACTGATCGGCGCACACCGTGCAGCGTGTCGTCGTCGCCCCGGACAAGTTCAAGGGCTCCCTCACCGCGATCGAGGTGGCCGCTCATGTCAGCGTCGGGCTGCGCCGGGTCATCGCCGACCTGGACGTCATCCAGTGCCCGATGGCCGACGGCGGTGACGGCACGGTTGACGCCGCGGTGGCGGCCGGGTTCACCCGGGTGCCGGTCACCGCGTCCGGTCCCACCGGGGCGCCGGTGCGCACCTCCTTCGCCCGCCGGGGTGACGAGGCGGTGGTCGAAATGGCGTCGGTCTGCGGACTGGTCCTGCTGCCGGGCGGACGCTTCGAGCCGGAGACGTCCTCGAGCTACGGACTGGGTGAGGTCGTGCGTGCGGCGGTCGAAGGCGGCGCCCGCCGGGTCGTGCTCGGCATCGGCGGGAGCGCCAGCACGGACGGCGGGACGGGATTCCTGCAGGCGCTGGGGATCCGGGTGCTGACGGCGGCCGGTGCTGACGTCGGGCGCGGCGGCACCGCCCTGGCCGAGGTCGCCGCGGTCGACCTGTCCACCCTGCCAGCAGCCTTCGCCCAGGTCGAGGTGGTGGTGGCCGGTGACGTGGACAACCCGCTGCTCGGCGCGAACGGGGCGGCCGCGGTCTACGGGCCGCAGAAGGGCGCGTCCGCTGATCAGGTCGAGCGGTTGGACACGGCCCTGACCAGATGGGCGCAGGTCCTGGCTCGCGCCACCGGCACCGACCTCGCGACGCACCCGGGGGCCGGCGCCGCCGGCGGCGTGGGTTTTGCCGCGATGGCTGGGCTCGGCGCGGCCATGCGTCCCGGAATCGAGCTGGTGCTGGAGCTGGTGGGCCTGCGCGACTACCTGCCCACCGCCGACCTGGTCGTCACCGGCGAGGGCTCACTCGACCGACAGAGCCTGTCCGGCAAGGCCCCGGTCGGAGTAGCCGACGCGGCTCGGCGCGCGGGTGTGCGGACGGTGGCCGTCTGCGGGCGCACCTCGCTGGACGTGGGAGAATTGCACCGAGCGGCGATCACGGCCGCGTACGCACTCACCGACCTCGAACCCGATGTCGCCCGATGCCTGGCCGAGGCCGGTCCGCTGCTGGAGCGCATCGGTGCGGTCGTCGCTCGGTCCCAGCTGTCCGCGGCGTCGGTCTGACGTTGAACCCGAGGAGGCCTGATCACGGTGGATAGCGTGAGCCTGGATCTCGTCGTCCGCGCGCGGCGGGTCATCACACCGACCGGAGAATCCCCTGCTGCGGTTGGCATTCGCGACGGTCGCGTCGTCTCGGTCGACGCGTTCGACGCTGACCCCGCCGCCGAGCGCACGGTCACATTGGCCGATAACGAGGTGCTCCTGCCGGGTCTGGTCGACACGCACGTGCACGTCAACGAACCCGGCCGCACGGAATGGGAAGGTTTCGACGCCGCCACGCGTGCGGCCGCCGCCGGTGGTGTCACCACGTTGCTCGACATGCCGCTGAACAGCATCCCGCCCACCTGTGACGTCGATGCGCTGCGGGTCAAGCAGGACTCGGCCCGCGGGCGGGTGTTCGTCGACGTCGGCTTCTGGGGCGGGGCCATCCCGGCCAACCTCGGCACGCTGCGCGACCTGTGGGACGCCGGCGTGTTCGGGTTCAAGTGCTTCCTGTCCCCTTCCGGCGTCGACGAGTTCCCGCACCTGGACCCCACGCGGTTCTCCGCCGCGATGCACGAGGTGGCCGGGTTCGACGGGTTGATGATCGTGCACGCGGAAGACGACGAGGCGCTGGCCCACTCCCCGGACGCGCACGGGCCGGTGTACGGCGACTTCCTGGCCTCGCGTCCGCGCGGGGCGGAGAACCTGGCGATAGCCCGGCTGATCGAGGCGGCGCGCTGGACCGGCGGCCGCGCCCACCTGCTGCACCTGTCCAGTTCGGACGCGCTGCCGATGCTGGCCAGCGCCCGCGCCGAAGGCATCCGTCTCACCGTCGAGACGTGCCCGCACTACCTGCACTTCACGTCCGAGCAGGTTCCGCCCGGCGCGACCGAATACAAGTGCTGCCCGCCGATCCGCGAGGCGGCCAACCGGGAGCTGCTGTGGACCGGACTGCGCGAAGGCGTCATCGACTGCGTCGTCTCCGACAACTCGCCGTGCACCGTCGACCTCAAGGTGCGCGACACCGGCGATTTCGGGCTGGCCTGGGGTGGCTTGGCCGGGTTGCAACTCGACCTGCCCGCGGTCTGGACGGGCGCGCGGGAACGCGGCGTACCGCTGAGCGAGGTCGTCGACTGGATGGCCCGCCGTCCGGCCGAACTCGCCGGGCTGACGACCAAGGGTCGGATCGACGTCGGTTATGACGCCGACCTGTGCGTGCTGGCCCCGGACGACCGGTTCATCGTCGACGTGGGCCGGCTGCATCATCGCAACCCGATCAGCGCCTACGCCGGTCAGGAGCTGTACGGCGTGGTGCGTTCCACCTGGCTGCGCGGGCAGAAGATCCAGGAGGATAACAAGATCACCGGCGCACCCTCAGGCACGCTGCTGAGCAGAGGAGACACATGAGCGTGGCCGGACGGAACGTGGCCGGACCGTGGCGATGACAGACGAATTCGCGGACTTCACCCACCTGCCCGACCTGGCCTCGCGCGCGCTGGGCGGTGGGGTCGTCTACGCCAACGACGAGCTGTTCGCCGAGGCGGCCAACCTGCTGAAGCCCACGCCGGCGGTCTTTTCCGCCGAGAGCTTCGGCCACAAGGGCAAGGTCTACGACGGCTGGGAGACCCGGCGACGTCGCGAGCCCGGCCACGACTTCGTCATCGTCCGCCTCGGCGCCGGTGGCATCGTCCGCGGCGTGATGATCGACACCGCGTGGTTCAAGGGCAACTACCCGCCCGAGGCTTCGGTCGAGGGGGCGAGTTACGAGGGATACCCGTCGCCGAGTGAACTCAAGCAGGCGCAGTGGGAGACGCTCGTGCCGCGCTCGCCGATCAAGGGCCACTTCCCCAACGAGTTCGAGGTCACCTCGCCGCATCGGTTCACCCACGTGCGACTGACCATCTATCCCGACGGTGGCGTGGCCCGGTTCCGCGTGTTCGGCGAGGTCCAGGCCGACCCGCGCGTCGTCCCCCGCATCTTCGACCTGGCCGCCCTCGAGAACGGCGGGCGGGTCACCGGATGCTCGGACATGTTCTACAACTCGCCGATCAACCTGATCCTGCCCGGCAAAGCCCGGATCATGGGCGAGGGCTGGGAGAACGCGCGCCGACGAGGAGAAGGCAACGACTGGGTCGAGTTCGCCCTGGCCGCGCCGGGGATCGTGCGGTTGGCCGAGATCGACAGCACGCACTTCGTCGGCAATTGCCCCGGTGAGGCGTCGTTGCGCGGCCGCGACGCCCGCTCGGCGAACCCGGACGAGTGGCTGGACCTGGTGCCGCGCAAGCGACTGCAACCCGACACCAACCACCGCTACCGAGTCAGCGACGACCGCGAGTTCACCCACGTCCGGATGGACGTCTTCCCCGACGGCGGCCTGGCCCGGGTGCGCATCTTCGGCGAAGTCTCGGACGAGACCCACGACGAGCTGGCCCTGCGCTGGTTCAACGCCCTCACCGAAGCGCACGCCGAGTGGGTCGGCGTCAGCGCCGGACTCGACCTGGCCGAAGCGGCCAAGCTCGCCGCGGCCCGACCGCTCACCCAAGCCACGCACCTACCCAAAGGCGTAACCCGCGACCGTTGACCAACGTGTTCGACCCTCGGTTTACTCGAACGCGCCGACCGTCGAACAACTTAAAACGGCGGGTCGAGCGGCAGTGTGGTTGGCGGACTGGTTGGCGGACTGGCTGGTGGAGTGGCCCCGGGCGTTCCGGTCGTTGTTGTCGGCCTGGTCGGGGGTCGGGTTCGGTATTTGCGGCCGCGGCGGTCTTTCCACGTGGTGACGCCGGTGGCGTCGTCGCGGGTGACGGTCCATTTCGTGCTGTGTTTGAACCGGTGGTGGCGCCGGCATAGCGACATCAGGTTCGCTTCGGTCGTCTTGTCGCCTTCTCGGTACGCCTGCACATGGTCGAGGTCGGTGTGGGCGGCGTTCTTGCGGCAGCCGGGGAATTGGCAGTGGACATCTCTGGCGATGACGGTGCGGGTCATGTCCGCCGGGGGGCGGTAAGTTTTCGACCCGGCGTGTTGGACCAGGCCGGCGTCGTCGGTCAACAGCAGCCGCCACTGCGCGGTCGGGTCCGATGCGATCCGGCGTGCCATCGCGGCGGTGATCGGACCGTAGCCGTCCAACTCCGCGGGTTGCTGGTCCAGGCCCATCAGGGTGGACGCGGCAACAGTGACCTGCACACTGGGACGCTGCCCGTGTGCGCGGGTCAGGTGCGGATCGCCCAGCGCGGAAGAACAGAGTTCGACCAGGGCGTCCGCGCGGCGCTGGTCCACGGTGCGGGTGTCGCCGCCTTTGCCGTGGATCGTCTCCCGGGCGATCGCATCCACCGCGGCCATCACGGTCGCCGCGTCCTCCGCGGACAGGAACGCGTTCACGGTGGCCATGCCGTGCGGCTCGGGGAAGGACACCACCCGGCGTTGGGCCACGGCGTCGGTGTGGGCCTTCTCCTCCTCCGCCGGGGACGTCACGCGGAGGACGGCCCGTTTCACTGCGGCGCGGAACTGGGCCACGGTCTGCTCCGCCGCCCGTTCCAGCACCTTGGCCTCCACGGCCGCGATCGAGTCGGGGGTCAACGAGCGGGTGGCCTCGGCCAGATCGGTCGCGTGCCGCAATGTGATGTCCCCGGCGCGTAACGCTGCGAGGGTGGCGGGGAGGCGGTAGGTCAGGTCCGAGGCGGCCGCCATACGGTTACGCATCGACACCGGTGGTATCCGCAACGCCGCCGCGACATGGTCACGGGTGAACCCGTCCTTCGACGTATCCCCAACATCCAACGCGGCCAACAACTCCGAAGAACGGGCCTGCAACATCGCGATGTGCCGCTCCACCGCGACCAGAGTGTCGATCTGCCCGTCCACCTCCAACATCGCCGGGGACAACACGTTCAGCACCTCGACCAGCCGAGGCGACGGCGCAAGTTGGGCCAGGCAGGCGGCGGTCTCGTTCGGGTACACCAGGGCCTCGACCAGGTTCGGCGGCGCACCCACCGACGCGGCGTCACCGAACGCGGGCGTCAACGGCACCGCATCACCGAGGATCTCGGCCCAGGCACCGTCCCGACCGAGGTCGGCGGCGAACTGCTCATCGCAGACCAGGGCGTCGTAGACGAGGCGGGCGACTGTAGTCATGACTCTATAGTATCGTATCTATGTTCGAGCAGTCAAGAGGTCGAATCAAGATCTTCGCGAGCAAACGACCCCGTCGAGACAGCAGTCAGTCACCCGTAGCAAACAGGAGGCCGACGACAAAAACAGAGCCCAAGAACCAGACTCCCTCGTCGATGCGCCCTTGCCTTTTCAAGCGGCAGCAAGCCGCGCTAAAGCCACCACAACGAATGCACTTAGATAAACCGCGTGACCGACCTGGACGCGACCCTGGCCGAGCTGGCCCACGCCTACGACGTAGCCACCGAATACTGGGACTGGCGGGGCAACCACGTAGAGGTACCAGCGCACACCCTGGTAGCAGTCCTAGGCGCATTAGGCGTCGACGCGACCACGTCGCAAACCCAACAGGAAGCCCTACAAACACGGCGCGACCAGGCCTGGACCCGCATGCTGCCGGCGTACCTCGTCAGCCGGGACGGACGGGAAACCAGGGTGGCCGTACACGTCACGCACGGCCAACCGGTCGACGTCTGGATCGCGTTCGATGACGGCAGCGTGCTCGGCCACGTTTCCCAAGCCGAGGACAACACCCCGCCCCGCCAGATCGGCGACCGCCTCGTCGGACAAGCGACGTTCGTCCTGCCGGCGCAGCTGCCGTTGGGCTACCACCGCCTCTACGCCTACAGCGACGGCCAGCAGAGCTCGGCGACGCTCATCGTCACGCCGGACTGGGTCGGCCTGCCCGCCCGGCTCGGTGCACGCAAACTGTGGGGCTTGACCACGCAGCTGTACAGCGTCGTCTCCCATCAATCGTGGGGAGTCGGCGATCTGGCCGACCTGGCCGACCTGGCCGGTTGGGCCGGCGCCGAGCACGACGCCGCGTTCGTCCTGGTCAACCCGCTGCACGCGGCCGAGCCGAGCGCGCCGATGGAACCGTCGCCCTACCTGCCCACCACGCGCCGGTTCGGCAACCCGCTCTACCTGCGGGTCGAGCAGATCCCCGAATACGCCTACCTGGACGCGGCGACCCGAGCCCGGATCGACGCCATCCACGCGGACCTCGCCGAGAACGAGAAGCAAGATCACATCGACCGGGACCGGGCATGGACGGCCAAACGGGCCGCGCTGGAAATCGTGCACCATGCCGGGCTCGCGCCGGGACGCCAGCTCGCCTTCGCCGCGTTCTGCCGGCGCGAAGGTGACGCCCTCACCGACTTCGCCACCTGGTGCGCGCTGGTCGACGAGCACGGCGTGGACTTCCACGATTGGCCGGAAGAGCTGCGCCACCCGAATGGCGACGCGGTCGCCCGGTTCCGCGAAGAGCACGAGGACCAGATCGACCTGCACCGCTGGTTGCAGTGGATCCTGGACGAGCAACTGGACCTGACCCAGGCCGCGGCCCGCCGGGCGGGCATGGCGCTGGGCATCGTGCACGACCTGGCCGTGGGGGTCAGCCCGAACGGGTCGGATGCCTGGGCCCGTCAGGACGACCTGGCCCGCGGCATCACCGTCGGCGCTCCCCCGGACGCGTACAACCAGATCGGGCAGGACTGGAGCCAGCCACCGTGGCGTCCGGATCGGCTGGCGGACGAGGCCTACGCGCCGTTTCGGGAGCTGATCGCCAACGTGCTGCGCCACGCCGGCGGTTTGCGCGTGGACCACATCATCGGCCTGTTCCGGCTGTGGTGGATCCCGGCCGGCGGGGCGCCGACCGACGGCACCTACGTGCGTTACGACCACGACGCCCTCATCGGCATCCTCGCGCTGGAGGCCCACCGGGCCGACGCGGTCGTCATCGGCGAGGACCTGGGCACGGTCGAGCCGTGGGTGCGCGACTACCTGCGCGAGCGGGGACTGCTGGGCACGTCGATCCTGTGGTTCGAAGGCGACTTCGACCATCCCGCCGCCGACGGATCGTCCCCGCCGCTGCCGGCGGAACGGTGGCGCGAGTACTGCCTGGCCTCGGTCACCACCCACGACCTGCCGCCGACCGCCGGGTACCTGGCCGGTGACCACGTCCGGCTGCGGCACCGGCTCGGCCTGCTGAGCAGACCTCTGGAGGACGAGCTCGCCACCGACCGGGCCGAGCAGTCCGCCTGGCTCGACGAGCTGCGCCACCGCGGCGTGCTGGCCCCCGACGCCGACATCGACCAGACCGTCCTGGCCCTGCACCGCTACCTGGCCGCGACCCCGTCCCGGCTGCGCAGCCTGGCGCTGACCGACGCGGTCGGCGACCGGCGCACCCAGAACCAACCGGGCACCATCGACGAGTACCCCAACTGGCGGGTGCCGCTCACCGGCCCGGACAGCGAGCGCGTCTGGCTCGAAGACGTCTACACGAGCGCCCGCGCCGCCGCCCTGTCCGAGACCATGCGCGGCAGCGGCTGAAAAAGCTGGGGGCCGAACCGATGCCGCGGCGACCGGACCGACTGGGTCGATGAGGTCACCGCCGGATCATTGGCCGAAGCTGTAGCGCAAGTTGGCGTTGATCAGTTGGTTCATCCGCTTGCGCAAATGGCCGGTCAACGCGGCATCGGGTGCCGGCTCGTCCACCCGCAGCGTCCACCGCAGGGCGGTGCCGCTCCCACCGTCGCCGGGCAGGTCGAACTCGACGATCGCGTCGGGCCGCGCCGGCCACAGCGTGGACCAGACCACCGTGCCCGGTCGGTCGGAATGGATGACCCGCGGCCGCTGCTCGTCGTCCAACAACCCCAGCCACGGTCGGGACGGATCGCGATCAGGGTCGGTGAGCGCGTCGAAGACGACGTGTGGGGGCGCGGGCTGATTGCGTCGCCGGCTGCCGATCTCGATCACGCGATCATATTGCCCCGTCCCCGTCCGCGGCGGCACCGATTTGACCGGACCAGGTATCGCCACCCTGGCCGCGCGGCCCGGCGGAAGGCACGGCCAGCCGCACGACTGAGTCCCAGGGGGCAGCAACGCCCGGCGTACTCAGGGGTCGACGAGGCCGACGACGTCGTCGGCGCAGCCCCAGGACAGTGTGACGCCGGCTCCGCCGTGGCCGTAGCAGTGCACGGTCCGGCGCCCGGGCCCGTCCTCGGACTCGAGGCGGACGACGGTCCGAGCCGGGCGTAGACCGACCGCTCGACCGATCACCCGTGCGTCGACCAGGCCCGGCTCCAATGCTCGGGCCCGGGTCAGGATCGCGGCTTCCGCGCCGGGGTCGGGGGTGCAATCGAGCTGACCCGGCTCGGCGGTGCCGCCGCACACCACGTCATCGATTCGCGGTACGACGTAGGTCAGTGCCTTCGGATCGCCGTCGTCGAGTAGCCAACGGGTGAGTCCCGGGTTGGTGAGGCGGACGATCTGGCCGCGGACGGGGTACACGTCGGCATCGCCGACCAACTCGGCCGCACCCAGTCCGGCGGCGAGCACAACGACGTCTCCGTCGACCTGGTCAAGCCGCTGCATCCGTCGTCGCTCGGTGGTCACGCCGCGAGCGTGGGCCAGCTCGCGCAGCCAGGGCAGGTAGCGACCGGTGTCGATCACGGGCACCGTGCACACCGTGCCGCCGGGTGCACCCACTGGTAGCTCGTCGGGGCGGGCCGGGCGATGGCCGTCGAGAACGCTGGCCCAGCGCATGTCCGGGTCGGGGTGACGGTGGATGACCAGACCCTCCCGCAGGAGCACACCGGTGCAGGGGTCGGCCGCGAGGTCGGCGAACACGTCGAGCGACCGGGCGCCCCACCGCAACGCCTGGGCCATCGGCTCGGCCAGGTAGGGGAACCAGATCGCGGCCGCGACCGACGTCGTCGTGTCTGCGGGTTCGTGCGCGGTGATGACGTGCACGTCGTGACCGGCCTCGGCCAACCGCACCGCGCAGGTGTAGCCGATGACTCCCCCGCCAATGACCGTGATCATCGAAAGCCTGTGCCCACCTCGCCATTGTGCTGGCCGGGCCGAGCTCAGGAAGCGTGCCGGGCCAGGTGCACGGTGATGTCCGCTGTGATCACGACGTGCTCCGGTAGCACGTGTCCGATCCGATCGAACGCCTCCGCGCGCACCGGCACGGGCAGCTCGAGGTAGGCCGAGATGGTCGACAGGTGACCCAGGTAGTCGCTGGCGGTGACGGTCAGGCGCCGCTCGACCACCGTTTGCCGCACGTCGGTGAACAGGGCCGACCGCTCGAGTTCCGTCCCGGGCCACGGGTCGTGGTCACTCTGCGTCTCCCGGTCGGCTGGCGTCGGGTCCGGCGTTGGGAAGCTGTCGGTCTCCAGGAACGGGGCGCGGGCGGCATGCCCGGCGGCCTCGAGGGCCGGGTCGGCCAGGTGCAGCTGCCCACCGAAACAGGCGAAGGTCCCGCCGGGCACCAGCAGCGCGGCCACGCGGCCAGCGACCACCCATCACCCACCCCATTGCGCGCTTTGCTGGTCGAGATGACCCACCGAAGCCTGCTCGTGGGTCCCCATCGAAGCCTGCGCATGGGTCACGCCGACCAGCAAAGCCGGGGTCGCCGGGCTCAGACGAGCAACTTGGCGATGGCGAACAGGCCGACCACGACGATCACGGCGCGCAGCGCCACCGGCGACAGTCGCCGGCCGACCCTGGCGCCGATGACCCCGCCCAGGACCGAACCGACCGCGATCAATCCCGCGGCGAGCCAGTTCACGTGCGACCTCGACACCAGGATGAAGACGATGGCCGCCACGCCGTTGACCAGCCCGGCCAGCACGTTCTTGGCCGCGTTGATCCGTTGCAGCGATTCGTCGAGCAGCACGCCCATGATTGCGACGAGGATGACGCCCTGGGCCGCGCCGAAGTAGCCCCCGTAGACGCCGGTGCCGAAGACCAGCACCCACAGCAGCGGGGTCACGGCCACACGCTCGCCGTCGGCGCGGGAGGCGAACTTCGCCGACAAGCGGGGCTGCACGATCACGAGGACGAGGGCGAGCACGATGAGGACCGGGACGATGTCCTTGAACGCGCCCGCCGGCAGTTGCAGCAGCAGGATCGCGCCGAGGATTCCGCCGAGCAACGACGCCGCCCCGAGCCGGACGAGCCGCGGGCGCTGGCCCGTCAGCTCGGCCCGATACCCGATCGCGCCGGACACCGATCCCGGCGCCAACCCGAGGGTGTTGGACACGTTGGCCGTCACCGGCGGTAGCCCGACGGCCAGGAGCACCGGGAACGTGATCAACGTGCCCGACCCGACGACGGTGTTGATCGTGCCCGCCCACACGCCGGCCACGAACACGATCAGAGCCTGGAGCGGGCTCATCCGCGAACCCAGACCCAACCGGCTCGGCAGCGCGCCGGGCCCGTGGATCGAACCAACGACACGCAGCTACCGAAGGACGCGCAGCTACAGGTACTGACCGGTGTTGCTGGCCGTGTCGATCGCCCGGCCGGATTCCTGGCCCTTGCCCGAGATCAGCGTGCGGATGTAGACGATCCGCTCACCCTTCTTGCCCGAGATCCGCGCCCAGTCATCCGGGTTGGTCGTGTTGGGCAGGTCCTCGTTCTCCCGGAACTCGTCGACACAGGCGGCCATGAGGTGCTGCATGCGGATACCGCGCTGATCGTTGGTCAGCAGGTCCTTGATCGCCATCTTCTTGGCCCGGTCGACGATGTTCTGGATCATCGCGCCGGAGTTGAAGTCGCGGAAGTACAGCGTCTCCTTGTCCCCGTTGGCGTAGGTGACCTCGAGGAACTGGTTCTCCTCGGTGTCGGTGTACATCCGCTCGACCGTGTTCTGGATCATGGCCGCGACCGTGGCCTCGGCGTTGCCGCCGTGCTCGGCCAGGTCGTCCTTGTGGATGGGCAGTCCGGGCAGGATGTACTTGCCGAAGATGTCGCGCGCGGCTTCCGCGTCGGGCCGCTCGATCTTGATCTTCACGTCGAGGCGGCCGGGACGCAGGATGGCCGGGTCGATCATGTCCTCGCGGTTGGACGCGCCGATGACGATGACGTTCTCCAGGCCCTCGACCCCGTCGATCTCGCTGAGCAGCTGGGGCACGATGGTGTTCTCCACGTCGGAGCTCACGCCGCTGCCGCGGGTGCGGAAGATCGAGTCCATCTCGTCGAAGAAGACGATGACGGGCGTGCCTTCGCTGGCCTTCTCGCGGGCCCGCTGGAACACCAGCCGGATGTGCCGCTCGGTCTCCCCGACGTACTTGTTGAGCAGCTCGGGGCCCTTGATGTTGAGGAAGTAGGAACGCCCGGCCGGGTTCGTTCCGCCCGTCTCCAGGCCATCGGTGTCCAGGCCGTCACCGCCGGCCTCGGCGCTGCGCCGAGCGACGTGCTTGGCCAGCGAGTTGGCGACCGCCTTGGCGATCAGCGTCTTTCCGCACCCGGGCGGGCCGTAGAGCAGGATTCCCTTCGGCGGGCGCAACTGGTGCTCGCGGAACAGGTCAGCGTGCAAGAACGGCATCTCGACCGCGTCACGGATCGCCTCGATCTGGCGGCTCAGCCCGCCGATGTCGGCGTAGTCGATGTCCGGCACCTCTTCCAGGACGAGCTCCTCGACCTCGCTCTTGGGCACCCGCTCGTAGGCATAGGCGCTGCGCGTCTCCAATAGCAGCGAGTCACCGGCGCGCAGCGGCGCCGCCCGCAGGATCTCGGCCAGATGGACGACGCGTTCCTCGTCCGTGTGACCGATGACCAGGGCCCGGTCGCCACCGGCCAGGATCTCCTTGAGCATGACCACCTCGCCGGCGCGCTCGAAGCCAAGGGCGCCGACGACGTTCATCGCCTCGTTGAGCATGACCTCCTGGCCACGTTTGAGATCGGTGACGACGACCTCGGGCGACACGGAGACGCGCAGCTTCCGCCCGCCGGTGAACACGTCCACGGAGGAGTCCTCGTGTGCGTCCAGGAAGATGCCGTAGCCGCTCGGGGGCTGGCCCAGCCGTTCGACCTCCTGCTTGAGGGCGACCAGCTGGTCGCGGGCCTCGCGCAGGGTGGCGGCCAGGCGCTCGTTGCGGTCGTTGAGCGACGTGACCCGGGTGTGCGCGTCGTTCAGGCGTTCTTCCAACGCGCGCAGGTGCCGCGGTGATTCGGCCAGTTTGGCCCGCAGCAATTCGATCTCGCCGAGAAGTTCGGCGACGTCGCGGCCGCCCGACCGTCCGGACGCCGGCGGCAGGGCGGGGTCATCGTGGTGTTCGGCCATGAGCCGTCCCTCCCCCAGAATGTCGCCTCGAGGTGCTCCGTATGGGCTGCAAACAGGTGGCCCGTGCGGGTAATCCGTGCCTGCCGACCTGCTCAATTGCAGCCTACACAGCGCCCGACACCCCGGACCGGCAGCGCGCATGCGTCGGAGCGTCTGATTACCCTGAAACCGTGACGGACGCGGCGGCAGTGTGGATCGATCAGGAGCAATGCACTGGCGACGGGTTGTGCGTTCAGTACGCGCCGGAGGTGTTCGAGTTCGACATCGACGGGCTGGCTTATGTCAAGAGTGCCGACGGCGAATTGCAGCAGGCACCCGGTGCGCGCGTGGTGATTCCCGACTCGTTGCGCCTGGACGTCATCGACTCCGCGCGGGAGTGCCCCGGCACCTGCATCCACCTGGTCGACGCCGCCGGTCGGAGCGTCTCCGCGTGAAACCGCTGCCCCGTGCGCGGGTCGTCGTCGGCGCCCTGCTGGCCGTCGGCGCCGTGACCGGGTCGGCCTGCACCTCGGCCGGCGCCCCGGAGAAACCCACGACGACGGCCGCTACGGTCACGTCCTCGTCCACCTCGACCGCGGCCACCACCACGGTGGCTCCGACGACCACCCCGAAGCCCACCCCGAAGCCGGTGAAGCTCGGCAAACCCGTCCACGTCTCCTCGCTCGAGGGCGATGGCGGCGTGTACGGGGTCGGCATGCCGCTCGTCATCCGGTTCAGCCGCTCGCCCACCAGCAAGATCGCGTTCGAGAAGGCGGCCGTGGTCACCGTCAACGGCAAACCCGCGGGCGGTGCCTGGTACTGGGAGAAGCCGTTCGCCGACTCGGCCATGGAGGTGCACTACCGCGCGCAACAGTTCTGGCCGGCGAACGCCAAGATCCACGTCGCCCTGCCGGTGAACAAACTGAGCGCCGGGCGGGGGTTGTCCTTCGCCAACAACCTGAGCCTGGACTACAGCATCGGCGCGTATCACTACTCCGTGGTCGACGCCAAGGCCCTGAACATGCGGGTGTACGACAACGGCAAGCTGATCAAGACGATCAAGGTCTCCCTGGGCAAGGCGAGCACGCCGACCACGAGTGGGATCAAGGTCGTCATGGAGCGCAACCGGGTCGAGCACATGAGCGGGCCGGGCTACTCCGAGGAGGTGCCCTGGTCGGTGCGCATCACCAACTCGGGCGAATTCGTCCACGCGGCCAAGTGGAACAGTCACATCGGCGTGGCCAGCACGTCGCACGGCTGCACCAACCTGGGCACGGCCGACGCGACCTGGTTCTACAACTTCTCCCGCGAGGGCGACGTCGTCAACTATCCCAACGCCCCCGGCAAGCAGATGCCGTCCTGGGACGGGTTCGGCGACTGGAACGTCAACTGGTCGACCTGGCAGAACGGTGGCGCGCTCTAACCCACGCCAACCCCGACTTGTGGTGGGTATCGACCCACTCAGGTGGGTCAGTTGCCACCACAAACGGGCGGGTTCAGCCCTTGCTGGGGCGGCGTTGCCGGGACGGGGCCACCACGCCCGGAGCCAGTCGGCGGGCGGTGACCAGGAACGCGGTGTGCCCGATCATGCGGTGCTCGGGGCGCACGGCCAGGCCGACCACGTGCCAACCGCGGATCAACGATTCCCACGACGTCGGCTCGGTGTAGCCACCGCGTTCGCGGATCGCCTCGACCAGCCGGGACAGTTGGGTCGTCGACGCCACATACCCGATCAGCACCCCGCCGGGACGTAGCGCGGCGCTGACCGCGTCCAGCACCTCCCACGGCGACAGCATGTCGAGAATGACGCGGTCGACGGTGTCCTCGCTCGGATGCTCGATCACGTCGCCGTCGCGCAACGACCAGTTCTCGGGCGTCGATCCGAAGAAGGTGTCGACGTTCGCGCGGGCGACGACCGCATGCTCGGGCCGGTTCTCCCACGAGACGAGACGGCCCTGCGGCCCGATCGCGCGGAGCAGGGCGCACGTCAACGCACCGGATCCGGCGCCCGCTTCCAGCACCCGCGCGCCCGGGTAGATGTCGCCCAGCATGACGATCTGGGCCGCGTCCTTGGGGTAGATGACCGCCGCGCCGCGTGGCATCGAGAGCATGTAGTCGGCCAGCAGCGGGCGCAGCGCCAGGTAGGCGGTCCCCGAGGTGGCCGTGACGACGCTGCCGTCCGGGGCGCCGATCATCGCGTCGTGCTCGATGGCACCACGGTGGGTGTGGAACTGCTTGCCCGGCTCCAGCGTGACCGTGTGCAGCCGGCCCTTGGGATCGGTCAGCTGCACGCGGTCGCCGGCGGCAAACACCTCCCCGGGACCGCTCACGTCAGGGCCTCCTGGTTCCGGCCCGAGTTGAGCAGGGCCGCGCGCAGGTCGGACATGGCCAGCACGCCGACGCCGCGCCCGGCCGGGTCGACCACGACGTACTCGCCCGCCGGGTGCTCCTGGCAGGCGGCGAGCAGATCCCGGCCAGCCAGTCCGACCGGGATCGGGTGCACGGCACCGACTGCATCCGCGACCTCGGCCACGTCGGTCCAGGCCCGCGCCGGCCCGGCGACGGCGGTGATCCGGGCTTCGCTGACGACGGCGACCGGCCGGTCGGCGCCGTCGATCACGACGATGGCCCGGGCACCGGTCTCGTGCAGCCGCCGGATGGCCTGGTCTACGGGCAGGTCACCGCGGACCCAGATCGCGCGCCGGGCCAGTGGGCCCGCTTCCAGATGGGGCAGCCGAGCCGTCATCTGGGCCGCGGCCAGGCTCTGCGAGGCGCCCATCCACAGGAACGCGCCGAGGGCAACGGCACACACCACGGTGACCAGACGAAGCTCGCCGCGCTCGAACAACACGCCGGCCGAGGCGACCAGCGCGGCCAGGATGCGCCCGCCCCAGGCCGCGATCCTGGTGCCGAGCAGCCGCGACCGGGTCACACCCCAGATGGCCGCGCGCAGCACCCGACCGCCGTCCAACGGCAGCCCGGGCAGGGCGTTGAACACGGCGATGACGAAGTTGCTCCAGACCAGAACCCGCAGTTCGACACCGAGGGCGCTGTGTTCCGCCGTGGCCAGCGTGCCCAACCAGGCCACCGCACCGATGCCGGCCGAAGCCAGCGGTCCGGCCGCAGAGACCGCCATCTCCTGGCCGGCTCGGGTCGGCTCGGGCTGGATCTCCGACACCCCGCCGAGCAGGAAGATGAACACCCGGCGCACGCGCAGGCCGAGCGCGAGCGCCGCGATCACGTGGCCCAGCTCGTGACCGAGGACGCTCAGCAGCGACAACACGGCGAAGGCCGAAGCGAGCAGGTACGGCGTGCTCCCGTCGGCTCCGTCGACGCTGGTACGGAACACGTCGGCGAAACCGACCGTGACGGCGACGCCGATGATCAGCCAGGACGACGAGACGTACAGCGGGACTCCGAAGAACCGCCCGATCCGGATCGCCCCGCGTGGAGCGCTGTGGTCGGGTCCGCCGGTTCGCTCGGTCGACGAACGGCCACCCTGGCGCGGCCCGGCTGGGTCGCCGTAGCCGCGCGGGTCGTCCGGAGCGGTCACCGCGCCGATGCTACGCAGCGCCGCGGTGCGGCGGATCGAAACTGTCGGACCCCGCGCCTACGGTTCTCCCATGGCCTTTGCCCTGCTATCCGATACCCCCACGAACGATTCGCGTACGAGCGATGCCCCCACGATCGATCGTCCTACGAGCGAGGTGGCCGCAGACCGGGCCGGCGCGCCTGGCGCCGTGACATCGTGCGGGTCCGAACCGGAAGTGGTCGGGTTCGTGGGCTCGCTGTCCCCGTCGCGGGCGGCCGACTTCAAGAACTGCCCGTTGCTGTACCGCTTCCGTACCATCGACCGCCTGCCCGAGCGGCCGTCCGCCGCGGCCACCCGCGGCACGGTCGTGCACGCGGTGCTCGAACAGCTCTACGACCTGCCGGCGGCGGCGCGGACGGTGGCGGCGGCGCAAGATCTGGTCGCCCCAGTGTGGGCCCAGCTGCTGGCCCAGGAGCCCGAGCTGGCCGCCCTGTTCGCGGCCAACACGGACGGCGCCGCCGGCTTGGACGGCTCGGAAAGCGCGGGCGGCACGGGCTTGTCGAACGGAGCTGCCGGCTCGGACGATGGCAACGTCGCCGCTGCTGCGGGCACTGAGTCGGCAGCGGTCGCGCAGTGGCTGGATTCCGCCCGCGACCTGGTCGCCAACTACTTCATGCTCGAGGATCCACAGCGGCTGGAGCCCGCGGCTCGTGAGGAGCGGGTGGAGGTCGTGATCGACGGGCTGCGCCTGCGCGGATACGTGGATCGTCTCGACGTGTCCCCGGCCGGCGACCTGCGGGTCGTCGACTACAAGACCGGCAGCACCCCACGTGAGGCCTTCGAGGGCAAAGCGCTGTTTCAGATGAAATTCTATGCGTTGGTGCTCTGGCGCACCCGCGGGGTGGTGCCCCGTCAGCTGCGGCTGATCTACCTGGCCGACGTCGACACCCTCTCCTACTCCCCCGAGGCCGAGGAGCTGGAACGCTTCGAACGGACGTTGCACGCGATCTGGGCCGCGATCCAGAAGGCCACCGAGGCCCGCAACTTCCAGCCCAACCCGGGCCGGCTGTGCGACTGGTGTGACTACCACGCTTCCTGCCCGGCCCAGGGTGGCGTCCTGCCGCCGTTCCCGGTCGAAGCCGCCGCCGACCGCGCCGCCGCCGACCGCGATCGTCGCGCTGGCCCGGCCTCCGATACCCGGGCGGCTGACCCGCCGTTGCTCCCGGCCTAGAGTCCGATCCGTTGGCACCCTCGCCAACCTGATCAGGAGGTAACCCATGCCCGGACTGGACGATCTGAAGAACTTGGCCGAGGAGCATGACGACCAGGTCGATCAAGGCCTGGACAAGGCCGGCGACGCGGTCGAAGACAAGGTCGGCCACGGCGACCAGATCGACTCGGTCGTCGACAAGGCCCAGGCCGCCGACGGCAGCTGAGTCGCAGCGACTGTCCTACCTGGACCATCCGAATCGACGGGCGAGGTCTGACCACACGGCAGCGGCCGGGGCGGTATCTGCCCTGGGCCGCTGCCGTTGTTGTCACCCGACTGGCGGCGCTCAGGCCGAAGGGACGAGCTGGGCGTAGACCGCGCGCAGGGCGTCGAGGTCCGCGCCTACCAAATCTCGCCGCAGCACCCGTTTCGGACCGGGCTGAATGGCCACTTCGCTCGGCACCGCGAGCACAGCCAGGCCCGCCGCCTCCGCCGAGGCGATGCCGATCGGGGAGTCCTCCACCGCCAGGCACCGCGCGGGCTCCAGGCCCAGGAGTTCCGCCGCCCGCAGATACGGGGCGGGCGTCGGCTTCTGGGTCGGCGTCTCATCGCCACACACGCTGACCGTGAACAGCTCCCGTCCCATCCAGTCCAGGGCCACGTCGGTCAGTCGCCGCACGGTCGAGGTGACCAGTCCGGTGGGCAGGCCGGCCGCGCCCACCGCGGTCACCAGTTCGCGGGCTCCGGCGCGCCAGTGCAGGTCGTCGGCGAAGATCGCGGCCACGCAATCGAGCAGGTACGCGGTGCTTTCGGCCGGGTCGGCGTCTACGCCGAGGTCCTCATGGACGAGGCGGACGGACAGCCCGATGGGCGAGCCGAGCATGCTCTCGCGCGCCGCGGGCGACAGCTGCCCGCCCAGGTGCGCCGCCAACTGGTCCAGGCCGATGTCCCAGATCTTCTCCGAGTCCAGCAGCGTCCCGTCCATGTCGAACAGGACCGCGTCCGGCCCGGCGCTGGTCATGCGGGCGTGCTCGTCGGTAGGCATCGCAGTTCAGTAAACCCGGCCCAACCCCCCACGCGACAACCGAACGTGGGCTTCGAGACTGCCACCACATCAGCCCGTCCCGTCACGCCCGTCGGATCGCCCGCGCAGGCCGACTTGAAACTGCGGTTCGATCGTTAGCGGTAATTGCAGTTGTCGCTGATCCCGGTCGCGTCGCGTTTGGCCAATACGGCGGCTCCGGCGCCGGTGCCGGTGCCGGTGCCGAAGTAAGCGATCTGCCGGTTGTATTCCGCGCGGTACGCATTCTGGCCTTTGGTCGCGGCAGCGATCGCCTTCGTTTTCATCGCGTCCGACGTCATCACGTTTGCGCGCATGGCTGCGGCGGCAGGCGCCGTTGCGGGCGGGACGGCGATCCTGGCCAACTGGAGGTCGAAGGCCCGGTAAACCTTCGCAGGCCGGGCGCCTGCTGGACAAGGATGCGCACGGGTGTCGTCGCTGAGTAGCCCGACGGCACGATCTTTAGGACCGCACCTTCGGTTCTGGAACAGAGATTGTTAATGGCCCGGATGTACGCCGCGCCAACGTCCGAAGGCGTTGCCGACGCTGTGGTTGACGGGTGAGACGCTGTGGTTGACGGGTGAGTTGTCGGCTGGATCGCTGTGGTCTGGATGGGAGTCGTCGTGCCCGACCTACTCGAGGTCGCTTTACCCGAACTGCACCCGGCCGCCGCGATTACCGCCAGGACGACCGCGGCCAACAGAACCGGCCCAGCCTGTTTCAGCCGATTCATCGAACACTTCCGGCTTGGTGCCATCGGGTCGGCGGTATCGCGGCGTGGCGACGGTGTTTGCGAATATTTCTGGTGTTCAGACGGTTACGGTCAAGGGCCGCCCAGCTTGCGATACCCAATCGCGGCGAGATGAGATGCTGGTAGCTGGCCGATCGACTCAGCAAGGGATTACCGTGCCCGCTTCTGTGCCCGCTCTTAGGCCCCCATCCGTCCCCGCTTCCGCGCCGGGTGCGGCGGCCGCCTCGTTGCGCCCCGACGCAACCGACGTGCTGGCCGACCTGCTCCGCACGCGCATCCTCCTGCTCGACGGCGCGATGGGCACGATGATCCAGCGCCACGAGTTCAGCGAGGCCGAGTACCGCGGAGAACGCTTCGCGGACTGGGACAGCGACCTCAGAGGCAACAACGACCTGCTCACGCTGACGCAGCCCGACGCCATCCGTGGGATCCACCGGGCCTACCTCGAGGCGGGGTCCGACCTGGTCGAGACCAACACGTTCAACGCGCAGAAGATCTCGCTGGCCGATTACGGCATGGAAGCGCTGGCCTACGAGCTGAACTACGAATCGGCACGCCTGGCCCGGGCCGAGTGCGACACGATGTCGCAGCGGACGCCGGATCGGCCGCGTTTCGTCGCCGGCGCCCTGGGCCCGACTAACCGCACCGGCTCGATCTCGCCCGACGTGAACGACCCGGGCGCGCGGAACATCACCTACGTCGAGCTCGTCGATGCCTACCTGGAGCAGGCCAACGGGCTGGTCGACGGCGGCGCCGACCTGCTCATCGTCGAGACCATCTTCGACACCCTCAACGCGAAGGCCGCGATCTTTGCCCTGGAGACCCTGTTCGAGCAGCGCGGACGACGCTGGCCGGTCATGATCTCGGGCACGATCACCGACGCGTCCGGGCGCACCCTGTCCGGGCAGGTCACCGAGGCGTTCTGGAACTCGGTCCGCCACGCCAAGCCGTTGCTGGTCGGGCTGAACTGCGCCCTCGGTGCCGCCGAGATGCGCCCGTACCTGGCCGAGATGGCTCGCGTGGCCGACTGCTTTATTTCCTGCTACCCGAACGCCGGGCTGCCCAATGCGTTCGGTGAGTACGACGAGGCCCCGGACCAGACCGCGGCGGTCGTGCGCGAGTTCGCCGAAAGCGGGCTGCTGAACCTGCTGGGCGGTTGCTGTGGCACCACGCCGGAACACATCGCCGCCATGGCCGCGGTCGTGGACGGCGTCGCCGGCCGGGCCCCGAGCCCGCGCGAACTGGCGCTGCGGTTGTCCGGCCTGGAGCCGCTGATCGTCACCGAGGACTCGCTGTTCGTCAACGTCGGTGAGCGCACCAACATCACCGGATCGGCCCGCTTCCGCAACCTCATCCGCGACGGCGACTACCCGGCCGCGTTGACGGTGGCCCGCCAGCAGGTCGAGAACGGCGCGCAGGTCATCGACATCAACATGGACGAGGGCATGATCGACGGCGTCGCGGCCATGGACCGCTTCGTCAAGCTCATCGCCAGCGAACCCGACATCAGCCGGGTGCCGTTGATGGTCGACTCCTCGAAGTTCGAGGTGATTGAGGCCGGGCTGCGCTGCGTGCAGGGCAAGCCGATCGTCAACTCCATCTCGATGAAGGAGGGCGAGGAGAAGTTCCGCCGCGAGGCCACGTTGTGCCGCAAGTACGGCGCCGCCGTTGTGGTCATGGCCTTCGACGAGGAAGGGCAGGCCGACAACCTGGAACGGCGCAAGACCATCTGCGAGCGCGCCTACCGCATCCTGGTCGACGAGGTCGGGTTCCCGGCCGAGGACATCATCTTCGACCCGAACATCTTCGCCGTGGCCACCGGCATCGAGGAGCACGCGAATTACGGCGTGGACTTCATCGAGGCCACCCGCTGGATCAAGGCCAACCTGCCCGGCGCGCTGGTGTCCGGCGGCGTGTCGAACGTGTCGTTCTCCTTCCGCGGCAACAACGCGGTGCGCGAAGCCATCCACGCCGTCTTCCTGTATCACGCCATCAGCGCCGGTATGGACATGGGCATCGTCAACGCCGGTGCCCTGGTCGTCTACGACCAGGTGGATCCGCGCCTGCGCGAACGCATCGAGGACGTCATCCTCAACCGCCGGGCCGATGCCACCGAGCGCATGCTCGAGATCGCGACCGAGTTCGCCGGCGACGGTCGCAAGGTCGAGGCCATCGACGAGCAGTGGCGCGAACTGCCCGTCGACGAACGCATCACGCATGCGCTGGTCAAGGGCATCGACGCCTACGCCGAGACCGACACCGAGGAGCTGCGCGCGCTGATCGAAGGACGCGGCGGGCAGCCCATCGAGGTCATCGAGGGCCCGTTGATGGCGGGCATGAACGTCGTCGGTGACCTGTTCGGCGCCGGCAAGATGTTCCTGCCGCAGGTGGTGAAGTCGGCCCGGGTGATGAAGAAGGCGGTCGCCTACCTGATCCCCTACATCGAGGCGGGAAAGTCCCCTGAGGACGCCGGCCGCAGTAACGGCACCGTGATCATGGCCACGGTCAAGGGCGACGTGCACGACATCGGCAAGAACATCGTGGGCGTGGTGCTGCAGTGCAACAACTACGACGTCATCGACCTCGGCGTGATGGTGCCGGCCCAGAAGATCCTGGACGCGGCCAAGGAGCACGGCGCCGACGTGATCGGGCTGTCCGGGCTGATCACGCCCTCGTTGGACGAGATGGTCAACTTCGCCGCCGAGATGGAGCGCCAGGGCCTCGACATCCCGCTGATGATCGGCGGTGCGACCACGTCACGCGCGCACACCGCGGTCAAGGTCGACCAGAAGTACCACGGCCCGGTGATCTGGGTGAAGGACGCGTCGCGCTCGGTGCCGGTGGTGGCCGCTCTGCTGTCCGACGAGCAGCGCCCCACCCTGCTGGCCAACCTGCAGACCGACTACGACTCCCTGCGCGAGCGGTACGCGTCGCGCAGTGAGGCCAAGGTGATGGTCCCGATCGCCGCGGCCCGGGCCGATGCCACCCCGATCGATTGGACCGGCTACCGCCCGCCGCGTCCGCACCTCATCGCCCAGCAACTGCGCGACATGCACACCGACGATTACCACGCGTCCCGGCGTCCGGTGCAGTACGTGCGGACGTTCCACAACTACTCACTGGCCGAACTGCGTCACTACATCGACTGGCAGCCGTTCTTCAACGCGTGGGAGATGAAGGGCAGCTATCCCGACATCCTCAACAACCCCGCCTCCGGTGAGGCCGCGCGCAAGCTCTACGACGACGCCCAGGTCATGCTCGACCAGATCATCGCCGAGGACTGGCTGAGCGCCGCTGGCGTGTTCGGCCTGTTCCCAGCCAACACGGTCGGTGACGACGTCGAGGTGTACACCGACGAGACCCGCCGCGAGGTGCGCACGACCCTGCACCACCTGCGCCAGCAGACCGAGCACCGCGCCGGCGTGCCGCACCGTTCGCTGGCCGACTTCGTCGCCCCGAAGGAGACCGGCCTGCGCGACTACGTCGGCGCCTTCGCGGTCACCGCCGGCCTGGGCAGTGCGGCCAAGGTGACCGAGTTCAAGGCCGCGCTGGACGACTACAGCGCGATCCTGCTCGAGTCGCTGGCCGATCGCCTGGCCGAGGCGTTCGCCGAGCGCATGCACGAACGCGTCCGCAAGGAGTTCTGGGGCTACCAGCCCGACGAGTCGCTGGACAGCGTGGCGCTCATCAAGGAGAAGTACATCGGTATCCGGCCCGCGCCGGGCTACCCGGCCTGCCCGGAACACACGGAGAAGCTGGCCATCTGGGACCTGCTCGACGTGAAGGCCAACGCCGGCATCGAGCTGACCGAGAGCATGGCCATGTGGCCCGGCGCCGCGGTGAGCGGGCTGTACTTCTCCCACCCGCAGTCGCAGTACTTCGTGCTCGGCCACGTCGGGCGCGACCAGGTCGAGGACTACGCCCGCCGCAAGGGCTGGACCGTGGCCGAAGCCGAACGGTGGCTCTCGCCCAACCTCGGCTACCGCTCCGACAACGAATAACGGCCCGGCCTTCGGCCGGGGGCTTTCGCCGGCCAGTTGGAAGGCGCTGCCGGATCGTAGGTGAGACGTTGCGGCGGCGCGGCTGCGATAACTGCGTGGTCACCTGCCCAAGACCAGGTGGGGCGTGGCCTTCGGCCGGGGGCTTTCGCCGGCCAGTTGGAAGGCGCTGCCGGATCGTAGG
>CAXULW010000013.1:0-72750 GCA_964252015.1 uncultured Jatrophihabitantaceae bacterium | reverse complement strand
ATCGTAGGTGAGACGTTGCGGCGGCGCGGCTGCGATAACTGCGTGGTCACCTGCCAAATGACCATGGCGTGCCTTGTTCGGCCCGTACGCTTCTTGGTATGAGGCAGTCGCATCGCCCCTGGGCCGCCGCACGGCCACCCGCCGTCCTCCGCCCCCGCCGACCGGTTCACCAGGGACGGGCGCATGAGTGACTTCGACGGCTGGCCGGAGCTGACGAACGCGGTGATGATCGCGGCGTTCGAAGGGTGGAACGACGCCGGTGACGCGGCCACCAACGCGGTCGAGCACCTGGAGACGATCTGGTCCTCGCGCACCATCATCGAGATCGACCCGGACCCGTACTACGACTTCCAGGTCAACCGGCCCATCGTGTCCCTGGTGGACGGCGTGACCAGATCGGTGACCTGGCCGACGACCCGCATGTCGATCTGCCGCCCGCCCGGCGCGGCGTTCGACGTCGTGCTGCTGCGCGGCATCGAGCCGAACATGCGCTGGCGGGCGTTCTGCGACGAGGTCCTCGACGCCGTGCACGGCCTGGGCATCACCACCGTTCTCACGTTGGGCGCGCTGCTGTCGGACTCTCCGCACACTCGGCCGACACCGGTCACCGGCACCTCCTACGACTCGGAGTCCGCCGCCCGCTTCGGGCTCGAACGCTCCCGCTACGAGGGTCCGACCGGGATCGTCGGCATCCTGCAGGACGCGTGCGTGCGGGTCGGCGTTCCGGCGATGTCGTTCTGGGCGGCCGTGCCGCACTACGTGTCCCAGCCGCCCAACCCGAAGGCGACGGTGGCGCTGCTGCACCGGGTCGAGGAGACCCTGGATCTCGCCGTCGACCTCGGCGAGCTGCCGGACGAGGCCAGCGAGTGGCAGAAACTCGTGGACGAGATGGCGGCCGAGGACGAGGAGGTCACCGAGTACATCCGCAACCTGGAAGAACGCGACGATGAAGGCGAATTGCGCGAAGCGTCCGGTGACTCCATCGCGCGCGAGTTCGAGCGTTACCTGCGCCGACGCGACGACGGGTTCGGCCGCGGGCCCGGCAATCGACCCCGCGGCTAGCAAACAGGGCACCAGTGGTCTGTCTGCGATATGACCTCGCGTCGCCGCATATCTGCAGACAGCGCATTAGGCTCACGCGGACAAGTCGCCCGCCGGGCGTCGCCAACGGTGAACGAACGACGGGATGAGGTGGGATGCGCAACGCGGACTATGGCGTGGCCACCGACACCGGCCTTCACCGCGACCACAACGAGGACGCTTACCTGGCCCGGACCACGATGTTTGTGGTCGCCGACGGGATGGGTGGCCACCAGGCCGGCGAGGTGGCCAGCGCCATCGCGATCGCCGTGCTCGACCGAACCGCAGTTCTGGGCGAGTTCACCGCCGAAGCCGTCGCGTCCGCCGTCCTGACCGCCCACGACGAGATCGCCGCGACCGCCGCGGCCGAACTCGGCCGGGCCGGCATGGGTACCACGATCACCGGGCTCGCCGTCGTCACCGCCGGTGGGAACGAGCACTGGGCCGTGTTCAATGTCGGTGACTCGCGGGTGTACCGGTTGGCCGACGGTGTGCTGACCCAGGTCACCGTGGACCACTCCGAGGTCGAGGAACTGGTCGCCAGCGGTCGCCTGGATCGCGACCAGGCCCGATCGGATCGCCGGCGCAACATCATCACCCGGTCGCTCGGCAGCGACGAGAAGCCCCTGGTCGACATGTGGGTCTTCCCGCCCACCCCCGGCGAACAGTTCCTGATCTGCTCCGACGGGCTCACCGGTGAGCTGCCGGACGAGCGGATCGCCGAGCTCATGACGGCCTCTCATTCGGCTCGGGAGGCGGCGGCGGTCCTGGTGTCGGCTGCGGTCGAGTCCGGCGGCCACGACAACGTGACCGTCATCGTCGTGCGCCCGGACGACCCGGCCGACGGCGCTGTGGACGAGGACACCAGCCCGCGCTCGATCGCCGCGCTGGACGCCACGGACGACGCGGACGCGGACGCCGTCGACGCGAGCGGCCCGGTCGACGGCGAAGGCGAGGACGATCCGTGACCGACCCCGGCGGACCCGATGCCGGACCTGGGTCGGACGTCGGCCGGTTGGTCTACACGGCCGGGCCGCACGTGGCCCTGGTCGCCCCGGGCTCGGCGCTCGTGTTCGCCCGGCCGCCGACCGGGGAGACGGTGGCCCGCTGCTGGCCGCTGGTCCGTGACCGGGCCGGTGTGCTGGCGATCGTGGACGCCCTCGTGGCCGCGGCGCCCGGCCGCACGCCGAGCGCGGTGCCCGGGTTCGCGTTCGTGTGCGTTGACCCCGGCGGTGGCAGCGTCGTGCTGCGTGGGGCCGGTCGAGCGGCAACGCTGCAGGCCGGCGGCCGGACCCACCTCGTCACGGCCGACGGTCTGGCCACCTGGCTCGAGCGTCGCCTTGATGCCGACACGACCGCGGTGACGATCGGCGTCACGCCCGAGGAACTGGCCGCGCCTGTGGTCACGTCGAACGGCGATCCACTTGTCGGCGGGACCGTGCTGGCCGGTTCGGTCACCCTGACCCTGGTCACGGCGCCCGCCTCGCCCGATCTTGCTGAGGTGCCGGTGGCCCCGATCATCGAGTCCCCACCGGCACCGCAAGCCGAGCCGGCCCCGCCGGAGCTGGCGGCGCCCGTGTCGGTCAGTGTCACCGTGCAGGCGGTGGCCTGCCCCTACGGTCACCTCGGCCCCACCTACGAGCCCTACTGCCGCATTTGTGGCACCGCGATCGAGGACACCCGCCCGTTCCTGGCCGTCCGTCCGCCGCTCGGCCTGATCCGCCTGTCCACCGGTGATGTGGTGCCCCTGGACCGGGGCGTGATCATGGGCCGCAACCCCCGTACGACGGACGCCAACGACGTCGGGCGTCCGCACCTGGTCCGGCTGCCCTCCCCGGACAACGACGTGTCCCGCACCCACGTCGAGGTTCGCCTGGAGGACTGGCACGTCCTCGTCGTTGACCTGGCTTCAACCAACGGCACGACGGTGACGAATCCCGGTCAGGCGCCGATCCGGTTGCGCGCGCACGAGGCCATGCCGCTCGAGCCCAACGCCGAGGTCAACCTGGCCGACGAGATCGTCTTTCGCTACGAGGTCCCGACCGCGTGAACCCAGGCGTGAGCCAGCGGCCGCGGCGTCGATGATCGGGCCGTTCGTACCGCAGATACCCGGGTTGACCTACCTGCGCCCGCTCGGCTCCGGTGGGTACTGCGACGTGCTGCTGTACGAGCAGGACGAGCCGCGCATGAAGGTGGCGGTGAAGATACTGACCGCGCCCGGCTTGAGTGCCGAACGGCGCCGCCAGTTCACCGCCGAAGGCAAGGCGATGGCCGCGCTGGCCGACCACCCGTTCATCGTCCCGGTGTTCCGAGCGGGCGTAACGGGCGAGGGGCGCCCGTTCCTGGTCATGCAGTTCTACCCGGAACCCAACCTGGCCCAGCGCGCCCGGCACGAACGGATCCCGGTGGCCGACGCGCTGCGGATCGGCATCCAGATCGCGGGCGCTGTGGAGACCGCGCATCGCTCGGGCATCCTGCACCGTGACGTCAAACCGGCCAACGTCCTGGGCGGCCCTTACGGCAACCCGGGGCTGACCGACTTCGGGCTCGCGGCCGTCATCGCCGGGCCGGACGCTCCGGTCGAGGGGGTCTCCGTGCCGTGGGCCCCGCCCGAGGTGTTGCTGGCATCGGCTCCGCCCGACGTGCGGGGTGACGTGTACTCGCTCGCCGCCACCGTCTGGCATCTGCTCAGCGGCCGGTCACCGTTCGAGCGTCCGGGCGAGGACAACTCGGCCGCCGCCTTGCACGGGCGAATAGTGCGCGGCGAGCCGACGCCGACCGGTCGTGCGGACGTGCCCGAGTCGCTGGACCGGCTGTTGCGCCAGGCCATGGCCCGCAACCCGGCCCTGCGCCCCAGTTCGGCGCTGGCGTTCGCGCGCGGACTGCAGCGCATCGAGCAGGAACTGCGGCTCGGCCTGACCCAGATCGTGGTGCCGTCCGGCGCCCGGCTCGCTGAGGCGACGACCACGTCGTCCACCCGGGTTCGGGCGGTGATCCCGCGGTCCACCATCCCCGGCCCACCGCCGGCCAGCCCGCAACCGGCCAGCCCGCAACCGGCCAGCCCGCCACCGCCCAACGCAAGGCCATCGGCAACGCCGTCGGCGACCGCACCGCATGCAGCGACCCCGCAATCGGCACCGCGCTATGCCGAGTGGCCACCGCCTGCCGCGGAGTGGTCGGAGCCGGTGCTGTCGAACAACCCAGCGGCGCGACGACGCCAATCCGCGCCGGCGCTGCTGTGGGCGACCCATCGGGCTGCGGTGCTCATCGCGGCAGCGATCCTGCTGATCGCGATCGTCGTCGCCGCGCTCGCGGTGTCTCGCTGAGCCATCCGGATGAATTGTCCTTCCGGGCCGTTCTGGTTCCAGCTGTCGACCAGCGCACCGTGAGTTTCGTGCGTCGTTCGAGCGTATCGATCCGGTTGCCTCGCTTGGATGCCCTGGCGATCAGCGCCGCCGAGGGGCTGCCGCAGGTACGGGCTTGTCCTTCCGCAACCGGGCCGCTGGGGTTCGAGGTGCGCGGTATCAGGCCAGGATGTGACCATGGGCGGTCGCACCCACACCACCAGCGCAGGGATAACCGATGAGCTTGAGTGTCGCCGCCACAGCGTGGACGTGGGTGGCATTCGCTGTTGCCTTGCTGGAATTGGTGGTTGGAACGGCGACGCTCACCCGGAAGCAAATCATCTATCCGTGGATGCGGGACATCGAGTCGTGGAAGTTACGGGGGTGGGCCGACGTCCTCTTTGGCACGTTTTTGCTGACCGAGACGGTTCCGCGCCTTGGTCACGCTCCTGTGGGCTTCGTGCTCGTCTGCTCCGAGGTAGCTTTCATCCCGCTCGGTTTCGCAATCTTTCTGATGGTCCGTAGCGCCCATTCCCGCGCGTAGCCAAGTGCTTGGCTAGCACTCGCGCCGCCACCGGTAGCCGAGCTCCTGGCCGACGCCCGGCCGTGGGGGCGGCAAGGCGTCGCGTCGACAGGACATGGGCGTTACGGCCCGCGCACGTACGGCGGCAACCCCGGGAAGGTGTCGACGTCGACGCCGGCCAGATCCGCGCCCGTTGCAGGGCCGCCACGTCGATCCCCTCCGGCGTGGCCCACGGCAGAGCGTTGGCCCTGGGGCAGGCGGTCACCCGGCGTGTCCGCCTGCACGGAGGCCAACACACCTGCAGCACCCAGCTCGGCCTCGCTGAAGTCGGGAATGCTCACCGCCTCTGAATCATCACCGCGCGCTCCCGTGGGCCGGCCTGGGCCGACGGGCTACAGCACGATGCCGAGGAGGGCGTCGACCAGATCGCGTACCAACACGCCGGCGCCTTCGACAGCGGGATCTCCGTCACCTTCCAGTACAGCGGCGGCAGCGGCGACCCAGGCGTCGACCGCGGCGATGGCCCGGGCGGTGTCCAGGTCGTCGGCCAGCGCGGCCCGGACCTCGCCGAGCAGCGCGGTGGCGTCCGGGGCCGGGCCGGCCACGGCGGAGCGCCAGCGGGCCAGGCGTGCCTCGGCCGCGGGCAGGCGACCACCGGTCCATTCCCGGTCGGCGCGGTAGTGCCCATCGAGCAGGGCCAGCCGGATCGCCATCGGGTCAACGCCGGCGCCGCGCAGCTTGGACACGAACACCAGGTTGCCGCGAGACTTGCTCATCTTTTCCCCGTCCAGCCCGATCATGCCGGTGTGGACGTAGGCCTGCGCGAAGGTCTTCTGCCCGGTCAGCGAGCGGGCGTGCGCGGCGGAATGTTCGTGGTGCGGGAAGGCCAGGTCGGAGCCGCCACCCTGCACGTCGAAACCCATCCCGATGCGGCTGAGGGCGATGTAGGAGCACTCGATGTGCCATCCGGGGCGGCCCGGGCCGAGGGCGCTCGGCCAGGACGGCTCGCCCGGGCGCTCGCCCCGCCACAGCAGCGAGTCCAGGGGGTCCTGCTTCCCCTGTCGCTCCGGATCGCCGCCGCGCTCGCGGAACAACGCCAGCATCTGCCGGCGGTCCAGGCCGGACTCGGAGCCGAACGCCGGGTCGGCATCGATGCGGTAGTACACATCGGTGTCGACGCGGTAGGCCGCCCGGTGCTCCACCAGCTGCGCCACCGCCTCGGCGATCTGCGGGATGCTTTCCACCGCGCCGACGTACTCGGCCGGGGGCAGCACCCGCAACGCGGTCATGTCGGCCCGGAACAGCGCAATCTCGCGTTCGGCCAACGCCTGCCAGTCCTCGCCCGTCTGCGCGGCCCGGTCGATCAGTGGATCGTCGATGTCGGTGACGTTCTCGATGAACCGCACGCTCTTACCGGAGTCGAGCCAGACCCGTTGGGCCAGGTCGAACGCCAGGTAGGTCGCGGCGTGCCCGAGGTGGGTGGCGTCATACGGGGTGATCCCGCAGACGTAGATGCTGACCGCCGCACCCACGCCGACATCGACGACCGCCGCGGTCGAGGTGTCGAACAACCGCAGTTGCTCCCCCTGCCCAGGTAGGTCGGGGACGTCGGGTCGGTTCCAGGACTGCATTCCGACACCGTACGAGATCGGACCGCGCGACCCGGCCCGGGTCGTTCGGTCCGGGCCGGGTCGCGGGCGATCGGCGATCGGCGATCGGCGATCGGCGACTCTAGCGAACGGCCTTGGCGCCCGTCACCCGCAGGTAGACGGCCAGGACGATGATCGCCCCGATGATCGAGCCGATCCAGCTCGACGGCTGGACGAACCCACTGGACGAGTCCTTGTGGAAGATCAGGTAGCCGAGGAAGCCGCCGACGAACGATCCCACGACACCGATGACGATGGTCATGGCAATGCTGAGGTCCTGCTTGCCGGGAATCACCAGACGCGCGATGGCGCCGGCGATGAGGCCGATGATGATGAGCCCGACGATGGTTCCGATCATTCGTTCTCCTGTTGTGCTTTCGCGCACACCGGACCGACCTGGAGGCGTGCGCGGAGGGGGCCCACTGTCTGACCGCCATGAACAGTAGTCGGAACGGGCCTTCTTCGCGTTAACGGCACACTGGGCCCATGGCCCTGGAAAAGATCGTCGTCGAGAGGTTCATCGCCGCACCGCCGCAACGGATCTTCGACGTGCTGGCCGACCCGGCGCAGCACCCCGTCATCGACGGGGGCGGGACGGTGCGTGCCGCGCAGCACGGGAACCCGGCGCGGTTGTCGAACGGTGCCCGGTTCGGGATGGACATGAAGATCGGCGCGCCTTACCGCATCAGCAACAAGGTCGTGGAGTTCGAGGAGGGCCACCGGATCGCGTGGCGCCATTTCAACGGCCACGTCTGGCGCTACCTGCTCGACCCCGTCGACGGTGGGACGACGGTGTGCGAGGAGTGGGACCCGGCGGGCGCCAGCAACCACCTAGCGCTGCGCTTGCTCGGCTTCCCCCGCCGCAACCGCAAAGCGATGACCGAGACCCTGGTCAAGCTCGACGCCTTGGTGACCAGCCACTGAGCCGGTTGTTCGTGCTAAGGCGCGCCGTAACGCGCCGAGGGGTCGACAACCCGGGAGTAGCGATGGTCAGAACGCGGGCCAGGGCACCGGCGGCCACCGCCCGGACGGCTGCGGGAACAGCGCGCTGGACAGTAACCGATCCGCGCGACGCCGGGTACGGCGAACCTCGGTGACCGTCAACAAGGCCGACAGGGCTTCGCCGAGCGGGCCGTCGAGATCGGCCCGCAGGCGGATGAGCACGTCGATCTCGGTCTCGGACAACGGTTCCCCGGCCCAGCCCCACAGCACCGTGCGCAGCTTCTCGTCGGAGTTGAAGCACACCCCGTGGTCCACGCCGTACACCCGTCCGGTCGGCGTCGGGAGCAGGTGCCCGCCCTTGCGGTCGGCGTTGTTGATGACGGCGTCGAGCACGGCGACCGGGCGGAGCACCTCGGAGTTGCGGCGCAGCAGGGAGCGCACGTCCACCCGCTCGTCCACGTCGATCCAGAGCTGGACCATGCCCGGCCCGAACGGCCCGTCGCGCAGCACGGTCGGGGGGACGACACCCCATCCGCTGGCCGCCGACACCGCGTAGGCCGCGACCTCCCGCTCGGCCAGCGTGCCGTCCGGGAAGTCCCACAGGGGCCGTTCGCCCGACACGGGTTTGTAGACCGCGGCCGCCCGCACGCCGTTGTACTCGGCGCCCACGTACAGCGTGGCGTTCGACGCGTCGACCAGCTGGCCCTCGATGCCCAACTCGGCGTGGGACAGGAACTCCAGGGCATCGGCCTCGGCCATGACCCGGGCCGGGGTCAGCTCGGACGCAGTGGCCAGTTCGGGCTCGGTGGCCACGTTGTCGTCCGGATCGTAGGAGCCGAGATCATCGTCGATGTCGTCGGGTTCGGCGTCAGGCCGGGCCAACGGGGACTCCGCGGCGGTATCCGTTGAGCCGCGGACAGATATGGCCTTCGGGGTCCAACGGCAGTGCGCACAACGGGCACGGCGGCCGACCGGCGGCCAGCACCCGGCGGGCCCGCTCGGCGAACGCCAGGGCTTCGTCCGGACCGATCCGCACCCGCAGCGCGTCCGGGCCTTCGGTGATGTCTTCCAGCAATGTCGCTTCCGCAGTCTCGGCGTCCTCGGCCGGCGCCTGGGCCTCGATCAGGACCTGGCCGGTTTCGGAGTCCCAGGCCAGCCCGAGTGCGGCCACCCGGAACTCCTCGTCGATCGGCTGGCTGAGCGCGCCGGTGTCGGTTGGGGCCGCCGGCGGGATGGGCACGCCGGTGCGATCGGCCAGCTGTTCCAGCATCTGCTCGAGCCGTTCGGCCAGCACCTGAACCTGGGCCTTTTCCAAGGCCACCGAGACCACCCGGGTGCCGTCCGTGGCCTGCAGGAAGAACGTCCGGTCACCAGGCTGGCCGACAGTACCGGCCACGAAACGACGCGGTCGGTCGAAGTAGTGCAGCTGACGAGGCATCGTGGTCATTCTATGCAGCCCGTCGCGGCCGCCGCGCTCCGGCGCGAGACCCTGCACAGGTTCAGACCGAGCCCGGGCCCGCTCCGCCGCCCACGGTCGCGTCCGCCGCGGATTTGCGGCGGCTACGACGCTTCGGCGGGCGCAGGAAACTCAGGTCCGAGCCGGTGTCGTTGACCTTCATGACGAACGGGCGCGTGTCGCCGTAACGGATGATCGACGTCGAGCAGGGATCGACGACGATGCGCTGGAACTGGTCCAGGTGGGTGCCCAGCGCGTCGGCGACGATGGCCTTGATCACGTCGCCGTGGCTGCACGCGACCCACACCGCCTCGGGGCCCAACCGGCGGTCCCAGTCGCGCACGGCCTCCACCGCCCGGGCCTGGATGTGCCCGAGGCCCTCACCGCCGGGAAAGACGGCCGCGCTGGGTTGCTGCTGGACGACCTTCCACATCGGTTCCTTGGCCAGGTCCTTGATCGCCCGGCCCGTCCAGTCGCCGTAGCGGCACTCGACGATGCGTTCGTCCACCTGCCATTGCGGGTCGAAGCCGGCCGCCTGCTGCGCGGAGAGGACCGCGCCCGCCGTGTCCAGGCAGCGGTCCAGCGGGCTGCTGACGACGGCGGCCAACGGCACCGCGGCCAGCCGTTCAGCCACGGCGGCGGCCTGCTTCTGCCCGCGCTCGTCGAGGTGCAGCCCGGGGGTGTGGCCGGCCAGGACCGGTCCGGTCATCGCGGTCAAACCGTGGCGCAACAGGATGACAGTGCTCATCACACTGCCTCTTCGCTCGGTGCCTGCGTCAGCAACGGGTTGGTCATCAGCCGGTCGCCGACAGCACGCTCGTGCTCAGCAAGACGATCAGCAGCAGGCCCATGCCGATGCGGTAGACGATGAAGACCAGGGTGGAGTGCTTGCTGATGTACTGCATCAACCACGCGATCGAGGCCAGGCCGACCACGAAGGAGACGATCGTGGCCACCGCGGTGATGCCGACGCCGGGCGCCCCGTCCCCGCCGATCTTGCGGGCCTCGTACAGCCCCGACAGGACGACGGCCGGGATGGACAGCAGGAAGGAGAACCGGGCCGCGGTGGGCCGGTCGAGGCCGCGGAACAGCCCGGCCGTGATGGTGGCACCGGAGCGCGACACGCCCGGGATCAAGGCCAGCGACTGGGCCACGCCGACGGCGACGGCGTCAGCGGCGGTGAGTTCCTCCTCGACCCGCTTCCTGGTCCCGACCCGCTCGGCCACGCCCAGCACCAGAGCCATCACGATGAGCGCGGTGGCGATCACCCACAGGTTGCGGGCCGAGGTCTCGATCTGGTGGCTGAAGATCAGGCCGAAGACGCCGACCGGGATGGTGGCCAGGATGAGGTACCAGCCCATGCGGTACTCCAGGGAGCGCGGGGGCGTCCGGTCGACCAGTCCCCGGGCCCAGCCGACGGTGATCTGCAGCAGTTCGCGCCAGAAGTAGAGGACGACGGCCACGGTGGTGCCGAGCTGGATGACGGCGGTGAACGGCGCGCCGGGGTCCTTCCAGCCGAAGAATTCCTGCACGATCCGCAGATGGGCGGTGGAGGACACGGGCAGGAACTCCGTCAGCCCCTGCACGAGGCCGTAGACGAGGGCCTGACCGAAATTCATGCGCGCACTCCGGACTGTTGCAGGGCGGTGGCCGCAACTTCGAGGGCCGCCAGCCGGTCGGGCCGGGTGCGGGCGTGGGGGGTGATCGACAGGGTGGTGACGCCGGACTCGGCAAACGCCTGCATTCGTTCGGCGATGCGCGCGGGCGGGCCGAGCAGGGCGGTCCGATCGAGGAATTCGGCCGGCACCGCGGCCGCGGCGCCGTCGTAGTCGCGGCTGAGGTAGCGACGCTGCACCTCGTCGGCCGCCTCGCCGTACCCCATCCGGGTGGCCAGCGCGTGGTAGAAGTTCTGCTTCGTGCTGCCCATGCCGCCCAGGTACAGCGCGGCGTAGGAACGCACCGGGGCGGCGCACGCCTCGACGTCGTCGCCGACGACGATCGGGGTCGAGGTGACCACGTCGAAATCGGGCGCGCCGTCCGCAGGCGTGTTGCGTTGAACGGACCTGGCCTGCCCGGCCCGGACGTGCTCGAGCTGTTCCGCACCGGTCTCGGGCGCGTAGAAGATCGACAGCCAGCCGTCGGCGATCTCCCCGGCCAGTTCGAGGTTCTTCGGCCCGACCGCGGCCAGGTAGACCGGCAGGTTCGCCCGCACCGGATGGACGGTCAGGCTGAGCGCCTTGCCGGGCCCATCGGGCAACGGCAGCCGGTAGTGCTGGCCGTCATAACGCACCCGCTGCCGGCTCAGGGCCAGCCGCACGATGTCGACGTATTCGCGGGTGCGGCCCAGCGGCTGGTCGAAGCGCACCCCGTGCCAGCCCTCGCTCACCTGCGGCCCGGACACGCCCAGCCCGAGCCGGAACCGGCCGCCGGACAGGGCATCCAGGGTGGCCGCGGTCATGGCCGTCATCGCCGGTGAGCGCGCCGGGATCTGCATCACGGCCGCACCGAGGTCGATGTGGGTCGTCTGTGCGGCCAGGTAGGCCAGGACGGTCGGCGAGTCGGATCCGTAGGCCTCCGCGGCCCAGACCACGTCGTAGCCGAGTTCGTCCGCGCGCCGGGCCAGGGCCAGGTTGTCGGCGTCATTGCCCATGCCCCAGTAACCGAGGTTCAATCCGAGGCGCACGGGGCCAATCTACTGGTGGCTCCATCGGTCGGCCTGATCCCGGGACGGTTCGCGCGTCGCGTCCACAGGTCGCCCGGATCGGCGCCGGGCACGATTAGGCTCCAGCGGCGTGGAGCAACGCCCGGTCGGCCGCAGTGGTCTGCGGGTGTCGAGCCTGGCTCTCGGTACCGCGGCCTGGTTCGCCGGCGGGCCGTCAGGCGGCGGGTCGAGCGGTGCCCGGCGCACGGACGAGGACGGCGCGGTCAGCTTGTTGCGCGCGTTCCGGGCCGCGGGCGGAACACTGGTCGACGTCATCGCGGGCTCAGCCGCCGAGTCGGTGCTCAGCCGCAGCATGGGCTGGAGCGGCGCGAACGGCTCGACCGGCTCCGACCGCGCCGAACTCGTGCTGGCGGTCCGGGCCGGGGGCGACGCGTCCCGGCAGAGCCTGATGACCCAGCTGGACGCCTCGCTCAGGACCCTTAGCACCGACCACATCGACCTCTGGCAGGTCCCGGTCGGCGGGGCGGGCGTCCCGGTGGACGAGACGTGGGCCGCCGTCGATCAGGCCGTCGCGTCCGGGCGGGTGCGCTACGCCGGCGTGGTCGATCACGACGGGTGGCGACTGGCCCGAGCGACAACCTGGCAGCAGGCGTGGCCGAGCCGGGCCCCGATCGTGTCCGACCACGTCGAATATTCGCTGCTCACCCGGGCGGTCGAGCAAGACACGATCCCGGCCGCCCTCGAACTCGGCGTGGGACTTCTTGTCTCGGCCCCGTTCGCCGGCGGTGCGCTGGTCGGCCGCGAACAGGGCGAACGCGTGGGGATCGGCGCCGAACGGGTGGCGCGCGGCGAACCCCGGGCGCTGGGCGTCATCGAGGCCGTCGCCACCGCGGCCGACGGCTTGGCCACCACGCCGGTGGCCGTGGCGTTGAGCTGGTTGCGGGATCGCCCCGGCGTCAGCTCGGTCGTCGTGGGCGCCCGCACCAGCGCGCAGCTCACCGCGGCCCTGAACGCGAGCGAACTGAGCCTGCCCGATGCGATCCGCTCGGCTCTGGACGACGTGTCGGCGCCGGGCCTGACCTCCGCGGGACCCACCCGATGACCGCGGCCCCGGTCTCGGTCGATCCCGCGTTCGCGGCGTTCTGTGCCGGCGGCCTCTGGCCCGGCCTGGGCACAACGCTGGCCGCGGTCATGCCCGAGGCCGGTATCACCGCGGCCGACCAGGTCAGCAAGAGCGCGCTCGAACGGCTGCCCAAGGTGGGGCCGTTGCGGGCGGGTCGCCTGCTCTCGTCGTTCATCGCCGCCGCGCCGACGCTGGAGCTGTGCGAGCTCCTGGTCGAGGCCGGTCTGGACGTACGCCTGGCCGCCCGGGCCGTCGATGCGTTCGGTCCGGGCGCGGCCCGGCATCTGCGAGACGATCCGTGGTCGATCCTGGCGCTGCCCAACGTGGACGTCGCCACCGCCGATCGGCTGGCCCGTGCCGCGGTGCCCGGGGTGCGGGTCGACGACCCGCGGCGCGGCCGGGCCCTGGTCGGATGGGTGCTTTCCGAACGGGCCCGGGACGGGCACACCGTGGATGAGGCGGTCGCGGTGGCCCGGTCACTGCGCGATCTGGGCTGGGCCGACCCGGGCGCGGCCGTGCGCAGCGCCGTGGACGACGAGTCGGTGCTGCCCGCGGTAGCCACCGTCCCGGACGGTGAGCCGGTCGCGTTGCTGGCCCTGACCCGTTACGGCGCCGCCGAGGAGTCGATCGCCGAGAACATCGCCCGGCTCGTCCGCGCGGCTCGTCCGATCGCCGGCAAACCCTCGGCGCTGCACGGCGCCGTGGCCCACCTCGACGACCGCCAGCGCGACGCGGTGACCAACGCGCTGCACCACGGCGTCAGCATCCTCACCGGTGGCCCCGGAACCGGTAAGAGCCGCACGGTGGCCGCGGTCGTCGCCCTGGCCGAACGGGCCGGTCACGCCGTGGCGCTGGCCGCGCCGACCGGTCGTGCGGCCAAGCGGCTCGAGGAGCTCTGCGACAGCCCGGCCGCCACGATCCACCGCCTGCTCGGCGCCACCGGCCGCCGCACCGGTGACAGCCGCGAACCCGGCGACCCGCACGCCTACGCGGCCGGCTTCGCCCGCAGCGCGGACTGGCCGCTGGACGAGACGGTGATCGTGGTCGACGAGGCCTCGATGCTGGACGTGGAACTGGCCGCGGTGCTGCTCGCTGCGTGCCCCGACGGCGCGCACGTCCTCATCGTCGGCGACCCGGCTCAGCTGCCCTCGATCGGTCCGGGACGCGTCCTGGGCGACCTCATCGACGCCGACGTCGTCCCCACCGTGGAGCTGACCACGCTGTACCGGCAGGCCACCGGCGGCGCCATCGCCCGGTTGGCCACGGCCGTGCGCGGGGGCGAGCTGCCGGCCAACCCGGGTTCGGCCGACCGCGAGGTCGTGGTCGTCCCCACCCGCGGTTCCGCGGACGCGGCCGAGCGGGTGCGCCAGCTCGTCACCGATTCGATCCCGCGCGCCCTGGGCATACCCAGCGAGCAGGTGCAGGTCGTCACGCCGGTGCACCGCGGCCCGGCCGGTACGGCGGCGCTGAACTCGGTGCTCAAGGCGCAGCTGAACCCGAGCCAGGGCCAGCGCAAGTTCGATCCCGGTGACCGGGTGGTGGCTACCGCGAACCACGCCGAAGCCGAGCCCAACGGCTTCGCCAACGGTGAGGTCGGCACGGTCACCGCGGTGGTGGACGGGGTGGTCACGGTCGACTTCGCCTCCGGGCCGGCCCGGGTCAAGGGCAAAATGCTCACCGACCTCACCCACGGCTGGGCCATCACCGTGCACCGGGCCCAGGGCTCGGAGTTCCCGGCCGTCGTCGTCGTGTTGCCGCCCGAGGCCGGCGGGATGCTCTCGCGGCCGCTGATCTACACCGCGCTCACCCGGGCCCAACGGCACCTGTCGATCGTGCCCGCGGTCGGTCCGGGCCTGCGCCGGGCCGTCCGCGATGTCGGGGCCGTTCCCCGTCGAACCAGGCTGGTCGACGCACTGCGCGACCACCTGAACCCGGGTGCCCCCAGCCCCACCGAACCCGACCGCACACAACCCGCCCGCACCGAATTCGACCGCACACAACCCGCCCGCACACAACCCGCCCGCACCCAACCCGCCCGCACCCAACCCGCCCGGACGTCGGCCCGAGCGTCGGCCCGGGACGGTTCGTGATGCCGTCCGCGATCGGCCGGGTGGCCGTGTTGTCCGACGTCCACGGGGTCCTGCCCGCGCTCGACGCGGTGCTGGCCGAGCCGTTCGTGGTCGCGGCTGACCTCGTCGTCGTCACCGGCGACATCGTCGCCGGGCCACAGCCGACGCAAGTGCTCGACCGGCTGCTGGAATTGGGCGTTCGGGTCGTGCTCGTGCGCGGCAACGCCGATCGTGAGCTCGTCGAGCTCGTCGACGACCCGGCGCTGACCAACGCGGACCCCATCGCGGCCTGGGCGGCCGATCAGCTGCGTGAACGCCCGGACCTGGTCGCGGTCCTACGCGCCCTCCCCCACCCGGTCACGTTGTCCGTCGACGGGTTCGGACCGGTGTTGTTCTGCCACGGCACCCCGCGCGTGGACGATGAGGTCGTCCTGGTCGATTCGCGCCAATCCCGCTGGACCGACGTCTTCGCCGGCGTCCCGGCCGACGTGGGCACCGTGGTCTGCGGGCACACCCACATGCCGTTCATACGGCTGGCCGATCGCCGCCTCGTCGTCAACCCCGGCAGCGTCGGCATGCCGTACGGCGGTGCCGGTGCGCATTGGGCCGCCTTGGCCGACGGCGCCGCAACACTGCGGACCACGCATTTCGACATCGCCCTCGCCCGGGCGTCGATCGCCGCGACCAGTTCCTATCCCGACGTGGACGAGTGGACCGACGAGTACCTCAACTCACGAAATTCGGACTTCGACGCGCTGGCCGCCTTCGGTCCGAGAGACGGCCGCGCGGCGAACGTCAACCCGTGACCGAGACGACTTCGGGCGAACGGCCGCGGTTCGCACGTGGCCCGGTATGGGCCGCGGTCGTGGTCCAGGCCGTGGTGCTCACGGCGACGAGCGCGCGGTACGGCTACGAACGCGACGAGCTGTACTTCCGTGCCCTGCGACCCGGCTGGGGCTACCTCGACCAGCCGCCGCTCACTCCCCTGCTGGTCCGGATCAGCCGCGACCTGCTCACCGACGAAGTCTGGGCCCTGCGCCTGTGGGCCACGCTCGCCGCCACCGTGTCGGTGCTGGTCGTGGCCGGCATCACCCGCGAGGTCGGCGGCAGCCGCGGCGCACAGACGCTCAGTGCCTGGGCGTACGCGTTCGCCGCGTTCCCACTCGTGCTCGGGCACGTCCTGCTCACCACCAGCATCGACGAGGCGGTCTGGCTGCTCGTGCTGTTGTTCGTCATCCGGGCGCGTCTGCGCCACCAGGATCGGTGGTGGCTGTGGGCCGGGTTAGTCGTGGGCATCGGCCTGTACAACAAGCTGCTGATCGTCATCCTGCTGACCGCGCTGGCCGGCGGCATCCTGATCACCGGACCGCGGCGGCTGTTGGCCGCGCACCCGGTGCTCGCCGCGATCGGGGTGGCCGTGGCCTTCGGGTTGCCCAACGTGCTCTACCAGGCACTGCACGGCTGGCCCCAGCTCGAGTTCGGGCGTCAGCTGTCCGCCCACAACGCCGGCGATGTCCGCATCTCCATGTGGCCGACGTTGGCGTTGTTGCTGGGGCCGCCGCTGGTCGTGGTCTGGATAAGCGGCGTGGTCGCGCTGTGGCGCCGTCCCCAGTGGCGCCCGATCCGGTTCCTGGCCGCCGCCCTGCCCGTGCTGCTGGCGCTCGTGTTCATTCTAGGCTCGCAGTCGTACTACCCGCTGCCGCTGATCGGCATGTACTTCGCGATCGGCTGTGTCCCCACCTGCGACTGGGTTGTCCGGCGGCGGGTCGGCGCGCGGCGCACGGTTGTTGCGGCCGTAGTTGCCGTCAACGCGGTTGTCAGCGCGATCATCGCGTTGCCGCTGATCCCGGTCGGAGCGTTGCACGACACGCCCGTACCCGGGATCAACCAGGCCGTCGCCGACAGCGTGGGCTGGCCCGCGTACGCCCGCCAGGTCGCCGCCGTCTATCGGGGCCTGCCCGCGGCCGATCGGGCCCGCACGGTGGTGGTGGCCAGCAACTACGGCGAGGCCGGCGCGCTGGCCCGCTACGGCCCGGCGCTCGGCCTGCCGCGTGGGTACAGCGCGCAGAACCAGCTCTACTTCCAGGGCCGGCCGCCGGCGTCGGCCACCGTGGTCGTGTTCGTCGGCGGTGAGGTCGACTACGCGGCCAGGCTGTTCGCGTCGTGCTCGACCGTGGCCCACCTGGACAACGGGGTGGACGTCGACAACGAGGAGCAGGGCCAACCGGTCGCCGTCTGCCGCGGCCCCGTCGGCGGCTGGAGCACGGTCTGGCCGCGGCTCAAGCACGAGGATTGACCCGAGGATTGACGCGAGGACTGACCCAGGGCGTTCCGCAACCCCGTCGGTCAGTGGAACAATGGCCCGACGATGACTGCCGCCGAGGTCGACACCGAGTGGGAGTACGCACCCATGCGCATCCCCGGCGACGTGAGCCGGATGAACGCGGCGGTGCGCCTGGCCCTGCACGCCGAGTACGGCGGGTGGGAGCTGGCCCGGGTCCAGCGCTACGTCGACGGGACCCGCCGGATCGTCCTGCGTCGCAAGCGCCGCCCGCACGACGCTGACGCGGTACCCCTGCCCGGTCTGTACACCTGAGTTCCAACCACGTCATTCCTGAATCAGACGCGGACGCAACGCCGACCGGACGCTGATCGGATCCGCACATTCACAGCCCAGTCTTCGCGTGTCGGTCGCCCACGAGAGGCGGCCACAGGCGAAGGGAAGCTCCATGAACCATCGACGTCTGCTGCTGCTGGCGGCTGGCACCGCGCTGGCCGGTTCGGCCGGTCTCGCGGTGTCGGCACCGGCGACTGCCGCCCCCACGTCCCCGTCCGCAGCCCCATCCGCGCAAGCGGCGTGTGACGCCGGCCCGTGGGCCGATCGCATCCAGGGTGCGCCGCCCGGCTTCTCCGGGGGTGACCGAGGCGGCGACTACCTCTGGCACGACACGCACGGCATGCACCTGCGGGTGACCCACCGCAGCTCGAGCCGAGATGTCTACACCGGCACGATCACCAGCTCTACGGCCATGCGCATCGACCCGGTTCGGTTGGAGAAGGGCGACGTCGCCCGCCTGAGCGCCGACCACCGCACCCTGGTGTTCGCGTTCGCCAACTACGGCCACGTCGACGGGGTGGACTTCCACGCCGACTGCGCCACGTCGATCACGGTCGCGCACCTCAACGTCGGCAACGTGCGGTTGCCGGCGTCGCGGGTCTACCTCGGGGTGACCAAGGCCCACCCGGCCCAGGTTCCGTTCACGGTGCATCGGACGACCTGACCGGAGCCCGGTTCCTCGGCGGATCAACCCGTCGGCCGTGCTGGCATCACGACGCGCTGAGGAACCGGGCCAACACCCGGCAGCCGAACTGCAATGCGTCGACGGGGACGCGCTCGTCGATTCCATGGAACAGCGAGGTGAAGTCCAGGTCGGGCGGCAGTAACAGCGGCGAGAAACCGAAGCAGCGAATACCCAGCGTGGAGAACGACTTGGCGTCGGTACCGCCGCTCATCAGGTAAGGCACGGGCTGCGCGCCGGGGTCTTCGGCCTTCAGCGATTGCACCATCGCCTCGACGATCGCGCCGTCGAACGTCGTTTCCACCGCGATGTCCTTGTGCAGCCACTCGAACTCGACGTCGTCGCCGGCGAGTTCGGCCACTTTCGCTTCCCACTCGTGCTCCTGGCCGGGCAGGAAGCGGGTGTCGATGGTCGCCTCGGCCGAGGACGGGATCACGTTGGCCTTGTAGCCGGCCGTGAGCATCGTCGGGTTGGCGGTGTTGCGCAGCGCGGCGCCGAGCATGCGCGCGCCGGCACCGAAGTGCTGCAGCGAGGCATTGGGATCGTTCTCGTCGAACTGCAGCCCGGTCAGCCCGGCGATGTCGTCGAGCAGCTCACGCATGGTGTCGGTCACGATCACCGGCGACTCGTACTCACCGAAGCGGGTCACCGCCCGGGCCAGCTGGGTGACGGCGTTGTCGGGATGCACCATCGAGCCGTGCCCGGGTCGGTTCTTGGCCTTCAACTGCAGCCAGCCGATCCCTTTCTCGGCCGTCTGGATCAGGTAGAGGCGGGCCTGGTCGTTCAGGCTGACGCTGAACCCGCCGACCTCACTGATCGCCTCGGTGCAGTCGGCGAAGAAGTCCGGGCGGTGGTCGACCAGGTAATGCGCGCCCTTCGCGCCGCCCGCCTCCTCGTCGGCGACGAAGGCGAGCACGATGTCACGCGGCGGCTTCGTACCGGTGCGCCGCCATTCGCGGATGACTGCCAACGTCATCGCGTCCATGTCCTTCATGTCGACCGCACCGCGCCCCCAGACCAGGCCGTCGCGGATCTCGCCGGCGAACGGGTCCACCGTCCATTCCTCGGCCTGGGCCGGTACCACATCGAGGTGGCCGTGGATCAGCAGCGGCGGGCGGGACGGGTCCGTGCCCTCGACCCGGGCCAGCACCGACGCCCGACCCGGCTCCGACTCGACGATCTCGGACTCGATGCCGACCTCGTCCAGCTTGCCCGCGACCCACTCGGCCGCCGGTCGCTCGGGATGGGTCGGATTCGAGGTGTTGATGCGGATGAGCTCGCTCAGCAGGGCGGCTACCTCGTCCTGGGCCAGGGTCGCGGCGCCGCCGGGCGGCACGTGCTGGGGGTCGGTCGAGACGTCACCTGGGCTCATGCGTCGGTTCTACCAGCCACCCCTGAGCGCGGGACCGATGTGGCCGGGACGGTGTCGGCACCAGCATTTCGCAAGTACGCACGGAAAGCGCGGTGCCGTGGCGGGTTAGACTCGGCGCCGCACTTGTCCGAGTGGCGGAATGGCAGACGCGCTAGCTTGAGGTGCTAGTGCCCTTTACCGGGCGTGGGGGTTCAAGTCCCCCCTCGGACACTCTGCAGGCCCCGGATTCCGGGGCCTGGAGTCGTTTCAGGCGGGGGCGCGGCTGACTGAAACAGCACTTGGTCCGCCCCAGCCTCTGCTGGTTCAGTCGATAGCCGGGGCTGAGCCGATGGTAAATGAAGTTCCTCTGCGTTACCCTCCGGAACATGAAGCGCACTGTCACGTTTGCAACGATGATGCTCTTCTTGGGCGCGGCCTCGGTTGTCGCGTTCGGCGCACCGGCCAGTGCGGCTTCGGCGAACCCGGTCGCGATCTGGGAGATGAACGAGGCCAAAGGCGCCACGGTCATGACCGACTCCAGCGGCCACCACCTCAACGGCAAGATCGGCAACAAGATCACCACTGGCTACGCCACCCAGGGCCTCGTCGGCTACAAGTTCCCGTTCGCCGACAACCACTCCCCCTACGACCCGGGGCATGTGGTCACGGTGCCGGACAACTCGCTGCTCGACCCGGGCACCGGCAACTTCTCGGTGACCGTGTCGTTCGCGTTCACCGTCAGCGACCGCAACATCATCCAGAAGGGCCAGGCGACCACCCCCGGCGGATTCTTCAAGATGGAGATCGCCAACGGGATCATCGACTGCCTCTTCCGCGGCTCGTCCGGCAACGGCGGGGTCGGCTCGCCCCCGGGCCTGGTCAAGGTCAGGGAGTTCCACACGGTCACCTGCGCCAGGACCGCTACCCAGGTGCAGATGACGGTCGACGGCAAGGTTGTCGCGACGAAGAAGGGCGCCACCGGCAGTATCTCCAACAACCAGCAGCTGTCCATTGGTGGAAAGACCGCGTGCAACGGCACGAAGGTGGAGTGCGACCCGTTCGTCGGAACGATCAACCGGGCTGAGATCGACCGCCCCAGCTGACCCCTACCGCTAGACGCGCCGAGCCGGGGTAACGCTCCCGGGCGGCTGATGGCGCGGCGCTCGGGCCGTCTCAGCTCTGGTGCCACCGGTTGCGGCCATCCGAAGCCGGCCCGCACACCATCGACGTGCCCCGGCTGGTCACCCCGGTGGCACCCTGGGGCGCGCAGTACGAACCCGGATGGACCGGCGCCGGCGCCAGCGGGGTCGTCGGTACCTGCGTGGGCGGCCAGCTCGGCGTCGGTGCCTGCGTTTTCGGGTGACTGGTCGGTGCTGAAGTGTGCGTCGGCGTCGGCGTCGGTGCTGTCCACGGCGTGTGGTTGCGGGCGGACCCAGCGGTCGGGGAGGCCTGGGTCGGACACCGGGCGAGGATGGTCGCGATGGCAACGTGTTCGGCCCGGGTCATCCACAGGTGGTACCGGGCCTTGACCGCAACCTGCCGGGCGACGTAGGCACACCGGTAGGACCTTTGCTTCGGCAGCCACGACGCCGCGTCGGCGTCGCCCTTGGCCCGGTTCGCGGCCGCGCTCACCGCGAGCAGGTTCAACGGGTCGTTGGCGAACGCGGTACGCGTGGTGACCGACAGTTGCTGGGCGCCGGTCTGCCACGCATCGCCCAACGCGACGACGTGATCGATGTCGATGGTCGAGCGGCCGCGCACGTAGTACAGCGAGGCGTTCGTGTACGGGTCGGCTTCCGATCCCGACACAACCCGGCACCCGCCGTCGGTCCGGACGTGGGTCAGTTGGGCGGCGAAGATGTCGTCCCGGGTGTCGCACCCGTTGTGGTTCACGTCCGTCCAGGACGGACCGAACTGTTCCCGCGCGTACCCGGTCAGCGGCGCCCGGCCCTTCACGGCCACGGCCGCCAACACCGCCAGCGCCGTACCCGCCTGGGCCGGCGCCGGTCCGGGCGTCGTCGTCACCCGCGACGGCGACGTGCGCGTGGGTGCAGCCGGCGATGACGTGACCGCCGTCGTGCTCCGTGGTGTCGGCGTGGAATGCGGCACCGTCGAGCTGGACCCGGCGGTAGCGCCCGCCGGGTGCGACGCGGGGCTGCGGCCAGCCAGTGCGGCTACCGCCGCGAGGACAACCGCCGCGGTTGCGACCCATTTCCAGCGGTTGGCCCGCCAACCCGGCACCGGCGACCTCGGCGGACGAACAGACGACGACATTGGCCCCTCGGAGTCGGCTCGGCCGCGCGAACCACAAGAGCTCGCGTGCGCGACGGCCAGAGTTGATCACACCGCACGGGGCAGCGCGACTCGATCGAAGGCCAACTCCGAACGACGGGGGCGGGGGTCAGTGTGGCGCGGCGACTCCGTCCTGCGCCTGGACCGCAGCCGTGTCGAATACCGTGTCCGCGCGGCCGGGATCCAGTTGCTCCATCACCTCGGCCAGCGCGCGCGCGATGCCGACCACCGCGCCCATCAACTCGTCCTGCCGGGCCCGGTAACCCGGGTCGGTGATCGGGCCCAGCCACGACGTGAGCAGCGCCGCAGGGTCCCCGGCGCCGTCGCACCCGTCGTTGTCGCGCCGGGCCGTTCGGATAGCCCGGATGGCCGCGCAAGTCGCGCCGTCGCGCCGACTCTCCACGTGCAGGGCCTGGTCAGCGTCAGGGTGGCCGTGCTTGCGAGCATCGTCATGGTCGCGCTGGGCATCGGACTCGGCGGCCATGGCCAGCGCGTCGAGGAACTGCTCGGGCGGCAGCTCGCATCGCGACGCCCACAGTGACGCATCCTTGCCGAGGTGGAGGCCGTCCTGCCATTGGTTCCACGCGCAGGCGGCCGCGATGCGGTTGACGCGTTCGTCATCATCATCGGGCCGCGCGCGTAGGTAGGCGGCACACGCGAGGGCAGCGGCGGCCCATCGCTCGGTGCGGTCGTCCTGGTACTGGTGGGCTTTCAGCACCGACCAGCTCGCCTCTGATTCCAGCGTTTGCGCGAGGGCCGTGCGGGCGTCTGGCAACTGGTTCATCTGTCTCTCGCCTCAGCACGCTTTGTCAGCGATCGAACCCGGAGGGCGTCGAACCGGCGCTTCACATCGACGTCGACCTCGGAAAGGGGTTCAGGGGTCACTTCCGCGGAAGCTTCCCGGGTCTGCGGCCGTCTTTCCGCTTTGGTCCATCTGATGCGCGCACGACCGGATACCGGGGGTACGCCAAAGGAAAAGGGGGGTGACATGACTATCCCGAATACGCAGGGTGGCCCGTAATGCCCGGCGCGAGCGGCTCGCTCAGCACCCGGAACCAGCGGTGATCCGGTGTTGCCGGGCTGGCTATGTCCTAACCGGCATCGAGACTACCAACCCAAGATCGCTGCCGAAAGCTTGGGCTCACGACCGGTTGTGACCTCGTAGGGGAGCGCCAAGGGTGTTGAGGTGACGTAGGGCGGCGAGGTAGGAACCGAGCAGGCTGGTTTGGCAATAGGCGACGTTACGGTCGGCGCAGTAAGCACGCGTCAGCTCTTGAGCGCGCCGGAGGTTCGCGCGCGGCATGCTGGGGAACAAGTGGTGTTCGATCTGATAGTTCAACCCGCCCAGCAGAAGATCGGTGAACACCCCGCCGCGGACGTCGCGTGAGGTCAGCACCTGGCGGCGAAGGAAGTCGACGTCCTCCTCGGCGGCGATGATCGGCATGCCCTTGTGACTCGGCGCGAACGAGCAGCCCATGTAGAAACCCCACACACCTTGGTGTACGGCGACGAACGCCAGCGCCGTCACCGGAGACATGATCAGCAGCAGCGCGGTGCAGTACACCACGATGTTCATGATCCACATGGTCAGCTCGACGGCTCGGTTGCCGCCCCGGGTGCTGCGTTGCCCGGCCGACCGTAGCGACAGCAGGCTGGCCACGCGCAGGTTGTAGCCCTCGAAGGTGAGCAGGGGGAAGAACAGCCACGCCTGTCGGGCCGCGAGGACGCGACCCAGTCCCCCGGTGCGCGCGGCGATCTGGGTGGTGGTGAACGCGAATACACCGTCGCCGATGTCGGGGTCGTGATCCTCTTTGTTGGGGTTGGCGTGGTGGCGGGTATGTTTGCCCACCCACCAGCCGAAGCTGAGCCCGGTGATCGCGCTCATCAGCTGACCGAACCGGTCGTTGGCGCGACGGGTGGCGAAGATCTGCAGGTGGCCGGCGTCGTGGCCGAGGAACGCGACCTGGGTGACCGCCACGCCTAGGACGACGGCGGTCAGCAGCTGCCACCACGAGTCACCGACGAGGACGATCACGACCCACGTGGCTGCGTAGAACGCCAACGTTGCGGCGATCCGCGCACCGTAACGCGCTGGTCGACGCCTCAGCAGGCCCGCGTCGCGGACCAGGCGGCATAGCTGCGCGTAGTCACTGCCGCGGCCCGGTGACGCGGCCCCGGTTTGCTCCAGGGGACACAGAGTTGGGGTGAGTTGCTGCTCGACCGGAGCAAGCGCTTCGAGATTGATCATGGTGACCCAGCCGTTCGACGGTCACGGGGTGCCCGGCTCAAGCACACTGCTCACGATGCTGGTGGAAGCCACCGGTCCCGGACTGGCTGAGGTCTCAACCCTGATCACGATAGCGGTTCGAGGAAGCGGCTGGTCACGCCTCAACACCCTGCCCTGACGGAACGCATCGGTTCGCATGGGAACCTCGTCTCGCACCGGGCCTCGAGTGTGCGCCCTACTTCGGCGGGCTGGGAACGCTCGGCTGCCCACCGGCGCGCGATCAGCAGGTCGGGCCGGTGCCGTTGGCTCGCCGACCGCCGCGGGGGGCGACGCTCAGGGCGACGGTGACCAGGTCGCCGTCGTCAACCCCTTCCCGCTTTCGGACCGCCGTCTTGACCGGCAGGAGGTACCCGCCGTCCTTCGGCAGCAGCGAGGTCTCCCACTCGGTGGTGCCAATGCGGGCACGTACCGGGATGGCTCCCCAGCCGTAGGTGGCCTCGGTGGCCTCGGCCCGCACGTAGGCGCAACTTTCCTCGGGCACGGTCAGCCAGTAGAACGGCGATGGCCCGCGCCATTGCCACATCTCGGCACTGAACTGGCTGTCCACCCGCGACACGATATACGCGCAGCGGGCCGGGCGTGGCGCCGTGACGTAGCGACGACTCCCGCTATTGTCGAACGGGTGTTCGGCAGCGATTGGGCAGACGGGTTGGACGACGCACAGCGGGCCGCGGTCGTTCACGGCACGGGGCCGTTGATCGTGCTCGCCGGTGCCGGGACCGGCAAGACCCGGGTGTTGACCAGTCGGGTGGCCAGCCTGATCGAGCGCGGCGCGCCCGCGGAAAAGATCCTGCTGCTGACCTTCACCCGGCGGGCGGCGGCAGACATGACCGCCCGGGCCGCGCAGTTCGGCCCGGACCGGGCGGCCGCGGGACGCGTGTGGAGCGGCACGTTTCACGCGGTCGCGCACCGACTCGTCGCCGAGCACGCCGAGCAGTTGGGTCTGTCCGCGGTGTCGGTGCTCGACGCCGCGGACGTGGTCGACCTGCTCGATCTGCTCCGTGACGAGCACGGCCTCACCGGTACCGAGACCCGGCGGCCCAGCGGGCAGACCCTGGCCGACGTGTACACGCGCGCGGTGAACAACAACCGTCCCGTGCGCGAGGTGCTCACCGCCGAATTCCCGGCCTGGATCTGGTGCGCGGAGCAGATCTCCCTGCTGTTGAAGGCATTCGTGGCGCGCAAGCGGGCCTCGGGCCTGCTCGATTTCGACGACCTGCTGCTGGCCTGGCGGCAGCTGCTGGCCGACCCGGTGATCGGGGCACGCCTGCGCTCCCGCTGGGACCACGTGCTGGTCGACGAGTACCAGGACGTGAACCAGATCCAGGTCGACATCGTCGCCGGACTGCGTCCCGACGGGGTCGGCTTGACCGTGGTCGGTGACGACGCCCAGGCCGTCTACGGGTTCCGCGGTGCCCGCTCCGGTCACCTGCTCGAGCTGGCCGCCACCCTGCCGCAGGCGACGGTGATGCGCTTGGAACGCAATTTCCGCTCGGTTCAGCCGTTGCTGGATCTGGCCAACGTCGTCCGCCCCGGCGACGGCGACCAGCGGATCACCCTGCGCGCGGACCGCACCGGACACCGGACCCGCCCGCGGTTGGTCGCGTGCTACGACGCCGACGCCCAAGCCCGCGCGGTGGCCGAGGCGGTGCTGCAGACGCACGAGGACGGGCAGCCCCTGCGCGAGCAGGCCGTGCTGATGCGCGCGGCCGGGCACAGCCGGGAACTGGAGGTCGAACTGACCTACCGGCGCATCCCGTACGTGAAGTACGGCGGGCTGCGGTTCATCGACACCGCCCACGTCAAAGATCTCCTGGCCGTGCTGCGCCTGCTCACCAACACCCGCGACGAGGTCGCCTGGTTCCGGCTCCTGCAACTGCACGCCAGCATCGGCAAGGCCCGCGCCCGCACGCTGGTCCCGCTCCTGCTCGGCGATGACGCCGACGTGGGCACGGTCGTCGCTGCGGCGCCGGCCCGGGCGCGCACCGCCTTGACCACGTCCTTGACCGGCGTCGACCAGGCCCGCGCCCACGCCGCAGTGGTCGACCAGGTGCAGACGTGCCTGCAGCTGCTGCGCCCGCTGGTCCAGGCCCACTACCTCGACGGGGCGCTGCGGGCCGAGGACCTCGACCGGCTCGCCGCCGCCGCCGCGACCTGCCCCGACCTGGCGGGATTCGTCGCCGAACTCACCCTGGACCCGGCCGCGGCCAGCACCGACTACGCCAAGCCGCCGCGCCTCGACGACGACTACCTGACGCTGAGCACCGTCCACTCGGCCAAGGGCCTGGAATGGCCCCGCGTGCACCTCGTCCACGCCGTCGACGGCGCGTTCCCGTCCGACATGGCCCTGACCGACCCTGATGGTCTCGACGAGGAACACCGCCTGTTCTACGTCGCCGTCACGCGGGCCCGTGACGCGCTCACCATCTACACCCCGACCCGTCTGCACACGACGGCATACCGCGACCGGCACGTCTACGCCCAGCACAGCCGGTTCCTGACCGCGGACGCGCTCGCCGCCGTCGACCGCGATCAGACCGTCCACGGCCAACCCGCACCGCGAGCACCCGGCGCGCTGCCCGCCGTCGTCCTACCCAGCCTGCAGGAGCTGTTCGACTGATCGCAGCGGCTCGAGCCGCCGGCCGGTGGTCAGCGGCGCGGTGCCACCTGCAGAACCCAGGCGGTGAACAACGTCCAGGCCAATCCGCCCAGGACCGCCGCCGCCACGTCCGAGGGATAGTGCACGCCGAGCGACATCCGCGACAGCCCCACCGCGGTCACCACCGCGACTCCCCCCGCCACCGCCCACCGCCCGGCCACCCGGCCCAGGGACGGCAGGACGACGACGAGCAGGACGGCGCACCCGACGGTCGCGGCCTGGGTGTGCGCACTGGGGAACGACCAATCGTGGGCCCCGGCAATCGGTTGCGCGAACACCGGACGAGGCCGCTGGACCACGTCCTTGAGAACCGTGTTCAGGACGGGGCTGCCGAAACCCGTGACGGCCACGAACCCGGCCGAGCGCCAGCGACGGCGCGCGAGCAGCCACAGCGCCGCCGCACCGAGCACGACGAGCCAACCCGTGGTCGACGCGACCGTCGAGACACCTCGCGCAGCGTCGACAAACGCCGGACTTCGGCCGTCGAGGTGATTCAGTTCGAGCATTCGCGCGCGGTCGAAGCGCATGAGCGGGGACCACTTCAGTGCAACCAGTAACGCGAGCACGACGAACGCCCCGCCCGACCCAGCCGACCCGACGAGCAGCGACGGCGGTCGGGCCACCTCCGTACGGGTCGCCCCGAGCCCGGGTTGCGCCACCGCGAAGCCCCCTTCCACGGTTTGTGGTGGTTACTGACACTGACCCACTCGGGTAAGTCAGAACGGCCGCAAGTCGGGTCACTCGATGGTGCCACGCGGTAACGACTCGTCCAGTGGATACCCGACGCCGACGGCGTTGGTAGTCGGGTCCGGCTCAGGCACGAAACGAATTTGGTTCGTGATCACGCGCTTCGGTCAGGCTGGCACGCACGAACGGGAAACGGGCGTGCAGTTCCACGATGTCCGCGTAGTGCCCGGGAATGGTGGCGAAGAAGATCTTTTCCACGTCGAAGGCAACCCGCTTCGGGCCCTTGAGCTTGTCGACCTCGGGAAAGTGCTCGGCCAGATTCTGGCCGTTGAACTCCGCTGCCCGGCGGAACGGGACGTGCGGCACGCCCAGCAGCTGAGTTTCGCAGCGTAACTGCGGCCGGTATAGAAGCGAGCAGATCTGCGTTGAGTTCGGGACGCAGATCCTCCAGCGCGTCGCCCCGCTGCTCCCCGCAATGCGCGGCTCGGCCGGCGATCCCGACGCGGTCGGTTTCATGGAACTGAACGAGGAACGCCGGATCCAGTCTCTGCCCGAACAGCTCAAGGTCGTCATCGGCAAGCCCCCGGGCCTGCGACACGGATTGATTATCCGGGCCGCCACCGACATCTATGCCGCGCTCTTCAGCCCCGAGGTCTACCAAGGACTCTCGGCGCGCGGCTGGTCACACCGCCGATGCACCGAGTTCTTCCAACAGCTCCTCGCCAGCCAGCTTCTCGCCCCTGACCCGCCCTGACCGGCATGAGCGGGCACCGCTTACCGGACGTCTGACGCTGGTCAGACGGGCTCGTGTCGCACCTTGACGATGGCGGCTCCTTCAGCGGCGGCGGGGACCTCGACCGGACGGTTCGGCTCCGGGCCGCGCGGCGCGTTCGATGAGAGCACTTCGCTGAACCCGTGTCGCTCGTCGGTGGGTTGGGCGAGCCTTAGGTTGTTTGGTCGGTGTCGCCGGGTCGGACGAGTCCGGTTTCGTAGGCGGTGATTGCTGCTTGAACGCGGTCGCGCACGTCGAGTTTGGTGAGGATCCGGGCGACGTGGGTTTTGATGGTGGCCGGGGAGAGGTGCAGCCCCTCTGCGATCTCGGCGTTGGATAGTCCGCGCGCGAGCGCGACGAGGATCTCCGTTTCACGGTGGGTGAGGTCTTGCAGGCGGGGCGGTCGTTCGGATGTGGGCAGCGGTCGGGTGAGGAAGTCGTCGATCATTCGGCGCATGATGCTCGGCGCCAGGAGCGCCTCTCCGCCGAGGACCGTGTGAACGGCCCGGATGAGGTCATCGGGTGACACGTCTTTGAGCAGAAAGCCGCTGGCTCCGGCGCGCAGGGCCTCGTAGACGTAGGCGTCGAGGTCGAAGGTAGTAAGCATGAGCACCTTTGGTGCCGCGGTGACGGCGGTGGCGAGCAGTTCGCGGGTCGCGGCTATACCGTCCAGGCGCGGCATGCGGACATCCATCAGGATGATGTCGGGGCGGAGTTGGCGGGCTAGCTGGAGGGCCTGTTCACCGTCGGCCGCTTCTCCGACAACCTCGATGTCGGGTTGGGCGTTGAGGATCATCGCGAATCCGCTGCGGACCAGGGCCTGGTCATCGGCGATGACCAGCCGGATCATGCCGTCAGCGGTAGCTGAGCCCATACCCGCCACCCTCCGCCGGTTCGTGGGCCGCACTCGAACCGGCCGCCGTAGAGGGAAACGCGTTCGCGCATACCGATGAGCCCGTGCCCGTCCGCGCCGGCGCCGTCGTGCCCGCCGATGCCGTCGTCGCCGACTTCGATGGTGAGGCAGCCGGGTTCGTAGTGAAGTGTCACTGCCGCTGACCGGGCGTGAGAGTGTTTGCGGACGTTGCTGAACGACTCCTGCACCACCCGATAGGCCGCGACATCGACACCCGGAGGTAGCGGCACCGGTTCACCCTTCCTGTCCACGGTGACGTTCAGGCCGGACAGGCGGGCCGCGTCGACGAGTGAATCGATGTTGTCCAGGCCGGGCTGCGGCGCGAGCGTCACCCCAGCGTCGTGGTCGGTGCGCAAGACGCCGAGCAGGTGGCGCATCTGGACCAGCGCCTGCTGCCCCGTCAACCGGATCGCTTCGAGCGGTTCGCGAGCTCGACTGCTCACGTCGATGAACTGCTCGGCGGCGCCGGCTTGTACGACCATGACGGTGATGCTGTGGGCGACGATGTCATGCAGTTCACGGGCGATCCGCGCGCGCTCCTCCAGTACCGACGCGCGAGCAACATCTTGCTGCTCTCGTTCCAGCTGCAGCGTCAGCCGCTGCAGCGCACCGCGTTCCGCCGTGAGACGGGTGACCACGCGCCCAATCATCCACGGCACCACGAAGAACACGAAGGGAGTCAGAATCAGACCGCCGACGCCCGAGTCATTGTGCGGGACGTTGGTGACGCCGATGACGACCAGCACCACCGCGAACGTGATCCACGCGCGCCGCCCCCGGGCGTAGGCGCCCAGTGAGTACCCCGCGATAAGACTGGTCACGACAAACCCGATCGGCAGGTCAGCCGAGCGCAGAAACGCCTGTGCCAGCCCGGCCCCGTAGACAACCAGGGCCGTGAGCTGCGGCGCACGTCGTCGCCACGCCAACGGGACAGTGAGCAACAGCCCGCAGACCGCGAACACCGCCAAGTCCCGGTGTCCGGTCGGAATCGGGCCCGACACCACCCCGGTCGACCACAGCAGGGCGAACACGCCGGCCGCGATCGGGTCGCCGTAACGACGCAGCGCCGCGGTCCACGACCGTGACAGCGACTTCCTCACCGCGACACCGTACGTCGGGGTTCGGTCCGTGGCGTCGCCCGCACGGCCGATGCCGAGTCCCTCGTATGGGCGGTTCCAGACGCCACGTGGCGTAGGCAAGTCCAGCCGCACGGCCGATTCGCGACCGGCACGGCAGCGGCTTTGCTTTGCAGCGACCGCGGACACGCCGCGGCGAGCGTCCTTCGGAGGATGACATGAACCGACCTCTTCGCCCCTATGTCCTGATCGCGGTAGCTGCCGTCGTGATCGGGATACTCGAGAACGCCTTCTTCGGTGCCGACCACGGCGGCCTCAAACACCACGTCAGCGTCGGGTTCTTCTTCCTCGCCGTTGCTGGCATCCTTGCCCTCGTCGCGCTCGCGGTCGTGGCCCTTGTCCGCCGCGTCCGCTCCCCAGCTGCGTCATGAAGCCGGTACGGACGGTCGCCACGATCGCGACGGCCTTCCGGGGAGTGACGTCAGCCTCAGCGGCCGCGGCCACTAGCCACCCGATGAACGCGGACCCACGCAGACTGGGGTGCGCCAAGGATCTCGAACAGTTTCTCTGAACGAGGGGATCGGTCCATGGTCGAGCAGCGTCGTCGATTCAGTCCGCAGTTTTGGGCTGAGGCCGGGCAGATGCTGATCGAGACGGGCAAGCTGATCGCGGGTGAAAGCCAACGGCCCGTTGAAGGATCGGCGGCTGGGACGCGTCGCGTTCGGTAGGCGTCCCGTCGATGATCGATGTCGAGCACGTAGACAACCCGTTCGGGTTCGTCGATGCGATACCGAACTCGGTATTCGCCCCTCCGAGCGCGCCACTGACCTGCGAACGGCGGACGTAGAGCGGCACCAACTCGAAGCGGGTTCTCGGCGAGTGGACCGAAAAGGAACTGCACGCAGGCAGCTGCAGCCGCTTCGGGGAGCCGCTCGGCCAACTGCTCCAGAGGGGCCCCGCGTTGTCGTGGAGTCTGCGTGTCCGGGAGAGCGGACGTGCGAGGAACCTGGTGATTAGCGCTGGTCGGCTTCACCCAACGAGGGGTTTGTCATGTCCGGACTGCTGATCGGCTACGCGCGCGTCTCGACCGAAGAACAAGACCTCACCGCGCAGCGCAACGGGGTGACCGAGCTCGGTGTCGACGTCGAACGCGGCTACGTCGACCACGGCCTGACCGGCACCAACCGCGACCGGCTCGCCCGCTCACTGCCCGACGGGGGAAGCAGCCCAAGCTCAATCCACGGCAGGAGGCGGGCACCACCGCATGACGTGTTGGTACCGCGGTGCGAACTCAGGGCCGGTCGGTCACGACGTCGGAGTGCTCGAGGTCGGCCAAGACGCGGGCCAGCCCGGCCAGGGTTCGGTAGGCCATGAACCATTCCTGCCCGTCGGCCTGGAACGCAAATCGAACGGGATCGTCGAGCAACCCGACCCGGACGGTCCTCGGCGTTTCTGCGCCGGGCCCGGTGACGTCGCTGCCCGGTGGGTGGACCTTGACCTCGAGCCGTGGGTTGTCGGCCAGGCACTGCTGGATCGCGGAGGTCAGCAGTGACGTCTCCATCGTCAGGACGACGCGGAGGCGGTCAGTGCCCATGGCGCAAAGCTACAGCCGGGTCCGCCTTCGCCGCGTACCCTAAAAAGACCATTTCGGCTGGTCGAACGGCCCTACCGATTGACCGTGATCGCGCCGGACTTGACCGCCCAGGTCACCGCCTGGAGCTTGGAGTGCACCTCGAGCTTCGCCAGGATGTTCCGGACGTGCGTGTTGATCGTGTGGATGCTCAGGAACAGATCGGCAGCGATGTCACCGTTCGATTCGCCCTCGGACATCCGTTGCAGGATCTCGCGCTCGCGTTCGGTGAGCCGGGCCGTGCGCTGGTCGATCTCGCGCCGCGCGGTCCTGGCTTCGGACACCCGGCGCATCGCCCACGCCAGTGTGGTGGGCGCAAGCAGCGACTCCCCGTTCGCCGCGGACCGTATCGACGCGAGGATGTTGTTCGCGGCCTCCGTCTTGGGCAGGAACCCGGCGGCACCGGCCTCGATCGCCTCGACCAGCAACCCGGCCGGATCGCCCGAGCCGGACATCACCACCACCTTGGTGTGCGGGGATCTCGCGGTGATGGCCCGCGTCGCCTCGATACCGCTCGTGCCTCCCGGCAGCTGAACGTCCATCAGGACCACGTCCGGCGCCAGCGAGACCGCAGCTTCAATGGCCGCATCCGCGCGGTTGAACGGATCGGCGAGCAGGTTGAGACCGGTGTCCATCCTGATCAGCATGGCCAGCGCATCGCCGAGAATCCGGTGGTCATCGCAGATCAGCAGGCTGATCGGCGCTTTGGCCACGGGCTCGGAGCGGCGTGGCAACGCTTCCGGTTCGAGCTTCACAGCTGACGCCGCAGGGGTCTCATCGGGAGCCGACCAGACCGAGATCCGACGGGCGCGCGGGATGGGGTTTGCACATCAGATCTTCCGCGAAGGGGGCCCAGCCGCACGGGTGCGACGGTTGGGTCACGCTGGTTCTTGTGCCCCCGCAGCAACACCCCGAACACTAACACCGGGTAGAAATCGAGCGGTCTACCTCCCGCGCCCGAGACCCCAGACCCGCCGTCGCCGAGCCGTCCTACCGAGTGCTGATGGACACGCGTGACACCGTGTGCCGGTCGGTCCGGTTGCCGTCGCCGGAGGTGAACCCGATGAGGGTTCGCGCGGGCAGGCGGACCGTGGACCGCAGGACCGGGCCACCGTCGACGGACACCGTGATGACGCCCTTGGCCACGATGACCTTGATGTGACGCAGCGTGCGCAGCGACGGCGCTGAGTTCGAGGTGGCCTTCCAGGTCAGGTTGTGCGTGTCGGCCCGGCTGACGCCGGTGGCGAGCCCGACGAAGTTGCTGGACGGGTCGCTGCCGTTGGCGTAGGTGTCCAGGGCCACGGCGAACCCGGGTGTGCCGGACCAGCCGAGGCCGCCTCCGGATGCACCCAATGACGTCGGCGTGGCGCCGGCGGCCGCATCGGCGAAGGCCAGGGTGAGACCATCGGCGCCGGTACCGCCGAAGCTGACCTCGTCGAAGGACACCACGAAGGACGAAGCCGAGGCGATCGGCTTGGCCCAGAAGGCTGACCCGCGCGAGAACTTGGTCGTGGCGTCGGTGAGCTGCAGCGTGGTTCCAACCACGTTGGCCGAGCCGTTGAGCTGCCATCCCGGCGCGGTGGGGGCCGGAACGCGTACCCCGGCGGCGGTGGGCTTGACGCTGACACTGGGCCGCGACGCGGCGCCGATGCCGGCCCGGTTGATGGCGGCCACGGTGAAGGTGTACGAGGTGTCCGCGGCGAGCCCGGTGACCTCGGCGGTGTTGACGCCCGACGCCGCGACGGTGACGGACTTACCCCCGGGGCTCGCGGTCACCCGGTAGCCGGTGAGGGTCCCGCCCGTGGTCTTCGGCGTGGTCCAGCCGACTATGGCACTCAAGCTGCTGGGTGCGGCGGTGACTGCAGTAGGGGCGCCCGGGCGGGTGACGGAGGTGGTGAGGATGCCGAGGTTCTTGACCAGGGCCGAGTAGGACGCGAGCGCGGCCGGGCTGGTGTCGATCGACCAGTTGCAGCTCGCCGGCGGGGCGGGGTGGTCGAAGTAGGACAGCACCTTCAGGTTCGGGAAGTCGCCGCGGGCCAAGGACTGGTTCTCACCGGTGAACCAGGCCGGTTTGGCCGCCGGGTCGGCCGGGTCTTCCGCGGTGCCGTACTCGGCCAACATGAAGGGCTTCGATCCGTAGCCGTTGCTCATCAGCCAGCTGTAGAACGGCTTCACCGTGTCGGCAAAGCTCTGCCACGCCTGGTTGCGGCAGGCACCCCAGTTGTAGGGGTCCCAGGCGATCCAGTCCACGTAGGCGTCGCCCGGGTACAGCGCCTTGACCTGGGCCAATTTGTTGCTCGACGTGACGCCCATGAACACAACGGTCCAGACCGCGTTCGTTGCGCCGGCGGCGTCGAAGCGGTCGTGGATGTGCCGCCAGGCCGCGACGTACTCCGCAGGTGTGCCGCTGGTGCCGATGCTCGACTCCGGCTCGTTCTGGAAGTTGACGAAGACCGGCGTGTGCATGGCCGCGACCCGCGTGGCTTCGGCGTCGACCACCGCATCCTCGGCGCCGGAGGCGATCTTCGACCAGCTCACCGTCGTCCCGTCCTGCCGCTTGCCGATCCAACTGTAGAGCAGCTTCTGCCCGCCGGCCGCGGCCGCCGACTCCGCCGCGCTGGGGAACGGGGTGCCCCACAGGTGGTAGTTGTGGAGCACGTCGGCGGGGCGCCCGATCTGCTTCTCGCGGGCGGTCACGGCCTGAGCCCAGGACTGGTTCGGAGGTGTCTCGGTGGAGACTCCCATCAGGGCACCGCAGCTCGGGATCAACTTGGCCGAAACCGCGCACGGGCTCGTGGTCGTCGCGGATGCCGACGCGGTGGCGGCGGTGGCGGTGCCCACGACGACGACCGCCGCCGTGGATGCGGTCAGGGTGGCGACGACGACCGGCGGGGCGATCGCCGGGACCCGGGCCGGCGCTTTGGCCAGCTCGAGCAGAAGGTCGGCCGCGCGGCGGCGCCGCGCTCGGCCGCGGGCACCGGGCAGGAAGTTGCGCAGGTTCATGGGGAGCCGAATCTGTGAATCAGGGGCTGGGGAGCGACTGACCCAATTCTGGAAAGAAGCAACGCGGACCACATGACCGACGGGCGGTAATCGGCACTACCGAGAACCCGGTAGCCTCAGCAATTGCCGGCTATTCGATTGCCGGGGCCGCCATTACCATTAGACGTTCGGGTCGTGCGCAATCGTTTGTCGAGTCACAGATACCGCTATGAGACCGGCGTCGTGGTGCGAGCCGCGAGATTGCTTATGAAGGTTGCGTACGAGGTAATGCTGCCCGGACTCGTCGAGATACTCCAGTTACAGCTGGCCGGCGGCGCCGGGTGGTCGAAGTAGGACAGGGCCTTCAGGTTCGGGAACTGGCCGCTGGCCAGCGCTCGGTCCTCGGCGGTGAACCATTCGGCTTTGCCGGCCGGGTTCGCCGGGTCCTCCACGGTGCCGTACTCCGCGAGCATAAAGGGCTTCGAGCCGTACCCGTTCTTGGTCAACCAGTCGTAGAACGGGCTGACCGTGTCGGCGAAACTAACCGACTTGCTGTCCCGGCAGTCGCCCCAGTCGTAAGGATCCCAGGCGATCCAGTCCACGTACGCGTCACCGGGGTAGAGGGCCTTGACCAGAGCCAGTTTGTTGTCGGAGATGACCCCCATGTAGACCACGGTCCAGACAGCGTTGGTCGCGCCGACCGCCGCGAAACGATCGTGGATGTGACGCCAGGCGGCCACGTACTCAGCCGCGGACCCGCTGGAACCGACGCTCGATTCGGGCTCGTTCTGGAAGTTGACGAAGACCGGAACCCCCATGGCGGCGATCTTCGCTGCCTCGGCGTTGATGACCGCGTCCTCGGCGCCGGACGCAATCCTCGCCCAGCTGACGGTCGTCCCGTTCTGCCGTTTGCCGATCCAGCTGAACATCAGCTTCTGCCCGATCGCCGCCCGCGCACCTTCCGCGGCGTTGGGAAAGCTGGTGTCCCACAAGTGATAGTTGTGCAGCAGGTCGGCCGGGCGACCGGTCTCCTGCTCGAAGGCGGTTACCGCCTGATCCCACGTCCGCGACGGGCCCGTCTCGGTCGAGACGCCCGCCAGGGCACCGCAACTGGGGACGAGCTTGGCCGAGACCGTGCAGGGCGCCGCGGCGGTGGACGCCGTTGTGGGCCCGGTCGGACCATCGGCTCCAGCGGCCGTGCACGCGGTCATGGCGGCGGCGACGCCAGCGGCGGCGATCAACGACAGGATGCGGCGGCGTGTTGCCACCATCCGGGCCACCAATGCGGACGGCCTGCGGTGACACCAAGAATGGACGACGAAAAAAACAACGGGGGTGGGGGGCATGACCTGCTCATTCCTGGGAATCGAGGCTTTGTGGTGTGAATCGATTCTCAGCAAATCGCGGTACGATTACCTCGTATACCACGGGTAACCGGCGCTACCTTTATTCCGGTAAGCACCGATGCGGTACCAGATTCCAGGTAAACGGCCCTACAACAAAACCGTGATACGCAACGTTTTCGGCCCGGGTGCAGGTATTCGTGGCGCACGAATACCACCGGGGCCGCGACCGTTCGCGACGCGCGCGCGCTCGCCTCGGGCCTGCGGTGTCCGGCCCCCATCGGCGGTGGTGGGTGCACACTGAAAAGACACGAAGGGTCCCCCATGCCAAGTGCCGGTGATGAAGCTGTGTTCTCGGCGCGGTCCGAGCGCGATTCCGCGGCGCAACTGGCGGCAATCGTCCAGTCTTCCCACGACGCGATCATCGGCAAGGACCTGAACGGGACGATCACCAGCTGGAATCCGGGCGCCCAGCGGCTGTACGGCTATCGACCGGAAGAGGTCATCGGGCGTCACGGCAGCCTGCTCCCGACCGCGGACTCCCGTGCCGCGGAGGCGACCTTGCTGGCGCACATCACGGCCGGCGAGCACGTCGAGATGGTCCGGACCCGTCGTAGTCACAAGAACGGCTCGGTTCTGCACGTGTCGCTGTCGCTGTCGCCAATCGTGGACGACAACGGGACCATCGTCGGAATTTCCTCGGCGTCTCGCGACATCAGCGCGTTCGTCTCGGCGCAGGGCATGTACAAGGGACTGCTCGAGTCGGCCCCCGACGCAATGGTGTGTGTCGACAGCGATGCCCGGATCATGCTCGTCAACGGGCAGGTGGAGCGCCTGTTCGGCTACCGCCCGCTCGAACTCGTCGGCGAACCGATCGAGATTCTCGTCCCGGCTGGATCCAAGTCAGCCCATGTCCCGCTGCGCCGGGCCTACGCCGAGAATCCGGAGTCGCGGCAGATGGGGGGCGGCAGCCAGCTCTTCGGCCAGCGCAAAGACGGTTCGACCTTTCCTGCGGACATCAGCCTGAGCTCGGTCGACCTCGGCGGCACCATGGTCGTCACGGCGGCGATTCGCGACGTCACGACTCGCCTGGCCGGAGAACTGTCACAGCACAAGAGCGAGGCACTCTTTCGGCAACTGGCCGAGAACGTGGACCTGGCCATAGTTCTGCGCACGCTGGATGACCCTGTCTTCCTCTACGTCAGCCCGGGTTACGAGAAAGTGTTCGGATACAACCCCATGGCGGCGGGGGAAACCCCGGCCGGGCTGGTGCGTCGCGTGCTCCCGGAGGACCGGGAGCTCTTTCTGGCTGAGTATTCGCAGTCCGCCAAGACCCAGGGCGCGGTGCGATCGGAGTACCGCACCGTCCGCGCAAACGGCGCGGTCCGGTGGATCCGATCGACGACGACGCCGATCGTGGACCCGGACAACGTGGCCCGCCGGTGCGCGACGGTGGCCGAGGACATCACCGACTTCAAGAACGCGGAGTCGGCGCTGCGTGCCGCCGACGAGGCGCAGAAGGCGAACGCGGCCAAAAACGAATTCCTGTCGCGCATGAGCCATGAACTGCGAACTCCGCTGAACGCCGTGCTCGGCTTCGCCCAACTGCTCGAACTAGACGATCTCAGCGAGGGGCAACAGGCGGCCGTGGAACACATCCTGCGCGGCGGTCGGCACTTGGTTGCGCTGATTGACGACGTGCTGGACATCGCCAAGATCGAAAGCGACCGTCTCGAGCTCTCCCTCGAGGCGGTGCTGTTGTCGGAGCTGCTGACCGAAACGGTCGCACTGATGACGCCCATGGCCACCGCCGCGGACGTTCGACTCAGCTACCGAAGTACCGACGGCGCGAATCAACACGTCCACGGCGACAGCCGCCGCCTTCGTCAAGTCGTGCTCAACCTGATCTCGAACGCGATCAAGTACAACCGCACCAGCGGTCGGGTCGAGGTCAGGTGTGAGCTGTCGGACGACTCGAGCCTCGACATAGTTGTCCAGGACACGGGAATCGGGATTCCGGCCGAGGAGCTACCCCGGCTGTTCACCCCCTTCGACCGGCTCGGCGCGCAGACGAGCGCCGTCGAGGGAAGCGGCGTCGGTTTGGCGTTGTCACACCGCCTGATGACCACCATGGGCGGCGCCCTGCGGGCCACCTCAGAGGTCGGGGCGGGAAGCATCTTCACCGCATCCATCCCGCTGGCCAATCCGGGTTCCGTACCCCCGGCAATCCCCGCGCCGCCGGCCGCGACCGCGCGGGACCAGACGGCCGAGGCAAAGGTGCCCACCCTGACCTTGCTCTACATCGAGGACAACAACTCGAACATCATGCTCATGCAGCACCTCCTCGACCACCGGCCTACGTGGGGCATGATCACCGCAAAGACGGGGACGGCGGGGCTAGAACTGGCCACGAGGACCGCACCCGACCTGGTGCTGCTCGACCTGCACCTACCGGATGTCGACGGCATCGACGTGTTGCACCGGCTGCGCGCCCATCCGGATACGAGCGGCGTGCGAGTCGTGATCGTGAGCGCGGACGCCAACCCCAATCAGATGAACCGCCTGCTCGCGGCCGGTGCCTACGCCTACCTGACCAAGCCGCTGGACGTGGCCCGGATGCTCAAGTTGCTGGACAACTTCGTCCCGGGCTCAGCAGAGTTCTCGGTCTGACGTGTTGGGCGACCTCCTGGCCGAAGCGCGGGTCTTCGTCATCGACGACCATCCCTCGAACGTCGCGCTTCTTCAGGCTGTGCTGACCCGGGCCGGAATTCGTCGGATCTTCACCGAGACCGACTCGCGGCAGGTTCTGCCGCGCTTGGCCGAGGTCGATCCCGACCTGATCATCCTCGATCTGCACATGCCCCACCTCGACGGGTTCGCCGTGCTGGCCCAGATCCGGGAGTACGCCCCCAGCGACTACCTGCCGGTTCTCGTTCTCACCGCGGACACGACCGCGACGGCCAGCGAGCGGGCGCTGAGCGCGGGCGCCCAGGACTTCGTCACCAAACCGTTCAACAACAGCGAGGTTGTGCTCCGGTCCCGCAATCTGCTGGAAACCCGGTTCCTCTACACCTCCCTGCGCAGCTCGATCGTCCGGCAGGCGGGCGAGCGGCTGCGCGAGGAGCGTCGGCTGTCCGAGGCGCTGCTCACCGAGCGCGAGGCGGCGGAACGACTTCGTCGCCTCGATGACCTCAAAGACACCATGCTGCAGACGATCTCCCACGATCTGCGCAGTCCGATCTCCGCCGTCCTGACCCTGACCGGGATGCTCGCCGCCGACGCCACCGGCAGTCAACCGCTCACCACCGACATCCGCTCCCAGCTGATCGCCAAGGTCGAGGTGAGCGTGCAGCGGATGGATCGCCTGCTCACCGATCTGCTGGACTCCGACCCGATGCGCTCGCCGGCCGACCGGCTGCTCACCTGCGACGTCGGTGAACTGGTGCGACGCGCGCTCGCGGGTGCTGACATCACCCAGGACCACCCGGTGGAGACGGACATCCAATCGGTGTACGCCACGGTCGACCCGGTCCACGTCGAGCGGATCGTCGAGAACCTGCTGAACAACGCTGACAACCATCTGGACCAGGGCGTACCGATCTGGGTCAAGACCGGGGTGCGCGACGACGGTGTGGTCATCACGGTCGAGGATGCGGGACCCGGCATCGCCCCGGACCTGGTCGAGAGCCTCTTCCAGCCGTTTCGCCGCGGACCTGAGGCCGGCTCGGAAGGGATGGGTCTGGGGCTCTGGCTCGTCTCCCGCTTCGCCCAGTTGCACGGTGGCCGGGCGTGGGTCGATCAGCGACCCGGTGGCGGGGCTTCGTTCCAGGTATTCCTACCGACCCGGGTGGTCAGCGACGACGCGCTGATCGAGGACGACAGTGGTGGGGATGTTCACAGTGGTGGCGAAGCACGTTCGTCCCGGCCGCAGCTTGATCAAGTTCTGCTAGATTCGACTCCGAGCGGGGTTGCCCAGATCTAGCCAGTGCCACACCGGGCGTCATCAGACCAGATGGCGTTCGAGAGATTGGACGAGCTTTCCTGCGGTGCGGTGATCTACCGCCCGTGGCCCCCCGCCCGTAACTGCCGCCCAAAGCTGAGCCGTTTCGGCGTCTCCCCCCGACGCCACTCCCCCACTCGGCCGGGTTCCGCGTTGCCTGTACCCGGCTCGAACTCGACGTGGCCGGCACGGGTGAACCGACGCACTCGCCAACAAAGCCGCGTTCTGCGCTGGGTCTGCAACCTCCGGGCCCGGCGGAATCTGCCGACCCCTCGACCCGAGTCCGGCACCGATTCGTGACACAGGAAGGATTCTGATGCCCACCGATCCCTCGTCAGCGGTGCATTCCCCCCAATCGACCCCGACCGAATCGGGCGGTCACTACGCCGCCCGTCGGACGCCCGGGCGCACCGTCCTGAGCGCTGCAGGTGGCCTTATCGTCCTACTGGCCGGGTGCACTGCCGGCGTGGGTTCACCGTCGATGTCGACATCGGCTGACTCGCCGGTCGTGATCTCGACGGCCACCAGCGCGCTCGCCGCGCCGGCGCCGGCGACGACGACGACCGCCGCCGCTCCCAGCCACGCCATCCCCGCCCCGTCCGGTGGAAAGTGGCAACTGAACGGAAGCGCCACACTCTCGGCCGGGTCGGTCGTGCTCACCACGGCACGGATCAGAACCGCGGGCTCGGCGATCTGGCCCCACCCGTTGCGCGGCATCACCTCGCTCAGCGCGTCGTTTGACGTGCAGATGGATGGCGGTACCGGTGCCGACGGCGCCACGTTCGCCATGATCAACGCCAGCACCGGACGATCGACGTCGCTGGGCAAGATAGGTGGCGGCCTCGGCTGGGCGGGTATCCCGGGGCGAGCCGTCGCCTTCGACACGTTTCAAAATCCCGGCGATCCTTCCTACAACGACGTCGGGTTGATAAAAGGTTTCAACCCGGAGCAGCCCGACCAGTTGACGTGGGCCGATTCAGCCACCGCGATACCGCGGTTACGCGGGGGTATCCGCCACATCACGGTGGTCGTCGAGCACGGATTGCTCACCGTCACCGTCGACGCCGCTGTCGCCTTCACCGCCCCCCTCGCCCTGCCCGCCAAGCTGTTGGTCGGTTTCACCGCCTCGACCGGTGCCCGCACCGACCGCCATGTGGTGTCGAACGTCAACATCACCGCGGACTGACCACCGCCCGAGCGCCCGAGTCCCAGACCGCGGGACGCCGCCGACAGTGAGGCCCAGAAGTGACCAGCACCGCGAAGATCGCACCACCACCACCACCACCACTGATTCGTTCGTCGTCGATCTCGACCCGGGCGCCGATCGCCGGATTGTCGATGTCGGTATCCGAGGAGGAGAAGTACGGCTACTTCGGTGCGCAGCACCGCTGGTACCTGGCGGCCCGATTCCTCGCCTTCCTCGGACTCCTGGTCTCGCTGATCCGGTTCAGCTATGCGGACGCCCGGATCAGCGGCCTGCTCCTGATCGTGCTGCTGCTCCTGGTCGTGTCGCTGATCAGCCTGTACACCTCGACCCGGCCGCGTCGGATGAACCAGGCCCAGCACCGCGACCTGGTCGACTCCTGGCAGGTCCGGGCGGCGGGCGCGATACCCACGGTTGACGTGTTCCTACCGACGGCCGGCGAGTCGCTGGCCGTCCTGGAGGTCACCTACCGCCACGTCGCGGCGATGCGCTACCCCGGGCCGGTCGAGGTCTACGTGCTCGATGACGGTGACCGCGCTGAAGTCGCCGAGATGGCCGCGGAGCACGACTTCCACTACCTGAGTCGTCCCGATCGCGGGTACATGAAGAAGGCCGGCAACCTGGCGTACGGCTACGCCCGTTCCAGTGGCGACGTGATCGCGGTCTTCGATGCCGACTTCGCCCCGCGGCAGGACTACCTCACCGAGCTCGTGCCCTATCTCGACGATCCCAAGGTCGGCATCGCCCAGTCGCCCCAGTTCTTCCCGACCCGGGGCACCGCTTCGTGGTTGCAGCAAGCGGCGGGGGCGACGCAGGAACTGTTCTACCGCTGGGTGCAGCCCTCCCGCGACGCGATCGGAGCTCCGATCTGCGTGGGCACCTGCGCCGTCTATCGACGGGTCGCGCTGATCCAAGCGGGCGGGTTCGCGCAGATACAACACTCCGAGGACGTCCACACCGGGGTGAAGGTCATGGGAGCCGGATATGCCGTGCGTTACGTTCCTATCGTCTTGGCCAAGGGCCTGTGCCCGATCGGCCTGACCTCCTTCATCAATCAGCAGTACCGCTGGTGCGCTGGCTCGATGAGCCTGATGGTGAACAAGGATTTCCACCGCATGGCGCTGACCGGAAAGCAACGCCTGTGTTTCTGGAGCGGCTTCGGTTACTACATCACGACGGCCGTGACCGGGTTCACCGCGCTGATCCCGCCGGTCTTTCTGTTGTGGCTGGCCCCGGACGCGATCCATCCGCGTAACTATCTGTGGCTGGTGCCACTGATCCTCGTCTACCCCGTGATGATGGCGCTGCACCGAGGTGCGTGGACGTTGAGTGTCCTGCGCGTTCAGCTGATCTACTCGTTCGCCCATGCCCTGGCCGTATGGGACACCTACCGAGGCAAGACGGCCGAGTGGGTGGCGACGGGCACCGTGGACCACACTCCGCTGTCGCTGAAGGTGATCCGGATCCTCATGGCCTGGACTGGCCTGACCCAGATCGCCTTGTGGAGCGGCGTCGTCCACGACCTGGCCGCGGACCGGGTGACGACCGGTCAGATGTGGCCGTTGGCCGCCTTGGCCGTCTTCTCGACCTACGTGCAGGTTCCGGTGCTCGTCCTGTGCTGGCGGGCTGTCTCCCGTCGTGGACCGCAGGTATCAGCGTGACTCTCATTGATGCCCGGGCGCCGGTTGACACCGCAGAACGCCTGCCCGACCCGGAGACCGGGGCCGGCCTGCCGGCCAGGATGGGTGGTCACTTCTACCGCTTCGTGTACACCGATTGGGCCTGGCTCGCCCCGGTCCTGGCGCTCCAGGCCGGCCTGGCGGTCCGGGTCAACGGCTCCGTCTCGACCGACGAGGCGACGTACCTCGTCGCCGGCCACCAGCTGATCGCTCACCTGTTGCACGGCACGTACGCACAGAACTACGGAACGTACTTTTCCGGGGTGCCCGGCCTCTACCCGGTTCTGGCCGCCGCAATCGACGACGTCCTGGGTATCACGGGTGTTCGGCTGTTCAGCCTGCTGTGCATGCTCGTGACGAACGTGTGTCTGTTCCGGGTGACCCGTCGACTGTTCGGACCACGCGCAGCGATCTTCGCCTGCTTCGTGTTTGCGGTGAGCTCCGGGGCCACCTTCCTGGCGTGGTACGCGACCTTCGACGCGCTCAGCTTGATGCTGTTGGCCGTGGCCACGGCTATGGCGGTCGAGGCAGCGCAGCGATCGCCGCTGTGGCTGGCCGCCGCGATCGGCCCGGTGCTGGTCCTGGCCGTAGCGGTCAAATACGTAGCGGTCATCTACGTCCCTGCGGTGCTGGCCATCCTGGCCGTGCTGAGCCTGCGGCGTCACCCCTGGTCGACGGCTGCACAGCGGGTCGGGCTGGCCGCAGGAACGACAGTCGCGGCTGCCCTGTTGGCCTACCTGGTGACCGCACCGTCGGACCGGGTCGGCTTCTTCGCCACGTCCAGTTCGGGGCGCCGAGTGCTGGATCCGCAAACGAAGCTGGATCTGCTCAGACTCAGTTGGTCCTTTGTGGGACCGTCGTTGCTTCTTGCCCTGGTCGGGCTGGGCATTCTGATCATGGGTCGGCGGGACCGGATCGTCTCCGGCCTGCTTCTCGCCACCGGGCTTCTGCCCGTGGTAACGCAGGTGATCATCGGCGAGTCGACGTCGTTGCACAAGCACACGGCCTTCGGTCTCTTCTTCGCCGCGCCGCTGGCCGGGTTCGCGGTCGCGCGCGGGCTCGCGTTCGGGCGCGCACACCTCGGGGCCAACCGGTCCGCTACCGCTACCGCAACAGAGCACGGCCCGGCCCGGCCCCGCTCGCTGCGCCGCAGTCTCGTCCCGGTCGCCATCATCGTCTGGGTCACCGGGCTGCTCGGCACGGGGATGTCTTCGGTGGAAAACATGCGTTACGGATGGCCCGACTCGGACGCCGTCGTGGCCGCGCTCGCCCCCTACATCAGCCCCTCGGGCAACTACCTGGCCGACAACCCGAGTATTGCCAACTACGCCTACCGAAGTCGCACGTCGCCGACGCAATGGTCGGCGCCCTGGTACTTCGAACGGGTGAGCAGTCACCACCGGCTGACCGGCAATCCGGCCCTGGTGGACGCGATACGGCACGATTTCTTCACGGTGATCGTCTACCGGCCGCAGACCTTCAACGCCGAACAGAAGGCCCTGTTCCTGCCGGCGATAGCGGAGCATTACCGGTTGGTGTCACAACTGGACTACGGCCGTGGCCAGGCGTGGTACGTGTGGGTGCCGATCACCTGAGCCGCAACGCGGCCTGGTCAGGCCGCTTCGGTCACCGGGGTTTCGGTCAAGGGCATGGTCAGGGAGAAGGTACTGCCCAGCCCGAGCTCGGACTCCACTTCGATGCGACCGCCCATGATCGAGGCGAGCCGGAACGACAGCGCCAACCCGATGCCGGCCCCTTCGATGTCGGAACGTTTGAAGGTGATGCGCTCGAAGGGAATGACCAGTCCCGCGAGCTCGGTCGGTCCGATCCCACAACCGGTGTCGGCAACGCTTATCCGCAGCTCACCTGTGTCCGGGATCGGCGCGCAACTGATCTCCACCCGGCCATCCGTCTTGTTGTACTTCACCGCGTTGGACAGCAACTGCAAGAGCACCTGCCGTAGGCGTTGGCGGTCGCCGAGGACCCAGCTGTCGATCACGGAGTCCGCCGCATCCTGGCGAATGTCCACCTGACTCGCCGTTGCGACCGGCCGCATCACGTCGATGACCTCGACCAGCAAGTCGGCGATGGAAACCGGCACCAGGGTCACGGCCAGCCGCCCGGTGTCGATGCGCGACATGTCCAACACGTCGTCGATCATTTCCAGCAGGTGCCTGCCCCCGCGCAGGATGTGGTCGACCGCGGTGACCTGGGTCGGCGACAGCGGATCGAGCGCGAGGAGCTGGGCAAACCCGAGAACCGCGTTGAGCGGGGTACGCAGTTCATGGCTCATCCGCGACAGAAAATCACTCTTCGCGGCGTTCGCTCGTTCCGCGTGTTCCTGGGCCAGTCGGACGGCGGCCTCGGAATCCTTGCGGTCGGTCACATCCTCCACCGTGGTCGCGACCCGCGTGATCGTTGCGTCGGCGTTGATGACGGGGCTGTTCACCGTCCGGATCCAGCGGGTTTCGCCGTCCGGACGGATGATCCGAAACTCGGCCTCGCTGGCCGGCCCCGGCGTGGCCGGATGCAGGTAGGCCGTCGAGATCGCGGCGAGATCGTCAAGGTGGATCATGGCCAGCGCCTGTTCCAGCGTCAGATCGGCCTGCGTCTGCGGCAGTCCGAGAATGCGCAGGTAGCCCGGGCTGACGTACAGCAGTTCCGGTGGATCGATCTGGCGCACCGTCCACCCGAAGACCAGGCTGGTGGCCAGCTGCGAGGCATATTGCCGGTCCGTCGCCGAGGCGGCCCGGTCGTCCATGGCCGTGCCCCGGTCCATTTCGGCGGAGTCCCGCCCGCTGGCCCCGGCCACGCGATCAGCCAAGGCGACGCCCCGGTCCATCTCGGCGGAATCCCGCCCGCTGGCCCCGGCCACGCGATCGGCCAAGGCGGTGCCGCGATCCAAACCGGCCCGGTCCCGTCCGGTGGCGGCCTCGGCGCGGTCGCGCAGGGCGTCACGACGGTCGAGGGCCGCTTCTTGCCGAAGCAGCGACCGCCGCCGCCTAGCCTCGAAGCCGGCTGCGTCAGTGGCGTTCGGGTCGGCCGAGTCGCTCAGTTCGGCCTCCTGATCGCGCTTGTCCGCCTCGAGATCGCGGCGGCCGGCGTCGCGGTCACGCTGCTCGGCGTCCAGGTCGCGTTGCTCGGCGTCCAGGTCGCGTTGCTCGCCGTTGAGGTCGCGCAGGTCGTCCCGGATATCGCGCTGACCGGCACTGTGATCTCGTTGACCGGCCAGGCGATCACGCTGTTCGTTGGTGACATCCCGGTCTTGGGCGTCCTGGTCGCGCTGCTCGGCGTCCTGATCCCGGCGCTCGCTCAGCGACCCCATGCGGCTCGGGCGGTTGTCCCGGCCCCCCGCCGAACCCACTTCACTCACGACAACATCCGTTCCGTAGGAGTTCCCGTGAATGACGTGTCGAACAATACGCCGGACGATGAGAGCACCTGCGCGATCTCCAGCTGTGCTTACCGCACTATTGCCAACATCGCCATTCCTAGTGTTGGTTGAGCGGCGCTTGCCCGATTCGGTGCCCTACGCGTTTGTACGCATTGCTCGCACGCATCCGGAGTCGGATCCTCGGAGTGTCAGCACGGTCGGTTCAACATCGGGGGAAGCATGTCAGCACTCGTACGCCGCACCATCGGGGTTGCCGCGGCCGCCGCCGCGGTCATGGCCGCCGTCGTAGCCCCGGCCAGCGCCGCAACCGCCAGTAGCGCCGGGACGGAGTACTTCCTGATCACCATCGCCGACGACAGTCAGACTGTCGTCGCCCACGGTGCGTTCACCGATTCGGGTAAGGACGTGGATCACGATCAGAGCGACACCCTGCGCTTCAGCCAGGGCCTGCTGGAGATCTACCACCCGGATAGCCAGAGTCACTTCACCTACAAGCTGAACAAGAAGACGTGCTTGTTCAAGTTCAAGATCACCGGCAAGTACACGCTCGGTGCGGGAACAGGCAGCTACGCCGGGCTCACCGGCCACGGCAACTACGTGGTGCGGGAACAGTTCATCGCCCCGCGCAAAGCCAACGGCGCGTGCGACCTGAACGCTGAGCCGTCCCACTTGGCTGGGTACGTCACGGGCAGCGGGCCGGTCTCCTGGTCGTAAACGCGGTGGACGTGGCCGTCCGGCTGAGGAGGGGATCCGGTCGGCAACGTGGCAGCAACGTGGCCCGGGTCGAGACGCGGGGTCGGGCCCAGGTCGATATGCTCGAAAGTGACGTCTGAACGAGCGTGCCGGCAGGGAGAACACCATCACCGACGCTGCAACTGAGTCCACGTCGTCCCCGGCATCGTCGTCCCCGGCATCAGACCAGGCCCACGACGTGCGCGCGGTGGAGATCGCCGCCGAACAACGACACGTGAGCCGGCTGTACATCCAGCTAGACGAGCTCCTGGTCCAGGCTGAGACATCACTGGACCGGACCACTCGCAGCAGTACCGTGGGCACGCCGGGGGCCCGGGCCGAACGCGAGGCCTTCATCCGGCTGTACTCGCAGCGGGTCAGCACCCTGCGCAGCGTGGAACAGCGGCTCTGCTTCGGCCGCCTCGACCTCAGCGCCGGCCCCGCCCGCTACATCGGCCGTATCGGCATCTCCGACGAATCCCGCCACGAACTGCTGGTCGATTGGCGCGCCCCGGCGGCGGAGCCGTTCTACCAGGCCACGGCCGCCCGGCCTGAAGGTGTGTTGCGCCGTCGCCAGATCTCGACCCGGGCGCGGCGGGTCACCGACCTTCAGGACGAGGTGCTCGACCTGGTCGGTTTCGAGGCGGCCGGGGTCGGCGGCGGGCACGTCGTCATCGGTGAAGGGGCGCTGTTCGCCAGCCTGGAGGCCGCCCGCGGCGGGCGCATGCGCGACATCGTGGCCACGATCCAGGCCGACCAGGACGGCGTCATCCGCGCTCCCCTGCCCGGTGTGCTCGTGGTCCAGGGCGGGCCAGGGACGGGCAAGACGGCCGTGGCGCTGCACCGGACCGCGTTCCTGCTCTACGCCAACCGGGAGCGGATCGCTCGCTCCGGGGTGCTGCTGGTCGGGCCGAACCGGGTGTTCCTCAGCTACATCGACCAGGTGCTACCGGCCCTGGGTGAGGCCGACGCCGTCGTCATGGTCACGCCGGGCGAGCTCTACCCCGGCGTCCGGGCCACCGCGATCGAGGCCCCGGGTGTCCTGGCGCTCAAAGGTGATCTGCGCATGGCTGACGTCATCGCCGGCGCGGTCAGCCGCCGTCAGCGCACGATCCAGGCCGGGCGGACCCTGGACGTGGAAGGCACCAAGATCACGTTGCAGCCCCGGTTCGTCCGGGACGCCCGCGAGCACGCCCGGCGCACCGGCGAGCCGCACAACCTCGCCCGCAAGACCTTCGTCAACGACGTGCTGCGCAACCTGGTGCGCGCCTTGGCGGCCGCGCGCGGGGTCGACGTCGACCAGGAGGTGCGGGCGTCGCTGATGGCCGAGCTCTACGACTCGCGCGACGTGCGCCGCGAGGTCAACTGGTGCTGGGCACCGATCGGCCCGGAACGCCTGCTGCGCGATCTCTACGCCATCCCGCAGCGCTTGGCCGAGGCCGGCGGCCGGTTGACCCGCGACGAACGCGCGTTGCTCGCCCGGGCCCGCCGCGCGCCGTGGTCCGCGGCCGACGTCCCCCTGCTCGACGAGGCGGCCGAACTGCTCGGTGTGGACGACAGTGCGAACGTGGCCGCGCAGGCCAGCGCGGCGGAAGAACGGCGCCGCGAGGTCGAGTACGCCGATCAGGTGCAGGACACCTTCGGCGGCGCCGACATGATGTCCGCGGAGGACCTGGCCGGACGGTACGCGGCCTCGGCGTCCCTGGGCAGCGTGGCCGAACGCGCCGCCGGTGATCGGGGCTGGTCCTACGCCCACGTGGTCGTCGACGAGGCCCAGGAGCTGTCGGCCATGGCGTGGCGGGTGCTGATGCGCCGGTGCCCGGGCCGATCGTTCACCGTGGTCGGCGACGTCGCCCAGACCGGCTCGCCCGCGGGCGCCGCGTCGTGGGGGCAGATGCTGGCACCGCACGTCCAGGACCGGTGGACCCAGGCCGAACTCACCGTCAACTACCGCACGCCCGAACAGGTCATGGACGTGGCCGCCGCCGTCCTCGCCGCGGGCGGCTCGTCGGTCCGGGCGCCGGCGTCCGCGCGGGTCGGGCGCTACGAGCCGCAATTCACCCACGCCGACGACGCAGCCGCGACCTCGCCCGAGCTGGCCCACATCGTCGAGGACGAGTGGCGCGCGGCCGGCCCGGGCACGGTCGCCGTGATCACCCCGCGGGCCAGTCACGACGCGGCCGTGTCCACCGTGCGGCGGGCGCTGCCGACCGGCGTGGTCAGCGCCGACTCGGACACGTTGAGCGCGCCCGTCTCCGTGCTGACGGTGGCCGGTGCGAAGGGACTGGAGTTCGACACCGTCGTATTGGTGGAACCGGCGGCCATCCTGGCGGAATCGCCCCGCGGCCTCAACGACCTCTACGTCGCGCTGACCCGTCCCACCCAGCGACTGCACGTCGTCCACCACGAGCCCCTCCCGGCGGGGATGGCACCGTTTGCCGCGGATCCCGGCTGACGTCGAGCCGGCCGGGCGGGCACCATGGAGTCATGCCCGTGCAGAGCGCCGCACCGCCGCTGACCGGTCGCGCCCTGACGTCCCAGCGTTGGGACAACCTGACGTTCCTGCACTGGCCGGTGGACCCGGCGGCGATCGCACCGTTCTTCCCGCCCGGCACGAGCCCGGATGTCCTCGACGGGGTGAGCTACGTCGGGCTGGTGCCGTTCGAGATGAGAGGGGCCGGACCGGGCCGGGTGCCGGTGCCCTACTTCGGACGGTTCGGCGAGACCAACGTGCGGTTGTACTCGGTGGACGAGCGTGACCGCCACGGCATCCTCTTCCTCACCCTGGAAGCGTCCCGGCTGGCGACCGTGGCTATTGCCCGGGTGGGCCTCGGCTTGCCCTACACCTGGGCAGCGATGTCCGTGGCCCGTGCCGATGACGTCGTCACCTACCGTTCCCGGCGGCGCTGGCCGGAGCGGGATCGTGCCGCGCGAACCGCCGTCGCCGTCCGAGTGGGCGCCCCGGTGGAGCCCGAGCCCGTGGAGATCTGGCTGACCGCCAGGTGGGGCCTGCACACCTGCGTGGCCGGCCGCACGATCTGGGTCCCCAACCATCACGGGCCGTGGCCGTTGCACCGCGCGGAGATCCAGGAACTTGACGACGACCTGGTCGCCGCGTGTGCCGTGCAGGTCGAGCGAGACCAGATGCTGCGTCCGCTCTGGTCCCCCGGCGTGCGCACCACGTTCGGCTGGCCCAGTACGGTGCCGTCGTGACGGGTCTGACGGGTCGCACGGTCGTGGTCTGGGGCAATTGCCAGGCCGAGCCGGTGGGAGCGTTGCTGAGCCCGGCCCTGGCCGAGCACGACCTGGACATCGTCGCGGTGCCGCCGGTGTTCCTGGCCGACCTACCCGATGTTGGTCGAGTCCAGGCGTTGGTCGCCGACAGTGCATACCTGATCAGCCAGCCGATCGGTGACAATTACGGCGTCCCCGGTTGCTCGACCACGCACCTGGCCTCGTTGCTGCCGGCGCAGGGGCGGCTGGTGACGTTCCCGGTGACCTTCCACGTCGGTCCGTTCCCGTTCCAGGTCAACGCCCACGGCGGGGACGGGGCCCGGGTCGACGCGCCGCTCACCGACTACCACGACCTGCGGGCGATGGTCGCGGCCGAGCGCGGATTGTCCGTGGACGAGGCTCTCGCTTGGTGGCCCGAACCGACGATCGCGGCGGTACAGGAGGTTTCCGCGCGATCGCTGACCGAGCTGCGCCGCCGTGAAGCGCCTCTGGACGTGGCGACGTCGTCGTTGCTGGACCGGCCGGACGCCCTGATGACCATCACCCATCCGAGCAACGCGGTTCTGGCCGGCATCGCCGACGCCGTCCTCGACGCGATGGGGATCGATGCGAAGGTGGACCCGCCGGTTCGAGAGTTCCTCGGCCAGCGGCGAGCACCGCTCGAGCCGGCCGTGGTCGACGCGCACGCGTGGCCGCCCGACGCGGTGCGCCCGCGCTGGGTGATCGACGGCGCCGAGGTCGACCCCCGCACCGTCCTCGGCGCCCATCTCGAGCTCTATCGCGCGCGCCCGGACGTCGTCGCCGACGCGCGGGTGCGGTACGCCGAGAAGCTGGACCTGCTCGGCCTGTAAGCCCCGCATACCCGGTCCCGACTTCGCGCCCGTCAGGGACGCGCCGGTCGTCTCACCAGCGTCCCTGGCGGACGCGGGGTCGAGGGTCGAGTCGTCCACCCCGGCCAGAACGCGTTCCTCCTCCGTGCGGTGCTGCAGCAGATCGTCGGCCGGGCGGGCCGAGTATCCCGGCCGGATCGGTCACCTGGCCTCGGCGTTGCGCCACCACGGCGCGTCCGTCCGCGTCGACGTCCCGGGTGGTGGGTTCGTGATCGTCACCCAGTGACGGTTTGCTGGGTCGCTTGACGGCGGAGCAACCGGGGCCCAGGGTGGTTGCGTAATGTGCGCTGTGTTTCGTATCGCGCACCGACCGGTCGAGTGAGGTCAGCATGCTTCCGATCTGTCCCCTGGCGTCGCTGGCTCGCGGCGACGCCTACCGCGTGGCAAGCGACCCGCCCATCACCGTCTTTCACACCGAGGACGGCGAGCTGTTCGCCATCGACGACACGTGCACCCACCAGGACGCATCGCTGGCCGACGGCTGGCTGGAGGGTGACGAGATCGAGTGCCCGCTGCACGCGTCCCGGTTCAGCCTGCGCACCGGCCACGTCGACGCACCGCCGGCCAAACGCCCGGTGCGCACGCACGAGGTGTCCGTCGACGCGGCCGGCATGATCAACGTCCTCGTGTCCGACGCCGACCCCAACCTGCCGCCGGGTCTGTGAAGCACGTCGCAGTCATCGGTGCGTCACTGGCCGGGCTGAGCGCAGCCAGAGCCCTGCGCAAGCAGGGATTCGACGGAACCGTGACCATCCTCGGCGCCGAGCACCACCGGCCCTACGACCGCCCGCCGCTGTCCAAGGAGTTCCTCGCCGGTGCCGTGACGCCCACCGATCTCGCCCTCGAGGGTGGGGAGGAGGACCTGGCCGCCGAGTGGCGCCTAGGCGTGAGCGCGACGCGCCTCGACGTCGCCGCCGGACGGGTCGAACTGGACCACGGCGGGGAACTGGTCGTCGACGGCGTCGTCATCGCCACCGGCGCCGCGGCCCGGGCGCTGCCCGGAGCAACGCCCCGCGCCGGAGTGCACACGCTGCGCACGCTCGACGACGCGATCGCGTTGCGGGCCGAGCTCACGCCCGGTGCTGGCCTGGTCGTCATCGGCGGCGGCTTCATCGGCGCCGAGGTCGCCGCCACCGCCCATGGGCTGGGCTGCGCCGTCGTCGTGCTGGAGGCGGCTCCCACCCCGTTGTCGGGCCCGCTGGGTGTGGAGATGGGCGCGCTGGTCGCCGGACTGCACGCCGTCCACGGGGTGACCATGCACTGTGGCACCGGCGTATCCGGTCTGATCGGCACCGACCGGGTCACCGGAGTCACCCTTGCCGATGGCCGGGTGTTTCCGGCTGATGTCGTCGTGGTGGGCATCGGCGCGGTACCCAACGTGTCCTGGCTGCGCGACAGCGGCCTTGACGTCGGTGACGGAGTGCATTGCGACCACCTCGGCTCAACCGGACACCCGCAGGTCGTGGCCGTCGGTGACTGTGCCGCGTGGTTGGACCCGGAGACGGGGCGGCACCGGCGGGTGGAACATTGGACTGCCGCCCGCGACCGGCCGTCGATCGCCGTCGCGACCCTGCTCGCCGGTGCTCAGACCGGTGGCGGTGCTCACCCGGCGCCGGTCCGCGAGCGGTCCCCCTACTTCTGGTCCGATCAGTACGGCGTGCGCATCCAGTTCGCCGGCCACGCGCGTCCCGACGATGACGTCAGCCTGGAGATCGGCCGAGGCGACGAAACGTCGTTCCTGGCCGTGTACCGGCGCGCGGGTCGTCCGGTCGCCGTGCTGGGTGTGGACCAGGTGCGCGAATTCACCCGGTGGCGGCGCCAGCTTGCTTGACACGCCCGCGCCCACCAGATGATCCTTGAAGCTGCGAGACGGCGTTGCGCGGAACAAAACTAGTTGCGCGATGCGGAACACCGTCTGGCGATGCTCCCCCGCTTGCAATCTTCGAACGTGGAGTCGCCGTGACGTCGCTGAATCTGCCCGACAGCCTGATCGCCACCCTGCCCGGCGCGATGTACACGGACGGCACCGTCTTCGCCCTCGAGCAGGAGAAGATCTTCGAGGCGATGTGGTTCTGCGTCGTGCGCAGCGACGACCTGGTCGGTCCGGGTGCGTTCAAGACGGTCCAGGTCGGCCGCGAGAACCTGCTCGTTTCCCGGTCACGGACGGGGGAAATCCGCGCGTTCTTCAACGTGTGCCGCCACCGCGGCGCCCGCATCACCACCGCCGAGAGCGGTGCGGTCAAGCGGGCGTTCCAGTGTGGATATCACGCCTGGACCTACGACCTCGACGGCAAGCTGATCGCGGCGCCGAACCTGACCAAGATGCCCGACGTCGACCGCGTCGACTACGGCCTGCGCCGGGTGGCCGTGCGGGAGTGGCTCGGCTACGTCTGGGTGTGCCTGGCCGACCAGCCGCCGTCGTTCGAGGACACCGTCCTCAAGGACGTCGTCGACCGTCTCGGCACGGTCGCGATGCTCGACCGCTACGACGTGCCCAGCCTCAAGGTCGGGCGGCGGGTCGTTTATGACGTCGCGGCCAATTGGAAGCTGATCGTCGAGAACTTCATGGAGTGCTACCACTGCGCGACGATCCACCCCGAGCTGACCGAAGTGCTGCCCGAGTTCGCGGACGGGTACGCGGCCCAGTACTTCGTGGGCCACGGTGCCGTGTTCGGCGATCAGATCGCCGGGTTCACCATCGACGGCAGCGCGGGTGTGGAACGCATCCCGACGATCGAAGACGACCAGGACCGGCGGTACTACGCCATCACGGTCAAGCCCCAGGTGTTCATCAACATGGTGCCCGACCACGTGATCGTGCATCGGATGTTCCCGCTCGCGCCCGACCGCACCGTGGTGGAATGCGACTGGCTGTACCTACCGGGCGTGGTCGAGTCCGGCGTGGACGTGGCCAAGTCGGTGGAGCTGTTCGACCGCGTCAACCGCCAGGACTTCGAGGCGTGCGAGATGACCCAGCCGTCGATGAGCTCGCGCATGTACGCCGACGGCGGTGTCCTCGTTCCCAGCGAGCACCACATCGGCGCCTTTCACGAATGGGTGCAGGCCCGCCTGGCCGACTGACGCCGGTTTTGGTCAGTTGACCCCGGATGCCGGGGTTAACTGACCAAAACCGGGCCCGGCCGGGGCGAAGTAGCCGAGCCGTTCCCCGATCTGGTCCGCGCCGGCGATGAGGTCCGCGGCCACGCTGTGCATGCGGTCGCCGTCGAAACGGTAGGCCGGTCCCGAGACGCTGACGGCGGCGACCACGGATCCGGTGTGGTCCAGCACCGGTGCGGCCACCGCGTTCAGGCCCTCTTCGTACTCCTCGCTCGTCGTCGCGTAACCGTTGGCCATTGCGGCGTTGAGTTGGGTGGTCAACGTCCGTCGCGAGGTGATCGTCCTAGCCGTGAACCGGGCCAGGCCGGCCGCGTCGAGCAACTTCTTCCGCGTCTCGCGCGGCTGGTGCGCCAGCAGGATCTTGCCGCTGGACGTGGCGTGCAACGGGGTGAGCTGGCCGACCCAGTTGTGCGCGGCGATGGCGGCGGACCCGCGGGACTGGTCCACGTTGACGGCGTGATGGGACCGCAACACGGCCAGGTTGACCGTCTCGCCGAACTCCTGGGCCAACTGCTCGCACACCGGCCGGCCCTGGCCGACCAGGTCGAGACGTCCGGGCACGGTGCTGGCCAGCCGGAGAATGCCCAACCCCAGCCGGTACTTTCCGCGTTCGCGGGTCTGTTCGACCAGCCCGCGCTCCTCCAGAGCGCTGAGCAGGCGGAATGCCGTCGACTTGTGGACACCGATGTCCAGGGCGACCTCGCTCACCCCGGCGGTACCGCGGCGGGCGAGGATCTCCAGGATGTTCGCGGCCCGGTCGACCGACTGCACGCCCGCACCCGACTCGCCGGCCGTCCGACGGGTGTTGCCCATTGCGCAACCCTAACCACGTCGTCGCCGTTGCGTAAGAGGGAACCCGGTGCGCCCTGTGCGTCGCCGCGGGCCGCGGGCGCTAATGTCGCGCTAGATTTTCACCTGCCGTCGGATCGCGTCCGGCGGCGGTCCGAGCAGGGCCGAGGGGGCTGGAGCAGCGTGCCGAGCAATCACCACGACTTCGTCATCGTCGGCGGCGGCTCGGCCGGGTGCGCGCTGGCCAACCGCCTGTCCGCGGACCCGGCCAATCGGGTGCTCGTCCTCGAGGCCGGCCGCAACGATTCCCGGTGGGACGTGTTCATCCACATGCCGGCGGCGCTGACCTTCCCCATCGGCAGCCGCTTCTACGACTGGAAGTACGAGTCCGAACCGGAGCCGTTCATGAACGGGCGACGGATCTATCACGCTCGGGGCAAGGTCTTGGGCGGCTCCAGCAGCATCAACGGGATGATCTTCCAGCGCGGGAATGCGCTCGACTACGAGCGCTGGGGCGCCGACCCCGGCATGCAATCGTGGGACTACGCGCACTGCCTGCCGTACTTCGCCAAGATGGAGGACTGCCTGGCCGCCGGACCGGACGACGAGTTCCGCGGGCACGGCGGCCCGCTGACCCTGGAGCGCGGGCCGATCAGGAACCCGCTGTTCGGTGCGTTCCTCGACGCCACGGTCGAGGCCGGCTATCCGCGCACGGATGACGTGAACGGTTACCGGCAGGAAGGTTTCGCCGCGTTCGATCGCAACATCAAACGGGGGCGGCGCTGGTCGGCGGCGCAGGCCTACCTGCATCCGGTGATGCACCGACCCAACCTCGACGTGATCACCCGCGCGTTCGTCAACCGGGTCATCTTCGACGGCACGCGGGCCACCGGGGTGGAGTACTCGCACCGCGGCCAGACCCGGGTGGCGAACGGCGCAACCGTGGTGCTGTGCGGCGGCGCGATCAACACCCCCCAACTGCTCCAGCTGTCCGGGGTCGGCGCCGCGGGCGAACTGGCCGCCCTGGGCATGGACGTCCGCCACGACCTGCCCGGCGTGGGCGAGAACCTGCAGGACCACCTCGAGGTCTACATCCAGTACAAGTGCACGCAGCCGGTGTCCATGCAGAAGTACCTGAAACAGCGGTACAAGCCGGTCATCGGCGCGCAATGGTTGTTCGCCCGACGGGGCCCCGGCGCCACCAATCACTTCGAGGCCGGCGGATTTGCCCGCAGCAACGACGACGTCGCCTATCCCAACCTGATGTTCCATTTCCTGCCCATCGCGGTGCGCTACGACGGCTCGGCCCCGGCCAGCGGGGACGGTTACCAGGTGCACGTCGGCCCGATGTACTCCGACGCCCGCGGGTCGGTCAAGATCACCAGCCGGGATCCCCGGGTGCACCCGGCGCTGCGCTTCAACTACCTGTCCACCGAGCAGGACCGCCGCGAATGGGTGGAAGCGGTCCATGTCGCGCGCCGGATCCTGAGCCAGCCGGCCATGGATCGGTTCAACGGTGGGGAAACGTCCCCGGGGCCCGCGGTGACGACCGACGAGGAGATCCTGGACTGGGTGGCCCGGGACGGCGAGACCGCGCTGCACCCGTCGGGCACGGCCAAGCTCGGTGCGGACGAGCTTTCCGTGGTCGACCCGTTGACCATGGGCGTGCACGGGCTGGCCGGGCTCACCGTCGTCGACGCCTCGGTCATGCCGTACGTCACCAACGGCAACATCTACGCACCGGTCATGATGCTGGCGGAGAAGGCGGCCGACCTGATCCTGGGCAACACTCCCCTGCCGCCCCGCAACGTCGAGTTCTACCGCCACAGCGCCTAAAGATTGGCGCGAGACGCGCGGCGGGCCCGGTACGCGGCAACGTTGGCCCGGTTGCCGCAATTCTGCTCGCAGAACCGCCGCGATCGGTTCTTGGACAGGTCGACCAGCACGTCGCCGCAGTCGGTTGCGGCGCACTCGCGCAGGCGGTCCAGTTCACCCATCCGGATGACGTCGACCACGGCCATCGCCGCTTCCACCATCATCCGTACGTGCAGGCCGGCGCTGGGGGCAGTGGCGTGCAGGTGATAGTCCCATTCGTCGTGCTTGACCAGCTGGGGCAGGGCTTTCGCCTCGCGCAACATGTCATTCACCAGCACGGCGGCCTCGTTGACGTCGGCCGTCCACAGCGCCCGGAGCCGAGGCCGCAGCGCCCGAACCGCCTTGAGTTCGCGGGCATCGCCCGTGTGTTGGCCGGTCCAACCCCACTCGGTCACGAACCGGTCGAGAGCGTCGACGTCAGGGAGAAGTTCGGCTTCGGTGCCGGTGTTCACGAGAGCCGCAGCCGCGTTCAGGGCCACTTCCGTGTCATGAGCGAATACCAAGTTGACCCCTTACCAGCCCGACGGTAACTTTCCTGTCATGAGCATAAACCAAATAGCTCGTGACAGGTCGAAGGGCGCGGTCGGGTTGGGATTGGCCTTGTTCTCGGCCGCGGCCTTCGGGACATCGGGCACGTTCGCCGACTCGCTCATGACGGCCGGCTGGTCGCCGGCGGCGGTGGTGACCGCACGGATCTCGTTGGCGGCCGCGCTGCTGACCGTTCCTGGCGTCCGTGCGTTGCGGGGTAAGTGGACGCGGGCACGGCGCGCGCTGCCGTCCGTTGTCGCGTTCGGGATGTTGGCCGTGGCAGGCGCCCAGCTGTTCTTCTTCAACGCCGTGCAGCGCCTGGACATCGGGGTCGCCCTGCTGCTGGAGTATCTCGGCATCCTGCTGGTCGTGATCTGGATGTGGGTCCGCCACGCGCAGCGCCCGCGCCGGCTCACCGTGGTCGGGGGCGCGGCGGCGGTGCTCGGGCTCGGGCTGGTGCTCAACCCGGCGGCCGGCGGGATCGACCCGGTCGGTGTGCTCTGGGGTCTTCTCGCTGCGTGCGGACTGGCCTTCTTCTTCGTGTTCTCCTCGAGATCGGACGACGCCGTACCGCCGATCGGGCTGGCCTGGGCGGCGATGGTCATCGGTGCACTGACGTTGCTGGCCCTGGACGTGACGCGGGTTTTCCCCTTTCACGTCACGACCAGGAACGTGGTGCTGCTGCACCGGTCGATGAGCTGGCTCGTGCCGGTGGTCGGGTTGTCCCTCGTTGCCGCCGCGATCGCCTACGCCGCGGGCATCGCCGCCGCCCGACGCCTGGGGGCCAAGGTGGCCTCGTTCGTCGGCCTGACCGAGGTGCTGTTCGCGGTCCTGATCGCCTGGGCCCTGCTCGGCCAGGCGCCGGTACTGACCCAGGCCGTCGGCGGGATAATCGTCATCCTCGGGATCGCCCTGGTGCGTACGGACGAGATCCGGGCACCGAAGCTCCCCGCTCAGCAATCCTTGTCGCCGGATCACGCCCCGACGACGGTGTGATGACCGCGGCGTCAAGGACGGCGAGCGCAGGAGACCTCTGCGCACGGCCGCTCGTAACGCGTGGGTTAACTTCGCAGCGGCGGCCACGAATGCATTGACACCGCGTGTTCGGCCCCGCACGCTGTTGCATGACGAGAACTACGCTGCGCGATACGCAACTCCGGAGGACTCTGGGTGGGTCACCTCTACATCGACGGCACCTGGCGTCCGGCCGCTGACGGTGGGCGGCGCGAGATCCGGTGCCCGGCCGACGGGCGCCTCGTCGCGACGGTGGCCGAGGCGACCGTGGCCGACACCGAGGCCGCCATCGCAGCGGCGCGCATGGCCTACGACCGCGGGCCGTGGCGCGGCACCCCGGAACGCGAACGCGGACAGCTGCTGGGCCGCGTCGCCGACATCATCGAACGCGACCGCAAGGAGTTTTCGAACGCCGAGGCCCTCGACACCGGTAAACGTCTGGTCGAGGCGGAGTACGACGTGGACGACGTCGTCGCGTCGCTGCGGTACTTCGCGGGCGTGGCCGGGACGGACGCGGGTCGGGTCGTCGACACCGGCCGTACGGACGCCATCGCCCGCATCGTCCACTCCCCCGTCGGCGTGTGTGCGCTGATCACCCCGTGGAACTACCCGCTGCTGCAGGCGTCCTGGAAGGTGGCACCGGCACTCGTCGCCGGCAACACGTTCGTCCTCAAGCCGAGCGAGCTGACGCCGTCCTCGGCCATCCTGCTCATGCACGCGCTGGAGGAGGCCGGTCTGCCCGCCGGCGTCGGCAACCTCGTCCTCGGCGCCGGACCGGTCGCCGGGGCGCCGCTGAGCACCGACCCGCGGGTCGACCTGGTGTCATTCACCGGGGGCGGGCCAACCGGACGCCGGTTGATGGCCCAGGCCGCGGCCACGGTCAAGAAGGTCGCGCTCGAACTCGGCGGCAAGAACCCCAACGTGGTGTTCGCCGACGCCGACTTCGACACGGCCGTGGACATGGCGCTCACCGCGGTGTTCCTGCATTCCGGCCAGGTGTGCTCGGCCGGGGCGCGGCTTATCGTCGAGGACTCGCTGCACGACCGCTTCGTCGATGCCCTGGTCGCGCGGGCGCAGCGGATTCGTCTCGGCGGACCGTTCGACGCCGACGCCGAAACCGGCCCGCTGATCTCAGCGGACCACCGCGACAAGGTCGAGGCCTACGTTGCCGCCGGTATCGCGGAAGGGGCTACGCTGCGCTGCGGCGGACGGCGTCCGGACGATCCCGCACTGGCGAACGGGTACTTCTACCTGCCCACCGTGCTCGACGACTGCGATCAGAGCATGTCCGTCGTGCATGAGGAGTCGTTCGGCCCGGTCCTCACCGTCGAACGTTTCACCGACGAGGACGACGCCGTCCGGATCGCCAACGACACGGTGTACGGCCTGGCCGGCGCGGTGTGGACCCAGGACGCGGGGCGCGCCCAGCGCGTCGCGCAGCGGCTGGAACACGGCACGGTGTGGATCAACGACTACCACCCGTACGTCCCCCAGGCCGAGTGGGGCGGCTACAAACAATCCGGCAACGGACGTGAGCTCGGCCCGACCGGTCTGGCCGAGTACCGCGAGACCAAGCACATCTGGCAGAACCTTGACCCCCGCCCGCAGAACTGGTTCCGAGGCTGACCGTGCCCACTGACGACTGTGTCCCCAACGACAGCGCCAATCCGCGACGCGAGGAGCAACCGTGACCACAGCCGAACAGAACGACGCTGCGGAACTGTCGGTGACCGACCTGTGGAAGGTCTTCGGAAAGGGCGGGGCCGCGATCGCCCGTGACGAGAGCCTGCGCGGCCTGACCACGCGCGAGATCAAGGAACGCACCGGTTGCGTTCCGGCCGTGCGCGACGTGAGCTTCGACGTACCGCGGGGCGAGGTCTTCGTCGTGATGGGCCTGTCCGGTTCGGGCAAGTCGACGCTCGTGCGTTGTCTCACCCGGCTCATCGTGCCGACGTCGGGCTCGGTGGTATTCCAGGGCACGGACATCACCACGGCGTCGGAATCCGCGTTGCGCGATCTGCGCCGAACCAAGATCTCCATGGTGTTCCAGCACTTCGGGCTCCTTCCCCACCGGCGCGTCCTGGACAACGTCGCCTACGGCTTGGAGGTGTGCGGCATCGGCAAGGCCGAGCGGCTGCGCAGGGCCGGTGAGGTGACTGAGCTCGTCGGCCTGGCCGGGTACGAGAACTCCTATCCCGACCAGCTTTCCGGAGGCATGCAGCAGCGCGTCGGGTTGGCCCGCGCCTTGGCCACGGATCCCGAGATGCTGCTGTTCGACGAGCCGTTCTCCGCGCTCGACCCGCTGATCCGTCGTGACATGCAGAGCGAGGTCATCCGTCTGCACCACGAGGTGGGCAAGACGATGGTGTTCATCACCCACGACCTGTCCGAGGCGCTCAAGCTCGGCGACCGCATCCTGATCATGCGCGACGGCCAGCCGATCCAGATCGGCACCGGCGACGAACTGGTCGGCGCGCCCGCGAACGACTACGTGCGCGATTTCGTCCAGGACGTGTCCCGCGACGCGGTTCTCACGCTCAAGTGGATCATGCGTCCGGCCCGGGCCGACGACGCCATGGACGGCGCCGAACTCGGTCCAGACGTGGTCATCCGCGACGCCATCCGATCGGTGCTGGCTACCGACAAGCCGGTCAAGGTCGTGGCCGGCCAGAAGTTGCTGGGCGTCGTCGGCGAAGTAGAGATCCTCGACGCCGTCGTCAGCGGCCAGCACGACGGCCACACCGGGTTGAACACCAAGCTCAGCGACGTCATGTCCCCGGCGCCGGCAAGCGTCGGCTGATGGTCGCCATCGCCCGGCCGGCACCGAGGTCGGCCACCCGGGAACGGCTCATGCACGGACGCGCCGCGCAGGTCGTGACCGTGCTAGTGGTGTGGATCGCGCTCTACCTCCCCCTGCACGGCCACAACACCCTGTCACTGGCGCCGTCGAGCCTCACGTCCCTGCACACCAGGCTGAACGACCTGAACTCGTGGGTGGCCGACAACCGCAATTCCAACCCGGTCTTCCTGTACTTCTTCAACGAGATCCAGATCGGCATCACCCACCTGACCAGCGGCGCCCAGAACCTCATCTCGCAGCCGGTCGGTACCCGCGGCGTTCCGTACATCGGGTACCTCGGCGTGCTGGCCATCATCGGTTTGGTGTCGTGGACGTTCGGCAGCTGGCGGGTCGCCCTGCTTGCCGTGGCCGGCTTCACGTTCATGGGGCTGCAGGGTCTGTGGCAGGAAAGCATGGACACCCTCGTCGTCGTCCTGCTGGCGATCATCCTGTCGTTGGCGCTGGGCATCCCAGTGGGTGTGTGGGCCGGCGTCTCGACGACGGTGCAGCGGATCGTCACCCCGATCCTCGACTTCATGCAGACGATGCCGTCGTTCGTCTACCTTCCGATCGCCACGCTGGTGTTCCTGATCGGACCCGCCACCGGAGTGATCGTCACGGCAATCTACGCGATGCCTCCCGTGGTGCGCCTGACCATGCACGGCATCCGCGAGGTACCGCACGAGACGATCGAGGCCGCGGACAGCCTCGGTTCCACCCGCGGGCAACGGCTGACCAAGGTGCTCCTGCCGATGTCGCGATCGACGATCGTGGTCGGGATCAACCAGACCACGATGGCCGCGCTGTCCATGGCCACCCTGGCCGCACTGGTCGGTACGCCCGGGTTGGGCCAGACCGTGCTGACGGCGTTGGAAAGTCTTGACGTCGGCACGGCGTTCAACGCCGGCCTGGCCATCGTCATCATGGCCATCGTGATCGACCGCACGACCACGGCCGCGTCCGTGCGGTCCGAGAACAAGCGCCGCCGGGGGGCCCGCGCCTACGACCGGTATCGGCTTCCCGCGATTACCGGTGGCGTGATCGTGACCGCCGTGCTCGTGTACCTGTCCTACACCTACGTGTGGGCGGCCGGCTTCCCGAGCGGGATCAACCTCGGGAACCCGATCATCCACGGCGTCACCAATGCCTCGAACTGGGTGCAGTCCCACCTGTCCGGTGTCACCGGAACGATCAAGGACCAGGTGACCCTGCACGGGTTGAACCCGCTGCAGTCGTTGCTCGACAACTCACCGTTCTGGCTCACCGGCGCCGCGATCATCGCGTTCGCGTTCATCGTCGGCGGGCTCATCGCGCTGATCTACGCCGCGATCTGCCTGGGTCTGATCGTGGCCACCGGATTGTGGCAGGACGCGATGGACACCCTGGCCACGACGCTCGTGGCCACCGTGCTGGTGATGATCCTGGGTGTCGTGGTCGGCGTGTGGATGGCACGCAACCGCCAGGCCGACCGGTTCGTCCGCCCGATCCTCGACATGCTCCAGGTGGTCCCGCCGCTCATCTACCTGGTGCCCATGCTCGCGCTGTTCGCGGCCAGTCGCTTCACCGCGATCGTCGCCGCGGTCCTGTACGCCGCGCCGGTCTCGATCAAGATCGTGGCCGACGGTATCCGGCGCGTGAACCCGGCCACGGTCGAGGCGGCCCGCTCAGCCGGCAGCAGCGACTGGCAGGTGATCACCAAGGTGCAGTTGCCGATGTCGCTGCGCACGCTGGTCCTGGCCACGAACCAGGGCCTGATCTACGTGCTGTCGATGGTCGTCGTGGGCGGCTTGGTCGGCGCGGGCGCGCTCGGTTTCGACGTCGTGTCCGGCTTCGCGCAGATCTCGGTGTTCGGCAAGGGACTGGCGGCCGGGCTGGCCATCGTCCTGCTCGGGATCATGCTCGACCGCATCACCCAAGCCGCTGCTGGTCGCGCGGACACCACCGCCCGGTCCAGACGCACCACGTGAACCACCTTTATCGCCATGAAGACCATTGCGTAATACCCATGACGAACAACCTGAAGGGCGGGGACAGGATGAATCGTTGGATCGCAGGTAAGGGCGGGCTGCGTCGAAAAGCGCTGGTCGTCGGCGTGACCGCAGGTGCGCTGGTACTGGCCGGATGCGGTGGCGCGAAGGTGGGTGCCAGCAACGACGCCACCACGTCCGCCTCCGGATCCGCGTCCGCGGCCGGATCCGGCACGACATCGGCGGCAACGACGACCGGAGCGCCCAAGAAGTGCGGGACGGTCAACCTGGCCGACAACGCCTGGGTGGGTTACGAAGCCGACCTGGCCGTGGTGTCGTACCTGATGAAGACCAAGCTCGGTTGCACCGTCTCGGTCAAGCACATCAACGAGCAGGTGTCGTGGCAGGGCTTCCCGACCGGACAGGTCGACGCCGTCCTGGAGAACTGGGGCCACACCGATCTGGTCGCCAACTACATCACGAAGCAGAAGACGGCCCAGGACGCCGGCCAGACGGGTCTGAAAGGCATCATCGGCTGGTACGTGCCTCCGTGGATGGCGCAAAAATACCCGGACATCACCAACTGGAAGAACCTCAACAAGTACGCGTCGCTGTTCAAGACGTCCGAGTCCGGCGGCAAGGGTCAGTTGCTGGACGGGGACCCGTCCTACGTCACCAACGATCAAGCTCTGGTCAAGAACCTCAAGCTCGACTACAAGGTCGTCGAGGGCGGTAGTGAGGCGGCGCTCATCACCAGCTTGCGCCAGGCCCAGGCCAAGAAGACACCACTGCTGGCCTACTTCTACCAGCCGCAATGGTTCTTCAACGAGGTCAACCTGGTCAAGGTGAACCTGCCCAAGTACACGACCGGGTGCGTTGCGGAGGGACCCAAGGTGGCGTGCGACTACCCGCCCTACGACCTCAACAAGGTTGTTTCCACCAAGTTCGCCAACTCGGGAAGCCCGGCCTACACGTTGATCAAGAACTTCAAGTGGACGAACGAGCAGCAGAACATCGTGTCGAAGTACATCGCCGTGAACAAGTTGAGCGACGATGCCGCGGCCAAGAAGTTCTTCGACCAGTACCCGGCGGTGGCCACCCAGTGGTTGGCCGGCACCGGAGCCCAGTAGCGATAAACGGGTGGTGGCACCGGTCCGACCCCGGGCCGGTGTCGCCTACCGTGGTCAGCAGCACCGCTTAGCAATCCCTGTGAAAGAAGGAGTCTGATGCCTGGCCCGCGCGTCGTCGTCATCGGAGCGGGCGTGGTGGGCGCCGCCCTGGCCGACGAACTCGCCCTGCGCGGGTGGGACCGGATCACCGTCGTCGACCAGGGCCCGCTGCCGGCGGCCGGGGGTTCGTCGTCGCACGCGCCGGGCCTGGTGTTCCAGGCCAACTCGTCGCGGACGATGACCCAGCTGGCCACCTACACCGTCGACAAGCTCCGCGCGCTGTCCAGCGACGAGGGCCCGGCGTTCCTACCGGTGGGTGGACTCGAGGTGGCCACCACCCCCGAGCGCGCGGTCGAACTGCACCGACGGGCGGGCTGGCTGCACGCGGCGGGCGTACCCGGCCAGGTCGTCGACGCGGCCGAAGCCGTCCGCCGGTATCCGCTGCTCGACCCCGAGCTCGTCCTCGGCGGTCTGTACACCCCCACCGACGGCATCGCCAAGGCGGTGCGCGGGATCGACGCCCAGCTGTCGCGCGCCCGGGCGAACGGGGTGCGCGTGCTGGACCGGCACGAGGTGCTCGACATCGTCACCGCCGGCGACCACGTCGTGGGCGTGCGCACCGATCGCGGCGAGATCGCGGCCGACGTCGTCGTGTGCTGCGCGGGTATCTGGGGGCCGAAGGTCGCCGCCCAGGTTGGAATGACGCTGCCGCTGACGCCGTTGGCACACCAGCTGGCCTGGACGACTTCGGTGCCGACCGTGGCCGGCGCCGAGCGGGAAGCGGTGCTGCCGATCCTGCGCCACCAGGACCAGGACCTCTACTACCGCGAGCGGTTCGACAGCATCGGCATCGGCTACTACGGCCACCGACCCATGCCCGTCCACGCCCAGGACATCCCGAGCGTCTACACCGCCGAGGTGATGCCCTCGGTGCTGGCGTTCACTCCGGCCGATTTCGACGAGGCCTGGAAGCAGACCAAGGAGCTGCTCCCGCTGACGCGCGAGGCCACGATCGCCGAGGGCATCAACGGGTTGTTCTCGTTCACGACCGACAACATGCCGCTGATGGGCGAATCGCCTGTGGTGGAGGGGTTCTGGGTGGCGGAGGCGGTCTGGGTCACCCATTCGGCCGGCGTCGGTCGAGCCATGGCCGAGTGGATCATCGACGGCTACTGCTCGTCGTTCGACCTGCACGAGTGCGACGTCAACCGGTTCGAACCGCACCAGCTCGCCCCCGACTACGTACTGGCCCGGGACAGCCAGAACTTCATTGAGGTCTACGACATCCTGCACCCGCTGGACCCGCCCAAGACGCTGCGCCCGATCCGCGTTTCGCCCTTCGTACAAAGGCAACGTGAGCTCGGCGCGGTGTTCCTCGAAGCCAACGGGTGGGAGCGCCCGCAGTGGTACGAGGCCAACGCCGGGCTGGTGGCCGGCCGCGACATCCCGACCCCCAACGACTGGGCGGGCCGGTTCTGGTCACCCATCGTCGGGGCGGAGGCGCAGTACACCCGGGAAGCCGTGGCCATGTACGACATGACCGCGCTGAAACGTCTCGAAGTCAGCGGCCCGGGCGCGACCGAGTTCCTGCAGGACATGGTCACCGGCGACGTGAGCAAGTCGGTGGGCGCGATCACCTACTGCCTGCTGCTGGACGAGGCCGGCGGGATCCGCAGCGACGTGACCATCGCCCGGCTGGGCGCCGAGCGGTTCCAGGTCGGCGCCAACGGCAACCTCGACCTGGACTGGCTCACCCGCCGGCTCCCGGCGGCGGGCACGGTGACGGTCCGCGACATCACGCCGGGCACGACGTGCATCGGGCTGTGGGGTCCCAAGGCCCGGGACGTGCTGGCCGGGCTGACCGACGGGGACTTCAGCAACACCGGGTTGAAGTACTTCCGCGGCCGTTCGACCTACCTGGGCAGCGTGCCGGTGACGGCGCTGCGGCTGTCCTACGTCGGCGAACTCGGCTGGGAGCTGTACACGACCGCCGACCACGGGCTGCGCCTGTGGGACCTGTTGTGGCAGGCCGGGCACGAGCACGGCGTCATCGCCGCCGGCCGCGGTGCGTTCGTCAGCCTTCGCCTGGAGAAGGGATATCGCTCCTTCGGGGCGGACATGACGTTCGAACACGACCCGTACGAGGCCGGGCTCGGTTTCGCGGTCAAGGCGGACAAGGAGTCCTTCACCGGCCGCGACGCCGTGTTGGCCCGCAAGGGCACCGTTCGGCGGCGGCTCACATGTCTGAACACCGGGACCGAGGTCGTGATGGGCAAGGAACCGGTGTTCTCCGGCGCGGACTGCGTCGGCTACGTCACCAGCGCCGCGTACGGGTACACGGTTGCTCACGGCATCGCCTACGCCTGGCTGCCGGCCGAGTTGGCCGAGCCCGGAACGTCGGTGCGGATCGGCTACTTCGACCGGCGGGTGCCGGCCACGGTGGCCGCGGAGCCCCTGTTCGACGCCGCGATGTCCAGGCTGCGCGGATGACCAGGTTGCGCGGATGAGCTCACGTTCCACGGAAACCCCGGCGACCACAGCTCCCCCGGTCAGTGCCGCACTGCCGGAACACCCCGATTTCCTCTGGCGCAACCCCGATCCGAAACCGTCCTACGACGTGGTCATCGTCGGCGGCGGCGGTCACGGCCTGGCCACGGCCTACTACCTGGCCCGCAACCACGGCATCACCAACGTCGCCGTGTTGGAGAAGGGCTGGCTGGCCGGCGGCAACATGGCCCGCAACACCACGATCATCCGCTCCAACTACCTCTGGGACGCGAGTGCCGGCATCTACGAGCACTCGCTCAAGCTGTGGGAAACCCTAGAGGAGGAGCTGGACTACCCGATCCTGTTCAGCCAGCGCGGCGTGCTCAACCTGGCCCACAACCCGCAGGACGTAAGGGAGAGCGTGCGGCGGGTCGAGGCCAACCGCCTCAACGGTGTGGACGCGGAATGGCTGGATCCCAAGCAGGTCAAGGAGATCTGCCCGATCGTCAACATCGACGACGGCATCCGCTACCCCGTCATGGGCGCGACCTATCAGGCCCGGGCTGGTATCGCCAAGCACGACTACGTGGCCTGGGGCTTCGCCCGCAAGGCCGACGCGCTGGGCGTGGACCTGATCCAGAACTGCGAGGTCACCGGGGTCGAGGTGGTCGACGGTCGTGCAGTTGCCGTGCGGACCACCCGCGGCCGGATCGCGGCCGGGTCTATCGCCCTGGCCGCGGCCGGGCATTCCTCCGTGGTGGCCGCCATGGCCGGCTTCGACCTGCCGATCCAGTCCCATCCCCTGCAGGCACTGGTGTCCGAGCTGCTGGCACCGGTGCATCCCACGGTGGTCATGTCGAACGCGGTTCACGTCTACGTCAGCCAGGCCCACAAGGGGGAACTGGTGATGGGGGCGGGGGTGGACGCGTACAACTCCTACACCCAGCGCGGCGCGTTCCACATCATCGAGGCCCAGATGGCCGCGGCGGTGGAGTTGTTCCCGATCTTCGCCCGGGCGCACATGCTGCGCACCTGGGGCGGGATCGTCGACGTCACCCCCGACGCGTCGGCCATCGTCGGGCTGACCCCGGTGCGGGACATGTACGTCAACTGCGGCTGGGGTACCGGGGGGTTCAAGGCCACCCCCGGGGTGGGGTGGGTGTACGCCGACACCATCGCCAACGGACGCCCACACCCCCTGGCCGTCCCGTTCACCCTGGAACGATTCACCACGGGCGCGCTGGTTGACGAGCACGGCGCCGCCGCCGTGGCCCACTGAGGTGCGAGCGACATGCTGCTGATCACCTGCCCGTGGTGCGGGCGACGCAACGAGGACGAGTTCCACTACGGCGGCGCGGCCCACGTGCCGTACCCGGCCGATCCCTACGCCCTCGACGATATTCAGTGGGCGCACTACCTGTTCTACCGGGCCAACCCCAAGGGCCGCTTCAACGAACGGTGGAGTCACACCGCCGGCTGCCGCAGGTGGTTCAACGCCGTTCGCGACACCGCCACCGGCCAGTTGCTCACCACGTACGTCGGGGCGGCCCCGGCCCCGGCCCTGGACACCGCCTCCGACTCAGGTGACTTGTGAGCCGCCTGAGCAAGGGCGGCCGGATCGACCGCGCCCACCCGGTGCCGTTCACCTTTGATGGTCAGCTTCTCGAGGGCTTCCGCGGGGATACGCTCGCATCGGCCCTGCTGGCCAACGGGGTGCACCGGGTCGCCACCAGCGTCGCCCTCGGCCGTCCCCGCGGCATCGTCTCCTGCGGTCCCGAGGAGCCGAGTGCGGTGGTGCAGATCGAGGCGCCGTTCCCGGAGCCGATGGTGGCCGCCACCATGATCGACCTGTACGACGGCCTGGTGGCCTCGTCGCTGGCCGGGCAGGGGCGGCTGGCCGACCGGGCAGACCCAGCCCGCTACGACTCGTCCTACCTGCACTGTGAGGTCCTGGTCGTCGGCGGCGGGCCGGCCGGTATGGCCGCTGCGGTCAACGCCGGCCGGTCCGGGGTCCGGGTGATCCTGGTCGACGAACGGGCCGAGCCGGGCGGCTGGTCGCTCGACTCGGGGCGGGACCTCGGAGCGACCGAAGCGGCGGTGGCGGAACTGACCGCTGCGCCGAACGTGCGCGTACTGAGCCGCACGACCGCGTTCGCCTACAACGACGACAACTTCGTGCTGGCCGTGCAGCGGCGGACGAATCACCTGGGCGCGGGGGCGCCGGCGCACGTGGCCCGGGAGCGGTTGCTGCGCATCCGGGCCGCTCATGTCGTCCTGGCCACCGGGGCCCACGAGCGCCCGATCGCCTTTGCCGGCAACGATTTGCCCGGGGTCATGCTGGCCGGTGCGGCGCGGTCCTACGTGAATCGCTATGGCATCAGACCCGGTGAACGGGCCGTCGTGTTCACCGACAACGACAGCGCCTACGCCGCGGCCATCGACCTGGCCGCGGCGGGGATCGAGGTCGTCGCCGTCGTCGACACCCGCAACCATGTGGTATCCGCGCCGCAAGCTTCGCTCGCCAGCATCCCCGTGCACCGCGGCTGCGTGATCGATCAGGCCCATGGGAAAGACCACGTCGAGTCGGTCAACGTGGTCCGCCGGGACGGTACCGCCGCGGCCAGGTACGAAATCGATCTGGTCGCCGTCTCGGGAGGCTGGAACCCGGCGGTGCACCTGTTCAGCCAATCCGGCGGCACGACCCGGTGGTCGGGCGGCATCGCCGCGTTCGTGCCGGCATCGTCACGTCAGGCGGTGACCGTCATCGGTGCCGCGAACGGCGACGGTCTCGATCCGGTCGAGCCGTGCTGGTTCGTCGAACCAGCCGACCCGAGCGTGAGCTTTGTCGATCTGCAACGCGACGTGACCGTGGCCGACCTGCGGCGGGCCACCATGACCGGCATGCGCTCGGTCGAGCACGTCAAGCGCTACACGACCACCGGCACGGCGCAGGACCAGGGCAAGACCTCCGGTGTGCTCGCCTCGGCGGTGGTGGCGGCCGCGCTGGATCGCGAGGTGGCCGAGATCGGCACCACCACCTACCGCGGGCCGTACACGCCGGTTGCGTTCGCCGCCCTGGCCGGACGCGCCGGCGGGGCCCTGCTCGATCCGGTCCGGGTCACCAGCATCCACCAGTGGCACGTCGAGCACGGTGCGGCGTTCGAGAACGTCGGGCAGTGGAAGCGGCCGTGGTTCTACGCCCGGGCGGGTGAGGGCATGGATGCGGCCGTGCTGCGCGAATGCGCTGCGGCCCGGACGTCGGCGGCGTTCATGGACGCGTCGACGCTGGGCAAGATCGAGGTGCAGGGTCCCGATGCGCCGAAGTTCCTGGATCTGCTGTACACGAACCTGATCTCGTCCCTGAAGGTCGGCTCGATCCGTTACGGCCTGATGGCCAACGCGGACGGCATGATCTTCGACGACGGCACCGTGATGCGTCTGGCCCAGGATCGGTTTCTGGTCACCACGACCACCGGCAACGCCGCGGCCGTGCTCGACCGGTTCGAGGAGTGGCAGCAGACGGAATGGCCGCACTTACAGGTGTGGTTCACCTCCGTCACCGAGCAGTGGGCCACGGTGGCGTTGGTCGGGCCGCGCTCGCGCGAGGTGCTGGCCGGGCTGGCCGGCGACCTGGCCGTGGACAACGAGAGCTTCCCGTTCATGACCTGGCGTGACGCGGTCGTCGCCGGACTGGACGCGCGCGTGTGCCGGATCAGTTTCTCCGGTGAGCTGGCCTACGAGATCAACGTGGCCTGGACGCAGGGATATGCGCTGTGGCAGGCGATCGCCGCGGCCGGTGCACCCCACGGCATCACCCCGTACGGCACCGAGACGATGCACGTCCTGCGGGCGGAGAAGGGTTATCCCATCGTCGGCCAGGAAACCGACGGCACGGTTACGCCGTTCGACCTCGGTATGGGTTGGGCCGTTTCCAAGAAGAAGGCCGACTTCATCGGCAAGAGGTCCTACACCCGGGTCGAGAACCAACGCACCGATCGCAAGCAACTCGTCGGGCTGCTAGCGGTGGATCCAATGCGTCGTCTCACCGAGGGAACGCAGCTCGTGGCCGAGGCTGAGTTCGGGGCACCGCCGGTGACGATGCTCGGCTTCGTCACCTCGTCGTACCTGAGCGCGGAGTTGGAGCGAACGTTCGCCCTCGCGTTGGTGCACGCCGGCCGGGAACGAATCGGTACGCAGATCCACGCCGTCATCGGGGATCACACCGTGGCCGTGGACGTGGTCGAGCCGGTTTTCGTCGATCCCGAGGGGGCCCGCCGTGACGGTTGACCGGACCCCGTTGGGCGGGTTCGCGGATCTCTTCACCGAAGCGTCCCGGGGCAGTGCCGGTGCGCTGGAGCTGCGCGAGGAACCGTTGTGGCAGCAGGTGAATCTCCGGATCGAACCGAACGCAGCTGGCTCACTCACCGACGCGTTGGGCGGGCCGCTGCCACTCGCCCCCAATACGGTCATCACGACGGCGACGGGTCAGCTCGTCTGGCTCGGCCCCGACGAATGGCTGGTACTCAGCCCCGACCGTCGACCCGATCTCGAATCCGCGGTGCGTGCTGCGGCTTTCGCGCCGGTGTCCGTGGTCGACGTGTCGGCCGCCCGCACGGTGCTGCGCCTGTCCGGTCCGGCCGCGCGGGACGTCCTGGCCCACGGTTGCGGGCTCGACCTGCACGCCGCGCAGTTCCTGCGGGGCACATGTGCACAGACCCGGCTCGCCCTGGCCAACGTCGTCCTCATCGCCCCCCAGGAACAGCCCGCCGACTTCGAGCGCTCGCCGGCGTTCCTCATCCTGGTCCGCCCGTCCTTCGCCCCGTACCTGGCCACCTGGCTCCTCGACGCCGCCGCCGAGTACACCTCGTCCTGGTAGAACGAGGTAATACCGAATGGTATTACCTCGGGTAAGATGGCTTCATGCGCGTCACGAGTAAAGGTCAGGTGACCATCCCACAGGCCGTGCGTCGCCAGCTCGGTGTTGAGCCCGGTAGCGAGGTCGACTTCGAGATCGACGGCAATTCCGTTCGGCTCGTTCGCCGGGAGAATGGAAGCGGCGCTGCGTTGGTGGCGCAGATGCGCGGGCGCCGTCTGGCGATGACGACCGACCAGATCATGGCCCTCACCCGGGGTGAGTCTTGAGTCATGGCGCGTCGCACGCTCGTTGACTCGAACGTGCTGCTCGACGTGTTCACCGACGATCCGCACTGGGGCGCTTGGTCCGCGGCACAGCTCGCTATCGCTTTCGATGCCGGACCGGTGGCCATAAACCAGCTGATCTTTGCTGAACTATCGGTCGGCTTCGAACGGATCGAGGATCTCGATGCGGCGCTCCCGCTCCTCATCGAACGCGAGGATCTGCCGTGGGAGGCCGCGTTCCTGGCCGGACGTTGCTTCCTCCAGTATCGCCGTGGCGGCGGTATCCGCCGATCGCCGCTACCTGACTTCTACATCGCCGCTCATGCCGCCACGACCGGTCGGGCGCTGCTGACTCGCGACCGACCCCGCCACCTGGACCTGCTGCCCACGCTCGAGATCATCTCACCCGATTGACCCGCGTCCTGTGCGAAGCCGGGAACGGTCGGCCGTCGGCGGCGCAACTTGCCGCACGCTGCGCTGGCCATTACTGCCGGCGTCCCGCTAGTGTCCTGAGTCGTTAATTCGGGCGCAGTATCTGGCGATGCTGTCGAGGA
>CAXULW010000012.1:0-106256 GCA_964252015.1 uncultured Jatrophihabitantaceae bacterium | reverse complement strand
ACCACCCGACAGCCCCTGGCAGCTCCCCGAAACCCTGGCCCCGCCCGACTCCGCAGACCACGAACCCGATCACGCGGCAAATCGAGTTGGTCCACAAAGTTGGGACCGATCAAGCCGCCAGACCGTCCCACAAACCTGAACCACCCCCGTGATTCCGGACCTCCGTGGTCCAGATTGCTTGGGACGGGACAAAGGCGACCTTGACACGGTAGGGGTCAGGAGTTCGATCCCTGCATCGCCCACCCTCACTAATCTGCGTATTTACTGGCCTGTAGGCACCTCACCCGTTGATCCTCGGGGCCGTCGTGCATCCAACGTGCATTCACGGAAACGCGTGCACTCGCAGACCGCGCCGGGTGAGGGCACGGTTGCAACCCCGCCCTCGCCGCCCAGGTGCTCGACGCCGCCCATAATGCCGCGGTGGCCTCCGGGGATTTACGCGGGCCCGGGGGGTAGCAGCCGCGCGAACGGGAACGGCGCCCCCGGTCGCACCGCACAGGTTTCCGGCGACGGTCGGGGCCTCAGGTGGGCGTCTGGGCGCGACGGCCGGTCGCTACCGGTTGCAATGAGTCTCACAATGTGGGATAATTGGGTCCTCGGAAGACGTGTGCCCGAAGTTGGCCCTGCCCGAGAAGATTCGTCGCCGTGAGTAGCTGCTTTTGACTCCTCCGGCAGCATTTCAGCCCGACCTGATGCTGGCTCGACCACCGCGGTCACGCCTGGCACTACAAGGCCGAGCTGCAGGGTGACGAGTCGAACCACTACCCCGGCCAGATCCCGGTCGAGGACGTGGTTCGCCGGCTGTTCCACTGGGAGGCCGAGTCGCGCCGCGTCGCGGTCGAGGTCCCAGCCGACGTGCAGACCATGACGCACCTGAACGACGACGGGGCGCCGGCGCGGTGGGTGGTCATGCCCGATCGGCAGGCCATTGCCCGCAACGACGTCGTCACCGGCGAGGTGATGGGGCTGTTCAAGGACGGCTATGACATGCACCAGTACAAGCCGTGGCTGCTGGATGAGGTCGCCACCATCCTCGACGCCGACCTGGGTATCAGCTCGGCCGGGCTGCTCAAGGGCGGCGTGATCGCCTGGGTGGAGATCAGCGTCCCGGACACGATCACTACCCCGGAGGGGGTGGCGTTCCGGCCGAACCTGCTGGCCACGACCAGCTTCGACGGCTCGATCAGCACCACGTTCAAGCGCACGATCACCGACACCGTGTGCGACAACACCCGGGAATGCGCGCTGGGCGAGACGGGCCAGCAGCACAAAGTCAAGCACTCCCGCTACTCGCAGCTGCGCATCGGCGAGGCCCGCCAAGCGCTGCAGATGGTCTACACGCTGGCCGACGAGTTCGCGGCCGAGGTCAAGCAGCTGTGCGAGACCGAGGTCAGCAACAATCGTGCCGACCACGGTGGCCGGTAAGGAGCTGACCGGGCGGTCGCTGACCAACGCCCGGAACAAAATCGACGCGCTGGACAAGCTGTACCGCTACGACCCGCGCGTCGCGCCCTGGGCGGGCACCGCGCACGGGGTGTTGCAGGCGGTCAACACTTGGGAGCACCACGGCAACCGGGTCACCGGCGACCGCGGTGAGCGCAACAGCTGCTGAGCGTGCAGGGCAGGTTCGGCGAGATCGATCGGGGCTCATGGTCGACGCTGAACAAGGTCCTGATGTCGGCATGATGGTCGAACGTGAGGACGTCACGGATCTCCTCAAGCAGTACGAGATGTTTGGCCCGGACGCTTGGCCTCGACCGGGAATGCCTCATCGAGGCGGTTCACGAGGTCATGACCGCCAAGGCGGCGAGGATAAACCGGCTCGGCCCACGGGCTGAGATCAAGTTCCTCGCCGAGGAATGGGGCGTGGCCCGCGTGCGCGAGTGGCTGGACAACACCGCCGAAGAAGGTGGCTGAGATGAGCACGCCGGCGAACGAGCAGACGTGGGACACCACGCAGCTGCAGGAGGACTTCAGCGTCATCGGGTTCTCCGCGCCGTACGTGGTGGTCATCCGCAAGGCCGACGGGGTCAAGGGCACGCTGGAGTTCATCCACGCACTGCGGGTGTACTTCGACTTCACCGAGGTCTGACCCCGGGCCGTACGAGCACGGGCCCGCCCGCCACGATCGGGGGTGGGTCCGTGCTCATGTCGAAGCCGCAGGCGCTCGCCGCTGGCAGGTCAGCATGGTCATGCGATTGGACGTCGAGTTCACCGCGTACTCGTCGGTGTCAATTTACGTGGGACCGGGTCGCCGTGCGCGGCATCATGCGCATCGCGTGGGGATTCCCGACGACGAAAGACGTAGCCAAGATCGCGCTCAGCGCTACCGGGTCCCCGAAATAGGCGAACACATTGAACACGGGCCGGTGAACCCGGGCGTGTTGGCAGACTAAATCGTGACGGCTACGTATATGCCCGACGCGATCATCAAGCTACCCATCAGCGCGAAAACTCCAGATATCCAAACTCTCACGATGAATTCGTTCCACCGTTCCGGGTCGTCCGCCTCGCTGGGTCTTCGAACCAGCTTTTTGTTCAGCCAAACGTATCGAGAGAGCGCCAGCACGCCTACGCCCAATATCGCGCACAGCACCCATGGAAGGCGATTCATCGTGGCTGGCCCGGACCGACGATGCTGACTCCAGATGCGCCAGAAGTAAACATTGTCGCTCCAACGTCCCACGAAGACGGCTTTACCCGCAACAGCACGCGCCTGGGCCTCGCGGGTCCCAGCATCAGCCCGTACCCGGAGTCGACACGCCCAAGCTGGGCCGTGCGCGTGCCATGAGAGACGCGCGCCCGGCCTCGGCCTTGCTGAGGTCAGCTTCACGCCCGGCCAGGATCGGCCACGGATCGAGCCGGTCACCATCGTCACGATGGTCAGCGTCAACGTGCCGTCCGTCACCGATGATTCCCCGCCGGCCATGGCACCCGGTTTGTCATGAACACCGTTGCTATCACTCAGTATTCAAACGTCCGCTCGGCTTCACACAGCCAGCCATGCCGTAGACGAGCGTTATGCGGGAGGACCGGCGGACGGTCCGGCTGACCCCTGAACCGCAGTAAACGCGGGCCTCGCCCCCTCCCAGATCAGTTCCAGATTCAACGTCCCGCAATCGGATTTGGTTGCGGGACTTCGTCATGCCCGAACCCAGGCCCAACTAGAAGGAGAACACCACGATGGCGCTTATCGGTTACGCCAGGGTGAGCACACCCGAACAATCCCTCGACCGACAGCTCGACGAGCTTCGCGCCCACGGCTGCGACCGGGTCTTCGCCGAAGCCGCATCCGGCAAACGCGGCGCACATCGCCCTCAGTGGGACGCCTGCCTCGGACATCTGAGGTCCGGCGATGTCTTGGTCGTGGTCGAGCTTTCCCGGCTCGGCCGAAACACCGGTGACCTGGGGCGTCTACTCGACCACCTCGACGAGCAGCGGGTCGGTCTGCAGATCTTGAACCTGGCTATCGATACGACCACTCCAGCCGGTCGGCTGATCTTCACGATCATCGGTGCGGTCGCCGCCATGGAACGGGAGCTGCTGATCGAACGAACGCAGTCCGGGTTGGCCGCTGCGCGTGCCCGTGGTCGGGCGGGTGGCCGACGACGGACGTTCACCCCTGCCCAGCAGCGGGAAGCGCAACGGCTGTACGACTTGCGCAGCATGACCATCGAACAGATCGCCCGGGCGGTCAGTTCCAGTTCCTCCACCGTCTACCGCTACGTCCGGGTTGAGGTAGGTGGGCACCGGACAGCGTCGGCCAGCGTGACGACGGTGATTCATCGCAATGAACTTCACTCTGATCCTGTCGCCGCCCCGAATGGGGCGGTGGCGGGATTTTGTCTGTTGCGGCCAAGGACGCGACTGACCAGGCGATCGGAGTGATGGTGTCGTCGAGCACCTGACCGACCGGGTCGTATGCGGCGCGAGCCTTTATCCGCCGAGGGTCTTGACCCCAGCAAGCGCGGCGATCAAAGCGACCACGAGACCACCGACACCGCCAATGACGAAGAATGCAGGAAGACCCCACTGAAAGATCCGGCCCAAAGGGGACGCCAGCCACCGAACATGTCGGGCTCGCCCGCTGGGAGTCACGGGCCCAATCAGATACTTGATCGCAATCCATACGACGATGCCGACGATGATCGCGCGCTGACGGAACCCTCCACGACCTGGGTTTGCGTCGACGCATCGCTCATGAGCCCCAACGATCTGCCTGTTCGATCTTCGGGGCAATTCGATCCGCGGTCCGGCCGTCGTCCTGGTCGTCGCGGTTCTGCTATTCGCACGAGGCAGGGATTCCTCGAAACGGGGCACACTTCAGACATGCGATTGCGACTGGCTCGGTTCGAACTGCGCTCGGCTCCCGCCGACTCTGCCGAGGTCGGTGAAAGCAATGCCCTCCGGCAGCTGGGCCAGATGTTTCTGGACGATGTACCCCGGCTGCGCCCGGCGCAGCGTTGGACGGGTCAACTCGGCCGGCTGGCCGGCGATGGGTGGACGAGCGAACAGGTCCAGCAATTTATCGACACTTGGCCGACCGCGTCAGCCGCGACGCTGGTGAAACTGCTCCACTCAGCCAACACCCTGAACCACCGTGCCGACGCCATCGACGTCACCCAGCTCGCGGCCGCCACCCACAAGCGGTTCGAAATCGACGATCACGGCCGAGTCCGCAGACGCACCTGATCGCCGGTCTCGCCCAGCGCTGACACTTCCTGAGCTTGTGGCCGGAGCGGCCGTCGAGCAGATCACCGCTTGAACAAAGTGGGCGGTCAGGAACGACTGTGCATGGACGGCGAAATGGTGGCATTCTTCGCGCATGACCAACGGCGCCCAACGCACACCGGATGGCAGGGGCGTGTTGAGACCGGCCGTTTTGCGCTGGGTGGCGCTGGCCTGCGCGGTCTTCGGGGCGGTGGACCTCGGCCTCGGCATCGCTGGTCACAACGGAACCGCGTCATTCGTGGGCGGCTCGTTGGTCGTTGGCATGGGCAGCGTCGCGTGGGCACAGTTCCGTCTGGCGCGCAATGAGCGTTGAGATCTTCCGGCGGTGCCGGGGAGGTTGATCTGTTCCGCCCTTCCCGGCGGCGGGTCTACCGACGCGAAGAGGGCTCGGGGCTGAGGATGAATGAGCAGCACGGGCCAACAGTGATGGTTCACCCTCACGCCGGGCCACCGCTGCAGTCGTTGCACCTGACACCGCACGACCAGACCCAGGCCGAGCACGACAAGCATCAGAGGGATGAGCACCACGTCTATCAGTATCAGCACGGGCGCCACTCGAACTCCGCGTGCAACGGCGTTGCCGTCCACCTGATTGAACCGGCGGGCGCGAGTAGCGCGTACGAATCAGATGCCTCGGCTTCGGTCGGATAATTCCCGGCCGTTCCATCGAACCGATTGCGCACCGACTGGCGCCAGCTGCAGCTGAGGATCATTGGACTGGACCAGGCAGCTCATCCGGTGCCCGATCAACGCTGCGTGCCGCGCTTGCCCGGCGTAGATGTCCAGGAACTTGTGCGCCTGCACGGGGTCGGCCGCCACGAACTGGTCGTAGTTCATCAGGACCAGCACCAACCCGGTCGCTTCGGCTGAGACGCCATAGGAGCCTTCGGCCACATCGCTGAGACAGTCGTCGAGGGCGTTGAGGTTGCGGCCGTAGTAGTCCGGGAAGTCCAGCCCGGCGGCGATGTCGTCGTCCAGTCGGTCGGGGTCGGCCCAGGCCGCGGCGTCCAGGTTTACGACGTGTTAGCCGTGGTTGGTCAGCCAGTCGAGCGCTTCCTGGAGTCGGTCGCGGTCCCAGAACATAGCGACGAAGCCATCCTGGACGAGGTCCCAGTCCAGATCGTGGTTGAGTTCCGAACCGGGCTCGAAGGCGGCCATACCCACACTGTCCACCATCGCACTGCCGTTCACGTATGTGGATGACCGCAGCCGTGCCCACCTTGACTGGTCCGCCCGCACGGGCTACGGGCTCGGCCGGACGGTAATGGTTGCCCCGGTGTGCCCCTTGGCGTAGTTCTTCACGGCGTCACTGTGCACCACGCGCGCGTCGTCCGTGTAGGCCTCAGCGGTCGTGAGCGCGTCCAGGGTCGATCGAACCAACTTGTCGAGGTCGGGACGCCAATCCCGTCGGGTCCGCGCCCTGGGGATGGACGGCGGCCGGCGAAGGTAGAACTCGATGGTCACCGCGACGGGCCCGTTGAGCGTGGCCCTGCTGCCGGCGCTCATAGCTGAACGAGCCGCAGCCACGACCGCTTCGCGCCACGGCTTCACCGCCGAGCAGGACTCCACCCTTCGATGACGACCACGGGTGGGTTGTGCAGACGTTCACGAGCAGACGAAGAGGCGGCACATCGCGCAGCTCGTTGGTCAAAACCGCCGGGTGAACGGATAGTGGTGCGGTGAATGCCGCATCCAGACGCGCCCGGCGACAGCACACGGCCGATGCGGCCGACCAACAGCTCCGCCGCCGCTTCAATGAGGCCGGGGTCCAGGTCGATGATGCCGTGCCCGTCTTCACCGGGCTCTACCCAAGGTTCGGCGGCTTTGGCAATTTCGAGCTGTTGTTCACCCAAACCCGAATCCTCGCCCTGATCGGGGATCAGGTGCAACTCTGGCGCGCCGCGTCGGGGCCGATGCCCACGACGATCCTTGGGGCCTACCCGCTCGCTGAGATCACCTTCCCACTGTCTGACCGTCGCCGTTACGACCTCGTCCGGCTCGGTGATCGGCAGATGTGGATCCACCGCTGCTACCGCGAACGGACGCATTCGTGGATCACCCGGAGATGAAAGGCGCCGCGTGCACGACCTGCGGGGCATGACCATCGACCAGATACCGCGGGCGATCAGGTCCAGCCGTCCACGGTCTACCGCTACGTGGTGGTAGACGGCTGATGGGGGTCCAAGACGGACCCGGCAAGCATCAGCGCAACGAGCAGAGCAGCCTTGAACACCGTGGTGATGTCTACGTTGACACGGGTGCCACAGTGGGACCGTGGCGAAGCCTGGCGAGGGCGAGTATGCGGAGGGCAAAGCGGACGAGCTGTTCAACCGGGTCCGTGACCTGGTTGCGGACCGGTTCGCCGAGGCCCGGCTGGAACGAGACGCGCACGGTGGGCTGACTGGTATCGCCGTGACCGTCATCGACCCGACTGAGCAGGACCGGCGCGAGATCGACGCGATCGCGGCTGCCCTCGGTGTCCGTGACTGGCTCCGCCTGATTCGGGCGGAACCGGCGGACCTGGCCGCGTGGGCGGATCTACGTCGCGATCTGGGTCGCGTGCAGCGACCCCACTCAGACGTTCTTCAGCAATACCCCACGCTGACCACCACCTACCAACGGCCGCCAGTGCGCGTCTACCTGAACCCGACCGGTGAAACCGTCGCAGCCGAACTACACGCCCGTTACGGCGAGTTCATTCGCCTCCACGTTGGCGCGTTGCCTTACCCGCCAGCACCGCAACCGCCAGCCCAACGCCCAGCCGCCAGACGTGACGCTGCCCCCTCACCCATTGACCCGAACCGGGCGCACATCGTCCTGGACGGCCACCTGAGCATCACCCGCGGCCACACGGCGACGCACGCGCTGCTCTTGACCAACCTCGGCACGGACCCAATCACGATCGCTACGAACGGGCACCTGACCGCCTCGATCATCGATCCCACCGGGGCCGTCGTCGGCGGTTTCACCGGCGGCCAACGCCTACCGCTCATCAGGTTCACGGCACACCCCGGTAAGACCGTTCGGATTCCACTGCTCGTGGGCACAGCCAGCTACCGACCCGAACTCGGCTACACGATTCCAGCCGGCACTTGGCACCTCACCGCACCCCTGCACCTCAGCGACCAGGCCCACGCCACTACCCCACCGCTCACCTTCACCGTCACGGAGTAGTTCCGCCGAATGGCGGTTGCGCCCGCTGTGCACACGCACCGGCATTCACGCAATGTGGATGACCGCAGCCGTGCCCAACCTGGACTGGTCCGCCCGACCGGGCTACGGGCTCGCCAAGACGGGTAATGATTGCTCCGGTGTGCCCCTTGGCGTACTTCTTCACGGCGTCGATGTGCACCGCGCGGGCGTCTTCCACGGCTTCACCGCCGAGCAGGACTCCACCAGGATGGGCTTGCCGCCGCGGTAGCCCTCGAACGACTTCGAGCCCTGCGGTGCGGGCGTGCCCACGACCTCGATAACCAGTCCGGCGGTGGCCAGGGACGCCGGGTCGGAGACGGTCATCCCGGCCGACCAAGCGCAGCTGCGTCCGCGACCGACTTCAGCCCGGCGATGTACTCGTCGTGGCTGCCGCCGATGACGACGGTGCGGGATGGTTCGGTCCGGCCATCGGGCTTGTCGAAGCCCATGATCGTGCACCGGCGGGCGATGACCTTCAGCACGAACGTGGCCGCCAAGATGTCACCGGCCAGCGGGCGATGATCTCGACCACGCGGGCGTCGTCGTCGATCGCGCCCGCGGTGGTCAGCTCGTCCAAGGTGGAGCGCACCAGCTTGCCAAGATCGGGGCGGCGGTCGGGCCGGGTGCGGCGTTTCGGGGCTGACATCGGGCGAGCTGCGGATCGGAACCCAAGCCCCGCCTGCGCCCGCCTACTAAATGCGCGATGATCGGATGTCGGGATAGCAACGGTCGAAAAGATGATCTCGTGGCGGGAGTCCTATGACGTCTGATCGCGGGACCGATGGCGAAACGTTGCACCGGCTATCCCGCCGACGAGCCCGACGCCAACCCCCATGCCTACGTTATGAGGATGCGTGAGCGTGCCGCGGTAGACGGCATCGCCGAGATAAGCCCCGACGCCGCCTGCTGTTGCGGCGGCGAGGACGAGTACGAGGCGGCCCCATCCTCGGTCGAGAAGCCACGCGGCAGACATGGTGATCATCGTCCGCTTCAATCGGGCATCGAGCATCCCGAGCAACGCACTGGTTCCTCGGTTGGAGCACCCGGTGGGCTCGGCGGCGGCGAAGCTTCAGCTGGCGCCGCAGCGGGAGACGCAATGGGCTGCATGACTTGCGCGGTATGACGGTCGAGCAGATCGCGCGGGCCGTCGGCTCCACCTCATCGACCGTGTACCGCTACGTGGAGGTGCAGGGCGGTCGTGGACAGCACGGCGACAGTGGCGTGAGCGCGATGAACAGTCTCAGCCGTGACCCAGACCCCTCCCGTCGCCGCCCCGCAAGGTGGGCGGGATTTGTCTGGTTCGAGAGAGGTACCCGTGCCAGCCGGCACGTGACGACGCCCTACGATCTGGGTATAACCGGCCCTCAGTTCGACGGCCGCGACGAATTCGCCGCGATGTCTACCGAGGAATTGACAGTCGCTTACCAAGAAGCGACGCAAGACATGCAGGCCGCCTACAAGGCGGCCGCCGCCGCCGGCGCGTATGACCCGTTGCAACCAGAGCGAGACTGGACGGACGCCGACGACGTACCCAAACGAAACGCCGCCGCCCTGCTGAACGCCGCTGTTGATCGTGACGTGGTCCTGCGGGCGGCGGTGATCAAGCGCCACGAGCGCGAGCGTAAAGAACAGTCAGAACAGATACGGCGTGACTGGAATGCCCAGCACGGGAACCCCGCCGATGACGCCGATACCAACCGGGCTGGGTACACCACGGTCGCCGTAGCCAACTACACGCCGCCGCCTGACGGACCGTCACCCATGCAGGCCGGGTCACCGCTTCCGTCCGAAGCCCCGCCCGACTCGCCGAAAATCAATACATGGCGCGAGCAGCGATAACGATGCCGTCTTCCAGCTGGGCGGTTACCCGCCCGGGGCAATAGTCCTCGGTCAGGCCTTCACCGCGTCGGAAGAACCGCACCGGCAAGTCCAACTCAGCCGCCAAGCGCTGAGCGTCGGCTTCCCGCAGACCCACGAAGAGGTGCACGGACTGCTCAGCGCGCACTTGCAGGCGCTCCCACTCGGCCGCGACCCGGGCTTCCGACTCGACGTCGTCGCCGCTGGCCGCCAGACTCGATGAGTCCACAAGCGCGGCCGTGTTGACGTGTATCTCCCTCCGGTGTTTACGTCGATCACGGAGCGCGCCGAACGGCTTCCACCGCATGAGCATCCGGGTCATGACCATGGCCTGATCTTCGGAGCGGGGTATGCCGCGGCCGGCCGGCCGCGGCTGAGGCTTGGGCACGCGGTCGTCGGGTGTGGTCACGGACCCGTCGTTTCGCTCGACAAGATTCGGCTTGGCCGCGGCGGGTGCTTCAAGCCCACGAGAAGCCCGCCGATGACAGCCACGTTTCCATCATCACCGCACTGCGTGCGGGCGCAAGTCGGTCTGTGCAAGCCCGACCCTGGTCCCGCGGTGTTGCGCGAGGCCTTTACGCCTTCGAGCAGGCCCCGTCGGTTCGTACTGTGATCCGCGCCCGGGACCACAACCGGGCGTAGTGATTGCGGGCGATGATCTCGACCACTTGGGGCCGTCTTCGATCACGCCGGTTGGGGGCCACGTTCAGGCGGACGTTCCACAATTCACAGGGACAAGCGCCGCTGGCTGGGCGCACTGCAGGGCGTTCGAGGACGCACGGTCCATCGCAACGTCATCGCGTGCCCGAGCATCTTCAGGCCGTAGCGAGCGTGATAACAATGAGCCCAAATAGGAATGCCGAAAAAACGACAAGTATGCTGCTCCACATACCTTTTCCGAAGTACCCGAAGAAGATGCGAACGCTACCACCTCGGCCATGATTCCCGATGACCCTTGAGCCCCAAAACCAAATTATCAATCCAATGAGCTCAGAAGCAAAGATTTCGGCGTACCCGCGGACGTAATAGCTAAAGCCCACAGAACCACCAATGATGCCTATGCCTAAGATACTCGTGCAGATCCCAGCAGTGGCGCCAATAGCGACAGCGATGCGAGAAGCGGGCAGGAATGGCTGGCGGGTTTCGTTGTCGCTATCTGGCATGGGCCCTCCGGTTCAGATGCGCCGATGCCGGAGATCGAGGTTGTGCATGCGGGCCGGAACAGTCGTGCACGCCATCACGGCGCCGGCGATGAGACCTACTTGCCATGGGCTCAGTGCGGAGTTCACCTGACTGAGGCCGAACATCATGATTGACGAAGCCCGCGACGAAGACCCTTATGCTCCGCGGCGAGTACGACAGGACCGACCGATGCATGGGGATGGACTGGTCGCCGTAGGACTTGGCAACGCGCAGGGAGAAGTAGGTGCTGACGGCTTGGCCCAGCAAGAGGGAATTTATTCCGGGAACCATCACGCAAGGAGTGTCAGTGTCGACCGGGCGATCAGCAACTCCATCAATCACAGGCCTACTGGACCGTGGAGCACGGTGGAACCGCGGGCTGTGTGGCCCCGTCGGGGTTTTCGAACCACAAGCGGATCTGGTCGCGGTCGTGGGTGGCCTTGACCACGAAGCCCGGTCCAGGCCATGGCGACCGTCGATCTGAGCTGACGACGCTTTGGATTGTTTCGAGGATGTCGATCATGCCCAGTTTCGTAGCCAGGGTGCGCGGCAGGAACGGTACCGACGCGCCATAGCCACCGGAGATGGACGACTCCACACCGAAATGGGCGTGGAATGTCCCGGGTCGGGCTCGAGCGGAAGCGTGGGTCCGCTGGCCACGGTGAGGTAGCACCGCTTGCCGGTGCCCTGAACCGTCAGGTGAACCTCGGGTGGAACCGTGTCGCCGAGCTGACGAATCATCTCCCGGAAAATCAACTGAGCACGCGCGCCCTTGATCGACATGCACGGAGGTTACCTTCGGATGATGACATCTGCTGAGCGGCCGAGGCTGATGGTCAACGGCCTAGGGCCCGGTTGGGAACAGGCCGAGCGGGCTCTCGCCGTGGTCCAGGCCGACCTCTCACGCACGGTCCCGACGCGCCGACGCTGATCCTGCTCTGGTACGACGACGAACAACGCGGCCACCGGCACGCCTACGTCGGCAAGACCCCGGACTGGTATTTCGGTGCGGACGGTGGCTTCGAGTTGGTCCAGGACTACGGCGGTGCGGTGTTCGACATCGCTGAGCAGGTCCAGGCGGCCGTGGCTGACAACCTGCTGGGGTACCTGTGGGCCTGGCCGTTGTGTCCCAACGACGGCCGGTTGCTGTCAGTCAGGGTTGACAGGCAGGACAACTGCACTTGGGTATGTGACCACGGCTGTGGACACCTCGTCGGCGCGGTCGGCCGGCTCGGGGCACCATGAGCACGGTGTGTCTTCGGCGTCATCGCCGCCGTTGCTCATTCCTGTTCGCGGTGCCCGGTAAGACCGTGCCGTCCATACGTCGCCCATGAGTCGATCAGCACGCCTGCAGCACTGGGAACAACGTTCGGAATGGCCGCTGGCCGTCGCCGCGCTGATCTTCCTTGCCGCCTACGCCTGGCCGATCCTGCAACCCGACGTGGTGCACCCGGTTCGGCAGATGTGCTCGATCGTCGTCTACGCCGTGTGGGCCTTGTTCGCCGTGGACTTCATCACCCGCGTGGTCCTCAGCGACGCCCGGTGGCACTTCATCGGCTACCACATCCCCGACCTGCTCAGCGTCGCCCTACCCGTGCTGCGCCCCCTGCGACTGCTGCGGCTGGTCGCGCTGATCCGTGTCCCGGTGTTCGGATCTCGTTCGACAACGGCCAGCAACAGACCAAGGTTGCGATCATCGCGTACGACGATCTGCGAGCGCGGGATACCATTCCGGGCGGCCGTACCTGGCCGGCCCATGGATCAGGCGCCGTACCCCCGTAGACAGTGGCAACCGGAGCGTGCAGCCTGCAGCTGGCGTCCGGTGCCGCTGGAAGACAAGCTTCGACGGCTCGGGCACAATGCGCTGTGGCCAATAGCCCGCAACTCGCCCAAATCACGGTGACCGTACGGACGCCGCGAACCTGGTCGTACAAGCCCGTTGAGATCGTCGTTGATGGCAATGTCGTCGGCAAAGTCGGTTGGCGGCGCAAACCACCGCTCGACCTCCAGGTGTCGCCCGGTCGCCACAGTGTGGCCGTTCGTCTGGGTGTGCTCGGCTCAGCACCGATCGATGTTCAGCTCGACGCAGGACAATTACGATCATTCGAAGTTCGGTGGAGTCGCAAGATAGGGATCAACGCCGACCGCCGGACCAATTTGGTCCTGAGCGAAGCCGGCTCGTAGTCAACGATGCCGGTGGGTCGTCGCGGCAGCGGCCACCTACATCGCGCTGGTCCTGACCGTGATGATGGCCCCGGTGTGGCCCCCGGCGTAGTGCTTCGTCGCGTCGATGTGCACCATGCGGGCGTCGTCTTCGTAGGTCCCGGCGTGGTACGGGCGTCCAGGGTCGAGCGGACCAACTTGTCGAGGTCGGGGCGCCGATCGGGCAGGGTCCGCGCCCTGGGCGTAGACGACCCGGACGGCGAGGTCGACTATGGATCGGACAGCGTCGGCATAACTACAACCGTTCAACCTGGCTCGCGAGTCGCCGTCAGTTACTGACGTCAACGGCCGACCCTGGGACTCGTGAATCGTCCACGAGTGTGCGGGTGCCCAGCGGTGTTTTGAGGGTTATGTGGGCAGTAGAAGGCAGCCCGACTCCCGCGCAGAACTGGCCGGCGGGCAACGAACCCGTGTTCGGAGCCGGTTTACTCAACAGCAGGATGTGAACGCTCTGCGCGGCTTCCTGCACCAGCACCCGTGACTCCACCCGAGCGATCCTGGCTGACCCAGTGCCGCAGTTGCTGCCGTTCTCCCACCGCAGCGTGAGTTCTGAGCCCCGCACCGTGGCCTCCACTGGTTCACCGGACTCGTGGCCACCAGGTCCGGCAGGCCCGCACCCACCCAGCGTGGTCGGGATGAACGCCGAGCCATTCCCGGTGAGCGTGACGACCGTCCCGACGCCGATGCGGCCGGTCCGTTGGCCGTACACGAGAGTCTTCGACGTCTGCGACAACAGCAGCCAGTTCTTCGCCGTCACTGTCCCCTCCCCTTTCCATGGGTTGTTGGCCAAGAACGCACGCAGCGCGGCCGAGGCCTTCGACGTGCCCGTCTCGGCCCCTCCTGGCGCGGCCAACATTGCGACCGGAACGGACACGCCGCCACAGTCCACCTGCATGGCAGCGGACAACGGGTCAGCGTCGTCGGCAACCGATCGGTACGCGGCCGGAATGTTATGGACGTGGGCCACCCCGGTCGCGCCGCCGCCGGGGCCAGATCGGCCGATCACCGCCGCCGCTACCGCGGCCGCGACGATCAAAGCCGCGGCCGCTACAGGCAGCCAGGCCCGTCGCCGGTCGGTCGACGCGGACCGACCGGCGGGCACGTCGGTCAGCTCGAGCAGCGGAATGCGGTCCCGGTCGACCAGTTCCATCACCATCTGCTGCAATTGCGCGTCGCCCAGGGCCGGGCGGTCGCGCACCGGGTCCAGCCGGCGGAGGCGGTTCGCCGTGTCTGCCGGCAGCTTGTCTCCAAACATGTCCTATCGCGTCCTCTCGTGGCTTGCTCCGTCAGCCCGCCCACCGGGCGGCCCAACAGTTCCCGTCCCCTGTTCGGTCAGTGCCGCGGAGAGTCGCCTCCGGGCCCGGCTCAGCCGCGTCGCAAACGCCGACCGCGAGCACTCCAAAGCCGCTGCCGCGTCCTTGGCGTTCAACCCGTCCCATGCCGTCAGCGCGAGCACCTCCTGGTCCGCGAAGGACAACGACCGCAAGGCCGCAGTCCACCGCTCGTCGATCTCCACCTGGTCCGACATCAGCCCGGCATCCTCGGACCGTTCAGCTCGCAGCCGCAAGCTCAACGCATCTCGCCGACGTTCACCGCGGTAGTGGTTTGACAGCACCCGGCGGGCCGTCGCCAACAACCACGGCAATGGATGGTCCGGTACTTCGCCCAAACGTCGCCAGGCGATCAGGAAAACCTCCGCAGCAGCGTCCTGGGCGTCGGAGTCACGGCTACGCCGTTGGGCGTAACGCAACACCGGCTCGTAATTGGCTCGGTACATCTCCGCGAATCGCGTGACGTCACCTCGAACCTCGCTCACAACTCCCCTATGTCCGCCACGAGGCCAACTGTGACACCACCCGCGCAGGTGGGCGGCAATACCCGCGACCAACACCCTTCGGTTGTGACTGTTGGGGCAAAGGAGCGCGACGAGCTTCGACTGGTCTGCCGCGGAGTACGCGCTGCCTCCACGATCGGTGTCCTGTCGTGCTCCACCGCCGCGACTGTGCTGCCTCCGGCAGGCGGGGCGTATCGGCCGCAGTGGGACGCGAGCTGCCGATCAAGCGAACCCAGTCCGGGGTCGCCGCCGCGCGCGCCCGCGGCCGCGTCGGCGGGCGGCGCCGTGCTTGACCCCGGCCCAGCAACGCGAGGCGCAGCGGTTGTATGACGTGCGCGGACCATCGACCAGATCGCGCGGGCCGTCAGTTCCAGCTCGTCGACGGTGTACCGCTACGTGCATCGACGGTAGGTGGATAGCGTGCGAGGCATGCAACCGTTGACGGGTGTCCCGATGGGTGACGTGCTCGGTGCGGCGTGGTCGAACCATTACGGGTACGCGGAGGGCCTGGTCGAAGTGTGGGAAACCGACCAGTTCGCGGTTGACAAGCTGGTTCACCGCGTGTGGTTTTGGGCCGAACTACGCCACCGTGGCGGCCGGTATCGGGTTCAGCACAGCGACTCGACCCCCACGGTCGTGTGCGACGGACAGACAACGGTGACCCTGGCCCGCCGCGGCGGGAAGGAGGTGGATCGCGCACCCGGTGCGCGCCCCTTGCCCAGGGTGCCGGGGTGGATTCTCGAACCAGGGATGGCCATGATCTGGGGGCGCGACGGTGAGGACTGGAAGATCGTCACCGATGCCACCGCCCAGGTGGTCGACGGGGTCGCTCGGATTTCCCTGACCGGCGCCGATGTCGATCGCGGTGTGGGTTTCGCTGACGTTGTTTGGCCGCAGGGTCATCTGCGGCGGTTGAGGCTCGAAACCACGAGGTACGAACTGGTCGACCTGCATGACATGCCGCCAGCTGACCCGACGACGTTGTTTCGGACCGATCTGGTCATCCCGAACCGATTGACCGGCCAAACCAGTCGACCGGCCGGACCGGGCAGCTACGGCTATGTCGGGTCCGACCCACGTTCGCAGTGACCCGGTCGGAACAGCCGCAAACTCAGCGACACCGCGCAGGGATAGCCGTCCTGCCGCCCGGTCACCACACTCAGTTCGGGCTGCCCGCCCGCGGTGAACGACCATGACCACGGTTGGCTACGGCGATCACTACCCGGTAGCCCACGCAGCGGGAAGCGCAACGGCTGTACGACCCGCGCGGCATGACCATCGAGCAGATCGCCCGGGCCGGTCAGTTCCAGCTCGTCCACGGTGTACCGCTACATCGAGGTCGACGGCGGATGGGTCCCTGAGAGCCACGACAGCGTCAACGCAATACACAGACCGAGCTATGACCTCTCGCCATAGTCGCTGGCCGCGGTCAGGGCTTTGATGGATCACCGTCGCGCGTTGGGCCGTCCTGTCGTGCGCGTAGACGTTCTGCCTCTGCTTCGCGGCCCCTTCGAGCGGTGACGTGATAAACCACCCAGGTATTGCCGAGCACGCCGACGAACAAGAGAACCGGAGCCCAGTGGTTCCCGCGAGTCCCAAGGATGATTCCGACCACCGCAATGGTGATCGCGCACAGCGATACCGCAACTTCGACCCGCGCGGGAGGATGGCGGAGGCGTAGAGACTTCACGTTCATGTCCGCATTCTGCCCATAACAGCCAGGGTCAGCACACCGGAACAGTCCCTCGACCGCCAACTCGACGAACTCCGCGCCCACGGCTGCGACCGGGTCTTCGCCGAAGCCGCGTCCGGAAGGCGGGGGGCGCAATCGACCCGAGTGGGAGGCGTGCCTGGGCCACCTCAGATCCGGGGACGCCCTGGTCGTGCTGTCCCGCCTGGGCCGTAACACCGGCGACCTCGGCCGGCTGCTCGACCATCTCGACGAACACGCGTCGGCCTGCAGATCTTGAACCCGGGCATCGACACGACCACCCCGGCCGGGCGGCTCATCTTCACCATCATCGGCGCGGTCGCGGCCATGGAACGGGAGCTGCCGGTCGAGCGCACACAGTCAGGCCTCGCTGCGGCCCGCGCCCGCGGGCGTGTCGGTGGGCGGCGCCGCAGTTTCACCCCGGCCCAGCAACGGGAAGCGCAGCGGTTGTACGACCTACGCGGCATGACCGTGGAGCAGATCGCGCGGGCGGTCAGCTCCAGCTCCTCCACGGTGTACCGCTACGTACACGGCGGCAGCCGTCGTGACCACGATGGACAGATTGAGCCGTGAGGATTGCAACGGTCGTGCCGCCGCGGACGCGCTACGGATGGGGTTCGAGAGGAGGTCCACGGATCTCGTGGTGGTGACCCTCGATGACCCCGGTGGTCGCGTCGACAACGCTGGCGTCGGCCACTCTGTGCGAGTGGCTGGCGAACGCTCGTTGATGCACACTGCCCTCGTGAATAATCTGGCGGGGCGTCCGGCGGTGGCTGTGGCGCCGACGCGCAGGAGACCCGCGCCGGTTGTTGATGCCGCCGGCAGGTTCCCGTGCTGGCGTCGCCGCGGTGGTTTTGTGCTGTGAGTAGCCGCCGAGAACCTGATGGAGCGCAGCGGGCAGAATTGTCCCGTCTCGGCGCCGTGGGATGGGCTCAGTGGGATCGTGCCGGACGTATTTTGCGCGCAGTCGCCGTGCTCGCCGTCTCCGTCATGATCATGGCCGCGGTGAGCGTTGTCGCCGTCGGGGTGGCGCACGCCCCGACCGTCATCGTTGTTGTTGCCGATCTCTGTGTTCTTGCCATGGACGTGATCATCGTTGGCGCGTTCGCGCTGTACCCGGAGCGGGCCACGCGCGCCGCGGTCCTCGGGTCCGTTCCGCGAATGGATGAGCTGGCCCATGGCCGAGGTGTCGGTTGGGGCGGTGTCCCCGATCCCGTCGAGCCGGCCGAAAGCGACGATCACCTGGAACGGCGAGTTGCCCGGCAGGCCGAAACCTTGGCCAAGCAGCGGGCCGATTTGCTGGCTGACCTTCCATCGCCGTCAGGATTGCCCAACGACCTTGCCGCGGGAGCACCCGTCCACGGAGTGAGTGCTCGCGGCGGTGAACGAATCGGCCTCTGTCTACAGTCCAATTCTGGTCAGAGTTGAGCTGGAACGACCGCCAACGCCTGTACGACCTGCGCGGCATGACGACCGAGCAGATTCGCCCGGGCGGTCAGCTCCAGCTCCTCCACGGTGTACCGCTACGTCCAGCTGATGGTGTTGCCGATGATCGAGCGATTCCGTTCGAGTGAAACCCACGACAACCACTGAACACTCGACACGTTTACGCGCCGTCAGACAGCGGCAACGGGCTGGTCCGAACCGCCGAAACGGAAAGGCAGCCGGTGCGGTCTCGACTGACCGGGCAAGAAGTACTGATCGATTCTGTTGCCCTCCTTCTCGTCGTCGTTGGCCTCGTTCTTGCCCGAACGGGCGAGCACGTCGCCGGTACCGTCATCGCACTGCTGGGTGCCGTGATCATCGTGGTGCTGTTCGGGCGAAAGTTGATCTTTCGTCGCTGAGCACGGCCCAACCGTGATGGTGGCCCCGGTCCACCTGTGGGCGTAGTGCTTGCGGGCGATGATCTCGATTACGCGGGCGTCGTCGTCGATGGCGCCGGCGGTGGTCAGCGCGTCCAGGGTCGAACGCACCTGCCTCGCGGCGTGCAAGGCGGCCGCGCAGAACCCTGGATCGCTGAAGGCCAACCCGATGGGGTCGTCCCCACGCTGAGGCCGAACGGATTGCTGGCCTATCTGCGTCACTGGTCAAGATCGGGAACGGTGGGCCTTTGGCTCAACTGTGGGCGGCGGCCTCGTCGGTGAACGAGGTCGGCGCCACCGTCTCAGGAAGCGTCGAAGTGCCTCCGAGAACATGTCCGACTGCAATCTCGGTGTGGTGACGAGTATCTGCCGTGCAAGTGCGGAACGTCGCCATGCCGCGACCTCAGGTGAAACTTGATTCTCGGGGTCGTGGACCAACCACCGCTACCGCGAACGGCCCGACCGGCCGGATCGGCCGACCGATCTACCGAACCCAGGCGGGTACCCACGGCTCAGCCTGACCGGGAAGATCCCTTATGCAATGATCGCGCAACGTCTACGGCTGCAGCGATACCGACCAACAGGATGACCACGCCCAGAACGAGCGAGAACCCGTGATGGCCGCGGCGGTCGGCGATCATGTAGATCCCCCACACGATGAAGAGCAGAGCGTAGGAAACTCTGAACCAGATCGAGCGGACCCAGAGCATCCGATCACGCTATCTGGGCGGTCGACGCGCAGCCAACCAACCATTTCAGCGCGGTCGGTCGGCTCGACGAGTCGAGACATCGTGAGCACGGTGCGAACGGTCATTGCACCTACCTCGGCGACGAGCCGGTGCCGGTCTGACCTGGGTCGTCGACGTCCAGGCACACCAACGACTTACACCCTGCCACGGTGATGGCTGCCCCTGTCCACCGAGGGCCGTAGCGCTTGGCCGCAACGAGGTGCACAACCCGTGCGTCGTCCCGGAAGCGCGAAGACCGCATGACCTCCGCGGGCAACGGCAACGCACAGTCCCGGTTCGCTCAGCCGGTCCGATGTTGACAGACTGCAAATGTGTTGGGCCTCGTGGTGGCGTTCGTCTACCTGATCACGTTGGGAGTCCTGCTCGCGCCGTTCACACCCGAGAGCGACGCGGCGCGGCTGGGTCCGCGGCTCGAACGAGTCAAGCCGAGAGCGACGCGGCAGGGTCCGCGGCTCGAACGAGTCAAGCCCAACTTGGTGCTTGGGTTCGGGGTTGGCCGCGACGTCAACGTCCACCAATTGACCTCGGCGGCTGGCTCCAGCGTCCATCGGCGAATGTCGTGTTGCCAATCGCCTGCTTGGTGACCTTCCTTGCGGCTGGTATCGGTCCGATCGCGCGTGGGGACGCGAGCTGGACCTCTCTCGGTTGCACTCGCGTTTGGGCTGCTCATGCTGGCGGTCTACGGGCTGTACCCGCAGCGTCCGACCCCCCGCGGCTCGCACAGACCTCCTCGAAGGTGACCCGGAGACACCGCTGGACGTGACGCCGGCCCGCGGGAATGAGTCGACGTGGCTGCCTCAACCCGTCTGTGACCCCGGCGGCAGATAATAACTGTCCCGGTGCGCACCGTGTCGTAGTTCTTGGCGGCGTCGATGTGCACGACCCCAGGCGTCGTCCTTCGTAAGCGCCGGCGGCACGCTCATCAGGTCGTCGTACTGGTGGATGATTCGTGGCGTGAAGGACTACGTGCGGAAGGGGCCGGAGCTGACTGTCAACGACCTGGGGCCTGGCTGGGAGCAGACCGAGCGGGCTCTTGCCGTGGTCCAGGCCGACTTCTCACGCGAAATGTGCCGAGCCCAAGCCGAGTATCGATCCCGTAATTCGGCACCGCCGTTGAGAACTACCTCGGCCGGACCCTCGATGCCCGGGTGCCGATCGATTGGTCGAGGCTGGTCACCACGTTGCGCCCCGTCGATTCGCGGTCGGGAAGAGCGGCTGCAATGCTCCCCAAGAGGTTTGTCAGGAATCGTCGGTAGCGTCGGCGCTGACCCGAACTGAGGGAACGCGCATGAACTCTGATCAGGACTGTCAAGGCAGTATTGGATGAAGGTCGGTTCGAGTGCAGCCCTGCTCGGTGCCGCTGGCGCATTGCTTGTGGCATGTTCCACCGGCTCCACGGCCTCCTATTGCTCGCCTACTGTTGAGCATCGGGTAACGACACTTCTTGAGCAGGTGCCGCCGCCCGCGCACGTCAGCAGCACAGGCGGGCAGCCGGCGACCTGCGATACCAGCGTCGACGACGTTCATGCCACCCGCGCTTTCGATACTTCTGCTGCACGGGAGACCTCCGTAGTGGTCGCGCTGGCGCACAGCCTGCACGCTCAGGGGTGGACGACCGTCGCACCGCTTTCTGGCGGCGTCGACTACGCCTTCGGGCGTACCGAGAACGACAAGAACTATTGGGCCGAAGTCATGCACGGATCGGACTTGCCGTACGGCAACGTGGCTGTGGTGGTCAATGCCGGCGCCGCGATGGAATGATCCCGGACTGACCTCGGCCAGCGGCTCGACCACCTGGACGAACACCGCGTTGGTCTGCCTGAACTGGGGCATCGACACCACCACCCCGGCGGGTGGCTCATCTTCACCATCATCGGCGCAGTGGCCGCGATGCAAGGTGAGCTTCTGGTCGAACGCACCCGGTCAGGGCTTGGCCGCCGCGCGAACCCGCGGCCGGGTAGGCGGGCGGCGACGCAGCTTCACCCCGGCCGAACAGCGTGCAGCCTAGCGGCTGTACGACCTGCGCGGCATGACGATCGAGCAGATCGCCCGGGCGGTCAGGGCCAGCTCTCAACGGTGTACCGCTACTGGGGGGCCGCCAGCTATCTCATGCCTGGCAGCAGGCCACGCCCACGTTCGCGGATGGCTCCAGGACGGAGCCGGAAAGCGTCAACGCAACGCATTGGCGCAGCCTGGAAGACCGTTGCCGGGTCGCACTTCCGGCCGTTTGCTGAGATCCTGGCGCGGTGATGCGACGGGTGATCCTGGCGATGGTGGTGATCGGTGTGTGTGTGTTGACCATCGGGCTGGTCCTCGGTCTGGCTACACGCTCAGCTCCGCTCGCGGTGGTTGTGGGTGGGCCAGGGTTCACGCTGATGGCCTTCGCGCAGGCGGCACGGATGTTTTCTCTCGCTGCGGCGTCACCACATCGTGACGGTTGATGCACGGCGGGCATGATGGCCGAACAGGTGGACTGGTACGCCGTGCGGTGCGTCTTCGCGGTCGGCAACCCACACGCAACCGACGGCAACACGTACGAAGAGCGCATCACCTTATGGCGCGCACAGTCAGCCGAGCAGGCCATCGAACGTGCTGAAGTCGAGGCCGCTGAATACGCCGCCGCGAGCGACAACACTCCCGATACCTTCCTGGGCTTGTGCCAGTCATACCGACTAATCGACGTCCCCGCCGACGGCGCCGAGGTCTTCTCTCTCATGCGAGGCAGCGACCTGAGCCCACCTGCCTACCTCTCTCGGTTCTTTGACAGCGGTACCGAGCGCCAGGCCGACATTGAACAAATCATCTGACAGTTACGGTCACCCGGGGGGCGCGACTCGACGATCCACGCCTGGCTTGGTGTTCACGATCACCGGCGCGGTCGCGGCTATGGAACGTTAGCTGCTGGTCGAACGCACCCAGTCCGGGTTGACCGCAGCGCGGGCCCGCGGCCGACGCCGCAGCTTCACGCCGGCCCAGCAGCGGGAAGCTCAACGGCTTTACGACATGCGGGTCATGACCATCGAGCAGATCGCGCGGGCGGTCGGCCCGAGCCCGTCCACGGTGTACCGCTACGTCCAGGTCGACGGCAGATGGGGCCAGGACGGAGCGGGCAAGCGTCGGCGCCACGAACAGACGCAGCCTTGAACACCGTGGTCGGGTCGCACTTTCGGCCCTTTGCTGAAACCCTGGCGGGAACGACCCATCATCCTGGTCGTAGGCGCCCCGCTCGCGGCTGGTCGGTGCCGTCCGAACGGCCGAAGTGGGATTGGAGACCGTTGCGATCTCGATTGACCAGGCAGGAATTGGTCGTCAATTCTCTTGCGCTCCTGCTCGTCGTCGTTGGCCTCGTTCTTGCCCGAACGGGCGAGCACGTCGCCGGTACCGTCATCGCACTGCTGGGTGCCGTGATCATCGTGGTGCTGTTCGGGCGAAAGTTGATCTTTCGTCGCTGAGCACGGCCCAACCGTGATGGTGCCCCTGTCCCACCCGAGGGCGTAGTCCTTGCGGGCGATGATCTCGACCACGCGGGCGTCGTCTCGATCGCGCCGGCGGTGGTCAGGGCGTCCAGCGTCGAACGGACCAGCTTGTCCAGATCAGGGCGGCGGTCGGGCCGGGTGCAGTCCGGTCTCGCCGCGGGGCGTCCTCGCAGCCGGGTCGGTGGCCGCCGGCGGACGTTCACCCCGGCCCAGCAGCGCGAGGCGCAACGGTTGTACGACCCGCGCCGTGCCGGGAGTCGACATTTGCAGATGTGCGTCATGCGGTCAGCAGCCCTACCATCCGGGCTGGAGGTGGGTCATGACGGACAGAGCAGGCGATGACGGCGCCGAGTGGGTTGACGCGCTCGAAGCATCGGACCCTGACCCGCCGCGGGCTCAAAACCCGACGGGCCGCCGTGTCGCCCCGTGGCCTGCGCCTTCAGCTGCGGAACCCCACCACGAGCCCGCTCCAACGCTCGCGTCCCAAATGATCGGCCTTACCGTCAAGGCAGCCAGGAAACGGTTGCTGGGTCTCCATCCGAACTTCCACTTTCGCATTGTCGACTACAACGGCGGTGAGACCGCTGACTTCAGGCCTGGTCGGATGACGTTGTACATCCGAAATGGTCGCGTAGTTGACGCGGTCGTCGACGGCGCTCGGGGTTCGAACAGGTCCCGTCGGTCCGCACCGTGATCCGAGCGCCGCACCACGATTCTGCGTAGTGCTTGCGGGCGACGATCTCGACTACGCGGGCGTCGGATCGATCGCGCCGGCGGTGGTCAGGGCGTCCAAGGTGGAGCGGACCAGCTTGTCCAGGTCGGGTCGGCGATCAGGCCGAGTGCAGCGCTTCGGGGCTGACACTGGGCGGCTCCCGTTGACGTGTCGTCGTTGGTGCGCCTCGACTGAGAGCATTGGGCATGCCTCGTCGCCCCCCAGCGGGTCCGCCCGACGGACGCCTCGACCCGTACCGCGAACGTGGCGCAGGGCTCTACAACGAGTCTGGTGACCGGATAGGCACCATGTTCCTCAGAGTCGAACAGTGGTCTGATGTCCGCGGTGCGCTTTTTTGGAAGCGGTTCTCGAACCGGCGCGAGATTCTGCACGGTTACTTTCTGAGCACAACCGGCGACTTCGACGATTTCCTCGATGACGGACTCGACGACGACCAACTGAACGACTGGTCGCGCGGGCACTTTCGGTGGCGAGGCAAGGTCGCCCGTATCGACTGGGCCGACACCAACAAGTCATTACAAATACGCGATCGGACCTTTGGCCTCGGACCACCAGCCCCGGACCCGTAGCTATTGCTGAGCGTGGAATCGCGGGGCGACTGGCCCCAGTCGCCTTGGACTCTGCCCGGCTGGTGGCCGCCCATGGACGAGGGACAGGCCGGGGCGCAGGGTCGGGCCGGGGCGCGGTAGCCGCGATGGAACGCGAACTGCTGGTCGAGCGCACCCAGTCCGGGCGTGCCCCGCCTTCGCGGATTCGCAATACCCTGGTACCAGGAAGCGTGCAGCTCAGGAGACGGAGGCCGACGATGGGGCCCTGGGAGCGACAACCGCGACGAACGATCAACCCGATCTCGACCGGCCTCACCGGCTGGTGGCTCGGCGGTGGCCGCCGACAGGTCCCCCTGAGATCAACCACCACCAACAACCCACCCCGGCCCGGTAACCCGCATCCACGCGTCTTCACCGGCACTCCATCACCAGGGGACTGGGTAGTCCCGCCCGGCATGCGACCCGCGTGGGAATGGCTACCACCCGAGCACGGCGCAATGCCCAACCTGCGCGCGATGCCCCGCTGGGTCCGCGTTTGGTACCGAGTCCCGCTCATCGACCGGTACGCATACGAATGGATGTGGTGGCGCGGCGGCTGGTCGGTCTTCGTACCCGGAGACACACCACCACCGCCAGATGCCGGCGACAGAGAACCCCGCCGACCCCGCCCCAACGCCCCGGCCGGACTCGCACAAGCCACTACGGAACAGCGTGCGTAACCACCGCAGCCGACGGTTGCTCACCACCTGCCTCGAAGTGCACCTCAGCCTCCAGGGCGGCGAAGTCCGCCGCGGTGCCGTTGGCTGGTTTGCCGGCGTCGTAGCCGATGCGCACGCTCACGCCCGGGTCCGCCGCGGACGTCAACGCCCCCACGACGGTGTTAACGGCGTCCGGGTCGGTCAGGCGGAAGTCGTAGATGGCCACCTCGATCGAGGACTGAGCGTCGGCGATGAAGCTCGCCAGGGCCGCCGCCACGGTGGGGAGCTGGTCCGCCGGGCCGCCGTGGGTGATGTCGCGCAGAAATAGAATTCCGATCGGTGAGGTCACCATGACAACTCACACCAGGAGGGGCGGAAGCGCAAGATCGTCCAAGGTGCCGCTGCGCTCGATGAAACCACTAGCCACTCAATCTGAACCTGGTTTGGTCGGCGACCGCGATACTGGCTGGTAAGCGGCGGTCCTTTACTGGGTTCGGCAGCTGCTCGGGCTGTTGGGTTCGACGCGACCGGCGATCTGCCGATGAGGTAGTAGCCGTTGAACTACGTGCCCACGGCTGCAACCGGGTCTTCGCCGAGGCCGCTTCTGGCAAGCGTGGCGCGCATCGCCCGGAGTGGGAGGCGTGCCTGGGTCACCTCCGCGTGGGTGACGCTCTGGTCGTAGTCGAGCTGTCCCGCCTCGGGCGCAACACCGGCGACCTCGGCCGCCTACTCGACCACCTCGACGAACACCACGTTGGCGTGCAGATCCTGTACCTCGGTATCGACACGACCACCCCCGCGGGGCGGCTCATCTTCACGATCATCGGGCAGTCGACTGCGTGTTCGGTTTCGGTTTGTCGCTCGTTCGGCGTCGCGCGCACACTGGGCCGATGCGAGACGTGAGCCGTCAACTGACTGTGGTCGAGCAGGTAGGTGTCTGGGCGGCCACTGTGCGACCGGTCATGCACCTGGCTCAGTTGGTGATGATGCTGCCGCTCGTCCCGATCTGGACGATGTTCCCACACGATGGCATCGAACCCGGGATCGTCGCGGTGATCGTAGCGGTCACGTTCCCGCTGGTCATGGAACGGCTACGCCGCACAGATCTGAACGCAGATGAGGAACGACAGGTACTCATCGCGCGGCTCACGGGTTGGAGTACAGGTGATCCGCGGCTCGATGGATGGGCTGTACACCGGTCCGCTGAGGCCATCGAGCGTGCGCGCAGACGCGGTTACTCCGAGTTGCTATTCGTAGCAGTCATAGTCGGTCTCAACATCGTCCCGGCCGTGGCCGCCGCGATCCTTGTGAGTCCGTGGTGGCTGCTGTGCATCGCGCCGGCACCACTCTTCCTCGCCCTGCCTATTGCCCGCGCTCAGTCCGACCCCGCTGAGGTAGTACAGCTCCTCAGCCCGACGCCGCCGTAATCCTGGAGCCCTGATGATCGAGCCTTACCCCGTCGCCGCCCCGAAAGGGGCGGTGGCGGGATTTCGTCTTTCCGGGCTGAGGTTGACTGCTGCTTGTCCTGTTGTTGTGTGGCCGCAGCGTTGGACCCGGTAGAGGCGCAAGCGCTGATGCGGGACGACCACAGCTCTGTCCGCAGTTACCGAGCCCAGCGCATCCAGGAACCGGTCGAGGGTTGAGTTTTCCCATCGAGGGTTGAGTTTTCCCAGCGTCGCGGGTCGCGCTGAAGGTCGGCGAGCAGCTTTACGAGGACAGCTGCCAAGGCGCCCTGAGACTGAACTCCTTCGACCGACACGTTGGCAAACTCGCCGGTCGCATATCGATCCTTCACCGCATCATCTTCCACCAGCTCCTGCGTAGGTCAACCGCAGGCCAGTGGTCCCCAAATTCATGCATAGATGGGGCCACTCCGCTTGACGACACCCAGTTTGTCTCTTTTTGATGGACCGCGATTTTGGCCACGCCGTATGAAATACATCGGGACATTCAGAACGACCAGAAAGGGCGGGTTCCTCCGCGCCCTCGGTAGTGACCGCGTCTTGGCCGGAGCAGCCCTCCAACAAAACGCGGGGCGCACAGGCCCAAGTGGGACACCGTCTGGGTCACCTCAGATCCGGGGACCTCCTTGTTGTCGTGCACGACCCCCTGGGATCACCGGCAGCCCCATGCCGAACCGTTAAAGCCCAAGCGGCAGACTGTGGCTGGTCCGCGCTCATAACCGGTATCAGATGACGACCCCGCTGCGGACACTGTTGACCGGCTCAACTCGCGGCTCGTTGATGCGTTGCGACACCTGTCGTCATCAGCTCGACAATCGGACCTGACGGGATCTTGATCAACCGACCCATGCGGATGACCGGCGTCGGCCATTGGTTCGTGCGGACCAGTTCGTACGCGAGGGTGCGTCCGATGCCGAGCAACTGTGCAGCCTCTGGTACGTCTAGCACAGCGGGTAGTCCCGCACGTCGATGGACATCCTGGGTTCGTTCGTCCTGCGCTCCCGCGCTTGGGCGCTCAGTACGGGTCAAGTTCAAAACGTCGACAGAAGGGCTTCGACTGGGTATATCCTCCATGACGAGTTCCTCTCTCGGTGGCACGTTGCTTTTGAGCGCGTGGCCTGTCTACGACCGACGCGCCAGACCCCTCTGTGGGAATTCATGGCCGGTCGGTCTCGCAATGCCCATGCCCATATATTCCTCGGCCGCTCGATCGTCACCCCCGAAGGTGACTCGGGGCCGCCAAATGGACACCGCCAGCCCAACTTTCTTCACCCCGAGGCCCGTAAAGTGTCGTGCGGTTGAGTATTGGCTCTGAAACGGATAAATGTGGCGGATTGGGATCTTCGCGGGGACGTGCTCGCACGCGCGCGACAGGCTGCTGGCCTTTCTCAACGAGCGCTAGCGACCGCCATCAACATGGCTGACGAAGACCGCGTCGGATTGTGGGAACGAGGCGAAGCGCGTCCCCAGGCTCGCGTCCTCCCTCTGATCGCTGCACAGCTTGGGGTCGACCCTTTGAGCCTGCTCGCCGGTGAGCCGGATAATCCGGACCTAACCCGCCTTCGTGTGGCGGCTGGGTTGAATCTCAAGGAGATGGCCGAGCGAGTTGGTCTGCCGATCACCAGCTACCACCGCCTCGAGCGCCGCGGCGCCCCTCAGGGCGGACTTGGCGCAAACACGGCAAAGGCCATCGCAGAAGTGCTCGATATCGCGCCAAGCAGCGTCGTAAGCCTCTTAGTTCGCCGATCTATAAAATCCGCCTAGACCGTCACCAAACGTTATAGCCGAGGTGGTCGCTCTACGCAACTAACCCCTGGTAAATTACCATGGTAGACAAGGGCGTCCGTCCAGATCCCGCTGGCGACCCTTAAGTGGGGAGGAGGAGCCGATGCCAAGACGACGCGGAAGACGAGATCCCGGCAAGGAAGACGCCTGGAATTTACATTCTCGGATGCTTGAGGTGGTTGACACACTTAAGAACACGGCGAACGCTATTTGTACATGTTGGCCTGAGTTGAGGGAGTTCGCACCGTGAAGCGCGTCGTCGGGGCGGCCATCGCGATTGCATCAATCACGGGAATCGCTGCCTGTAGAAGCAGCGGCGGCGGCACGCACACGCAGTCACTCAGCCCGACGCCGCCCAGCGCAACGCAAACAACGCCGTCGACGCCAACGCCGACCGACCCCACAACGTCAACGGGCACCACAACGTCAACCACGCACACAGCCTCCCGCCCCAACACAATCTCGCCACCATCCGTCGCCCCGGCCGCGCAGGGTGCTGTGAATTCATACATAGCGTTCGTGAACCTGAGCGTCATTTCCGATGCCAACCCCGGGCACGCCAACCTCGATGCCTTCTCCAAGTACGTGACCGGCAGCGCCCTCACTGAAATCAAGTCGGGCTTCCGACAGCTGGCGAAGGATGGCTATGCCTACAGGGGCACACCGCCAAAGCCGCGACTAAAGGTCACCGTTAGCCAGGCGGCGGTCGTTGTGCTTAGTGATTGCGGATTGGAGTCAACAACTCACCCGTACGTGGAGTACAACGTGAAGACAGGAAAGGCGATACCCCAGCAGACTTTGTCCCCGCCGCCTCCGTACCTTCACGTGATCACGATGCACTCGATTGGCGGAAGCTGGAAGCTTGCAAGCATCGACGTCGACTCGAGTAAGACGTGCACCCCGTAAGGGACTCCCGAGTCCCCAGCCGGCGGATCTGTTTCGCCACGACACTGCTGATCATGTGCTTTGCAACCTTCGTGGTCTTTCCCTCCGCAGCGCGCGCTGGCGGTGGCGGCCACTGCGCGGTCTGGATTCCATCGTGCACGGTGGGCGTTGGTGGTGGCGGAACCGGTGGCGGCGGCGGCGGTGGTGGCGGAACCGGCGGCGGCAGTATTACAAGTCCCGGATGCCATAACACCGATCCCCGCGGGAACGGTTGCGATCCGTGCAATACGTCGACCACGCAAATTCCCGTGGACCGAAACGCTTGCCAGATCTATTCACACAACCTGTTCTGCTCGGAGTTGAACCCAAGAGGATTGAGTTATCAGGAATGGGAGAGCGAACTTAAAGGGTTTGGGTGCACTGGCAACCAGTACAACCCGGGTTCACCAGCGGTCGCCGCGCAGGAAGCCTTCGCGACAATAACCTTCCCGACACCTAGCGGTAGCCGGTCACCACGGCCATCGCTTATCTACCAGGGATATCCATTCACATACGTAAATCTGTTTACTTTTTATTGGACGTCGCCGGGCACCTGGAAGACGTTGACGGCTACGGCGACGGATAAGGATCAGTCGGCGACGGTCACGGCGACCCCGGTCGAGCTGGACTTCGCTCCAGGCGATGGCGGCTCACCAGTCGCTTGCGACGGCCCGGGGCGCCCGTGGGTTCAGACGGACGGCAATGGCGCACCGACCGATGGAGCGTGCGCCTACCGGTACTCAAAGGTCACCGCGGGCCCGATCACCTCAACCCAAACGATCGTCTGGCAGATCACGTGGAAAGGGACCGGCGGTAGCAGCGGCGAAATCCCGAGCCTGTCAACGTCGACCTCGGGCCAGTTGCAGGTGCTCCAAGTCCAGGTCGTAACCCGCTAACGGAGGGGCTGTGTTGTGACGACAACTTTGCCGAAGATTTCGGCCAACGGACGCAGGCCCGCGGCTGCGGGAAGCGGACCGCTGCCGGTGCATCAGAAGCGCCCGGGCTATGCGGCGGTCGCGATCGTGTTGATCGTCGGCCTGGCCGGGCTGGGCGCTTACTTTTACTCGAGGGCGGGTCAGAAGACGCCGGTCGTCGTGGTCACGCACGACGTGCCGGCTGGGCACCGCATCGGCAGGGCCGATCTGTCGACGGTCGGCGTGGCCGGCGGCGTGACCGCGATTGGCGGATCGAATCTGGACTCGGTCGTCGGCCAGGTCGCGACGGTCGAGTTGTTGCCAGGGGTTCTTTTGCAGCGCGCGATGGTGACGTCGGCCAATCCACTGCCGCCCGGGTCGTCGATGGTTGGCGTCCAGCTCAGGCCGGGGCAGCTACCTGCCGACGGCCTCAGGGACGGCGTGAGGGTGCAGGTTCTCCAGTTGCCGAACAAGAACACCGCGGCCACGTCTATTTCGCCGCAGCGCGCGACGGTGTTGGCGGCCTTAGCGACGGTGTATGAGTCGACGACTGATCCGTCGCAGACGGGCGGAAGCCTGGTGACGCTGATCGTGTCGAGCGGAGACGCCGCGTCGATCGCCACGGCGTCGAGCGCGGGTTTGGTGGCACTCGTGCAGGTGGGCTCGTGATTCTCACGATCTGCTCCGACAAGAGCTCGCCCGGGGTGACGACCGCGGCGGTCGCTTTGAGCGTGACCTGGCAAGCCGAGCGGGTCTTGATGGAAGCAGATCCGTCGGGTGGTGATCTCGCGCTACGGCTGCGGACGCCCAAGGGTGAGAATCTGGCGCTGGATCGATCGGTGACCTCGCTGGCGGCGGACGCCCGCGAGGGTTTGCCTCCTGGTGCGTTGGCGCGATACGCCCAGCCGACGAGGCTCGGCTTCCCGGTTCTTCTGGGACCGATGTCGGCGGAGGGGTTCGAGCCGTTGGCCCGGCTGTGGCCGCGGGTGGCGTCGGCGGCGCACACGTGGCCGGGGACGGTGATCGCCGACTTGGGCCGGTTGCAGCTTAGGCATGCCTCGAGCCCGTTGGCGGCGACGTCCACGACGGTGTTATTGCTAACCCGAGCGGGCACCAGCGAGGACCTTTTCCATGTGCGACAACGGGCCCATGAGCTCGCGGCGCGGCTGGGTCAGGGTCCGCACGGCCTTAGCCCTCTGGTGGTGGCGGTAGTCGCCCCGTCGCGCAATGCCCGTGGCCAGGTGGGCCGAGTGCAACAGGCTCTCGCGGCACAGACGACGACGTCGACGATCCCGGTGGCTGGTTCCTTGGCGTACGACGAGCGGGCCGTCGATGCCTTGCGTGAAGGGTTGTTGACCAAGCGGTTGCTGGGCAGCGACCTATTGAAGTCGGCGAAGGAGTTGGGACAGACGCTCACGGGCTGGTTCCCAGAGCTGGCCGGTACGCCGACGCCACCGGCGATGCCTACCGGCGCCCCGGATCAGCAGACGGTTGGTGACGATCAGGGTCGGCAGCAACCGATGACCCCGGTCGAGCAATACCAGGCTCAGGCTCGCTGGCGAGCGGCGACAAGCCCTCTCATCGGAGGTGGGTCGCAGTGAGCGAGGCCCTGATCGACTACCAAGTAGTGCGAATGCTTCAGAAGCGGGTGGCCGACCACCAGATGGCCGACCGGCGGGATCGCGCGGCCGGCGGAGAACGAGAACGCAGCACAGCCGACGAGCAGCAGCAGGCGCAAAGCATTATCCGTCAGGTCGTCTCCCAGCACATGCAGGAGCGTCTGAGCTCGGGGGAAGAGCTTCCTGATCCGAGCTACGACGTCCGACTGCGGGCGGCGATCTTCGCCGCTATCTACGGAGCGGGCGAGCTGCAGGAGCTGCTCGAGGACCCGCTGGTGGAGAACGTCGACATCAATGGGTTCGACGAGGTGTGGGTGTCCTACGCCGGTGAGGACTGGCCTCAGCGGTGGCGGCCGGTGGCGGCAAGCAACGAGCACCTGGTCAGCATCGTGTCGAACCTCGGCTCGTACGCCGGAATGAACGCTCGACCGTTCTCGACGTCGACGCCCGAGCTTGACGTGCGGCTGGCGGACGGCTCACGTCTGTCAGCGATCATGGTCGCCACCGAGACGCCGTCTGTGAGCATCAGACGAAACAGGTATCCGCAGATGTTCCTGCGTCCGGACCTTGCGCAGGCGGCTACCGAGAACGGCAAAGAGCTGCTCCCCGATCTGGTCACGCTCGGCACAGTCACCCCGGAACTGGCTGACTTCCTGTTCGCCGCGGTGCACGCCCGCTGCAACATTGTTGTGGGCGGGGCGACGGACGCGGGAAAGACCACCCTGTTACGAAGCTTGATCAACTGCATCGACCCACGTGAGCGGTTGATCACCGTTGAACGGGCCTTGGAGTTGGGCATTTCGCATCATCCGAAGCTGCATTGGAACGTGCGCGAGATGGAAGAGGTGCTCCCTGACGCCGAGGGCAAGGGCGGTGTCAACATCGCCCAGCTAGTACGTCGCACCCGACGCATGAACCCATCGCGCGTATCGGTCGGTGAGGTCCTCGGCCCTGAAGTGGTGGAAATGCTGTCGGCGATGGCGCAGGGCAACGACGGCAGTTTGAGCACGATCCACGCCCGGGACGCCGAGGAGGTTTTCAACCGTATCTCCACCTACGCCCAACAGTTCGAGAACCTCACTGCCCCGGTGTCGCACGCATTGATGGCCGGAGCGATCGACTTCGTGGTCTTCGTGGAGAAGAACCCGATGCTCGGCGGCCGCCGCTGCGTGACGCAGGTGCTGGAGGTCAGCGGCATGCAGGGCGACCGAGTGGGACGCAGCAAACTGTTCGTGCCCTCACGTGAGGACGGCCGTGCTGTCCGGGATCCCGAGGTCGCGATCAGCTCGCGGCGCGCGGCCAAGCTCGCAACGATCGGGCCCGGCCAGTCGCTGGTGACTCCGTGGAACGAGCAGCAACCAGCCGGGCAAGGCTGGTAGCGGATGCCCGAGATCAACGTCATCGCCGCCGCGCTAATCGCCGGCGCGTTCGGCGGCGCCATCGTGCTTTTGTTCATCGGGCTGCACGGGGTCGAGGTCGACCTGAGCAAGCCGCCAAACCGGCTCCAGCAGTTCATCGAACGCCAACGCTCGCCCCTGCTCGCGGCCCGGCTGACCGGGGGCGTGCTGCTGGCGCTGCTGATCGGTGTGGTGACTCACTGGCCGGTCGCGGCGCTCGGGCTAGGCGGGATGGTCGCGCTCTGGCCGGCGTTAACCGGTGGCTCCCGCAGTGAGCAGACACAGATCGCGCGGCTCGAAGCGCTGGTCACCTGGACCGAGGCGCTGCGGGACACCACGGCAGCGCACGCAGGCCTTGAGCAGGCGATCCCGGCCACGGCAGAGACCGCCCCGCCAATCATCCGTGCGGCCTTGCAGCGCACGGTCGGGCACATCCGGACGCGGGTCCCGCTGGAGGACGCATTGCAAGATCTCGCCGAGCAGCTCGACCATGCCGCCGACATGATCATTGCCGCGTTGATCAACAACGTGAAACGGCGCGGCGACGGGCTGGCGCAGGTGCTGAGCGGCCTCGCCGCAGCGAGCCGGGAGGAGCTGGATCTGCGGCGGAAAATCACTGCGAGTAGGGCCGGTGACCGGCGCGCGGTGCAGCTGATGATGGTGATCGTTCTTGCGGTCGCGACGTTCCTGGTCGTGTTCTCCGGTGGTTCATACACCAGGCCCTACGACACGGCCAGTGGACAGCTGGTGCTGTTGATCGTGCTGGCGATGTTCATGACCTCGTTCCTCTGGATTCGCAAGCTCGCCGGCGCGCGCCCGCCGAGCCGGTTCCTGCCGCACAGCGGACAGCGAATGGATGAGATCGATCTGCGGATCGTGGCCATCCTGACCGGCAGCGGAGAGACAGCGACGACCGGTCAGCGCGACCAGCGGGCAGTGCCGGGAGGCACGCAGTGATCTCACTGGCACTCATCGGGGCCGCGATCGGGGCGTGCCTGTTCTGGCTCTTCTACAGGCTGGTGCCACCGAAACGCAGCCCCCTGGTGGAGTTGGCGCAGTTCGACGCGCATCGGCTCGGGCCGCTACCACGCGAGACGGCAGTCGAGGACGAGGCGGCCCGGACAAAGGTCGCCGCCGACATCCAAGGCCGCGTCGGGCGCTGGTTCGCAGCGCAGCTCCAACGGCGCGGTATCCGCTACGGAGGACTGCGGCGAGACCTGATGCTCACCGGCCAGAGCTTCGACGCGCTCATGGGTCGCAAAGTGGTCGCCGCGATGGGCGGGTTCCTGCTGGCCGCCTTGGCGCTGACGTGGCTGCAGTACGTCTGGGGGCTGCACCTGCCGACCGGCGCACCGGTCGCACTCGCGCTGCTGCTGGCCGCCGCCCTATTCGTCGCGCCAGACCTGGATATCCGCAAGGACGCCGGGCAACGCCGCGCGGAGTTCACCGAGGACCTGTCGGTCTATCTCGAGCTCGTGTCTTTGGAGATGGCCGGCTACGCCGCGGCGGAGACCGCGCTGCCGCAGGCGGCCAAGCGAGGTGGCACCTGGTCGATGCTGCTAATCCGGGAGACATTGCTCCGGGCTCGGCTGTCCGGCGAGGACACCTGGGACGCGCTGGCCGACCTAGGCGAGCGCATCGGCGTCACCGACCTGCGCGAGCTCGGCGCCTTGACCAAGAACGTCGCTGACGACGGAGCTCAGGTTCGGCAGACCCTGTCAGCGCGGGCCGCGTCGATGCGGCGGGCACGGCTGGCCAATGAGGAAGGCGCCGCCGATGAACGCAACCAGTCGATGCGGTTGGCCCAGCTGCTGATCGCGCTCGGTTTCATGCTGTTCGTCGGCTACCCAGCATTCGTCAACATCAGGCTCTAGCCAGCTCGGACGACCACCAAAGAAGGGAAGTAGAGAAATGACCGAACTACAGGTCCTGTGGGCTTGGGCGAACGCCCGCATCGGCAAAGCACGTGAGGAGCACGGCAACGACGCCGGCTTCACCACACTGGAATGGGTGGCAATCACTGGCGTAGTCATCGTGGCCGCCATCGTCGTAGCGACCATCCTCATGAATAAGGCCAAGACCGGCGCGAACAACGTCAACGTTCAGTGAGCCCGCTCGGCCGTTGAACAGGTACTCGACGATGACGGCGCAAATGAAGCAGTCGTTGCGCGACCGGCTGGACCAGGCGCGCAACGGGCGGGACAGCGGGTTCTCCACGCTCGAGGCCGTGGTGGTGATCCCGGTGGTCGTGATCCTCACGATGCTCGTAGTGCAATACGTGATGCTCTGGCACGCCCGCAACGTCACCGAGGCGGCCGCTCAGGACGCGCTGCGGGTGGCGCGCGGTTACGAGGCGGCGGCCGCCCAGGGCCAGGCCGCCGGAACCGAATACCTGCACAACGCGGCCGGCAAGCTACTGGAGAAGTTCTCCATCACCGTCGACCGCGGCCCTGACATGGTCACAGTCCACGTGCACGGCACGGTCAGTTCAGTCGTCCCGTTCGGCACGTACACGGTCGATGAGTACGCGTCCGGGCCGGTCGAGAAATACCAGACAGGCGGGTGACGACCATGCCGACGAAGTGTCGATTGGCCCCGCCGTCTAGGCGGCCGGCGCGTCTGCACCAGGCCGATCCGGATGCCGGTTTCGGTTCGCTGGAATTGGTGATCCTCACCCCGGTCCTGCTGCTCATGCTGCTTCTGGTAGTGGGCTTCGGACGGTTGACGCACGGTCGCGAGCTGGTTCAGCAAGCGGCCTCGGCTGCGGCTCGGGCCGCCACGCTGGACAGCAATCCGATCAAGGCCGGTAGCGACGCGACGAAGGCCGCGCACGAGGTGCTCGACCAGGCTGGGGTGAGCTGCCACAAGTTCATCGTGACGCCGGATACCACCGATTTCGGCCCGGGCGGCCAAGTCAGCGTCACCGTGAAATGCACGACGAGCCTGTCGAATCTCGGCCTCGTGGGCTTCCCTGGGTCAAAGACGCTGACGGCGTCGGCGACGTCGCCGCTGGAGCAATTCCGCCAGTACGGCACGGCAGACGGGGGGACATGATGCCGCAGCGAACGCGGGATTCGGGCGGGATGAGCCCACGCCGTGGTGGGCATGGATCCCGAACTCGCGCCTGGTCAGGCGAAGCACCTTCGAGGCGATCGTCAGTGCCGCGATCCTCTGCGTCTCCTACCCAGGACCAAGATGACCACCGTCCCTCCCAGCCCGGGTTCGCACGATGATCGAGCGCTGGGTGCGTGCGCGCTTGGGACGGGCGGGCCAGGAGGAGCGAGACCGCGGGGCAGTGATGTTCTGGGTCGTCCCGATCATGGTCGGGTTGATCGCGATGGCTGGGTTGATAGTCGATGGGGGCAACGCGATCGCGGCACGCGAACAGGCCGCAGACGTGGCGCAGCAGGCGGCTAGGGCCGGTGCTGACGCGTTGTCGCCCACAGCTTTGCACGACTCCGACCCGGCTGACCTCTCAGCCAATCCAGGGGCGGCACGGGCGGCCGCGCAGCGGGTGCTCGACACGGCCGGCATCTCGAATCCGACCGTCGTCGTGAGCGGGGACACGGTCACAGTTTCGGTGACGGTGCACGAGAAGACCCAGATTCTGTCGGCTTTCGGACTTAACAACATCAGCGGTAGTGCCAGCTCGACCGCGGTAGCACTGCATGGCTCGAGGACCGGAGGTACCGGATGAGGCGGATACGCCAGGTCGCCGCGATCGGCGCGCTACTTGCGTTACTGCTCGGCGTGCCGTGGGTGATGGCCGCGACCATCGGTAACCCGCTAAACGGGTGGACCGCACTGAAGGCCGGCGATCTTTCTGACAGCGTCGTGATCGACGTCCTCGCGGGCGTGGTGTGGGTAGCCATCTGGATCGCCTGGCTGCAGTTCGCGGTCGCCGTGCTGGCAGCGGTCAACACGGCCGCACGGACCGCGCGACGCCCGGCCGGTGGCGGCTGGGCCGCCGGCCCACCCCTTACTACAGCGCACATGCCGGGTGAGTTCACCGGCATCCCTCAGCTGGCGCGCTGGCTGGTCGCAGCAACGTTGCTAGTCGGCACGACGGCTGGGATTGGGGTGACCCCCACCCCGGCATTCGCAGCGGGCGTGGCCCGGGCGCCGGTCGCTGCAGTCGCTCCGGTGCACGCGTCGTCGACGTCGAATGCACCGACCACGGCGGCAGCGAACGCCGCGAGAGCGGCTAGGACGGCAGCGCCAGGTACCCGTACGTACGTGGTTCCACCTGACGGTTCCGGACCAGATACCTACTGGGACATCGCTCAGACAATGCTGGGTAGCGGAGAGCGTTGGCACGAGATTTGGCATCTCAACGAGGGCCGCGTCCAGGCAAACGGGTCAATGATGACCCAGGCAGGGTTATTGATGCCGGGTTGGACGGTGCTTGTCCCGGCCCAGGCCGGCGACGTGGTCACTGTCAAGCCCCAGGACAACCTCACCGAGATCGCCGCCCATCACGGCTCGACCGAGCCAGCCGTCTGGACACGTAACGAGGGCCGGGTCATGTCGGACGGGCGCGTGTTCACCGACCCGAACCTCATCAAGCCCGGCGACACGATCATCATCCCCGGCCCGACTCTCACTGGCCCCAGCACGTCCTCCCAGCCCTCGCCGGCGAAACCGGGCAAGACTGCGCATGGCGACACCGCGCCGGGTCGTACGACACCGCACCAACCAGGCAATCAAACCCCGCGCAAGACCACCCCGGCCCAGACGAGTCCGGACCAACCGGGCACGCCGACGACGACTTCACCCCCGGAGCACCCGTCGCAGGTTGGCCGTGCAAACCACAACCACCTGCGTCCAGCGTCGCAGCCGTCCGCGACGCCGTGGGGCGAGGTGTTCGCAGGCTGCGGCGCGGTGCTCGCGGCCGGGCTGCTCAGCGCTCTGGCGGTGCGGCGACGGATGAACTGGCGCACCGTGCGACTCGGACGCACCATTGCCTCGACGACGTCGCACCTGATCCCGGCCCAGAGGGCGACCCTGACCCACGGCGGTACAGGTGCACCGGATGGTCAGTTCCTGGACTTCGCGTTGCGTAGTCTCGCGGCCGCCACTGAGGATGGTGCGGGCGCGGTGCTGCCGGACGTGCTCGCCGCTCGGATGACTGGCGAGGAACTGCAGCTCCGGCTTGCCGAACCGCACCTGGCCGCGCCTCCGCCGCCGTGGCGAGCCGACGAGTCGGGGTTGTGGTGGTCGGTACGCGTCGGCGCCGAACTGCCGGTCACAGCAGAGAACGCAGTCGACGTGGCCGCGCCCTACCCGACCCTCGTCGGCGTCGGCTACCTCGGGGGAGCGGCAGGTGACGAGCCAGACGGCACTGCCTTGAACGGCAGCGAGAAGTGGCTCGTCGACCTCGAGCGGGCTGGCGCGCTCTCGCTCACCGGCGACCACGACCGCTGCTTGGACCTCGGCCGGTTCATCGCTGCCGGGTTGGCTGTGAACGACTGGTCGCAGCACGTCACCGTGACCATGGTCGGCTTCGGCAAGGAACTCGTGCCCATCAATCCCTCCCGACTGCGTTACACCGAGGACCTCGATGCCGCTGCAGAGTTGCTGGCCGCCGAACACGCGCATACCTGCGCTGCGGCTGAAAACGCTGAATCCACCGTTCTGGATGCCCGTGCACGCCAAATCGCGCTCGACTCGTTCATGCCGCACGTACTGCTCGTGGCGCCCCACATCGCTGCCGAACACGCCAAGCTCGGCGACCTCCTGTGTCATCTCGCCGACACGCCGGACCGCTCGTCGGTGGCGATCGTGCTCGCCGGTGATCGGGACGACGTGCCGCCGGCAGGTTTGGTGCTCAACGTCAACAGCGAGGGGCAGCTGAGCCTGCGCGATCTACGAGTGGAGCTGCTGGCCCAACGGCTGCCACCCGAGCAGGCCGAGGACATCGCCGAGATGCTGGAGCGTGCCGGTGCGGGCGAGGAAGAACCGGTGCCGCCCGCGGCGGGGCCGCGACCGTGGGAGCAGTTCATCGACGCAGCAGGCAGCCTGCGGCCAGAGTTCACCCTTCCCCGCACCGCCGAGCTGGCCGGACCGGTTGAGGTGAACCAAGTTCCTGGACCGGCCGACCTACCCGGGGCCTCCCAGTTGATGACCGGGGAGGGGCCGGCAGCTGAGGACACGACGACGCTGCTGCCTGCCGAGGATGAGGCATATCTGGCCGCGGCAGCCACGACGGCCGAGGACTTAGACGTCGTGGCCCCGCGGGTTCCTGCTGAGGTCACCGAGCGGATCGTCGAGACCGTTAGCGGCCTGGACGAGGCGCTGACCTTGTGGCGAAACCCGAACTGCCCGTTGCCGCGGTTGACTTTGCTCGGGCCGATCAAGCTGCGTGCTCACGGCCAGACCCCGCAGCGCATCCCGTACTACACCGAGGTAGCTGCCTACCTGACCAGCCGAGACCATGGGGCGCAGATCGAGCAGGTAGCCGACGCGTTTGGTGTGAAGAGCGAGACCGCAGCATCGCGGTTGAAGGATCTGCGCGCGTGGCTGGGGGTCAACCCGCGGACGGGGGAGATGCACCTCCCCGATGCTCGCAAGTCCAAGGCCAGCCGCGTCCGCGGCGTCAGCATTTACGAGATCGAGGACCTGTTGGTCGATGCGGACCTGTTCCAGCAACTGCATCTGCGCGGGCAGGCGCGCGGCGGCGAGGACGGCATCGCCGACCTAGAAGCAGCGCTGGACCTCGTGACCGGTGAGCCCTACTCCCAGCAGCGCACCGGCGGCTACGCGTGGCTACTGGACAACCCGGTCGATGAGTATTTGAAGGTGGCCGTCGAGAAGGTCGCACACACAGTGGCCAGCTGGGCCTTGGAGCGGGGCGAGCTGGATCGGGCCGAGCGGGCGGCCAAGACCGCATTAGTGGCCATGCCATACGCCGAGGTGCCGCGGCTGGATTTGGCCGCAGTGCTCGAGGCATGCGGGTCGAAGGCCGCGGCCGAGCGGCTGTTGCGCGACGAAGTCTGCAACCGAGATGACGACGGCAACGGCCCGGCCGACTTGTCAGAGCGGACCGAACAGATTCGCCGGCGTCGCGAATGGCTATCGGCGAGCTGACCGTGACCAGCACCGAGCCGATCGTGCCGGCGCTGCTGGCCGTCGTCGCGATGGCTGCAGCGAGCCCTCTGCTGGCCGGGTGGGCAGTCGCTCTGGCGGATGGGATGGCGGCCAGCTGGTGGCGGCCACGCTCGGTACGGTGGTCCGACATCGCGATCGTGGCGGGCGTGGCGTCGGCCTTGGCCGTCGCTGCAACGCCGGCACAGCCCCGAGCGGCATGGCTGATCCTCGCGGCCGGCGGCGCCGTCTTGTGCGTGGTCGACGTACGGACGCACCGCCTGCCGGTGCCGCTGACGGTCACCCTCGCCGTCGCCGAGCTCGCCGTGTTGATCGTGACCGCGCTGATCGACCAGGACCCGGGGCGGTTGGTGCGCAGCATCGCTGCGGCGGCCCTGGTCGGCGGGGCGTGGTTCTGCATGGTGCTCGCGGCGCCACGGTCACTGGGCCTCGGCGACGTATGGGTGGCGAGCCTGTGCGGCTGTCTGCTCGGCTGGTCGGGCTGGTCGACCGTGGTGGCGGGCCAGGCCGCTTCATGGGTCCTAGCGGTACCGCTCGCAGCCGCCGTCGCCGTGGCTCGGCCCGCTCAACGAGGACGGCGCATGCCGGTCCCGTTGGGTCCGGCGATGGTGGCAGGCGCGATTGTCGCGGCGGCCTGGCTATGACCAGGCGGGCGGCACGCGACGATGGGCCAATGATCGACTTCGGGTTTGCAGCTGCACAGGTCGAGTTGGCAATCGACGACTCGACCGGCGCCTCCGAGCGGGCCGACAGCCCAGTTGCGGCTCTGCTCCGTTAGTTGCGCGGGGTCACCCCCGTCGCGGCACGTGCTGGCGGTAGAGCGCCCTATCCGTGGGGCTTCTTGCAGCGTCATAGGATGGCTGGCCCGCGTGTCGGGCAGCTCGCCACAATCGGATCGTGGGCGCCGGCTAGCTATCTGGCTCAGCAGACCGAGCGTCTCATCGACGTCTCAAATCCTGCGCGTTCGCCTACTCCCCTGGGGCCATATGGACCTCGGCGAACGCATTCGGAGCGCGAGCGCCGCGCTTAGGGTGCCAATCTCGCCGGCCAATCTCAGGAGTCCGAGGAGGTGCTACCACCGCCCATGGGAGGTACGGCTCGAAAACGTCTAGCCAAGGTCGAGCGTAACCGGTTACGCGCCTTCCCGCTCGCTCCCGAGTTAGGGAAGATCATCAAGGCATGCGCTAAGTTGGCGGGCGCGCCATCATGGCCGGCGGGCCACGGGTCGTGCACTACGTCAAGGGTCGCAAGACGTATGTTGAGGACAATCCCGATGCCGATCCCCTGAGACTCCGCGTCGTAGATTGCGCGGTCGCTCAATTGATTGGCGAGAAGAAGATCTCGTCGGTAGCAGGAGCATCCGTCGTCATTGAATACGAGCATCCCGGACCGACACATGTATTCGCCGGTTCCTTCGTCAAATATGTAGTTAGACGGTTTCCATTCAAATCGCCGACTGATCTCTTCACTATCACCAACCTCAGATGTGGGACCCTCTAATAGTTGGGCACTGGCGCCCGAAACCGAACGCCAGAACTCATGCCTGTCAGAAAAGCCCGAACTTTCTGTTTTACCGGTTGAACGTGGGGAGCCCACGGGTCGAAATCCTCTTCGATCGCGACAACGCCGTCTTTTCGTTCCGCGTATATGGCAACGGTGCCACCGGCATCGGCGCTCATCTCCAAGTAGTCACCATCCACCATCCACGCAATGCTCAACGAACCGTTCTCGCCCGGCGCGACCTGCGGCGTGGCCGATCCATCCGACAAAACAGCTCTCGCCAACCCAAGCGCCGCCATGGCCGCGAGAGGCGACACATATTCGCTGCCCTTCAGCAAGCGCTCGACTGCACCTTCGGCCCGCTCCAGCAGCTCGCCCTTTGTTGGAATGCCTGGCGAAACGACGGTCGCGGCCGCCGGCCATACCTTGGACGACGACGTGGCGCGTAGAGCGCTGTCCGATCCGCCCTGGCCGGGCTCGAACCGGGGGTACGTAGAGATGTCCGCAGGAATAGTCGCTGTCATTGAACGCGCCCCCACATTTCGTGCGCCCTATGGGTCGTCACTCGAGCAAACCCTCCCACGCTCACCACGTGAGCACGATCGAGCTCCGGCACCACGGGCACACCCTCGTCAGCGGCGGGAGAGGATGGAAATGTAACACGACTGGACACTGTCAGCGCGTCGACACGGCCGGCTATGGGGTCCACTCCGTGGACGTATTGGACCGTCATCTGTCCACAAACTTCCTCGCCAATGGTGACGTCGAAGCCCTCAGAGACAGTCGAAAACGCGGGATCACCTAGCGGATTTGGCTGAGCGAAAAGTGAAATCACGTTGCCGGGGTCGTTGTCAAAATCGGCTAACGATATAACATTGACGTACGTCACCTCACCGACAAGCGGCCGTGGCCGTTCGAAACCCATACCTTTTAGCTTGACGACGAATTCTGACCACCGCTTGGAAAACTCTCCGATCAGAATCTTGTAGGATGGGTACGTTCCCGCCGGATCGTTGAGCCGTCGCCAATTCAAAATCAATCGATCGTGCTGGACCTGAATCAATCTTCGTTGATCTGATTGAATAGCCCACAACCGGAGGTTGGATGCTGAAATTTGCAGGGGCAAAAACGCCGTTCCGGGTGGTATAGCTGGGACCAGTGCTGGAGCCTGTTGCGAGTCAGGGTAGTCCGGAGACCAATCTCGAACTATGTCCGTTAAACGTATTACGTCTAGCCCTAGTATCGGAACAAATTCGATTCCTATTGCAACCTCTACTACAGGTGGAGCTGAAAACTCTGGGATCGGCTCGTGCTGCATAACGAGGCTGTCCACGACGGCGAGCCTAGTTCGACTGCTGGTACCGACGCTACGCGGGCCTGGGCTTGGGCGAACGTTGGCCTGCTTCATCAGTCCGGATGGTGCGCACGAGCGTAACCAAGTCCCGTGCCGTTGTCGGCTCGCCACCCATGCGAAGGACCGTGTCCGGGACTGTGACGTTTGCTAACCGCCGGCACTGTTCCTCATTCTCGTCGGTTGGCGCGACAGCAGGTCCCTCTACTCGGAGCAGCCGGTCAACACTGCGCACTGATCGAGTTCCGAGGTGATGTCGCGAACCTCAAGCGGTCACCCACGCGAACCTTCGTACTTGTCAGCCCGCACTTTGGCAATCTCGCGTTGATCGAGGGCGTCGCCAGCAAGTCGAACAGTGTGAGTGCGGCGGCGTTGTCGCTCGCGAAATCGTCGGCGCGGTCCGCGTTAACGATGCCTCCTCCAAATCCAACCGCTCGGCTCGGGCCCGACGATGGTCCAAGTTAAGCTCACCGTCGGCTGCCCGCAATACGAGTCGAGCGCCCCGTCAATTTTCTTGTCGACGCCCCGACGACCATTTCATTGGCGCGATAGGACACCTGTGTGGACCCATCGAAATCATCACGCACAGCAGCCTCTCGATGATTCAGAGCCTCGAACAGCTCGACCAACGCGTCCGGACTCTGCATCGTGTCAGCCTGCAACGACCGCCGGGGCCCAGCGGCGATCGTGAGGTGGGCACTGTCGAAGGACGCGGGACATGCCTTGAAGGAGTTGTGCGTCGCGGCTCGGGCCTCGGAATGCCTTCGGCAGCAAGCTCCCGCTGTGCCAAGAGAGGCGCCATGCCGGAGTAGGTAAGTCTGTCTTACTTAGCTACAGCCTCCGGATTCTGGGAAGTTCGGGCGGACTTACCGGAGCACGAAGAAGCATTCGTGGGCTGGTAGAACACGGCGGTGTCGCAGTTAGGTAGGAATCCGGTCCGTTCTGTCTGGAGCGTCAGCTGCATCACGGCTGACGAGAGGACCGGACGATGGCACCTTCTGACTTCCTTGGGGAGACCTGGACCGATCTGTGCGCGCGCATCGACGCGGCTCACCTGAGGAGGTGGTCGCGCAGCGAGCCGGTGCTCGGAGCGTTCACCGACGTGGGCGTGCTCGCCGACGACGTGCACTCCAGCAGGAACCGGGCCCATGTCGACGACGTGTTCGGTGCTCTGCTGAGGTTGGCCGCGGCCGACAACGGCGACGACCAGGACGCAGCGATGGTGGTCGCGCACCTCATGCACAAGGGAAGCCGGTCGGTGGCCATCTCCCTCAGCGACCTGTCGCCCGACATCGACGAGGTGGCGGCGGCGGAGTTGTGGATGCAGATCCGCGGCTACCGGTGGCGTCAGCGGCGTCATAGCCACGCGCTCGGTCTGAAGAACGACACCAAAGCGGCGTTGCTGCGCGAGCTCGCCCCGGCCCGCGACCGCGACGGTCGGCGGCGCCAGGTGTCGTTCTCGCCGGAGGTGGTGACCTGGCTGAGTGACGCGAGGGTCGACCAGGCGGACCCGGGCGGGCCTGAAGCAGACCGCGAGGCCGAGGACGAGTTGCTTGACGTCCTGTCTTGGGCGACGGGCGCCGGCGTCCTATCCGACGATGACGTGCGGCTGCTGCTCGATTTCGAACTCGCGACGCTGCCCCAGCGACGTGTCGCCGCGGCCAAGTGGGGGCTTTCCGACCGGCACCTCCGCCGGCGGTGCAGCCAGGCCAAGCAGCGGCTGCACGACGCCCGGCTGGACTACCTCGAGTACGCGGCCTGAGCCGCCACAGGCCGGGCGATTCGAGGCTCCTGAAGGAGGTTCCGACGCGTCGCGTCCGTACCGACTACCTGGCTCACCTTCAGGCGGTGAGCGACGGATCGCCACCACCGCGAGGAGCGCACCAATGACCGCAGCAGCAGCCAACCGAGCGTCGAGCGGCGTCGGCTCGGACAGCGAGGTCTCACGAGTCGTTGACATGCTCGACGCGCTTGCAGCCGCGGACGTGACGCTGACCATCACCGGCCTGGAGGACCTGCTGGGGCGATTGCGGGAGGCCGCGTCGGCGCGCGAACTGCTCGTCGACATTGACCTCAACACACTGAAGGCCGCACTGGTGCTCCGACGCCAACGGGCAACTGGTGGAGCGGGGCGATGACGGCCAGTCCACTGCGTACCCGGGCGTCGCTCGAGGAGCTGCAGGCTGCGGTGACGGCGGCCCAACGGGGCGAGTTTGCCCTACGCCGGCCGGCCGCCTCAAGCGGTTTGGCTGCGCGCAGCGCCCATCAACTTCCTGCATCGGCTGCCCCGGCGCAGGCGACCGGAACGTCCAGCTGGCAACCTGGCGGACGCGTGGTGGCGGTCGTCGCGGGCCACTCTGGTGCCGGTGCGTCCACCGTTGCTGTCACCCTCGCCCAGGCTCTCGAGAAGGACTGCGGCCGCACCGTACGCATTGTCGAGGTCGCCGACGCATCCCGGTCGGGTCTGGCGGCCGCGACGAACGCCGAGTTCGGCGAGGACGGCACCGGCTGGCGACGCGGCCGACGCGGCGACACCTGCATCGACCGGCTCGCGTTCCGGGCAGCGGTGATCAGCCACGTACCGGCCCCAGCGCCGGCGACAAGCCCGGATGAGGTTTTGGTTCTCGACATCGGTTGGCCTGCGCGCGATGCGCTCGCCGCGGACGGCTGGCTCGCTACCGCCCTGGCCACGGCATCACTTTTGATCGTGTGCCGCCCGACAGTTCCGGGCATCCGCCAGACCGAGTACCTGCTGGGGGAGTTCGCCGAGCGGTCGGGCGAGCCGATAACACTCGCTGCGGTCGGGTCGACCCGATGGCCGGGTGCGGTGACGGCGTCGGCCGGCCCGCAGGTTCGCGCAGCACGCCAGAGCGGCCGCGTCGTCTCGGTCCCGATCGACCGACGGCTCGAGACGGACGGCGTCAGCCCTGAAGCGCTCCCCAAGGCCTTGGCAGCAGCCGGGAGGGCGTTGTTGGCAGCCCTGCCGGCCGTGGCGCCAAACGACCACTCCGATGACCAGCCGGCGTCGCGCCGGGCTGGCTGAGTCACGAGGAAGGGATCAGCGTGATAGCGCACGTCAAAACCGGCGTCCTGCTAGCGAATCAGGCGAAGGGGGTCTGCCCGAAGGCTCCTCCTGGCATGCAGGCCTACGCCAACGAGATCACCAGCTGGGTGAAGTGGGGCGTGCTCGCTCTGATCATCATCGCCGCGCTGGTGTCGATCGGGTCGATCCTGATCGGCCGCATCTTCTCCCACCCTCACGCTTCGCGCTACGGCGCGATGGGCCTGGGCATCGTCGTGATGGCCGCCATCCTGTACGTCACCATCCTGGGCATCCTCGCCGGGATCACCGGGTCGGGCTGCTGATGTCCGGCCTGGTTCGGCGCCGGCCGGGGAGAACACTCACCCCGGTAGCGGCACAGCCGTGGGAGCGCGGAAAGCTGATCGCGATCCTGGGCATGGCTCTCGCCGCCTGCCTGCTGGCGGTGTTCGGGATCGGGCTGGCGGTCTACTACACCGTCAATCCCGGACACCACAGCGCGGCCGCCGCACCCGTGAACGCCAATAACGACGGGTCAGTCATACAGTCGCCGCGACCGACCTCTACCGCTGACCTCGGCACCGAGCAGTACGCCGAGGACGCGCTGGCTAGTAAGCCGATGCCAACCGTGGACCTCAGCGCCGCGCAGCCAGCCCCTGTCTCTACGCGCAACCCGGGCGTGCTGATCACCCCGAAGGCGACGAGGACCGGCGCGGCCGGCGTACGGACCGGTTTCCGCCATACGCCGGTCGGTGCGCTGGCGCGAATGGCCGCCATCGACCAGACCGCGATGCAGTCGGGCACGCTGTCGGGCGTCCGCGCCGTGATCGGCGGCTGGGCCTCACCGGGCGGCCCCACCGAACAGTCGTGGAGCGGGATCGCGGCCATGGCCGACTTTCTTTCCGCCGCAGGCCTGTCCGGCGGCGGGTCAGCGCAGCTGGCCATCGTCGTCACCCCGGTCATGGGGCTGATCAAGGGCGCGATCGGAGCTGACTTCGTTATCCCGTGCGTCGACTTCCAATTCGACGTCACCCTCAACTCCACGCAGCACGTAGCCGAGGCCGACTGCGAACGGATGGTCTGGCAAGACGACCGATGGGTGATCGGTCCCGGGCCCGAGCCCGCCGACCCTCCCTCCGTATGGGCAGACACCGAGTCCGCTATCGCCATCGGATACAAGGATCTGCGGAATGGGTAACGGGCACACCAAGGTTGTCGCATTCAGCCTCAGCAGCCTGAGCCCGTTGAACTGGCTCGGCTCAGCCGCCAGCGCTGCGGTGGGCGACGTCTGGAAGGCCGCCATGACCGCGTTGTGGTCAGCTGGCCTGTGGGTGCTCGGACTCGCATTCAAGATCATCGACGCGTTCACCACGCCGGACCTGTCCACCACCGGACCGCTGGCCCGGGTGCTTCCCTACACCTTCGCAATAGGCGCTTTCTTGGCAGCGCTGCTCGGCCTAGTACAGATCGGCGTCGCGGCTTGGCAGCGCAACGGCCAGTCGATCGCGCGGGTCATGATCGGCACAATCCAGTTTTGGGGCGTGTGGATCGGTTACTGCACGGTCTGCGCCATCCTGGTCACCGCCACCGGCGGCCTCACCAAGGGACTGCTGAGCGCCCTGCTGCACGTCGACACGTTCAGCGACGTGCCAACCAGCGCCGATTGGCCCACCAGGATCGACGACACGGTCGTTGCCACGGTGCTAGGAATGTGCACGATCTTTATCATCTTCCCGGCCGCGATCGGCTACATGCTTCTGATGCTGGTCCGTGAGGCCGCGTTGTTGATCCTGGCCAGCACGTCACCAATCTCGGCGGCCGGGCTGATGTCGGAGTCTACGCGGGCGTGGTTCTGGAAGTCGTTCCGCTGGTTTCTGTCCACTCTGCTCATGTCGCCGCTGGCCGCGCTGGTGCTCGGCATCGGCATTCAAATCTGTGAGGGCACGATCGAGCCGCCCAGGAAGCTGTCGTGCGGACACAACTGCACGATCGACCAGATCTCGAAAGCGGGCCAACAGTGGCAGGCCGCCAGCGTCGGCATGGCCGTTACGGGCTGCCTGATCATCCTCATTGGCGCGATCTGCCCGCTGCTGCTGTTCCGGCTGCTTGCGTTCGTTGACCCGGGCACACCAAGCGGGGCGGCGATGCGCACGTCGTTCGCCGCCAACGGGGGCATGGCTGGATTGCTCTCCGGCAAAGGCGCTTCGGCTGGCGGCGACCCCCAGTCCGCAGGCAGCGGCGCGGCGACCAAGCAGGACGCCAGCGGTCGCTCGGCCGGGGAGGCGTCAGCCGACGCGCAGACCGCGAGCCGGTTCAGCGGCATGTTCGGCGCCGCAGGACAGGCGGTGGGCGCCGGAATGCAGGCGGTCGGCAAGGTCACCACGAAAGCGGCGTCGATCGGCTCGGACATGCTCGGCAGCGCCGGCGTCGGCCATCAAGCGCCGTATTTCGGTCACGAATCAGACAGCAGCGGCGGGGGAGCGTCACGAAGGTCGTCGGCTGGCCCGTCGGCTGCGTCCGGGACGGGCAACGGGGGCGGAGACGGCGGACTCGACGGGTCCAGCGGCGGCGACGGAGGCGCACCGACCCCACCCACACCACCGATGCCGCAGCCGCCGACGCCGACCACCGGAGGCGGCGTTGGGGGCGGTCTGCCCTGGGCGCCCGGTGGCGGGCCCGGCGGTGCAGGCGGGGCTGGCGGGGCTGGCAGCGCCGCCGGCGGGGCTGCCGCGGAGGTGCCCGTTGTCCCGGTCTGAGCAAGCGACTCCCGTCACAGCACCACGTGCCGCGTACGGGGGTGAGCGGTGAGCGCCATCGAGTACAACGACTACTCCCGCGACCGAGCGGGCTGGTTCTTTGGCCTGAGCGGGATACAGCTGACCCTGGTGGTCATCGCCGGAATGCCGGACCTGCTGGCGCTCAACAGCCACGCCTGGCTGCTATTCGCTGCCTGGCTTCCCGTGTGGGCGCTGCTGATCGTGCTCGTCGCCGTTCCGATGCGCGGCCGGTCGGTCGCTCGCTGGGTCTACGACCTTGCGATGTTTGCGCTTGGAGGAGCCATGGGTTGGACACGCTGGCAGTCGAAGGTGGCGGCCGGAACGGCCGCCGACCTCGACGAGGCTGACCTGCCGGGGGTGCTGGCCGGGGTTCGGATGCACGACGGGCCGCCCTACGGACACACGATGGTCAGGCCGGCGATCGTGCAGAATACGTCGGAGCGGACCTGGGCGGCGGTCGCTCGCATCGTCCACCCCGGTATCGGCCTGGCCGAGGTTGAGGACCGGGCAAGCATGGGTGCCGGTCTCGCCGAGCTGCACGAGATCGCTGCCCGCACCGAACTGATCGACCTGCTCGCGATCCAGGTGCGTACGGTGCCCGACGACGGAGCCGAACGCGCCGCCTGGGAGACGCGGCACCGACGCGTTGGCGCGCCGGTGCTGGCCAAGCAGGTCAACGAACAACTGTCGGCCACGCTCACGCCGGCGGCGGTACGCAACGAGGCGTTCGTGACGCTGGTCGTTTCCGAGGCTCGAATCTCCCGCGCGGCAAAGGAGTCGGGCGGCGGTGTCGACGGACGCGCCCGCGTGCTGTACGGCGCGATGAGCGAGATCGAAACCCGGTTGAAGGGCGGGGTCGGCTGTACCAGCGTGACCTGGCTTGACTCGCCAGGACTCGCGGTGGCGATCCGCACCGGCTTTGCCCCCGGCGACCGGGCTGCGCTGGTCGCCGCTGATCTTGCCGGCGCCGACGACGCGTCCGTGGTCACCGGCGTGCCGATGGCCGCAGCCGGGCCGTCCAGCGCCTACACCGAGGTGCGGCACTACAACCACGACGCATGGACATCGGTAACCGACACGATCATGCTGCCCGACCAAGGGGCGATCCTTGGTGCCCTCGCGCCAGTGTTCGTGCCCTCCGCGCCGGGAGAACGCCGCTCAGTAACGGTGTTCTACCCGGTGATGTCGCAGCAGGGCGCTGACAAGCTGGTCGGCCGCGAGGAGATGTCAGCCATCGTCGGCAGCGAGCTGCGCCGCAAGAGCGGGCGTCTGGAGCGGGCACGGCAGCGGCGAGCCAACCAGCGAGTGGCGGACATGGACGCCAAGCTGGCCAAGGGCCGGGCGCTGGTCCGCCCGTGCGCCGCAGCGTCGATCACGATCCCGAACCACTGGCCCGTCCCGGAGTACGGGCGCAGATTGGACGCCTCCATCCGCGTCGCCGGGTTCATCCCTCAACGACTCGACCTGGCTCAGGACGCTGGCTTCGCCGCCGCGGCCATCCCGCTGGGCATCGGCCTTCCCCGCCGCCGGGGGCGACGTTGAGGGCGCCGACCGCGCGGCGTGGCCGGGGCGTGGCGAACCTGCTGTCGGACTTCGGGCACGACGTGCCGACCCGGCTGACGGCCACCAAGCCGCTGGCAGACAAGAGCCCTTTTCACGGCATGGTGCCGCGGCGCGGGCGCGCGGCCCGCTACGCCGGATGGTCGCCGGCAGCCGCGCCGTTGTCGCAGTGGCGGATGACCTCGGAGCAAACGCCCGTGTTCTGGCCGCTGATCGCCAGCAACGGACTCCCACCGACCGGCGCACAAATGGGTATCGACCTGCTCTCCGGGGGTGCGTTCTACTGCGACCCGGTCGGATGGGTCACCGACGACGAGATCCCGGTGACCAACCCCAACGTGTTCGTGTTCGGCAAGCCGGGCCGCGGCAAATCGGCAACCGTGAAGGTGTTCTGCATCCGGATGATGGACTTCGGCTACCGGGTGCTCATCCTCGGTGACACCAAGGACGAGTACGAGGCCATGTGCCGGGCGCTCGGCGTCGAGCCGTTCGTGATCGGCCACGGCATGCTCGTGCGCATAAACCCGCTCGCCCTCGGCCCGCTGGGCCAGGGTTGGAACCGGCTAAACCGTGTCGAAGCCCAGAGGCGATCAGCGATCGTCTTCGCCCGATGGCTGGTCCTGATCCGCGGTCTGGTTGGCAGCCAGAAGATCGGCGACAACCGAGTGCCGTTCAGCCCCTCCGATGAGAAGGCGGTCAGCGCCGCACTGCGCGAGCTCACCGGGTATGCGCCGGGCAATTCGGTGCTGTGCGAGGTCACCGTCCCGCAGCTGTGGCATGCGCTGAACGAGCCCAGCCCCGAGCTGATCAGTGAGTGCCGCTATCGCAACCGGCAACACTTCCTCGACGAGACTCGCCTGCTACGTGATGCCCTTGGCCAGCTGGTCGAGGGACACCTCGCCGGCCTGTTCGATGAGAAAACAACGATCAACGTCGACTGGCGTGCACCCATCCAGTCGCTATCGCTCTCACGGCTCGAACCGCTCGGTGACGAGGCGGTCGGCATCGCACTGACCTGCTTGAACTCGTGGGGCCAGGCGATGCGCGAAATCGCGGACCCAGGCGATCTTCGGGTCGTCGTACGCGACGAGACATGGAAGCAGATGCGCTTGGGCGTCGAGGCGGTCAAGAGCCTGGACGCGAACCTGCGGCTGTCGCGCCGCGACGGCGACGTGCAGGTCGTTATCTACCACAAGCCGTCCGATCCGCTGTCGGCCGGCGCGCATGGATCACAGGCTGTTGCGATCGCCAAAGACCTGCTGCACCTGGGCGACATCAAGGTGCTGCACGGCCAGGACCACGCCGTCGCCGAGGAATTGTCGAGCCTGCTGAACATCCCGCCGATGGGACAGAATCTGATCACGGAGTGGGCTATGGCAGGAAAGGGCAGGGCGTTTTGGCTGGTCGGCGACCGACCGTTCAAAGTCGAGACGATACTCACTCCGCTCGAGCGCCAGCTCACCTATACAAATCAAGCGCTCGCTGCGGTGTAAGCCATGGGCGACGACAAGAAGACCGGCATGGGACTGGCGATCGGCGTGGTGGCCTACCTCGGTCTGTTCATGGTCATCTTCCCGTTCCTCATCCTTGGGGCCGCGGCCGGCGCCAGCCCGCCACCGGCCGGACAGTGCGGCGGCGCGGGCACCGGGGCGGTGATCGACGGCGTCGCGCTGGACGCCGATCAGATGGGCAACGCGCAAACAATCGTGTCGGTCGCCGCCGGCCGGAAGCTGCCTGTCTTCGCCGCGGTGGTAGCCGTGGACGCCGCCTACACCGAGTCGACGTTGCGCAACTCGGCCACCCAGATCGATCACGACTCAGAAGGGCTGTTCCAGCAGCGGGTGGCGATCTACGGCAAAGCAGTGGCCGACGATCCGGTGAATGCCACCAACGCCTTCCTTGACCATCTGCTGCGGGTCCCGGACTGGCAGACCAACTCGATCGGCACCGACGCCCAAGCAGTACAAGGATCGGGGCACCCGGAGCGGTACCAGCCCAACGCCGAGCTCGCAGAGCAGCTGACCGGTCAGTTGTGGGCCGGCGCCTCAACCGCCGCGGGCAACACCGGCGGCACCGCCACCGCGGGCGGGACGAGCACGCAAGCATTCTTCACGCAAGTGCTGCAAACAATGCATCTGCCGGTCTCGACCGGCAATCTGGACGCCTTCTACTCCGTAGCCCAACTGGAGGGGCAGAACGACAGGTACAACCCGCTCAACTCTGTTACCGAGGAACCGGGCAGCACCGACTTCAACTCGGTCGGTGTGCAGCGATACATCTCCTTCGACAGCGGTGTCGCCGGCACCGTGAGCCTGCTGGAAGGCGGTCACTGGAACGGGGTCCGATCAGCGATGGCCGCCGACAGCGGCGTAACCGCAGTACTCGCCGCATTCACGGCTGCCTACACCTGGGACCCCGGAGTGCGGTTCCCGACGACGAACCTCGCCGCCGTCGCAGCCCGTAGCGTCGGTCCACAGCCCGGCACCGGTGGCGGCATCATCTGCCCAGGCGGCAGCGGCGTCACAACCGGCGGCACACCGGCCGGCAACATCGTCGGACCCACCGGAAACAACATCGCCGGTACGACCACGGTGCCCGCCGGCCTGGTGCTCAGCGGCAGCACCAAGGGCAACGCGGCGGTGCAGTACGCACTCCAGCAACTCGGCAAGCCCTATGTCTTCGCGGCCGCCGGGCCCAACGCCTTCGACTGCTCCGGACTGACGATGGCCGCATGGGCAACAGCGGGAGTCGCCCTCCCGCACCTGGCCTCCGCGCAAACCGGGAACGGAACTCCGGAGCCCACGAACCTCACCCAGGCCGTCAGCGGCGACCTGGTCATGATCCCCGGAGCGCACGGCACAGCCGCGGCGCCGGGCCACGTCGGCATGGTCGCTGGCTACGACACCAGGAGCGACGGCCGACACCTATACATCGTGCAAGCGCCCGAGACCGGCGTGCCCGTCGAACTGACCGAGGCCACCGAGTGGTCGGGCCAGATCGTCGACGTTCGCCACCTCGCCTGAGGTCGTCGTCTTCTTCTTCTTCTTACTTACCAGCGAGATAGGAGGGGATCACGTGAACACCCGCGCCACTCCAGCGCAGCAATTTAGACACCGTGACGATCGCGCAGGAGCCCTGGCATCCCGCGACGTCACTCGGGACGACCTCTCCGCACAAACACCAATGCCACTACGCGGCCGCTGATGTCCCCACCCACCCCGCTCGTCCACAGGTTCCCCACCCGTACGCCACGCGCCACCTGCGGCGCCGACCCTGGCGCTACGACAACCAATCCAACCAACAGCCACCTGGCAGGAGCGCCTCATGCCTCAAGACCGTCCCTCGTCACCCCAATCCGCCGCGAACCTGATCCGGACTGAGGCGGCCGCCCTATTTGGGCTTGCTGCGCGCACAACCGCCGTAATCGACGGTGGCGCCCGGCTGCACTGCCTCGCGGCTTACCAAGGGTTAACCGATGCCGTAGCGACATACGGACCCCGGGCGATGGTGTCTCCGCCCGCTCGAGCCGACGCCCGAGATGCCGTGACGTTCGTCCGTGACGCGTTGAGGCTGCTCGGTTCGCTGCCGCTGGAGCAGTTCGCGGCCCGCGACGTCCGTGACGCAGCCGAGCATGGGCGGCGTGCGTTGCGCCTGTTGCCCTGATGGCCACCACTGCGGCGAGCATTCTTGACGCGCTTGGCGAGGCGGCGCGCCAGAGCTCAGATCATTCGGCGGACTCGGTTGATGCAGAGTGCGCTCTGGCGCGCCTCGGTGAGGTCCTGAAGCGACTCGCCGCCGACGGGCTCACCGCCGACGGCGCGCCCGAACGCGAACGCTGGGTCAGCGAAACCGGACGCGCATGCGTTACCGCGGCGGCCGTAACTGCCATCAGGGATACCGGGCGGCTCGCTCAGCTTTCCGCGGCCGCCGCCGACACCGTCTCGATTCTGCGCGAGGGACTCGGTTGTGAGAATCGGTGGGCGTTCGCCACGGCCATCGTCGACGTCGTCGGACCGCTGATCGAAGTGGTCGAGCGAGGTGAACCCCCCATCGATCGGCAACGGGCCCTGATCGTCGCTGATGCCGCGGCCACGATCGTGGCCCGCAGCGCCGCCCTCGACCCACCGTCCGCGGCGGCATGCGTTCCGCTTGAATGGGCCGTGCCGTCCCCGGTCCCCAATCCGAGCGGACCAGCAGCTGACGTGATCGCCAATGCCATCGGAGGGGTCGAATACTCGACCCGACCGCTCGGGGAAACTGCCGTTAGCCTGTCGGTGGCTGACTACTTGGCCGTGTGCACCGCGGTCGAGACCTTGTCGCGCAGCACTGCAGATGTGACCCCTTTCGATGACGCTGAGCTGCGCGACGCCTCCCTGCGCTGCGGCCAGGGTTGGGCCGCCGCACGCGCCGCACTCAATCCCTTCGACGACGGAAGCCGGCGACCACAGATCGCTGTACCGCCCCCCGTGCGCTACGCGCTCACCCTGCACGATGCAGTGCGCAGCGTTACCCACGCATCCAGCACGAACCTTCGCCGACAGGCGGACACAATCATCTGCTCGGCCGCGGTCCGCGACGCTGTACAACGCGTGCCAGCAATCGCCGAGCACCTCCAGGCCGCTCTGACGGAGTGGGCCGAGACCGGTCGCCTGCTTGCCTACGCACGCGACTTTGCCCCACGTGACACGCGCGTGCCGGAATACCTCGTCGGATTTCGAGGTGCCGGGCTAATTACCGCCGACGCCACCGATCTCACCAGCGCCCGTGACGCGCTGGCCGGCGCGCGTCTACTGAGCGTCGAACTCGCCGCCCGCGCGGCCGAACGTCGGTCTACCGCGTCGACCGTTCCCCGACTCTCCGCGGCCAACCGAAATCTACTCAGCCAGGTCACCAATGACCGTTTGCGTTCAGCGACACGGGACGCTCAGCGCGCGCTCGCGACCAACACCGGCCCACCCCGTGGGGGGCGAGGGCCACACCGATGATGGGCGGATTCCAGCGACCGTCGCAACATCCGACGGTAGTTGGAGGTTGCGATGGGACGGTCTCGCAAGACGCATGCAGGTCGCGCGTCGAGGGAAAAGCAGGACCGGTTCGTCCGGTTGATCGCGCAGGGCGGGAGTAACAGCGAGGCGTGCCGGCAGGTGGGGATCAACCGCTGGACCGGGACACGGTGGCGGTTCGGGCGCCGGATCCACATACCCGCTAGTTTGCGCGCCGAATTGAGCCAGCCAGCCAGCCAGCCAGCGCTCGCTGAGCAAGGCGCGACACCTGCCTACTGTCCGCACCGACGGTCGGCAACAGGGTGAGAGCGGGAAGCTGAATCTCCTACGCACGTAGCCTGTCCGGGTGAACGTCTTCCTCTTGCAGCACGTGAGTCACGCAAGCAACACCGATGGCGTCCACCGCGTCGATGGCGAGATCCGAAGCGACGAGCAAGCCGGTGACAACGTCAAGCTGTTGGGTTGCTACTCAACGGAAGACTTAGCTCATGAGCGCATCGCTCGCGCTCGCCTCTCGTCAGGGTTCATCGACGAGCCGGATTGTTTCATCGTGGACCGCTACGTCATCGACAAAGACGAGTGGACGGAAGGGTACGTCACCGATCCAACCTGAACCATGATTGCCGAGTCCACGCCAATACCTGTTTGCGCGACTACCGTCGCGAGACCCCGTGTTGCGACGGTCGCTGGAATTCGCTCTGTTACGGCCACAACCCGCACCGTCGTCATCGGCGGCTCGGAGAGCGACAGCATTGCCGGCTGAAGTCGGTCGTGGCCGGCACTGCGGTCGGTCGGCCGGGTTGACCGTGTCCGACCCGGCGTCCCTGGTCACGGCCGGACTGGTCTCGCGGTCATCGGCACGTCGGCGCCGCAGGGCTCGAATTCGTTCTGGGCGTCCTTTCTCCACACTGTGACCCGTCCGGTCGACACCCTCTTGTTGGTTTCATCTGGCATCTGATTTGGGCCTGGGTCGTCCGGGGGCGACGCACCACGTTCGGCGGGTGGCGCCCCCTGCAACGACACCAGACAAGGCCGTGGATTGTCGAGTCGCGTCCCGTGCTCGCCGCCCCTACCTTTGTACAGAGCGCTCTATGCTCCGACCCAGGTGGCTGGACTACAGCCCGCGAAGTGCAGACTGCTGCGACGGATGGATGCAATGACGGCTCAGGGTTACGAATCGCTCTCCCCGCGCAAGAAGCGTTTGGTCGACGCAGCCACGGCAATTCTTATGCTGGTTCTAACTTCGGGTATTTTGTTCAGCTCACTTCTCCTTGGATCATGGCAAACCAACGATCACCGATGGCCCGACCGGCACGAGGTCTTGCTTGACGTGCTCGTAGCACTTATCGGTGGTGCGGCACTCTGGGCAATCAGACGGGTTTCCCTTCGGAGGAGTGCCCGTAAGTCGAGGGTGCGACCGCAATAAGTCAACTCTGTCGTATGCGGGCGCCATGACCAACGCCACCTCCACCCACCGAAGCGCAAAAACCGACGTGGCCTACTCACAGGCGAGAGGACTCGCGCAACACGGCGGCAGGGCCGCGCTTGTATAGACCGACTTGCGCCGACCAACTTTCTGGAATACTTCTCTCACCCCGACGAACACTATGACGGGCCACCCAGGGCGTGGCCATCGCTGGACCGGCTCGATGTGAGCATTCCGCAACGGTGAGGGCAAGCTGCGACAATAGCCACAGGCCGGTGGACCCGGTGGGGTTCACCGGGTCGTGCTGTCTGGGCGTTTGATCAGGCGGAAGGCGATGAACCCGGGTTCGGTATTCAGCTTGCGGTACGCGTCGGGGTAGTCGCGTTCCATCGAGGGTGCCGGTTGCAGTTCTGCGAGGGTTCCGATGGTGAATCCTGCCGTAGCGAAGTCCGCGGCAATGGCCTGCAGCGGAGCACGCCGGAAGTTCACCTGCCACCCGTCCCGCCACGTCTCGGACACCCGCTCATCGGTGAAGTAGCTGCCGCCGAGCCTTAGCCAGTCCGAGGTCGGGTGAATCGTGGAGAGAACCACGTATCCATCTTCTTTCAGCACCCGGTCCAACTCTCGAAGGGTGGCCACCGGCTCGTGCAGGTGGTGCAGCACGACGCCATCACGATTCGGTCGAAGGACCTGTCGGCCGCCCACGACATCGGTGTCTCCAGATCGTGCACGTGGAACTCCGCCCGATCGCCGTTGCGGTTCCTCGCCAGGCGGATCAGCTCCGCGCTCGCGTCAGCTCCAACCACACGGGCACCCCTGGAGCAGCTCGTGGGTGTAGAGGCCGGACCCGCAGCCAGCGTCCAGCACGCGCAATCCGTCGACGTCCCCCAGTAGGTCGACCAAGGCCGGGCGGTCGTAGTGCGCGTTGTAGGCGCTGGTCGCGGCGTGTGCGTCGAACGCGGCTGCGAAGGAGTCGTACGTGGCCATACCCAAAGCATTGCAGTCAGGTTCTCGCACCCGACCGGTCAGGGTTCGACAAGGTATGGGTGGACGCTGAGCTAGAAAACGATGCCGACCAGCGCAAGGCGGCGTTGAGCGGCCCGCACCGCAATACGCTGACCGCTCTGGTCAGACAGGCCGGTTGACACTTGCGCTGATGAAACGACCCGCGAGACTTCTATACGAGAGAAGTGCCAGACGCGCTATTGGTATCGGCCAGCGGAGGGCTGTGATCAACCAAGCGCGCTCGACCCTGCGCAGCCACTGGGGTCGTCCGCACCTCGACCCGGCCGCGGCCACCTGCGAATTGTGCGCCGGAATGCGTCCGCCCAGACCTGCCGACGCACCTTGAGGGCTTGAGGAGCAACGAGTAGCTATTAGCGGTTGGGAGCGGGCTTCTGATGAGAACCGGACAACGGACGCGACAGGACATGTTGCCGATGGCCTGGGAGATACCGGCGGCGTCCGCGGCTGCGGCCGTATCGGGAGTGGTGCTGATGCTGCCGCTGGGGCAAGGCATCTCAGGTGTCTTGATGGGTCGAGGGTGGGCGTGGCCGCAGAGCACGAGAGGCCTGGTAGCCAGCGTCGGCGGACTGATCAGCGGGCATACAGGCCGTGGTCTCACCGCCGAGCAGGCGGCCCGCGTCCCCGCAGCCGGCGCGGTGTACCTATTCATCGTCCTGGGTGAGCTGCTGCTGATGGCCGCGGCGGCGTACGTCCTGGTGCTGTGGTGGTGCCACCTGGGACCGGGTGCACAGCTGGGCATGGCCGACCGTGTCGAGACCGAGACGGTTCTAGGCTTGTCCGGCCTTCGCAAGGCACGCAAGATGATCCGGCCGGACCTCTATGGCGTTAGCGTCAAAGGGCAGTCGTGACCGCTACAGTGCGTTTCGACCCGGTCGGCGTCGGGTGGCATCTGGGCCGCTCGCGCTGTCCGTCTGGTGTGGATTTGTGGGTCCGCTACGACCGCACCAGCGGCGTCTACGGCCCGCAGGGTTCAGGAAAGACACTCGACCTGCTCACGCCGGCGCTGCTCAAGGCGCCTGGGGCAGCACTGGTCACGCTGACCAAGCTCGACGACCTGCTGCTCACCCTGGACCAACGCGCCAGCGGCGGTCGGCCTGTAGCGGTGCTCGATCCGTTCAACATGGCTCCTGGCGAGCCGGAGCTGGTGTGGGACCCGGTCGCGGGATGCGTCGATTCCCTCGTCGCCGAGCGGCGTGCGAAGGCGTTCACCGCCGGGACGGTCAAGGGCGCGGTAGCTGGCGGTGTCGGCGACGACGCGGCACGGTTCTATGCAGCCGAGGGCGCAAAGGTGCTGCAGGCATTCTTCCACGCCGCAGCGTTGACTGGACGCACCCTCGACCACGTCCTGGAGTGGGTCGCGGACCCACGCAACGCCACGCTGCCTGAGGAAATCCTGCGAACCCACCCGCGAGCCGAGCAGTTCTGGGACGGCCTGCTGCGAGGCGCGCTCCACGGAGACGACCGAACCGCAGGCAACACCGCCACCACTGTCCAGCAGAGCATGGCGCTGTTCTTCCAAGCCTCGATGCGCCAACGCTGCGTGCCCGGGCCAGGCCGCCGAGCAACCGATGTCGCGGACGTGATCGCCCGCGGCGGAACGATTTATCTACTTGGCCGTGACGACCCCTACGCCTCGGCGTCCCCGCTCATGACGGCGGTCGCGGAGCACGTGCTGGACACCGCCCTGCAGATGGCCACCGCCTCCCCGTTCGGACGGTTGTGCCCGTCGTTCCTGGCTTGCCTGGACGAGCTGCCCAGTACGGCCCCCTTGCCGACCTTGCGAACACGGATGGCCAACGAAAGGGCGCTGGGACTGTCATTCATATACGCAGCGCAGACCTGGCGGCAGCTGGTGATTTGCTACGGCGAGGACGAAGCCCGCACGCTGTTCGGGCTCACCAACAACGTGGTCGTATTCGGCGGCGGCAAGGACGGATTGTTCTATCGAGAGATGTCCGACCTGGTCGGCACGACCCGCGTTGCCCGCACGACCTACAGCACCGGCCGCGGTGGCTGGGGCAAGACCACCGCCGGCGAGGACGTGCCGATCCTGCGCCCGGAGGAAATCCGGCAACTGCCGCAGCGTCGGGCCCTAGTAATCGCCGAGAGCGCGCGCCCGATCATCGCCAGGCTCGACCGCTGTATCGACGGTAGACACGGACGGCAGCTCCTTGCTGCGCAGGCGTCGGCTCGGGCGCGCGTCGGCGCCGCCCGGGCCGCCCGCCCCGACATGGCCGCACGCACCGCCGAAGCCGTGCAGCTGTCCCGCGACCTCGAGTTGCAACCCAGCGGCTCACCGTTTACCCCACACGGCATGGAGGCCGCCAGTGACAGAACAGGCGATCTCGCTGGCGTTTCCGCAGCCCGATCGGCTCGTGCGCCACGCCTTCGGTCAGCTGCACGTCGCCCGGTTCGGCACTGAGGACGAAAAGGAGAAGCAGCTTGGCGGCATGAACCCGGCGGACCTGCCGCGTCCCTGGGACCCGCCGACCTGCAGCCCCGCGCTGCGTACGCACGTGTGGGCCTGGCTCGACCGCGTCGCCGCCTGGGTCAACCACGAGTACCTGTGGATCTACGACCGGTTCATCCCCAGCTGCTGGCCGGCACACGCCCACATTGCCCACGAGCTTTGCGTCGTGGCATCGCTGCGGTACGACGCCGGCTTCGCGCTGTCGGCTGACACTTTGGAGGAATGGCATCGCTACGCCCTGCCCGGCTTCCTCGACCGGATGGCTACGCGTCTAGGCAGCAGCCCATGCGGCCCGGGCAAGCACAACGATTGGCCGGCGGCCACCCGCTTCAAGGACTTCGAATCGCCCGCGTCCCTCCAGCGCCGCGGCCAAGCAGTTGCCAACGATCAGCAGTACACGGCACCACCGCGCACCGGACCTCGGATGGCCGCGGGCTCGGTGAACGGCGCCGTGCCGCCGCACTCGGCGCAGCTGACAGTAATCAGTACCTGCACACCAACCGAGGACGGTCGCCATGGGTGACCGCACCGGAAACCAGGGGGATGCACTGTGCGGGCCCGAGACCGACTGCCTACGCTCACGCTGCAGAACAGTGACCGTTGGCCGACGACGGCACCCACGTTTGTGAAGCCGACTCACCAACCCATCATCAACGACGAGTGGGAAAGCACGGAACTCGACATCATGAACATCCTGAATCTCGCTCTGCCGGGGCAGACTTGCTACGAGTCGCTGGCGTCTACTCATCCTGACAAGCAGGTGGTCGCGCAGGCCGGTCGTGCTGCGCCGATGACGGGAGCAACGTGTCAGCCGTGTGCGTAGCCGAAACCCGCCTTCTGAGATTCCCATTGGCCGCCCGCGCCGAAACGTCCTGACGAGCTGAAGCAGGCTAGTGGTGTGCCGTCGGAGGCGTCGACGGCTAAGTAGACGCCTTCGAACTCGGCGGGCGACTGGAGAATCGATGCTTTCAGGGTGTCCCAGCCCTGGCGCCGAAACGCGGTGAGGTTCCTGACCCGCATGGTCACCGACACCGCCTTACCAAGCGGGTGCCACACCTGTACCGAGACGGGTGTCGCGCCGGCTCGGACGACCGCTTTCGTCACGGCCGTCACGATCTGCGGGTCGGAAAGGGTGTTACTCAGGAATTGCTGACCCGCTGCTACCGCGCCCAGCCGCCCCTCGGACGTTGCGGTCGCCGCTTTCCCTGGCGTGCTCGTCAGAGGTGAGAGGCCGACAAGCACGTTGTTGAGGCTCGCCTGGCCCCATACGTTGAACAGCTCTGCGCTTGCGCCCGCCAGCAGATCGACCTGCCACTCGCCATACATTTTCGCGGCAGGCCGATCGGACGTGACGCGCGCTGTGGCGGTCATCCACGGCCCTGGAAATCCAGCGCCTGGACCATGCGCGGTGATGTCGGCACAAATCTGGGCCGACGGGTCCAATCCGGCCAGTACCCGATTGAGGACCCGGGCGATCTTCGTTGTCCGCGGCGGCAGTTGATCTAGCGCCCGCACGGGTGCGTAATGGGTCGGCGTTTCCTTCAGCCGCCTACTCGCCGGGACCTGAGGAATTGTCGTCAGAGCGTCGGATTTCGTCGCGCAGGTTCGCGACGGAACCGGAGCGCTAGTGGCACGTCTGCTCGTGGCGACGGTGCCCACGCTCGGCCCGACCGCGGTCGCACCTGGGTCCTTCGACGCGCACGCGGTACCGGTGCCGACGAACACCACCAGCGCTACGAGGGCGGTGCCCGACCGCGGCCGTCTCATGCTTCTCCTCTCCGCGGTACCGAGCGGTCGATACTGGCCCGCCACCCTTTCATGACGATGCGCCGTCGTTCAAACGTTCCCGTAGCGTACGACTACCTTCTGGCCGCGGCCGTCCACCGCCGCCCGGCTGAACGGCGCATGCTGCCATGTCGCACGCCCAACTCGAACCGCAACGACACCTATCGCGGAGTTTGCCGGGCCGTCGATCTGCATGTTGCTACCAAAATCGATAACGAAGTGGCCCACCGCCGAGATGGCCAGTTAGGCGTCTGGCCAATGATCAGAGCTCAGGGCAGCTCACCCGCCTGATCCACTACATGAAGGCTTGGCGACGAACCCAGGACGTGTCGTACAAGTCGATCGTGCTGGAACTGATGGCGACCGACTTATGCGCAGCTGGCCCAGCGATCAGACGTCCAGCTTCTACGACGACTGGCTGGTCCGGGACTTCCTGGCTTACATGGTCAGCCACTACTCCTGGACCTACGCCATACCGGGCTCCGGTAAAACCGTCGATACGGGGTCGGGCTGGTTCAGCGTGGCGAAGGCCTCGCTTGAGGCAGCACGAAACGCTTGTCGCGTCGGGGTCACGAGCCAGTACTACATCTACTACTGGCAAGAGGTGCTCGGCTATGCCTTTGGATCCTGACCCGTTCGGGGACGACATCAAGACCACCTACGGCTTGGTCGCCTACACCCACAAGACCCATGAGAAGCAAGCCGAAATCTACGCTGACCACGCCACGAAGATGAAGGTCGTGAACATCGCGGTACTCAGCGTCACCCTGCTCCTGGCCCTTCTCGCCCCGGTGCTCGACAGCACGGCCGCCGCTGTGACGGCCGCGTTCGGGGTGCTCATCGGTCTCGCTTTAGCGTTGGTCCAACTCAGCTTCGACCCCGCCGGCGACTCCGCCGAGCACCGCACCGCGGCCAAGGAATACCTCGCAGTACGGAACAAATACCAACAGCTGATCAGCGACACACGCGCTGGCGGTGTCCCAATCGCGGATCTGCGACAACGACGGGACGTACTGGCCGCCCAGCTCGAGACGATGAATACGATGGCGCCATAGACCTCGCCGGCCGCATTCGAGCGCGCCCGCGTCGCGCTACAAGGCAACGAAGACCCGCGCCGAGCTTGACCAGCTCCTACCTCCGTCAACGAGACGCCAACCGAAGCCGTAGCCTGCCAACCGTTGTGGCTCCTGGCCGTATACAAGTGAGCAGGGCCGCGTCACCCGTTAGCGTCGAAACCGGCCGCGGCCCACACTTGACTCCAAGGCCGGGAACCGATCAGGTGGTCCATGGTGTCTAGAGCTGTGGGGGTGCATCGCGTGAGCGCAGGTCAGAGCCGAGTCGTGGCGGCGGCGTGCGTCATCGTGATCACAGCCGGGATCGTGAGCTGCGGGTCGGGTCGGACCGGTGGTGGCAAAGGAGCGTCGGTCCCTAACACAGGCCCTGCAACGCAGAGCGCTGCGTCCTGCGTTGCTCCGACACTGACCGCTTCCAAGGCCTCTGCCCACATCGGCGACTCGCTGAAGGTGGTGGGGCACTGGTTCGTCAGGGAATGTCATGACGTAGTCATCAATGGCGAGACGCCAGCGGCGAACGCCCCCATGCGGGCGGTTCCCCCTGTTCTGCGGACGAAACGCGGTCAAGTGTTCGATGTCGGGACGGCCCGGCCAGACGGCACGGGATCGTTCTCGATGACCGTGAGGGCGCCTGCTAGAGCGGTTGTTGGGCCTGCAACTGTGGTGAGCAGGGATGGTTTTGGAATACCGGTCAAGATCATGATCAGGAAGTGACGATCGTGGTGCGTCGGCGCGGCTCCCTTCAGTTGCGAATCAGATGGGTCGATCCCTCCGCTCGGGTCGGACACGTGAATCGTGAAACCGCCCGCGGATTGCCGAGCTGCCGCATGGGCCGAACGGTACGTTTGCGCGATCCGTGTTGATGCAGCCATGACTCAGGTCTGTTGCCGGTGCCGACGGCCACAGGGCCGCGGAATCGCGTCGTCGGAGGCAGGGACGTGACCCTCGTTCAGCTTCGACCGGGCCGGCCCGGGCCGGGCTCCACCTGCGATTTTGCTCTGCACAAGCAAGAACCGACCAGGATCGATCCAGGGTCAACCTGGCAGGACCGTCGAGAATCACGATGAACCGATCCCCGCTCGTGGTCGCCGCCGCTGTGCTCATCCTCGCCGCCACGGGCGGATGCAGCCTGAATGAGTCCCAGGGCACCGTCGTTGGCTACTACCGCCTTGTTGGGGGTCCCGCTCCAGGGGTCGCTCGCCCGCAATTCGGCACCGTTTGGGCGTACTCCGGAGACGTTCCGCTGGCTGGCATGCTCCGCACAAAGGCAACCCGAAGCACGAGGACGGACCGGCAGGGTTACTACAACTTGAGACTGAAACCTGGTGAATACACGCTGCTTGGCAGTTTAGGAGTTGCGGTGTTTGCGTAAGTAGGAACGGCTGTGGTTCACCGGTCCTTATTCACGTGCGAGCCTCCGCTAGTTCAACGGCCAACCTAGTCTGTTCCGTGCCTTGATCAACCGCGGTGAGCCGGTCGGCAGCCTTTGGACCGACCATGTCGGTGCTCATCCGTAGGCGGTGGTGCGGTGACCAGCTACCACTACTTCAGTCCCTACTTGGAGCACGGCGGCCGAAGGGTCGATGCCGCCGGGAATGTCCTGCGAGCTCTTGACGCGACCGGTGCTGTCGTCGAAAACACCGACCGTCGAGCCTCGGGCCGCGATCAACGGGTTTCCGTCGATAGCCAGCGCTATCTGCCCCGGGCGTGACCACAGCAGCCGGGTAGAGGTGAAGCCGTTCTGACCAGAATCCGTGGACGCGACCTCAATGTTTCGGGTGGGGATGGTGAACGCTCGTGGCCGAAGCGTTGGCCGAAACGGGGAAGACAGCGGGATTTGTGACCTCAAGGTGCCCTTCTGAGGGTCCAGAACGTTGACTCTCCGCCCGTCGGCCGCTAGTACGTCAACCGCCCCGTCGAGGGCCAAGGGGCTTTGGCCACGGTCAGCCGAGGTCCAGATCTGGGGGCCCAAAGGAGGAACCGCCGACGGCACGTAGCCGGCCAAGAGGGACAGGGTTGACTCCTCGTGGCACCGAGTCGTCATCAACACTTGACCCTGAACAGCATTCTGCTTGATTTTCGCGGCGACTCCGGTACCCAACACCGCGCTGACGGTGACACAGCCACCTTTCTGCTGATACACCCAGTAATCCAGGCCCGTGCTGGGTGACAGCAGTTCAACGCTATCTGGCATTACCACCAGCAAGAACCCGGGAATATTCGATATTGCCAGTTGAGCGCGAGTGGCCGACCCGATCAAGGTCCTTGTCCAGACACGCCGACCGGAGCCGGCATCGAGAGCCGAGATCTCATCACAAAGGCCGTCGTGGGCATAGATCGCCATGACAACCGAACCGTCGCTTGATGCGTCGCACAGCAGTCGGTCCCTGCGGGTGTATTGCCAGCGTATCGATCCGGTCCTGACGTCACGTCCCGCCACCGACCGCTCCGAGGAAGTGGCGAGCACGTCTTTGAGTAACGGGGTACCTCCAACCACTTCGTCCGAGGTGGTCCAGAGCTGTTTCGGCCCCGCCGCCAACTCACCGACAGGTACCAGGCTCGGCGCGATCGCACTCGTCTGTATCGACACGGCTCTGCCTTCGGAGGTTTGCACCACCCGGAAGACGAAGCCACCCAGGGCAACACCGAGAGCTGCCAGGACCGCCAAATACCGACGCCAACTGGCTAGCGCACGCTCTCGCGCCGCCTGCGCTGCTGCCTCAGCACGTGCACCTGGATCAGAGGAGCAATCGATGCCAGACGGTTCGCCCATGCAGACATCATCGTCCAATCTGCGTGGATTATCGGGACGGTAAGGCGAGGACCTGGAACCCAGACCAGAGCTCCGAGGTCCAAGCGAGCCTTACTTCCGACGAGTCGCGCCCGGCCGTGACAGCCTGAGTGCTCCCGACATGACGGGGCAGGTTCGGCTCCACCGCGCCACCACTAATGACGGTTCGATGCGGCCCCGGTGTCGACACGCCGAGTACTGCCGGCCCGCAGCGGACCATGGGGGTAGTGGCGCTGCAGTTGGTGTCAGCCGGCAGGTATTAGAGCCCGCGCTGGCGGGCCCGCGTGACGATGTTGATTGTGCTTGCAAGCCCAGCGGCAGCGGCGACCAGGAGTCCCACCGCCCCGATTAGTCCACATCCGGCAGTGTCGGCGAAGCCGAGGATGTGCACGACCATGACCGCAGGTATCACGAGGCCAAGGAAGACAGCCACTCCGGTGAAGATCGCATATGCAATCTCCACGGATTGTTGGTCGCGCCGAGACTGCCCGGTCAGCTGCCGTTGTTCCACTGCTACATCCTGGCACGTAGCCGAACCGGTGCATCTCGTCTCGAATGCAGGGTCCTGCGCTGCTTCGCGACGTGGATCGAGACCCGATAGTCGTCGGCGTCGTGATCTTTCGCCCAGCGGATGGAGAATTACGACTGGTGTCTGCGGGTGGGGGTTGGCCCAACTCGGCCAGGTGCCGGCGGGTGCAGTCGGATCAATCCCGAGCAGTCGGATGAGGCCTACGCCGTCCGCCCTGCGTTGCACTATCCAGATGCTGGCCGTGCCGTCGCCGACGTGTTCGTCTGCCCAGGCGACGACTTCGGTGACGTCGGCCTCGCTGGTTTCCCACTGCTCGCAAGCAGAACCGCTCCGGTTCCACAGATAAACGCGGTACGAGGGCGCGTCGTCCTCCCACGTCTGGTCGTGCGGGTCGATCGGGACACAGCGCATGGCGTGATTCTTGCGTACGACCGCCTGTCTTCGCTGACGACGTCGCCGACCAGGGCGGCAGGCTCGCCCTCCGGGCAGGTCGCGAGTGGAGCGAGCGAGATGACGGTCATAACGGGTCCGCGGGCCGGTATGGCGCAGCGGTTGACGGCGTTGAGATCCCGGCGATTCTCCTGCGAACGGTGGCGTCGTGGGTGAGTGCGGCCGGTTCGCCGCTCCCACTGGGTGTCGTCAATGAGTTCGACTCCATGGATTACCGGGCGGGGTTCTAACGGTCGTCCCCCCGGCTGGAACACGCCCGCCAACAGCTCACGCCCTGCTCGGCCAGGGCGCCTAAGTTGAGCCTGGCGTCAAGCTTGCTATCCGCCCGGTTGGGGATCGGCGTCAGTGCTGCAGGCGGACACGAACGACCGTGGGGTCGCTGCCCGCGCGTGAGACCCTGACATCGAAGCTTCGTTGCACCGGCGACACGACGACGGCGGCCAGCGCCCCGTCCTTCGTGGTCGCCTTCTTAACGACGTGGGCAGCGGCGGGCGGAGTCACTACGATCTGCGCACCCCGTGAGCAGCTCTTCGAAAGCTTCAACACCACGCCGCCCACGGTCTCGTACACGACGTTAACCGTGCCCGGCGTGGTTGCGTCAGTGACCACGGCGCCGGCAGCGCTGTCGATTAGAGTCTGCCCACAGATGACCGTCGGCGGTGCGGCACTCGACGTCGTATCGGACGCTCCGCAACCCGCCACCATGCCAAACGCCAACGGCAGGATCACTGCGAAAGCCCCTTCGCGACCAGCGAGGCTCGCCACCAGCTTCCCGCTCATAAGCGCACGGTAATCGGCGGCGCACGCCCACGACATCAGTTGGCGCATAACGACTGCCAACCGATGCCGACGACACCGTCAAGGTGGCGCACCGGCCGCGGCAAATGATCCTGACCGGTTCGATTCAGATCCACTAGCCCAATGCAACGACCGCTGGAATCCACCCCGTCATGACGGGGGCCAGGTCAGGTTGGCACGGCCACGTGCCCGACACCTGTCGTGCACGAGAGCGTTCCCGATCACAACAGTCTCAACGGCATAAGGGCAAGCAACCCCCGTAGAAGCGGCCGTGAGGTCGACGCCACGCCGCGACCAGAGCCGGGCTCCAGAATTGGTCCGGACGATGCTGAGCCTGTAGCCGTCAAACTTGTTCTCGTAGTAACAGCCGCCAGACAACGCCCCTTCCAAAGGGACTGTTTCGACGGCCCGGGCCAGCATCAACTCGACTGGGCCGGCCAGCCCGTCGGGTAGGGAAACAGCTGAGCCGGGCATAGCACGAAGTATCACGTTCGCCAACCGTGCCCGGACGTACCGAGCGGGGCTCAGGCAGATCAATCAACCAACCGAACCCACCTACTACCGGAAGGCATTGGTCTGTTGACTGAACTTCGGCGAGCCTCCTTGGGCGGGTGGGTGGGCAGCCATGAGGAGGCTGCAGACGTGGATGCGGTTGGCCGGGTCGAGTTGGGGGTCGCGGGTCTTCCGTGGCGTGTGATCTTTCCTGACGTGGAGCATGTTGGTGCGTCGTCGTATCTGCGGGAGCTGGCGGCGTCGGATTGCAGCCCGTTCACGGTGAAGCGTTACGCGTTCGACTTGTTGCGTTGGTTTCGGTTCCTGCATGACCGATTGATCGGGTGGGAACGCGCGGAGCGGGTTGATGTTCGGGCGTTCATCGAACACTTACGTGAGGCGCCGAACCCACAGCGGCTGCGCCGTCGTAGCGATGGGCCCGTGCCGGGTTCGGTGAATGTGGTGACGGGTAAGCCCGAGATGTCGTTGCGGTATTCGCCGCGGACGATCAACCACCAGCTTACGGTGTTGTCGTGCTTCTACGAGCACGCGTGCCTGGCGGATCTCGGGCCGTTGGTCAACCCGGTGCCCGCTCAGCGCACCCGTGGCCGGGGCCGACCGAACGCACACCACAATCCGATGCAGGGCTACGTGGTCCACCGTCGGGCGAATTATCGGCAGAAGACCCCGCGCCCGGCCTGGCGGGCCATCCCGGACGACGCCGCGACGGCGTTGTTCGGCACGCTTCGGTCCAACCGGGACCGGGCCCTGGTGAGCTTCTATCTGTCCTCCGGCGTGCGGGCGTCGGAGCTGCTCGGGCTGCGGCACGGCGATCTGGATGCTGGTCGTTACACGATCACAGTGGTCAGCAAGGGGTCGCGGGCTCGGGAAACGGTGCCGGCGTCGGTGGACGCCTTCGTTTGGCTTGCGCTCTACCTGGCCGAGCAACCGCCGATGAGTCATGGCGGTCCGGTGTGGTGGACCCGCCGATTGGATCCGGTGCCGTTGAACTATCACGCGATGCGCGCGGTGCTGCGCCGCGCGAACGCCGGGCTGGGCACGAATTGGAGGACCTGGTCGGCAAGGTGCTGGAGCACTACGCCCGTCCACCGGCGCCCGGGCCAGGCCGCTCCGGGACGGTCTTCACCGCCGGTGCAGTACGCCCGGATGGAACGGTGCCGAACCTGGGTGCGGCTCGCCGACGGGCAGCCGCGGCCGGGGTGGGTGCGGCATCGGGGTGTTCGCATCGACGTGACCGGAGTCGAGGAGGACGGGTTCTGGGGTTGGGCGATCGTGGAGACGCTGCGCCACACCGGCATCCGCATCGCGACCCGCGCGGGCCGACGCCGCGGGGTAGCGAAACTGCTCCGCTGGCTCATGCGTCCGCCTTGCCCGGCGGGACAGATCCAATGGAAACGGATTCATGATCGGACCGGTCCCGGCGTCACGGTGGAAGTCGTAGAACTGGCAAACCCGGTACTGGTGACGGGTATGCACCGGCGACCGTCGCCCACAGCGAGACGGTGCACCGCTGGCCAGCCAGGCGATGTTCTCGTCGTAGAGGCTGTGGTGGCGTAGGCAGCCGTGGAGCAGTCCCACGTTCAGTCAACGGGGCGTGCTCGTGAACGCAGCCGTTCCGTAGGGGCGGTGGCACTCACCGAGGGCGACCCGGCGCAGCAGGAAGGGCGGTGTGGTGGGTGGCGCCGCGGGCGCGTTGGGAGTCGTAGTAGGTGCGGGCGCCTGGGGAGCTGGTCAGCGCGCAGAACGCCCACTGGTGCAGGGCGTCGGCGAGGCGGCGGTTGCGGGCGACGCGGGCGAGCACGACCCGGCTTTTGCCCGACGCGCGGGTGATCGGTGCTGTGCCGGCGTAGTTCTTACGCCCTTTAGCATCGGCGTAGCGGTGCGGGTCGTCCCCGAACTCCGCGAGCACCCGAGCGCTGAGGACCGGGCCGAGTCCGGGCAGACTGCACAGGATCTCTGCGCTCGGGTGCTGCTCAAAAGACGCCGAGAGCCTGTCCGCGACGATGGCGGTCTGGGCGACCAACGCGGTGATCACAGCGACCAGCGCGGTCACCGTCGCTCCGAACGCCTCGGCCACCAGCGGTGGCGCGCTGAGCTGCTCGGTGCGCAGCGCCGCGCTGATCGCCGCAGCTGCGGGCCGCAGGTTACGTTGCCGCCCGCCGGTGCGCAGGGCCGCCTCGATCTGGCTGACCCGCAACCCTGCTCCGCGGGCCGGGGTCGGTGCCTTGGCCAGGAGGCGAGGGCGTCGCGGCCGGCCAGGTCATCGAAGGCGACCAGCGCGGCCGGGTAGAACTCCCGCAGCGTGCTGCGCAGGGTGTTGGTCTGGCGCTGCCGGATCCAGATCAGCTTCTGATGGGTGCGGGCCAGCACCTTGACCGCCTCGGCCAGTTCGCTGTCACCGGCGATCGGGCGGTGATGCTGTCGGTCGGTGCGGACCAGATCGGCCAGCACCTTCGCATCGCCGGGGTCGCTCTTGGCCCGGGAGGTGACATGCCGTTCCCGGTACCGCGACGCTGATAACGGGTTGATCGCATAGACCTGGTAGCCCGCCGCGAGCAGCGCCGCCACCCACGGACCCCGGTCGGTCTCGATACCGACCACCACCTGGGCGGGCTCGCCATCAGAGGGCAGATGCTCGGCGACCACCGCATGCAACTGCGCGATCCCACCGACCCCTTCGGGCAGCCGGCGGCGGGCCAACGCCCGACCCGACTCGTCCTGGATCTCCACATCGTGATGGGCCTCAGCCCAGTCATCACCGATGAACAACAAACCGCATCGCCTCCACCTCTATCCAGCGCGAACAGGGTCGACTGAACCGGAGGAGGAGCCACAGCGCGCTAATGGATCAGTGCTCACCCGGCACGACACCCACCAGCCGTTCGACCTCCTCACCACCAACCCGGGCACGATCTAGCCCTAGACCTCACCGTTCAGGCCTGCGAAACACAGTGCTCACGAACTGGCGGCTCAGACATACCGAAGCCTGCCGAATCAAACCCTGGCCGCTCCGGTACGACACCCATTAGCGTGGATGCTCACCCGCACCCACCGTCACCTCGCCGCGACGATGGCGCAGACACGCGATCCGAGCGGGTTCGACCGGCTACGTCAGCTCGCCGAAGCCGACCCCACTGGTTCAGGTCCAGACGCGCTGACCGCGGCGACCAGGATCGCAACCCTGCTGGCCTGCAAAGGCGGCACCATCGCCGAGATCACCGTCGGCGACTGCGTCGAACTGGTCGACACGCAACGCACGGTGCACGTTCGCGGCGGACAGAACAAGGTCGACTTCTACCTGCGGCTCCGTGCGCTGGGCACCTTCCCGGCCGACGCGCCGGCCACGATCCGGGCGTTCGGGCTCGCCCGAGGCCAGCTGAGCATCGAGGAGCTGGTGGACCGATACCGGCTGCGCTGCGCGCCGGTGCGGGCGGTGATCGTGGACTACCTACGCGAACGGCAACCGTCGCTGGACTTCACCAGCCTGGACGCGGTCTCCCGCACGCTGGCCGGGCTGTTCTGGGCCGAGATAGAGACCCTCGCGCCGGGTATCGATTCGCTGCGACTCTCCCCGGAGATCGCCCACCAGTGGAAGGAGAACCTGCGCACCAAGAAACGCATGATCACCCACTCAGGCGGCGCGCGGATCGAGATCGTCAGTCCCAGGCTGAACGCCAAGGAGGAGCTGATGCGGGTACGGGCGTTCTATCTCGACATCGCCCAGTGGGCCGTGGAAGAACCCGCCCGTTGGGGCCCGTGGGCCGTGCCCTGCCCGATCAGCGACGCCGAGATCGGCCGCGCCAAGGAGCGCAAGCACCGCAAGTCGCGCATGGACCAACGCACCCGTGAACGGCTACCGGTCCTGCCCGTTCTGCTACGCACCGCGAACCAGCGGCGCCTGACCGCAGCCGGGCGACTGCACGCCGCCGCCGCCACCGCGCCAGGAGCGCTCATTCCGGACACCAATGGAGCGTTGCGCAGGGCCGTCCTGCGCAGCGCCAAGACCAGCGGGCGGCACATCTGGGCCGAGGAGATCCCCACGGGCGGACGGCGCAACCTGACCTATGAGGAAGACGACGCCTTCTGGGCGTTCGCCGCGATCGAAGTGCTACGCCTGACCGGTGTCCGCGGCGAGGAACTGCTCGAGCTGACTCATCACAGCATCACCGAATACCGACTGCCATCCACCGGCGAGCTGGTTCCGCTGCTGCAGATCGCGCCGTCCAAGACCGACGTCGAGCGACTCCTACTGATCAGTCCAGAACTGGCCGACGTGCTCAGCACCGTGGTGAGCCGGCTCGGCGCGCCGAACGGCGCCATACCGCTCGTGGCCTCCTATGACGTGCGGGAGAAGGTCTGGAACCCGCCGATGCCACTGCTGTTCCAACGCAATGTCGGCAGCGAGCACCGATCTATCACGCCCACGGCGCTGCGCAAGCTACTGCTCACCGCGCTGGCTGCGACCGGACTGAGCGACGCCGAAGGTGATCCGCTGCTCTTCTCGCCACATGACTTTCGAAGGATCTTCGTCACCGATGCCATCATGAGCGGCCTGCCGCCGCACATCGCCCAGGTCATCTGCGGCCACGCCGACATCAGCACCACCCTCGGTTACAAAGCGATCTACCCGACCGAAGCGATCGAGGCCCACCGCGCCTTCCTCGCCCGCCGCCGGACCAGCCGACCAGGCGATGGATACCGAACGCCCACCGACGAGGAATGGGACGCCTTCCTCGCCCACTTCGAGAAACGGAAGGTGTCCGTCGGCACCTGCGCCCGCGCCTACGGAACGCCTTGCATCCATGAGCACGCGTGCGTCAGATGCGCACTCCTACGACCAGACCCGGCCCAACAGCAACGACTGGAACAGATCCGCGACAACCTCCACGCCCGCATCGCCGAAGCCGAACGGGAGCGCTGGCTCGGCGAGATCGAAGGACTGCAAGTCAGCCTCGCCGGCGCGGAAGACAAGCTCGCCCAGATCAACGCCACCCTCCGCCGTCAAGCCGACACTACCCAGCTCGGAATGCCCACCTTCCCTGATCTCGCCGGGCGCTCCGCACCTCGGCCGTAGCCCGCGTGTCCGACACCCCGACGAATCATCGACTTGAGGAAGGCGTGCTTGCACGCAACTCCTCCTCCTGCACGTCCACCCTCAAGCCGGACCCCGAACTGCGTTGGACGTATACCCCGCCTACTGAAGCGGCCACAAGACTCTTCGACCTGCTCAACCTAGGTGATCTTGCTACGCTTCTGCGGTGAAAGATGGCGGTTTGGCGCGAGCTTGGACAGTCTTGAACGCGCCCCCATCGCGTCGTTCGCCGGCCTGGTACGCAGGAATGTGGGTCTTCTGCTTTGCCCTCGCCACGGTCATCCAGAAGATCACTGACGTGTTTTTCGGGGTTCATACATCTCTGGAACTGCTCATCATGGACGGCATCATTTTCGCTACGGTCTTCATCTTCGTTTCCCGGCTCCGACGGACGTAACGGCCGTCGACCAAGCTGTGGCGAGACACTCCAAGATGCGACTGACAAGCCGCCAGCCTTTTTCTGCGCGTATGCGTTCGCGTAGCAAGCTCCAGCTCGCCGCGATGGGATTGATCATCGTGATCGAGGTCGTCGGCATGGTGCTCATCGCTCGCCACGACCGCCACGCCGGGTCGTCGCTGATTGGGCTCGGCATAGTCGCGCTTGCGCCGTTCATCTTCTGGATCAATCGCACCAGCGATTACCGCTGACCGCATCAACGTTGGCGGTCGCAGGCAGCCAACCGATAGGGACACACCGTCTCTTCAACAACCCGCTGCCCTGAAACACCCAGTTTGTGATGGGCTTGGCTTGGTGCAGAGAAGCCTGCACCCGCTGCCGGTTCCTGCGGGTGGACCCAGCCCAGCTCGGCCGGATGGAGGAGATGACCGACAACGCCGAGCAGCGCCTGGTCGAAGCTCGCGGCCAGGCTTGGCTCGGCGAGGTCGCTGCCCTCGAAGACAGCCTGCGCCATCTGCGCGGCCGACGTGAGGAAGCTCGGCGCCGCCTGAACCAACCCGGCAACGCCTTCGCCGGTGAGCAGTCAGAATGACCCAATGAAGCTGCCCGTCATGCCGCCCGTCGCTCCGATGCTGGCGAAGGCAGTGCCGACAATCCCGCCCGGAGCCTCCTACGAGCCAAAATGGGATGGATTCAGGTCAATTATTTTCCGGGACGCCGATGAGGTCGAGTTCGGCAGCCGCAACGAGAAACCGATGACCCGCTACTTCCCGGAGCTCGTCGCCGCGGTCAAGGCCGAGTTGCCCGAACGCTGCGTCCTCGACGGAGAGATCGTCATCGCGACCGACGATGGGCTGGACTTCGAGGCGTTGCAGCAGCGCATCCACCCGGCCGTATCACGAGTGACAATGCTGTCAGAGAAAACGCCCGCCTCGTTCATCGCGTTCGACCTGCTCGCCCTAGGCGACGACGACTACACCGGCCGCCCGTTCAGTGAGCGCCGCGGGGCCCTCGAGCAAGCATTGGCCAACGTGAAGCCACCCATCCACGTCACACCGACTACTGCCGACGTCGACGAAGCGCAGCGCTGGTTCGTCGAGCTGGAGGGCGCGGGCCTGGACGGGGTCATCGCCAAACCGCTCAGCGGCACATACCAGCAGGACAAGGGGTCATGTTCAAGATCAAGGACGTCCGCACGGTCGACTGCGTCCTCGCCGGGTTCCGGTGGCACAAGACCTCCACCGAGGCGCAGCCACTTGTCGGGTCTCTACTGCTAGGCCTCTTCAACGACGATCACCAGCTCCGGCACGTCGGCGTGGTCGGCGCGTTCACCGCGAAACGCCGCGCCGAACTCGTCGACGAACTCGAGCCGCTGCTATTGGATGACGGCGAGGACCACCCGTGGCAGGAATGGGCCAGCGCCGACGCCCACCAGAGCCAGCGGTTGCCCGGCAACGTCAGCCGCTGGAACGCGACCAAGGACCTATCCTTCGTGCCGCTACGCCCCGAGCGAGTGCTCGAGGTCAAGTACGAGCACATGGAAGGCACCCGCTTCCGGCACCTGGCCCACTTCGTCCGCTGGCGCGACGACCGCACCCCCGAGTCCTGCACCTACCAACAGCTCGAACAGCCCCTCACCTACGCACTCGGTGACATTGTTTCCGGACTCGGCGGGTGAACGAGTCAAACGATTCACAAAGTCGCGGGCATGATCAGGGGCTGACTAAGACATGATCGTCGCGTCGTGTTTGAAGTGCGGTACGCAGCGCCCACCAGCGAGCAACAATGATCGCCGAGATCCACCCAGCGGTCACGATCACGGTCTCGATGAGGACAGTCCGGTCGTCCGTCGTTACGTGGCGGTACACGGCGAACGCATAGGCAATCCCTCCGGCTACGCCGACCATAACCGGAAGCAACGCCGCCGCCCGGGCCACAGTCGCGCGACCCACCCAACGGCCGCGCAGGACGGCCGCCACTCCCGCGAGCGTGCCGAAGAGCCCCACCACGGACAGTGCACCGAAGAGCAGGAATCCTCCGAGGGCTCCGACGCGAAAGGGCAGGTCGACCGCCGAGACAACGGCGGCAAAGACCACCCAAGTGATTGGCAGGGCCACGACAGCGGTCGCCACCAAACCTAGGACGCCGCCGATAAGGGTGCGACCAAACGCACGGGGCTTTGGCACACATCCCCGGGACTGGGCAGCCTCCCTAGCAAAACGCGATGGGTCAGGACCGAGCAATTGAGCCGGGCCCACACCGTCTGCGGCTGCGGCCTCGAGATCGCCGGCAACGTCGGCGCCCAACTCACTCCGATCGTCGCGTGACAGTTGCATCCTCCGCCATTCGCCGTCAAGCGCGCTCAGCGCCAGGGCGATGTCCGCTGAATGCTCCGGTGCCGTCATGTTCGCTCCTTTGTCGTCTGTTCGGGCGCCGCTCCGACCGCAGCTAGTAAGCCGGAAATGGCAGAAGTAGTGGAAAGCCACTGCTGAACCCAGGACGACAGCGCGGACCGTCCTGCGGGGGAGACCGTAAAGACTCTTCGCGCCGGACCGCTTGGGCTCGACTGAGCGCTTTCGTCCAGCAGTCCCAGTCGGCGCATGCGGGCTACCAGCGGATAGATGGTGCCGTAACCGACACCTGACAGGCCCTGCTCCTCAAAGCGCACGCTGAGCTCGTAGGCGTGCGTGGGTCGTTCGCTGAGTAATGCCAGCACACACATGTCCAGCGCTCCACGCAGCAGCTGGGACTGCCGGTCGACATCCACTATCATGTATCACACAATAGCAGCACTATTAGGCGGTGCCTAATACTCAGTGATCTCCCCGGGTTCGGCCACACCTTTGCCGGCGACGACTTGACAAGTTCAGTGAACGTCCTCAACGCCGGTGTTGGGGTCGACCCTTGATCAAGAAGTTGGCCGCGGGCCCATCGGTGCAGGTACACCCTGTTCGTACGTCGTGGGCAAGTCCGTCCGTCCCCGTTCACCGTTCACCACGCCGCCCGCGGCGGTCACCGTGGCCAGTAAAGGATGGGGTTCTGGGACCCGCGTGCCCGACCCTCCACCCGGTGGCCGTGTCGACCGACGACCTCGTCGAACAGCGGCCCTTCCACGATTGGGGCAGCAACGAACCCCCAGCGGCCACCGTCGAGCTGCTCCCAGCTGCGGGCCGTCGATGCGCAGCAGGCCGCGGGTCACCCCCCGGTACAGCGGGACCGCGTAACGGATCCCGCGCCGCTTTATCGTCTGAGGGTTGAGCTTCCACCAGCTCGACACCGCCATCTCGAGCTGGGCGACGTCCCGGTCACGCAGCACCGGGTCACTCCATTCGAGTTTGAAGCCCGCTCCGGGCCGGACCCGCCCTCCGGCGATTGCCTCCTTCCGGTCTTGCCATGGGTTGAGCGTGATCAACGCAAGGGGCTGGCTCGTGTCGAGGGTCGGGGCGGCGAGCTCGTCGACCAGGCGGGCGAGGAGGATGAGGCCCTTCCCGGGCGTCCTCGCGGCGTGCGTTGGTCAGCTCTCCGCGCAGGGCCAGCGGCCGGCGGGTCGAACCGTCGGCCGCTGGCGTGACCGGGAATGAGGTGAGCACATCGATCGACGCTGCTTCGACGGCCGTGTACTCGGCGTTGCTCAGGCCGTACCGCGCGATCCAGATCTGGTGCTCGAGCCCGGCGCTGCGGATCTCGCGGATGCGAGCGACCTTGGTGCCGTCATCCTCGACGACGTCGTTGCGGGCCTCAAGTCCGTGGGCGAGCATCCGTACACCTCTGCCCTTGCCGACGTAGAAGGGGCGGGCATCGCGCGGGTCGACGAGCATGTACACGCACTGGCCCAAGCGTTCTGACACCTGAGCGATCACCTGCGCACTCAGATCGTTGGCCACGCCGTCAGCCTCTCACCAGCGCTGTCGGGCGCTGCACTGGCGCAGCCGGCTAGGTTCAGTCGTCTTTTGCCATCGCGTGTGCGTAGTAGCTGCCGGGTCCGTAGCCGGAGTCGTCGTCCGCGGTGCGGCCGCTGTCGGAGTACGCATCGGCATACATGTCCTCCAGGTCGGCGACCATCTCACGGCGGCGGTTGGCCGGCGGGTAGTCATCGGGGTCGCGGCCATTTTCCAGCATCAGGCTGTAGAAGCGTTCGCTCCGTGCCTTTTTCAGGCCGGCCCACATAGAAGACCAGTTGACTTCGTCGTCGCTGAGCAGGATCGGCTCGTCGACCGCGACCCGCGTCGTGAACAGGCTTTCGACTTCGGCCTGCATCGTGGGGGACGCGGGAACCATCCGCAGGGCGGTCTTGGCGTGGTGGCATTCCTTACACAGCAACTGGAGGTTGGCTGGGTCCGGCGATGATCCGTCGATGTGGTCAATCTCCTCGCCGGGCTTCTCGCACGACTGGCACTGTCCGGCGTCGCGTTGCCAGACGGATTCCCGGACCGAGCGGGGCAGCGCACGGCCCTCGCGGTCGTAGCCACCCGCCAGGATGAAGGCGACGCGGGTCTGGACGGCGCGCAACACGTCGGGGTCCTTGTCGATGCGGCCGTCGCGTACGACGCGGCGCGAGTAGCGCACCGTGTCGGCGGTATAGCGGCACAGCGGCGAGCAGAACAGCTTCTCCTCGGCCAGCGGCAGCGGCTGGAGGCAGTTGGCGCAGCAATCGTCGATGAACTGTCGGACCCGGCTCACTGCGGTGTGCCGCCGAGCCGCCGTGTACGTCTCACCGGTCGCCTTCTGACGGTCCCGGGCTTCTTTCTTGGCGCGGTTGTTCCTGCTGGTCATGCTCACTCCGCCCCGCTGAGCCCCACGCCCTCGACGGTTGCTGGTGGCATGCCGAAGAAGGGAACCTGTACGGGCCGGAGGCCCTTGTCCATCGATGCCGGTGGCCGCGTGGGGGCCGGACGACTCGGAGGCTGGCAGGTACAGCTGCCAGTGCGCACATCTTAGGATGGCCATCCGACAACATCCACTCGAGCCACGTACCGACGTAAGACCTGACTAGCGGCGACGCGCTATCGTGCGGCCGTGCTTCTAGCTGGCTCGGTCGATCTCGGCAAGGTGCTCGCGCAGCTGGCTGTCGCCCGTCCGGTCTTTCACTCCGAAGCCGATTTTCAGCACGCCTTCGCGTGGCTCGTGCAGAGCCATGACCCGGCGATGCGTGTCCGGTTGGAAACCCGTCCCGCGCCCGGAGTTCACCTCGACCTGGACTTCAACAGACCGGATCTTGGCCGGTCGACCGCCGTGGAATTGAAGTACCTGACTCGGCGCTGGAGCGGCGCGGTGAACGGCGAGCGGTTCGAGCTGAAGGACCAGGGCGCCCAGGACATCCGCGCGTACGACTGCGTCAAGGACATCGTGAGGGTCGAGAGGTTCGTGGCCAGCCGTACCGGCTGCGACGGCGCGGTGGTCGTGCTAACCAACGACCCTAGCTACTGGAAGCCCGGCGCTGACCTCAAGGAGACGAACGCCGCCGCGTTCCGCCTCGGCGAGGGCACCGTACTTTCCGGCATCCGCTCCTGGGGACCGAACACCGGTGCTGGAACACGGAAGGGCCGCGAGGTCGACCTCGCCCTGGCGGGGGCCCACACCCTCGGATGGCGGGACTACTCGACGCTCCCCAGTGCGACACTCCGGGTTCTCCTCGTCGAGGTGCCAACCGAGCACGCGGCATCAGCACCGTCGACGACGAACGACATTGAAGCCGAAACCGAAATAGCTCCCGGCACGTCAGACGAGGCTGCCGTTCGGTCTGTGGTCGCGGCTGCGCGAAGCGGCTCCTGTCGTGACGAAGTGCTCGCCGTGGCTGAGGAACTCTCTCGCCGCGGCGGCGGCTTGTTTCGCGTCGACGAGGTCGCCACCGAGATGAACCGTCGCGGGTCGCGATACTCAGAGTCGACTGTGCGCACGTATGTGACTTCAGTGATGTGTGCCAACGCGCCCGTCCATCACGCCAACCACACCGACGACCTCGTCCGGGTAAGCCGTGGCGTCTACCGGCTGGCATCCAGACCGTCCGGGTGGACCGCCTCTACATAGGTGCGCAGCGATGCGTCGGGCCAAAGGGCACGCGAAACAGCCTTGAGAAACCACGCTCGTCTCACCGCCTCGTCTACGGGCGAGGAATGCCACATTGCGACGGCTCCCATGAAACGACGCCAGCAATGACCGGCAAGGCATCTCCAAGAACATCGTCGCGCAAGACAACGCACCGTCGAGATGCAGATCGGCCCGCTCCGCGCCGGCAGACCGCGGCCCTCCGACGAACGACAACCCTGCCCGAGAATCAAAGGGGCAAGATCCGTCGTCGGAAATCACCGGCCCCGGAACGGATCGACCTCGAACCGTCGTGGTGTAGATATGACCGACACACTTGACACCCCGGACTTGCCCATGACCGACATCGACCCGGCTGACGACCGTGAGCCCAGCCCTGCCCAGATCGAGGCGTGGCAGCGAGAATCGGTGTTTGCCTCCGAAGCGGACGTCGAGGCCGGGCGGTTCCCCCGGCTGTGGAACATGTCAGCCGGCTTCAGCAAGCGGGCAATAGTTCGCCCGGTCGCAGCCGACTTGCCTGAATACGTAACGATCACCCTGCCGCCAGGCGGCCTCCGGGACGACAATTCGCTGAAGCGTCGGCTGGCGGTCGTCGAATGGAACCAGCTCTGGGAGGCAGCCCAGTTCCGGCGCCGGTTCTTCGACGACGAAGAAGACCTCACTCCTGACCTGGCCAAGATCGCTGACCGCGGCGACGTAAACGTCATTTTCGTGCCGCGCACACCCTCCCGGTACTACGAATACGCACCCCTCTATCACCTGCTCAGCCGAGACACCTGCGACCGGTTCGGGCTTCCACTGCTCGGCCGGGGCCAGTGGCCGTTCGGCACGGAGACCATCGATATCGAGAAGTACCTGCCGGCCGACTTCGAGCAGCGGCTCTCGCGAGCGTGGGCATCGACCGTGTGGCGCCACCTGAACTCCGGTTCCGGCCTCGCGGCGTTCAGCGCCACCGACCCGATCCGCCTTCTTGCCCACAACCTCGACTACTGGATCCCGCCGGTCACCGACGTCATCCAATCCACGCTGCGCGAGTTCCCGCTCGTGCAAGGCGAGGGCGACCTACCGAGTGAGATCCACTTGATCGACGGGTCCGTCCTCGACGGTGCCGTGCCGGGGTGGCCACGCGCGGGAGGGGACCTCTGGCGCGGTGAGGTCGAGGCAGCCGAGTTCGTCGAGTCTGTCGTCGACCAAGCCGACGCCGCGGGTCGGCTTCGCGGCATCCTCGACGCCGTGCGATCGAACCGCGTCCAGGACGACTTCTCCGCCCGGTGGAGTTACGCCCGGGAAGACTTCGAGCGGAAACTGCACCACAAACGCAACAGGATCTCGATCAGGTTCGTGGAACTCAGCGACACCATTCCCGTCCAGGGCCCCGACACCGAGGTCGAGGGCCAACTCGTCTCCGCCGACTTCATGGCGCTGCTCGATCCCAAGGAACGTCAGATCGTCATCCTGCTCTCCAGCGGCTATACCAAGCTGACCGACATCGCCAGCGCGATGGGCTACGCCAACCACAGCCCAATCTCAAAGAAGCTCGCCAGGATCCGCAAGCAGGCCCAAACCTTCTTCGACCAGCAGTAGCGAATCGGCCTCTACTTGCGACGTGGCCGCGCTTCCTGGGAGCAGCGACGGGGGCCCAGCCGGATTGGCCTGAACGAGGACCCTGTGTCCCCTTAGTTTAACCACGAGGGCTGTTTGATCAGAGTTGGCTGCATCAACAGCAGCAGCAGCAGAATGTTGTCGAGATGCAGGAGAGATTGATCAGAAAGCCCGCCAAAGACTGACCGAAACAACAGGCGCCCGCGCCGTCGTTCAAATCGCGGTGAGATTCAGCCCGAACCTGGGCGCCGCCCGTCAGGGCCCCCACGTTGACCGGGCATCATGTCGGGCCGGTCCTGCGGGACTTTCGCGGACGCACCCGCCGGACGCGCCTGCACCGGGCCGTTCAGGGGTCGTCAAATTAGACGCGAACTCCGACTGGTGGTTGGCCCGCAACGTTAAGCCCGTTCGGCTACCGCACATATAGAAGCTCCTGGACACCTCCGGCATCGGCCGCGTCCTGCCGGATCCCTGACCAGTGCCACCGGCGGCGCCCGTAGAAAGACCGGCCAGACTCGTTTTCTTCGAGTACCCACAACTTCGACACCGGACCAACGGCGGCCAGCAAGGCCGAGCCGATTCCCAGCCCCGCCTCCGCAGGGACTACGTACAGGCCCTCAAGGGTGTCGTCCGACGCCGCCGCAAAGCCGACGACCCGTGAGCCGCGAAAAGCGAGCAATGTTGCGCCTAGATGCCTGGTCCATCGCTTCCGCGCATCGTCACGCGGGAAAGGTTCAGAGAAGATGTGCCCATACGCCGCTGTCGCCGCGGCTTCGTGCACGGCGACGATGTCCTTGGCCCAGTGCCGGGCTTCGACGGTGGCGAGGTGCACGTCGTCGCCCAACATCCACTCGATCGTAGTCGTACCACCCCTTGACGGAACGCCTCAGCCGCGCAGCTTGCACGTGCGCCTTTTTAGGGCCTTCCCGTCCCGTGTGACGCAAGGCCAGGCGTGCCGGCGTGTTGACGTGGACAACTGTGTTGCTTGGGGCCGTTAGCCTGACACCGTGACGCGATTGGACAACCAGGGTTGGCGCGGCCGCGGGTAGGCGGCTGCCGCGTCTCATGCGCTAGCCCCGACTCGTCAGGTGGGGCGCTCGCGCAGCGGACGGTCTCGCCTTGACCCAGCCTCAGGAGATTCCGATGGGCACCACCGCAGTCCCGTCCGATTTCGGCGACTACCTGATCAGCGCCCGCTCGTTCGGGGAATACCTTGCTATGTTCGCCCTCGCCGGGCAGGACCTTCACGGCGCGGTCCTGGACTGCCCGGGCGGCGGGTCCAGCTTCACCGCCCTCGCCTCATCCGCCGGTGCCGACGCAGTCGCGACCGACCCCGCCTACGCCACCCCGCCGGCCCAGCTCGCCGAACTTGCCGTGGCCGAGACGCAGCGGGGCAGCGCCTGGGCCGCGGCGGGCGGGGACCGGTACCGGTGGGACTACTACGGTGACGTCGAGCAGCACCAGCGAATCCGGCAGGCCTCGGCCGAGGTGTTCGCCGCCGACCTGCTCGCCCATCCCGACCGCTACGTCGCCGCGTCCTTGCCGTCGCTGCCGTTCCCGGACCGGCGGTTCGACCTGGTCCTGAGCTCGCACTTCCTGTTCACCTACGCCGACCGACTGAACGCGGACTTCCACCTGGCGGCGCTGGTGGAGATGCACCGCGTCAGCCGAGGCGAGGTCCGCGTGTTCCCGCTGCTGAGCAACGCCGGCACCCGGAACGACGAGCTGCTCGAGAGCCTCCGCCGCCAGCTCGCAGTCCGCGGCATCGACACCGCACTGCGCCGCACCGACTACGAATTCCAACGCGGCGGAAACGACATCCTCGTGCTCCAGAGCCAGTAGACGCCGTTCTTTGCGGGGCTGGGACGAAGTCGGGGGATCCCGCTTGCGGTGATATTGCCGTTACCGAGATCCAGGCTTTGTTACAAGCGATGCCGGGCGACGCTGATCACGTCTCCATCAGGGCTGCGTACACGAAAACTGACGACGCCCCACGGTCAGTGGTGATCGGGCGCACGATCTCATAGCCGCGTTGTTGTGCCTCTTCATACGCGGCGTCAACGTCACCGACCTTGATGGTCATGACGGAGTCTTCTGTCGCCGCCGCCTCTCGGGTCACGACTTGGACGCACGCGCCTGAGTCCGCTGAGGTGGACCGGGCCACCTCGCCCACTTCATCCGCTGGCGTGGGGACCGCACACCGGAGTCCTACACACGCGAACAACTTGAACAGCGCTCACGTACGCGCTCGACGACATCATCTCGGGACTGGGACACAACGCCCGGTTAACGGACTCACGCACTGGCCGTTGACACGCACGACATCATCAATGATCCGATCAATCACCGAGCACAGATCGAGCCCAACCCGCGTCCGGCCGCCTCATCACGCACAGATATTCGTGGACCAATCGTGTTGATGATGCGGCCCGGACCGCGTCCATAAAGATGACGAGTGAAGTGGCATTGTCGTTGCGGAGGGTTCATCGATGGCTAAACCGGTTGGCCTGGACCGACCCGGTGATCGCACCGCGTCTCTCGCCGGGCTCTATCGTCAGCACTACTTACGGTTGGTGCGACTCTCGGTCCAGTTCGTCGACGACCAAGCCAGCGCAGAAGACCTTGTCCAAGAGGTCTTCGTGCGCTTGCACCGTAGCCACCAAGATCTCGCCGAGCTGACCGATCCGCGACGGTACCTGACCACCGCAGTGGTCAACCAAGCCCGCTCGACGCTCCGGCATCGCAAGGTCGTCAGGCTCGTCCGGACGAATCTACTCGACAACCCCGTTCATGCCGCCCCCGCCGACACAGAGATCCTCCGGGACGCGACGTCAGAACTGATCTGGAAGGCAATCACCCGCCTCCCCACCCGTCAACGCCAAGTCATCGTTCTCCGTTACTACGAGGACTGGTCGATCCCTGAGATCGCCACGACGTTACGGATCTCCCGAGGCGCGGTTTCCTCCTCTCTCAACCGCGCTCTCACCTCCCTGGCCCTTCCGATCGGAGCCATCCATGCCTGACACCGAGCAACTGATTCGCAAGACCCTCGCTGACCGCGCCGCGACCATCGCGCAGAGCAACCTGCGCTATCCCAATTTCCAACCGGACCTCAACCTGGACCGCCCCGTGGCGCAGCGTCACCACGGTCGCACAGTCGTCAGCGTCCTGACTGCCGCTGCCACCGTCCTGGCGATCGTGACGATCGCCATCGGCACCCACCTGATCACCGACGACCGTGGCCAACATGTTCCTGCAGGGACGGGACACACGACTGCGCCGACCGTCATACCCACAACCGCGATCACCGGTATTCGTTGGATGCTCGAAGGAGTCACCGGCGGCCGGGACCACTATGGCTACTACACGACCGACTACACGGCGTGGCTAGCTTTCACCAAGAACGGTCACGTCACGGTCCACAACGGCACCGATAGGACAAAGAACCTCACCGGCACCTACTCCATCACCGGCGCCAAAATCACCCTGGCCGTGAACACGGCCGGAGCCCCTTCGCCAAATCCACAGGACGCCGCGCAAATCGCGGTGGCCAGCACCTACACACCTCCAGCGGGGAAGCGGGACCCCGTCACCTCAGGTATCACGTTGACACACCCCAACGTCCTGACCCTCACCCGATCGGGGGCACTGCCGGGGTCAGCGCCGGTGACGTGGACCATGACATTCGTTGCCACGGTCCGTGCCCCCTCGGTCGCACCTTCCTCGACTCACTAGGTCCCCACCTCTCGACAAGAAGCAGTCCGAACGCCTCGATCGGATCGACGCAGCACAAAACTCCAACGACCGGAGCCAGAAGATTTACCGGCGAGGGGTTGAGAAGTTCAGGGAAGGTAGCCGTCAAACTTCGGCTCGAAGCAAGACCCACCGGCAACGCCCCCTCCAGCGGGACTTGTTCAACTGCCCGGGCCAGCATTAGCCCCGGGGGCCGCGCAGCCCGTCAGGTAGGGAAAAGCGTGAGCCGGGCACACCACGACATATCCCGTTCGTCGGTCGTGGCCCGGTTGCCGTCCAGCGTCCCTGTTCGAACCTGACGGAGGGCCACCTCGAGGTGATGGACGCCAGGCCGTTTTCCGCCGCAATATTTGAGCAGTTCCGGAAGGGAGTAAGCAGATCGAGGGTCTCGTGCGTCTACTACGTTGACACGCAGCATGCGCGGTCGGGCGATCCCGTGACCCGAGGGACTTCATGTGACTTTCGAGCAGTACGCGCACCGGCGCCTGCCTGATCTGCTGCGGATCGCGCAGTCGATTTGCGGCGACCAGCTGCTGGGCGAGGAATTGGTCCAGGACGTCTTGGTCAAGCTGCACCAGGCGTGGCGAGAGGTGGCTTTCCCGGACGCGTACGTCCACCGGATGCTGGTCAACGAGTTCCTGTCGTGGCGACGCAAGTGGGCGCGGGTGTTGCCGTTCGCCGACGTGGGCGAGTTCTTGCCAGACGGAGCCCGTGATTATGCGCAGACGGTCTCGGACCGCGATGCGCTGGTGCGGGAGATCGCGCGGTTGCCGGAACGACAGCGCGTGGTGGTCACGCTGCGCTACCTGCTGGACCTGTCTGATGCCGACATAGCCGACGCGCTCGGATGTCGGGAGAGCACGGTGCGTGTCCACGCCGCACGCGCACTCGCTGCGCTGCGGGTGTCACCGCTGGATTTCGCTGACATTCAGACCTTGGGGGGTTGCTGATGATCCGCTCCGAAGACGACATCCGGCGGGCCCTCGACGTCGAGCCGGATGGGCTCGCGCTGGCCCGGTTGGGTGCATTTGTAGACGCGCTGGACGACCGAAGGCCGCAGTTGGAGTCCACGGCGGGGCCGCGTCCCCCGCGCCGGGGGTGGGCGCCGTTGGTAGCGGCTGCCGCTGTGATTCTGACCGTTTCCGGGGCTGCGGTTGTCGCCCTTGAGCGGCAGCGGTCACGGTCCTCGGCTGCGGCGGCGGCCACGGAGGGCGTGTTGAGCCCGGCGCAGCTGCGCCCGACGTGGGACATCGCAGTCAAGGCCATACCGGGTTACACCAGCATGGGCGTCGAAACGGCGGGCCAAACAGGTCCGCAGGGTTCGTCCTTCAACATTTCCGCCACCAGCCGCACCCGCCCCGAAAGCGGCTATATCGTTTCTAATGTTTGCGCCGGTGGGCTCGCGAAGTGCGCGACACCATCGGCACGGGTGGTTGCACAAAAGGTCACGGTGGCGGGCCGGACGGCGTACTTCTACCCCGGCCGGCACGTCACGCAGGAAAAACTGCTCGACAGTTTGTACCGGCAGCCGTGGGTCGCAGCCGCCGAACTGGGCGACTTCTCTCCACAGCTGATCTGGGAACCCCGCCGCGACACCTGGGTCACTGTTTCGGGCACGTTCGGATTCGTGCCGTCCACGTACCGCTACGACAACAGCGCAGCGAAAAAGATCATGCTGCGTATCGCCAACAGCGTCATCGTCGGGCGCAGTGATCCGGTGTACATGCCCTTCGCGTTGACGGCCCTGCCCGGGCATCTGGCGCCCGAGAAAGCATTCCTTGCTCGCGGGCTGCGCTGCATCGGCTACGGCACCGGGCAAGGCCCCTACCCCGGTGACTGGGTTGGTTCTGTGATGACCGCGTGCCGAGTCAAAACCGGCTCGACCCGGCACGCCACGATCTTTGCGGCCGACGGCATCACCGGATCCGACGAGGCCGCCGGCACCGGGGTGTGGGTCCACGACTTCACGGACGGCACCTCGGTCGTGGTCGAACTCGATCCAGGCAAGCAGAACTTGGTGTCCGCCGCGCAAGGCCAACGACTGGCCGACACCGCGGACGTCACACCCACGTTGACCGACCGGTCGACGTGGCTGGAAGTGGCATAGCCCTTAGTTCTGTGACCGGGGCCCGTCGGTGGGTGCCGGCGCCGCGGCCCCTCCACGGTGAGGTCTGGACCAGAGTCCGCGCCGGTCGCACGCGAGATGCCGCGTCGCCAGCTTGCAGGGGGATCCATCCGTGGCGAGCATAGTCACTATTTTTGAGAGTTTTTAGATGATGTAAGCGGATAAGGCGCTTCGACAGTCTTAGTAGGTAAGCGCATCTCGTGCGCGCTGCTGCTGCGACGAAGAGAGCCCGCGTGACTGCCAACCAGGTCCTTGATCGGCTGCCCCGACGAAGTACACGCCGTTGCCGCATCCCATCGGGGGCTGCCGCCCCCCGCATCGGCGACGTAGCCGGGCGTGGTCCCGGGATTACCGCACGGGCGCTGCGCAACGCCGTCGCCGCGTCTATCCGGGCCGGCGTCGCCCTGGTCGCGCTGGTCGGGTGGGCCGCATCGCTCGGGTTTGTTCACCGCCAACACAACGATGTCGATCTGCGCACCTACCGCGGCGCGGTCACCTGGTGGGCGCACGGCCACGACCTGTATTCGTTCTACGGCATCCCCCGCAATCACACGTTGGGGTTTACGTACCCGCCGTTCGCGGCTGTGCTGATGTTCCCGCTGTCGTGGACGTCGACATCGGTGGCGTACGTGATTTGGTCGGCGGCCATCGTGGGCTGCTACGCGCTGCTGGTGTGGTGGGTTCTGCCGGAGTGGCTGCGGCAACCCGGCCGGCGCTGGCTGGCCGTGGTCGTCGGGGTCGGTCTGTTCTACATCTGCCCGATCCGCGACACGTTCTCCTTCGGGCAAGTCAACATCTTCTTTGCCCTGGCCGTTGTCGCTGACTATCGCGCGCTACGCCGCGGATCCCGATGGGCCGGAGTCGGCATCGGCCTGGCCACCGCGATCAAGCTGACCCCCGGCATCTTCATCGTCTACCTGCTGGTCACCCGCCGCCCGCGCGCGGCTGCTCTCGCCACCGCAACAATGGTGGCTGCGAGCATGGTCGCGGCGGCGATCGCACCCGCGACGTCGGCGCAGTACTGGTGGCACATCATGTGGGCGTCGAACCGGGTCGGGCAGATCGCCTCGGATAGCAACCAATCCCTGTACGGGCTGCTCACACGACTGCTCAACCACGACACCTACCCGCACGCGCATGCCCCGGTTGTCCTGTGGGCGGCGGGTTGTCTGCTGGTCGCGGTGGTCGGGCTGTGGCGGGCCCGGAGGGCGAACGAGGCCGGCGATGACCTGACCGGGTTCACCCTTGCCGGCCTCGTCGCCGGCCTAGTCTCGCCGATCTCGTGGATCCACCACCTGGTCTGGTTCCTGCCCGCATGCGTGATCCTCGCCGACGCTGCTGTCCAGCGCCGGTCCTGGTCCCTGGGTATCACCGTGGCCGCGCTGTACGGAGCGGCCTCATCATCCGTGGTGGTGCTCAACCAGCACCCAGGCGGGCACCACTACCAAGACGGGCCCGCCGGGTTCCTGGCCGAGAACACCTTCGCAGTACTCGCGTTGCTGCTACTCGCGCTCCTGCCCAGCAGGGCGGCTGCGGGATCGGAGACGCTACCGTCTCGACGGAACGGTCACTCACCCAGACAGGTCCGTCTGGGTACGGCCCGGTTCAGTGACGCCCGGCAGCCTCTGGCGGCGCGGGGTGGCTGTGTCGGCGGTTCAGTGGTTACGCCGTCGGTTGGCCGTCGATTGACCGCAATGCGTACTCCGCGGCTAAAGGCGCTTCGTAGTTCAACTACGAGGGGCTCTTAGTTAATCTTCGCTGCATCTAAACAGCAGCGACAAAGCAGCAGCAGCAGCTGTCGAGATGCAGGAAAGATTGATCAGATCGACCGGTGAACTTTGATCAAACGACGGGCGTCCGTCCCGCTGTTCGCCCACCGCGCCGGTAGCCCGGCCTGTCTGGTGGGCACCGGAGTGCGTCGTTGGTCATTGCAGTGCAGATCCCCAACCTGGGCATCGATACGGCCACGCCGGCGGGCCGGCGCAGCTCCATAATGCGGTGATTGTCATTAGACGGAACTCGGCAGTCGTCCTACGGGCGCGACAGTGTGTGTGGAGTTCTGGCAATACCAGACGGCGGCGTCGCTCTCCAGGCGGACGTCGAGGGTAGCTCGGTGGCTAGGGCATAGTGGCCAATCAGCCTGAAGTCGGATGCGGATCTGACTTTGAAGAAAGCGTGCCACCTCGCACGTGATTTCTGCTTCTGCGGTCTGCGTCACCTGCAGTTGTTTGCCGCGAGAGCTGATCACAGGGACCCGATCGAGCCAGGCACTAAGCGGGAACGCCTCTGCCTTGTCAACCGCATCGAGGTCTTCCTCGTCGAGGAAGCGGTCGTGCTTGACCAGCTGAGCTGCCCGCCACGCCCAACCAAGCCGGACGTACTCCTCGGTGCCGGGCGGGACGCGAACTCCGTAGGCCAATGCTCGCGCCAAGGTCACGCCGTAGGGCGTGTCCCGTTTGGTTGGCGCGCCGTCTTGCTGGGCAAGATGTTCTTGCAGATCTCGGTAGGCGTCGGCGAACTCGCCGCGTTGGGCGCGTATCCGCATCGCCACGAGCCGCGGCGGCAGCCACGTCTGGTGATCGTCGTCGGGCGCGAGCGACTCCAAGGTTTCCAGCGTCCGGTCAACCGTGTCGAAGCGGCCGAACCACCGCTCACCGGACGTGTTAAGTAGGCGCGCGACCTCATCCGCCGCCTTGTCCGGCTGGCTGAGGCTCCAGGTCGGAGTCCAATAGCGCCGACGAGTCTCTCCGATGCCCAAGCTCACGTCGAGGTCCAGCTCGTCCGGGAAGGCGCGCTCGTTGCGCGTGTACCCCTCGGCGCGGGCGCCCAATTGCACCGTGAACGCGTCCTCCGGACCTTGATCGGGGAGGCTGATCTCTGGCGGCTCCAGATAGAAATAGGCGACGTTTGCCATCCCACCCTCGGTCACCCGATACAGCGTTTCGTCTCGACACTCGAACTCTGGCCCAGAAGCGGCGGCCCGGACCGATGCACATACCCCCCTCAGCTCGCTCAGGAGATCACGCTCCACGTCTCAACCCACTTGTCCGTTCGACACACGGGCGATTCTCGGTCCGTGTGCATTCGAGCGACGGGTAAGCCATTTGGCGCGTGCGTCAGTCACCGGAGACACCCCAGAAGTAGACCTCGACCGGTGCTCCGGCGGCATAAATGACCACGCTGCGGCCACTCCATCTCGGACCGGTCAAGTCGGCCAGCGGACCGGACGGGCCAGGCTGATGAACTCGATCAAAATCGAGCGCCGACGGAGTCTCGGCGCCGAAAACCTGCTCCGCCTCATCTGTCGTGAGCGGACGAACTAGGCCAAACACGTCCTCATCTTCCTCGGACCAGACCCGCTCGACATCAAGGATGGAGTGGGTGCCCTCGTCCCAGAACTCCTCCACCTGCTTCGCCCGCCCCAGCGCGGCCAGCGACCTCGGACGGGTTGCGACGTCGTCGTCGTCCTCGCCAACGTCAACGTCAACGTGGCCAGCATCGTCGTACTCCCACGGCCAGATGTAATCACCAGACGACAACACCTGCTCCTGAGTCGCGACCAACGAGCCGGCGACACTCCCCACGAACGGAACCCGGTACTCCCAGCCCGACCCACCCACGTAAACCCCATCTCGAACGTCGAATCAAACCAAGCAGCTGTGGCGGTCCACTGGTCAGACAAGGAGTCGTAGATCGCATCGGGCAAAGCAAGCGGGTCGCGTGAGCTGGCTACAGACGGTAGGTCACGAAGAAGCCGCCCTGGCGGACGGTGACGTCGAAGCCGGCCCACTGGAGCGCGGCCGCGATGTGCGACCGTTGACGGGGGGTCATGGTCACCGTCGCCGGCTCGCTCACCCCGCCAAGACAGAGCACCGAGTTCTGCCACGGCGGAAACCGGTACGTGAGGATGTCGACGTGGCCGCCAGTCTGGCGATACGGCTCGCCGCCCCACGCGGGTGCTAGTCCCCATCTCACCCAGGTCAGGGTGAGCTGGCCGTGGTGAATCATCAGGTCCGCCATCTTGGTCAGATCCCCACCCAGGTGCACTGGCATCTTCCGCAGAACCAGGATGGGCTGGGGGAGACCGGTCACGAACCCCTCCTATCGGTCTTAGCGGCGCGGCTGGATCACAGAACGCCCGCGTGCAGATCGGAAAGCACTGCATCATCGACAGGGAATCGCGTCCTGAGCTGGGTCTCGCTGATCATGACGAAAGCATGACAGGACAGCCCGCCCTGTAGATCGGCAAGCACCTGCCTCGTTCACAGCTGGCTCCTACTTAGAGTACGAGGGCTGTTTGCTCACAGCAGCTGTTGAGATGCAGGGAAGTCTGAGCAGATTCCCCGTTGAACGTTGACTAGACCCGCGAGATTCGACGAAGCGATCAAAGTTCGCGATCATCCGGCCGGGCCCGCCGATGCCCCGCTTGTGGTTCGGGCGAGGATGAGGTCAGCGGCCCAGTGCAGGTCCCGACCGGGGATGCCAGGGGCGGGGGAAGTGCGAACGAGCAGGGCGGAAATGCCGGCGCGTTCGGCGCCGGCGATGTCAGCGGTAGGGCTGTCACCAACCATCCAGACCCGTTCCGGTGAACCGACTCGGTGGATCGCGTCCGTGAACATCTGTGGGTGTGGTTTCTCGTATCCGGTCACGGCCGAGGTGATCACGTCCGCGATGAGGTCGTCCAGGCCGAGGTCGTGGACGAGGTTCGGGAGCTCGGGGACGTGGTTGCTGAGCACGACGTGGCGCCAGCCCGCTTCGCGCAGGCGGGTCAACACCGGGCGGGTGTCGTCGAACACCGTCCAGTACGAGGGATCGACGTAGGCCTCGGGAACGCGCGTGGCCGCGGCAACGGCCAGGTCGTGGTCGACGCCGGCTTGTTCGTAGGCGTGCACCAGCATCGGGTGCAGCGCGGCCCACCATGCCTGCGCGGTGTCCAGGTGTAGGTGGACGTCGTCCGGGCGGTGCCACGGGAACCCGTTCTGCAGCCCGGAGCGGAGTTCCTCGCCGCCGAGTCCGTGGCCGTCGCTGACGCGGTCCAACGCCGTGATCAGAGCTGCGCGCCACATCCCCGACCGCCAGGCCAAGGTGCCGTCGAAGTCCCATAAGACAACCCCGTCTTGACCGCGACCGGGAGAATCCTGGGGCCGACCGGGCAAGACCACGGGTAGGAACCTATCGCCCGGTCCAGCCGCCCGGATCGGACGCGGTGCGCTGCTACTCGGGGCATGCGGCGGCGTCCAGCAGCGCGCGCGACGGCCACGGCGGGTCAGCGCCTCTCGACGAGCCCGTGGCCAGGATGATGGCGGTGTGAGGACAACGCCAACCGGGTGGCTGTGGGACCAGCACACGTGTTTGCCGCTTGACGTTGACGCCGACGTCAACTAACGCGACCGGTACCTGCGCCCAGCCCTTGGCGGGTTCGTCTCGGTGAACGTGGGCTACTCACCGCACTCGAGGGCTGGTCGCTTGGACTGCTGACCGCGTTCCGGTCCCGAGTCGACGCGCACCCTCGGCTTCAGCTGGTTGACACCGTCACGGCGATCGACGCGGCGGCCGCGGCGGGGAACGTGGTGGTCGCGTTCGATCTGGAGGACTGCGCGCCGCTCGAGGGTGACGTCGGCGTGGTGCACCGCTTCGCCGAGCTCGGTGTGCGCACGATGCTGCCCAGTTACAACCACACGCCAACATCGCCGGCGGCGGGTGCCTCGACACCGACAACACCGGCCTGACGGCGTGGGGGAGAGCGCTCGTCGCCGGGATGAACGCGGCCGGTATGGTCGTCGACGGCTCGCACTGCAGCGCCCGCACCGGTCTGGATCTGTGTGAGGTGTCGCAAGCCCCTGTCGTGTACAGCCACTCGTGTCTGCGCTCGGTCTGGGATCACCCCCGCAACATCACCGACGACCAGGCCCGGGCCTGCGCCGCTACCGGCGGGGTCATCGGGATCACCGGCGTCGGGATCTTCCTCGGACCGAACACCCCCACCCTGGATGCGTTGATCCGCCACATCGAGACCGCGGTCGATCTCGTCGGTATCGACCACGTCGGCGTGAGCACCGACTACTCCTTCGAATACCAGGATTTCCTCACCGAACTCGCCGGCAACCCGGCCCTGTTCGATGAGAGCTACACCCGCTGGGGGCCGATCGAGTGGATGGCGCCCGAGGTGCTGCTCACCCTCGCCGGCGCCCTGACCGCCCGGGGTTGGACCGCCACGCACATTGAGGCGGTGCTCAACGGCAACTTCCGCCGCGTCGCCCAGCAGGTCTGGCCCACGACTTAGCAAGACGGTCAGTTGCCATCGGGTTCTAGCCGTTGAGCGGTTCGGCGTGTGTCGGATATTCCGCAGGGCGGCGCAAGCTGCGTGGCCAGTTGGGCAAGTGAAGACGGCATCGTCCGCGTCAAAAGGTGAGCGTGCCGATCGAGATGGCCCCTGTCCTCGTCAGGACTCTGCAACTTGCCCGATCGTCGATCCGCGTCGATCGGAAGGCAGGCGGCGGCCGCGACCGGAAGATCCTCGGCCGCTAACGTCGATCGGGTGTTGGTTCGTCCTGGTTTGGCGACGTCGGTTCTGCTGGTCTCTGATCTGGACGGGACCCTGTTGCGTTCGGACGGCACGCTGAGCGCGGCGACGGTGCAGGTCGTGAATGATTTCATCGCCGGTGGCGGGTTGTTCACCTACGCGACCGCGAGGTCGTTCACCTCGGCGTCGCGGGTGACCCGCGGGCTGAACGTGGCGCTTCCGGTGGTCACCTATGGCGGTGCGGTCGTCGCCGAGCCGCGCTCGGGCGTTGTGTCAGCCGTTCAGTTCTTGCCGGTGGCGGCAACGCTGCAGGTGCTCGAGGCAACCGCGAACTCGGGCGAGGTCCAGCCCATCGTGTTCGCCATGCACCAGGGTCGCGATCGCGTCTGCTGGGTGGCCGCTCGTCCGAACAGATGGGTGGAGACGTTTCTACGAGACCGGGACGGCGACCCTCGCCTGATGCCCTTGGATGACTGGTCCCAGATCGACCCGAGCGCTGTCTTCTACATCTCCCTGATCGGTGACCACTCCGCCCTGGCCGGTGTCCGCGCGCGGCTTTCTCCGCGTGGCTGTCACTCCACGTTCAGCGAGGACGTCTATACCGCCGGAACCTGGTGGTTGGAACTGACGTCGGTGCAGGGGAACAAGGCGGCCGCTCTATCCGCCCTCAAGCAGCAACTGGGCGCACCTACCATGATCACCTTCGGGGACAACCACCACGACCTGCCGATGTTTGCCATCGCCGATCACTCCATAGCGGTCGCCAACGCCGTGCCCGAGGTCCGCGCGGCCGCGAGCGAAGTCATCGACGACAACGACGCGGACAGCGTCGCCCACTGGATCGCGCAGCATTTTCTGACGGTGAACTATCCCGCCGTCTGAGCTGCCGATCCTTGCGGGCGGCACCCGGTGAACGGGTCCAGTCATCGGACCGTTCCGGTTTGCCGCTTCCGAGCGGTTCGTTCTTCCGCAATCGGATTACAGGGGCTCATAAATCGGGTTCGCTGCATCTCGACAGCAGCGAGTGTCGAGAAGCAAGAAAGATTGATCAGGTCGACCGGTGAAGATTGATCAGACGCCGGGTCTCCGTCCCGCTGTTCAGACTTGGCGGGGTTAGCCCACCGGGGACGCAAACCGTAGAGGACGCGGTGGCCGGGCAGGTCCTGCGGGCTGTCCGCGTCGGACGCGCTTGCTAAGGGCAGCTTCGCTGATCCACCTGCCTGGTGGCGGTTCGGCAGATACCGGTGTTGGGTGTTTCTCAACTTCGGTCTGGCGTCCGGGGGTGTGAGGGAAGGGTGTTCGGCTGATGCGTTACGCGTCGTAGGCTCGCGGCTGGTGGCCCGCCGCCGGGGTGGTCGTACCCCGTCGCCGAATCGGTGGGCGTCGACATGATTCGCTTTCTTCGTCCGGCTCGAATTATTCGCAGTGCTGGCGCCACGTGGTTGGTCGATGAGTCGTGGCCGGTAGCCGCGCGGGTCGTAGACGACGAACCCATGATGCTGGTGGCCTGGCCGTGGCCGCAGCGTCGGGTCGATCCCGAAGTCACCCGCGTTGTTGTGGCCGACGGTGTCGGCATCGTGGTCGGCGAAGGCGGTCAGGTGGTGTGGGTGGGGCCCGACGGTTGCACGGTTGTGCAGGTCGATGGTCACGTGACGTTGGCGGCCGCGGACCCGGATATCGCGTGGTTTGCCGATGCGCCCGGGATAGATCTCGGAGACCCGCCGGCGCCGCCGCCGCCGTTGTCGCCGGGTCGTGTCCTCGCGGTTCGTCACGACGGCTCGTCGACGCAGTTAGATACGCCGGCGCCGGTCAACGTGATCAGCATCCGCGACGCGGACGTCTTTATGGAGATGGCGGAGCCGCCGCTGGCGCATCCGGGCGGGCACGGTTCGTGGAGCTTCGAGTATCCGACCCGCGTGATTCGGGTGGCGCGGGACAGCTTGCTGGCCACTGGTCTGGCCGGCGCAGTACCGGTGACCGGCGATGTCCCCGAGACCGGGCCATGGAATCCGTATTCGTGGATGTGGCTGGAAGAAGACCCGGCTACGGTCCTGCGCCACGGTGTGCGAGCCGGCGGGCTGGTCTGGTGGGTCGGCGCCCCGCGTACTGGGGACAAGATCGACCGCCGAGTCGTCGCCGTCGGTCATGACCTGGACACCGGTCGACCGCGGGTGCGGGTCGATCTCGGTCGCGGACTGGTCGGCGACGCGCACGCCGTCGGCGGGGAGCTGTGGCTGACCGTGGCGCGCCGCCGCTTCCTTGCTGTTCCGCGCGACCGCGGCGTGGAGGTTCTGACCGTCTCGCCCGCGGGCGCTGTGCACACCGTCCACAGTCCCGACTCGATCGACGTCTCCCAGTTCGCGCCGCCGCTGCGCCGGCCATCAGACGACGACATCCGCGTCCACCTCGACGCGGCCCGTGACAAGTTCGGCCACCTGCAGAGCTTCTGGCGCAGTCCGGACGGCACGACCGCACCGCTCAGCGGCGGGCTGAGCGACTCCTCGGTACATATAGCAGGCGGATGGCCCGACGCGTCCGTGGTGATCACGATGCGGCACCGACGTCGACCGGGCCTCGTGCTGCGCCGAACGCTCCCGCTCTTCGACGATGGCGGGTCGCCCTTCGATCTCGGGTACGCCGACATACATCTGATGGAAGACCTCGATACCAACTACCTCGCGCCGGCCGACGAAGCCGTAGACGGTGTCCTCGACACGTGACCGGAGCCTGGGAATGTGCTGGCGTCAATCTTCAGGGTGAGCCCGCCGGCCCCCAACGTTGCGCCGTGGAGCCCGTTGCGTCGGGGATTGGGCTTGAAGTCAGCGCTCAACTGAGCGCTAACGGCTGATGTCAAACATCAAGGGCGGAATATCACCCGGCGAAGACTGATCAGACGGCCGGGCGTCCGTGCTGCCGTTCAGACTTCGCGGCGAGGTTATCCCGGACAGGACCCCGGCCGTATAGGGCACGGTGACCGGGCGTCGCATCGGGCAGGTCCTGCGGGACGTACGCGGACCACTCGCCGGACGCGCCGTCAGATGAGAATTTGAACCGTTTGAGGGTCCCCTTGCGGGCCGCACCCTCCCTCAACCGATCAGACGTCGAAGCGGTGCGCGATGACGCCGCTGCCCTCTCGGTACGGCGTGAAGCCCATAGCCGAGTAGTAGGCCAGACCAGGGAGATTGTCGGCGCCGATGCTCGCGTCAATGTGCTGCAACCCAGCGGTCTTCGCCGCTGCCAACGACGCGACGAACAGGCGTCGGCCCAAGCCACCCCGGCCAGCATCGGGGTGGATGTGGGTTCCGATGATGCCCCAACCTTCAGCCACGTCGTAGGGGTTCCCGATCCACGCCCGCTTGAGCGATTGGAAGCCGACAACCCGGCCCTCCTGCTCGGCGACGGTGCATGCGACCGAGTGCTCCGTGTCGAGGTACCGCTCGCGGATTAACTCGACGTCGACGGCGCTCGCTCGAAGTCCTGCGCGGAAGATCGCGTTCTGCACCTCGGCCATGTCCTCGGCGTCTGAAGTCATTGCGGCCCGGATCTCGGTCACCTGTCCATCCTGCAGCACAGTCGGCGCCCGGACGGCGATCGGCCACTGGGCGGCGCGTCCCGGTCAACGTTCCTATCCGGGCGGCCGCCCGGACAGGGGCCACTACCGGGACGATACGGCTTGGGCGGCTCGAGCCGGGTGGGCAGAGCCCGACTTGCTCCGTGGCTGGGTCCGCTTGCAGGCATCTCGTGCCTGTGTCCGTTCCCATCCGGGCGGCCGCCCGGACAGGGGCGGTAACCGGGACGAGACGGCTTGGGCGGCTGGAAGGCGGGAGGTGGAGCGGATGCCCGCGCGGTTATTTCAACGCTTTCGCTGCGTTTGCCATTCGCGTGGCGAGCCGCTTCTTGAACCCAGCGAGCTGCGTTCGGTGTGCTGCGATCACTGCCTTCTGGGCCTTGGTGATCGACGCCATCCACACCTTCATGAACCCGGTCGCCTGTTTGCACTGCACGTCTTGGACGGCCTTGAGTTTGGCGTTGGCTGATTGCATGTTGGGAATCTTCTGGATCGCGTCCGTGGTGGTGCTCAGCCCGGGATAGCCGTGCGCGGCCATGCAGGCCGACCATCGTTTCTGCGCCTGTTGGACCGTCGGCGTGGTTTCGCCGGTGCGGGCCGCGTTCAGGTAGTCGTTGACCGCGATGTCGTCGTCGAACAGCCCGGGCAGCCCGTCGCTGGTCCACTGACCTGGCAGTGACGCCGGTGTTGCATTTTCTAGGAGCGTCTGTGCGGCCTGGCCGAGACACCCGCCGTCGAGCAGGAACGTGCTGGTTGGCTGCGGCAGCTTCAGATCGCTGGTCCACCCTGCGAAGATCTCACGCTGCCGCGGCGTCAAACCCGCTTGGGCATTGTCAACGGCTGAGGTGCCGCTGGGATAGAGGTTGTAGCCGATCGTACGGGCCTGGGCAACGGTCACCGGGCGGATGTCGTCAGCCACGGTGGAAAGGAACGCTGGCCACTGGTCGCCGGCAGGGATTCGGGCGGTCGGCACGTTCACCCCGTGCGCCAGCGCGCATCGTTGGGCCAGCACGAACTGGGCGCGCTGCAGTGTGCGCCGTTGTGTCTCGGACGCGTAGTAGGCGTTCAACGGCAGGCGGTAAGGGAAGGGGGCTACCGGCGGTGCGGACGCAGCGGGCCCTGGGCCCTCCGCGGCGCCAGGGTGGTGCGGGTCGTCGCCGCGCACCACGACCGACACCGCCACTAACGCCACCACGGCTGCGGCAGCTGAGGCGATCGGCAGCCAGCGACGGTGGGACGGCCGCGGCTCGGACGGCGTCGCCGGCGCAGTCGGCAGCATCAGCCGGTTGAGTGTGTTTTCGGGGGTCGGGGCGCGGTCGCCGATGACACGCAGCAGATCGACCAGGTCGGATTCGGTTGCCATGATTCACACCTCTCTCAGGGTCGCGGCGCGGGTGCCGCTGGTCTGCAGACGCAGGGCCGAGACGGCGCGGGACGCGATGGAGCGCACGGTGCCGACTGAGCAGCCGAGCTCCTGCGCGATCTCGGCGTCGGTGAGCCCGTCGTAATAACGCAGAACGATCACGGCCCGCTGACGTGCGGGTAGGCGGGTAAGCCTGCCGAACAAGGCGTCACGCTCGGCGTGGGCATCGGCGTGGTCGGGGACCTGTGCCGGGTTGTCGATCACCGCAGACGGGATGATCCTGGCCCATTTGCGCCGCCATGACACGAACTCGTTCACGATCATCCGCCGCACGTAGGCCTCAGGATGATCGAACCCCTCGATCTGGGCCCACCTGGCGTGCGCCTTGATCAGGACCTCCTGGACAAGATCCTCGGCCAGCCCAACGTCGATACACAGCAGCGTCGCAAACCGCAGCAGAGCGGACAGCCGCGCCCGGGTGAACTCATCGAAAGTCACGCTGCGGCACCGTTCCTATTTCGTTGACGTCCCCCTATCAACGCATCTCGGTGCACGATCCGCTGCAACGACTTTCGCTACTCAGGACGAGCTGAGAGCCACCCGACACTGATCTCACATAGCAGGCGCAGCGGCCGGCCGGTGCAGATCTACCGCCTGCAGCACGCGCTCCCGGTCAGCGTTCCCATCCGGGCGGCCGCCGGACAGGGCGCCTATCGACGCGGTTGCATCTCGACGGAGGCATGATGTCGTGCATGGCTTCCAGTCCCCCGCCATCCCCGCGGGCTGTGGGCCGCCGGATCGAATATCGTGAGTTGCCAAACCACGTCGCGTCCTGGGTGACGTGCCAGTTCGGTCCGGTCAATCCTGTGATCGAACACCTCGGCGGAATGTCTCTCGGCTGGCAACGACGCTGGCCACCGCGGATGACGGCCGAGTCTTCATCAAAGCGGTAAGCGGTGCACTGAACCAACAGACGGTGGCGCTGTTCCGGCGGGAGCTCAACCTGCTGAGGAAACTGGATCCCGCGCCGTACAGGCCTACGCTGCGTGATGCCTACGATGACGGCGAGTGGATTGCGCTGGTGTTCGACCACGTGCCAGGGCGCTACCCCGACCTCAGCGGCGCCGACGACTTCGCCGCGGTGGCGGATGCGGTCGAGACGCAGATTGCTGAGCTGACGCCCCCGCCGAGCGCAATCGATGTGACACCGCTCGCCGTGACTGCCGACCGCTGGATCGCGCGCTGGCAGGAAGCCGGTCCCCTATCGGGACGGCGGGGTTGTAGCGTCAGGTTGCCGACGTGGTCAGGCCCGGCGGGTCTCGTCGAATCGACATCCGGTAGGAGGGCGAAGGGCGCGTCAGGCTGCACACCGGTCTGGTCCTCGACGAGGCCCTCGAGCCAGATGGTGCCTGCCCGCAGCATCCCGAGCCGCTCCATGACAGCGCGCGAGGCACGGTTGTGCACCTCGGTCAAAGCGACGACCGGCTCGCCGGACCGGTGTTCGGCGGCCCAGGCGAGCGCGGCACGGCCGAGTTCAGTCGCGTAGCCGCGGCCTGTGCGGGCGTCGCGCACCGCCCAGCCAAGCTCGAGCACCGCCTCGCGAGATCGGTGAGCCAGCCGGTCAACTCGCCATCGCAAACTCAAAATCGACCGCCTCCGCGGCGCCCCTGCAACGAGCCGACGAACTCACCCGCGACGTCGTCAAAGCACTCGAGATGGCCATCTGACAGCCGCCGGCCCATCGGGCCTACTGTTTCGGAATGAGCGAAACCGGACCGCACTGCGATCATGTCCTGACGCCGTACGGGCCACCGCCGCGCTACCGGAATTACATGCCATACGTCACGAGGTGCACCCACTGTTCCGCGTTCTTCTTCGAAGGCGGACAACCCGTCCCGAGTGACCTGATCCCGATTCTGCGGCCATACCCCCCGCCACGAGACCCAGGAGAACCAACCGGATGGGTACGTTGGGGGCCGCCAAAATGACTGCTCAATCTGCTGGCGATGGGTCCGGCGGTGACGGCGGGACGCTGAACTCCTCGCCCTGATCGACGAACCCACCGCGGACGTAGGGCCGGTCTTCCGGCCGAACCATGCGGGTGAATCCGCATACACCGCACCGGGCCAATTTGGGGCTGCTAATGACGCCGCTTCTTGCGAGCGGGTGACCAGTCGCACCCGGCCATATGACCTGAACGTCGTCGGCGCCACACCGCTCACAAGGCGGCGGAGCTAGCAGCCAAGGATCTGGCTCACCCACGTTGGCCACGTCATCCCTTCTCCTGCTTGTCCGAGGCCGGAACGACCAAGGCCGACAGGCCAAACCCATCGGCAGGCTGGCTCTGCCGACGACGATGGGTAACTCTTGAGACAAGAGCTCGGCTACGTCCAGATCGACCCCCGCGGCGCGGAGCTACTGTTCCAGATCATCACCGAACGCGAAGAACGCGCCTCCATCGCGATCGCCACCAACCTGCCCTTCAGCAATGGGGCTCGGTGTTCCCCGACCCACGGCTCGTCACCGCCATCGTCGACCGCGTCACCTTCAACGCCCACATCCTCGAAGCCGGCACCCAGTCCTACCGACTCCGCACCAGCAAGACCACATCGCGTCGAAAGAAGATCAGCTGACTGGAGACGGACGGCGTGCTTCGAACAGCACCCGAGTGGAGTGCGCGACGAAGCTGCCGTCACGGCGGATCTGCGCATCCAGATCGCGGAGCCGCGCGGCATAGCGATCAACACCGAAGTCTGGCACGATCCAGATGACTTTCCGCAGGAAGTACACAACCGCGCCGATGTCTAAGAATTCGACCTTCAGGCGCTCCAACCGCGGTGTCTCGAGCTCCAAGCCGGCCGAGCGTGCTTCGGCGCCTTCGACATCGGGATGACGCGGGTGCTGCTGCTCGATCTCGTCCTGCAGACCGAGAAAGAACTCGTACAGTTCGGCCATCGATCTCGGGCCGACGTGCTGCGCGAGATAGGTGCCTCCCGGGCGCAGCACTCGAAAGATCTCGTCCCACCACACGCTCACGGGATGGCGGCTGGTCACCAGATCGAACGCTGCATCGGCGAACGGCAGTGGCGGCTCGTCTGGGTCGGCCACAACGACGACGCCGCGCGGATGCAGCCGCTTGGTTGCCAGCGCGACATTCGGCGGCCACGACTCGGTCGCGACCATCGTCACGGGGAATCGGTCCGCGCCGGCGAGCACCTCACCGCCGCCCGTTTGCACATCCAAGGCCGCTGACACGACAGCCAGCCGCTCGCTGATCAACCGCTGATATCCCCAGGACGGCCGCTCCTCCGAAGCTCGGCCATCCAGCCAGCTGAAATCCCACCCAGCAACGTCCGCAGCCGCCGCCTCAGCGATCAGGTCCTCACACGCGCGCACGGGCAAATCATCGCAGCCCCGCAACGAACCAGAACATCGACCGGGGCCGCACTTCGTGACGACAAGTGGGGCCAACCGACTTGACGAGACCCACCTCGCCGTCCAGGTCGACGCGGGTGATGCCGCCGCGGCCCACGCCTCGATGGTTTCGCGCGTCCGGGGACCGGTCCAGTCGGCATCCTTCGGATCCCTGTACAGGGCGAGCAGATCGGCGACATCGTCAAGGCCTACCGGCGTCAGGACGAGCCGAGGCGTCAGCACCGACGCCGACGCTGACCCGGCCTTGAGGTTCGCCTGCACGCGTCCAGTGGACCACCACTCGTTTGCTCCGCGCAGAAGGGACCCGGACGGCGCAGCGTCCGGTCGACGACTCCATCCCGCTCAGCGTTCGGCATCTGGGAACGCGCATCAAAATAGAGGAGCTCGTTGCGCGATCATGAGGTCATGACTTCACGTGTTTTGAAGGGGCTTGCTTTCCCGATCGTGCAGGCGCCCATGGCAGGCGGCCTGTCGACGCCTGCGCTCGCCGGCGCCGTTTCTGGTGTCGGCGGCCTTGGCTTCCTCGCCGCCGGTTATAAGACGGTCGACGCCGTTCGGGGTGACGTCGCCGAGCTTCGAGTACTGCTTTCTGACCGGACTCCCTTTGGCGTCAACGTGTTCGCACCGCCCGGGCACGGCACCGGTTCTGCACAGGTCGCCGCCTATGCAGACACTCTCGCGCCTGAGGCTGCGCGCAATCACGTCGAACTCGGCGCACCGCGCTGGGACGACGACTGCTACGCCGACAAGCTCGACCTTGTCGTGGCCGAGCGGGTCCCCGTGGTGTCGTTCACCTTCGGCTGCCCGGCATCTGCGGACGTCGAGCGGCTGCACGGCGCGGATGTGGAGGTCTGGGTGACGGTGACGACACCGCGGGAGGCGCAGGCCGCACGCGCCGTCGGCGCGGACGCCCTGATTGTGCAAGGCGTGGAAGCGGGTGGACACCGCGGCGGGTTCGACGACGCGGCGCCCGGCGATATCGGGCTACTCGCCCTGCTCCAGCTTGTTCGAGCAGCGCTCGGCGACGAAACGCCACTGGTGGCAACGGGCGGCGTGGCGACCGGGCGTGCAGTCGCGGCGGTGCTGGCAGTCGGCGCCGCGGCTGCCAGCCTCGGCACGGCATTCATGCTGTGCCCGGAGGCGTCAGCCACACCCGCTCATCGCGACGCGATCGCGCGCGGTGCTAATGCGACCGCACTCACCCGCGCTTTCACCGGCCGCGCCGCCCGCGGCATCGTCAACCGGTTCCTCCGCGAACACTCCGCCGACGCGCCCAGCGCATATCCGGAGATTCATCACCTGACGGCACCAATTCGCGCGGCTGCACGCCAGCGCGGCGACGCCGACGGCTTCCACCTGTGGGCCGGGCAGGCGTACCAGCTCGCCGAGGCAGTCCCCGCCGCTGATCTGGTATCACAGCTCGCCGAGCAGGCACGAGCTGCCCTGCGGGTCGCAGCCGAGCGCATCGGCCAGCCCGCTTAGCAATCGTCCACCGGATGCTCATCCCGGTCAGGGTTCCCGTGCGGGCGGCCGCCCGGATAGGGGCGGCTTCCGGGAAGACACACTTGGGCGGTAGAGCCCGAGCCCGGCGGGTGGGGCTTCGGCTGCGCCGCGGCCGGGTCACCTTACGGGATAGTCGAACCCCGCATGCTCTGCCACGGCCGCCAGCTCCCGTGCAAATCACGATCAACCGAGGGGGCGATTCCGTTGACAGACGTACAGCGGTTTTGGACGCAGATCGAGAAGGACGTGGGTACCTTCGAGCAGTTCGGTGACATTGACGTGGACGAAGTCACGCCGTTGAGCCTGATGGTGTTGCAGCAGTGCATCGAGGGGTTGCTGGCCTGGAGGAGCCATGAGCCCGACGGTCGCGTGTTGGTGCTGCGGCGAGGTACGACATCCTGTCGTTCACTTGGGCGAGCATCCCGAGGTCATCGTCTGCCTCCGGTGCGCCCATGACCTGCATCACCGGGCCGTAGTAACCGAGGACGAGCGCCGGCCGTCGGTCGCCGCGTGGGCACGTGACGTGCTGCGGTCAGGCCGGCGGTTCGTCATGGACCGCGATCTGCAGAACAAGCCCGGGATCGGTCGCGTGCTTCAGTGGATGGGCCGGTTCATGCCCTGAGCAGGTCGTGCTGGCGAGCCTCTTGACTCGCCGACGCCACAGGAGTCTCATACCTTGCATCGGACCGCTGTTGGGGGAATGAAATGACGTACGGAACAGTCGTGACAGTACCGGCACCCATCGAGGCGTACTTGGCATCGCATGCCGAAGTGCAGAAGGCCATCGGTGATCAGTTTCCTGACGGGTTGATCTTCCACGTCGCTCGGCCAGTGGATAGCGGTTTCGAGATGTTCGAGGTTTGGGAGTCTAAGGAGCAAGCAGAGAAGTTCAACCAGGAGGTCGCTGGGCCCGCTGTCGGGCGCACTGGAGTAGATACGTCCGGTCCGCAGCCCGTTGTCGTTGAATTTGAGCCGGTCGGGCTGATGGTGGCGAAGGCCTAGACCGAACCTTTGTGGTGGCGTCCATGACGCAAGATCGAGTCGGTGGGATAGGTGACCAGCGGTTCCAGTCCCGCCGACGTCGGGCCTCCAGCGGCCGTGAAATGGTCGAGAGGTCCCCGCTGACGTACCTCGAAGTGCGCGTCCCGGAGACGCTAACCCGGGCGTGAACACCCGACGGTTCGCTCTGCGGGCATTCTGGTCGATAACGACGTAGTCTCTCCTGACTCACCTGGCCGCCTACGGGATCATGTGAGCGCTAGTACGACAGCCGTAGTTCGTGATCATTGATGTGTCTGCTCCCATCGGCGGTAGGGGCAGTCGCGTGCGCGGGCTTGATGTCGTCGGCGCCAGTGGGACCAGGCCAGGAGCGTGTCGATGGTGGGTGTGCCGCCCAGGAGGAGGGCGTCGAACAGGCGGCGGAATTCGTTGACGGTCAGGTCGATGAGGCCGGCCGGTGTCGGTGTGTGGTCGCGTTCGATGGCGGTGGCGACGGCGAGGAACGCGTGGGCGAGCATGGCCAGGGTGGTCCAGCGGTGCCAGGACGTCCAGCGCCGCACCTGGTGCTGATCGAGGCCGACGAGTCCTTTCGCCGATTGGAACGATTCCTCGATCCGCCAGCGTTGCCCGGCCACCCGCACCAGGGTGACAGGGGCACGCGGTGGGGCGTTAGCAGCGTAGGTAGGCCAGCTCGCCGGTGGCCGGGGTGCGGCGGATCAGCAGGTGATGCTCGCCGTCCGGTTCGTCGTCGTTCTCGGGGAGCAGTGCGATCCAGGCCCAGTCGTAGTAGCGGGGTCCTTTGCTGCCCGGCCCGCACGAGTTGCGCTGCCAGACCGGGTCGGGCATGGGCGCGGCGAGGGCGTCGACCCGCATCGGCCCGGCCAGGGTGGGGACCCGCCGGTTGGCCGCGACCTGCAGGGCGTAGCCGAGGTGGTGCTCGCGGATCGCCTTGCGGAGCAGCGGATCAGCGCCGTAGACCTCGTCACCGGCGACCCACCGGGCGGGCACGCCAGCCCCGATCGCGCGGGTGATCATCGCCGTGGCCAGCGCCAGCTTGGTCGCGAACTCGACCCCTTCCGGCACCCCGGCCGTGCGGCAGCGGTCGGCGTCGTTGGTCCAGGACTTCGGCAGATACAGGGCCCGGTCGATCAGGGCGTGACCCCGGCGGGCGGCGTAGGTCAGGAACACGGCGACCTGGGCGTTCTCGATCCGCCCCGCGGTGCCGGTGTACTGCCGCTGCCCCCCGACCGACTGGTCGCCCTTCTTCAAATCACCGGTCTCATCAACCACCAGGACCGCGTCCGCCTCGCCGAACGCGTCGACGACGTAGCCGCGCAGATCATTACGCACGGCGTCGGCGTCCCACTTTGCCCGGGCGAGCAGGTGCTGCAACCCGTCCGGGGTCAGGTCACCTCGTTGCTCGGCGATCGTCCAACAGTTCTTGCGGTCCAGCCCGGACAGCAAGCCCAGCATCAACGCGCCCGCGCGCCGCAACGGTTCGTACCGGGTGAACCGCGACTCGATGCGGTCCAACACCGCGCCGTACGCGGTCCACCAACGATCAGGATCTACGCTATGAGCCGCGGCATCCGAGTTGTTCCACACAAACAACGCATGATCGCCCGGTGGCCGCCCTCCGCCCGGCAGAAACGCCGCTCCAGCGCACCATCAGCACCGAACATCACGAACTACGGCTGTCGTACTAGTGTCGTGAGTCAATAATTTAGACGTAGTTTAGTAGGCTTGGTTGATGCCGG
>CAXULW010000011.1:0-117478 GCA_964252015.1 uncultured Jatrophihabitantaceae bacterium | reverse complement strand
CTTTAACGGGCCCGGGCGGGCGAAAGCGCAAGGCAAAAGCCAAACCCAAGGCCCCACTCATCGTCGATGCGCCTTTAGCTTTGACCCAACAGAAAGACCAGAAGCCAACGCAGCCGGCGGTCAGCTCGTGGTCACGTACCGCGAACCCCACTCCCGCAGGCTCTTCAGCACCGGGGCCAGCGCGCGGCCGGCTTCCGTCAGGACGTACTCGTCGCGGGGAGGGTGCTCGCAGTAGCGCTGACGGGTGATGACGCCGTCCTCTTCCAGGCTGCGCAAGCGGGCGGTCAAGGTCTCGCGCGGGGCTCCGGTATTGATTCGGATCTCGTTGAAGCGTCCGACGCCCAGGCGCAATTCGCGCAGGATCAGCAACGACCATCGGTCTCCGACCACGGTCAAGGCATCAGCGATCGAGCACGCCCGCGGGCCAAGACCGGTCGCTGGCGGCGGTTCGAAATTCGGACTCACTGGGCTAGGGTAAGGCCCAGCGAGTGAGTACGGATATCGAACCGACCTTGATTTCCACCCGACCGCAAGCTGGAGACCTTCTTGAGCCGCGACCGTGACGTCCGTCCCAACGCTCTGTTGCTCGTCCTGTGTACAGCCACGTTCATGAGCGCCCTCGACGTGTTCATCGTCAACGTCGGTCTCCGCTCGATCGGCGCGGACGTGGGCGAGCGATCGTTGGCCAACCTGAGCTGGGTACTGAACGCCTACGCGATCGTGTTCGCCGCGCTGCTCGTGCCCGCGGGCCGGATGGCCGACCGCTACGGCAACAAGCAGCTGTTCCTTACCGGCCTCGTCCTGTTCACTGCCGGCAGCCTCGGGTGCGCGGCGAGCGACAACCTGTGGGTGATCGTCGGGTTGCTATGCTTGCAGGCGACGGGCGCAGCAGCCTTGGTCCCGACGAGCCTCGGCATCATCCTCACCGCGATGCCGCCCGCGCGACGTGCGCATTCGGTCCAGTTGTGGGCGGTGAGCGGTTCGATCGGCGCGGCCGCCGGGCCGGTCCTGGGCGGACTGCTGGTGCAGCTTTCGTGGCGGTGGATCTTCCTGCTCAACGTGCCCATCGGCATGGTTGCCATAGGGGCGGCGGCGGTTCTGGCCCCCAACGTCCGACACGGCACAGAAACGCGAATCCCCGACTTGCCGGGCGGTCTGCTCCTGATGGCCGGGATCGGTTCGGTGGCGCTCGCGTTGGTCCAGGGGCCGCAATGGGGTTGGTTGTCGGGTCGGACCCTGAGCGCGTTCGCCGTGGCCGTGATCGCGCTCGCGGCGTTCGTGGCCCGCACCCGCACCACCGCCGTGCCGGTCGTCGACTTCGGGCTGTTCCGGGACCGGGCGTTCGGATGGGGAACGCTCGCCAACCTCGTGCTCGCGATCTGCTTCGGAGCCCAACTTCTGGGCATGGTTCTGTGGCTGCAGGAGGGATGGGGTTGGTCGGCGCTGCAGACCGGGCTCGGCATAGCGCCGGGTCCGGTGATGGTGTCGGTCAGCGCCATCGGGCTGCGCAGGTACACCCGTGACCTCCCGGCCGGTTGGGTTGCCGCCGGCGGCGCGTTCCTGATGGGCGCGGGCGGTGTGGTGATCGGCCGTTCCCTGACCGCTCACCCGAACTACGCCGCTGAAATACTTCCCGGCTGGTTGATCATTGGGATCGGGTTCGGTTTTGCCGTGCCGACCCTGGTCGGCGCGGCCACCCGCGGGCTCGCGCCCAGCCAGACGTCGACTGGCAGCGCGATCGTGCAGATGGCCCGTCAGATCGGCTCCGTGCTCGGTGTAGCTCTTCTCGTCGTGGTCCTGGGAGCCGGGACGGCCGACGTGGGCCGGCTGGGCCGTTTCGTCGACGTCTGGTGGTGGGCGGCCGGGTTCGCCGCACTGGCGGTCGCCGCATCCATTCCGGTCGACCGGGATCTGAGCACTGGGCGCCACCTGCTTGGACGCCCGACTGCGGAACCGCGTTCGGCACCGGCCGCGCCGATGACGTCCCGCTGACCCTCGCGTGCGGACGGCAGCTCGGTGGCCACGTGCGCCGGTGCGCGAGGCGAAGCGCCGGCTTGTCACCGCTTCACCAAGTGCTCGAGTCGGGTCAGACGGGATGAACCGACGCGCCGACGTGGCCGGTCAGCCGCGAAAAGATAGCTGACGGACGCCGGATGGCGATGGGCGAGAACCGGCTGGTCGGACCGAGCGCGCCGTTCTCGGTATCGAGCCAGTTCGTCCACCGGCTTGGCCTTCGGAGCCGCAGGCCGGCCCGCCGGGGGCCCGGGAGCACAACCGCCACTATTGGCCGCGGCGATCTCGGCCAGGTTGGGCGGCCGCAGGCCGGGCCAACCGATGCGCGGAAGCGCGCGCGACAGCCGGGCGAGCAGGAACAGCTGCGTCATCTCCTCCGTGCACGCCGCAGCATGCAGGGTGTCCCGCAGACCGAGCTCGCACCTGCGCGAAGGAAGCACCCCAGCCGAACTCGCCAGGTCGTGGGCCATGGTCGCGAGGTGGATGGCGGCCCACTGAAAATCGAAGGTCAGCGATTTCATTCCGGCCACGTCCATGGTCTCCGGGGCAATGCGCAGTGAGCGGGCCAGCACGAGAAACGCTTCGACCTCGTCGCGGCATTGACGGACGAGTTGATTGGCCATCCACGCAGCCTCGTCCGGCTTGGGCATGGCACTGATGCTGTCCGCCGCCTGGGCGTCGCCGTCACGACGCGCCTCGCGCGACCGCACCGTGCGAACGCGGACAAAGTCGCGCAGCGGCAGTCCGTACAGCTCCTCGGCCACGTCGAACAGCGAAACCCGTGTGGCTGCGTCGGTCATGTCGACCCCTTCCGGTTGACTCGAACCGATGACACACGACGGGTACGACAATTTCGGTTCGCCCCCGCGATACTGGATCCGGTGACCGCACCGCGCCCGGGCCCCGCGTCGCAGCCCGGCTCCGAGACACGATGGGCCACTGAGCCACGGCCGGCACCCGACTGGTACCCGGACCCGTTCGACCCGCGAGCCGCCCGCTGGTGGAACGGGCAGGCCTGGACCCAGCACGTCGAGTGGATCGACGCCATCAGGTCAGCCGCGGCAACCGCGGCACCAACGGCCTGGGATTCGGCATGGGCGCCGGGGACGGGACCGCCGCCGACACCCGGTCCGGCCCGGAACCAGCCACGGCTCGACCGGGCGCAGGCCGAACTGCGGGCGCGGTCGCCGCAGCCATGGGGTTGGCGGCCAGTGGTCCTCTCCGTCGGCGCGCTCATCGGGCTGATCGTTGCCGGGTTGATCGCGTCCGCCACGATCCACCCGCACGGGAACACGGCCCGAACTGCGTATGCCGTCATCGCCAACGTCGTCGTCGAGGCGCTGTTGGCTCTGGCCGTCTGGCGGGCCGGACGCGAGGTCGCCAGACGCAACGGTGGCTGGGCGATCACCTTCGGGCTGCGCCGACCTCGCTGGGCGGACGCGAAGTGGGTGGGCGCAGGAATCGGGATCACCTTCCTGGCCCGGGGCATCGTCGTCGCTGTGGCCAACGCGCTGAGCCACGGCCGGGCGTCGACTGAAGCCGAGAACTTGAGCGTGCATCACGTCGACGCTGCCACCGTCGTCCTGCTGGTCGGGGTCGCCGTGATTGCGGCCCCGTTCATCGAGGAGCTGGTGTTTCGCGGTCTCTTGCTGCGCACGTTCATGCGCCGCATGAAGTTCTGGCCCGCGGCGGCGTTGTCGACGCTCGTCTTCGCCGCGCTACACACTTACGAGGTGTCGACGCTCGTCGGAGCGGTGACCCTGGCCGCGTCGGTGGCTTGTCTCGGCCTGACCAACTGCTGGCTGAATCGCCGCACGGACAGCCTTGCGCCCGGGATGATCGTGCACGCGTTGTTCAACCTGCTCGCCGTCATCGTCCTGGTCGTCCAGGCCCACTGAAGTTCAGTCGCGGCGGCTGGCCATCACGGCGGTAGCGTCGTCGTCCTCGCGGTGTTCCACTCGCGGCGTGAACCCGTTGCTAGCCAGGAGGGCCGCGGTGAGCGGAGCCTGGCGCGCGCTGGTCTCGATGAACATGCGCCCGCCCGGCGCGAGCCACGAGAGCGCCTCGGTCGCAACGCGCCGGTGCAGGTCGAGCCCGTCCGCGCCGCCGTCCAGGGCGGCCCGGGCCTCGTACTCGCGGGCTTCCCGGGGCATCAGCTCTACCTCGTCGGTCGGGACGTAGGGGGCGTTGACGACCAGCGCGTCGACCCGGCCGCGCAGCGTGCCCGGCAAGGCCTGCCAGAGGTCGCCGACGTAGCAGCGGCCGGCAAACGCCGCCGTGTTGCGTCGGGCGCAGTCGACCGCGATCGGGTCGAGGTCCGCGGCGTACAGCTCGATGCCAGGCACCCGCGTGGCCAGCGCGGCGCCAATCGCACCGGCGCCACAGCACAGATCAACCACCACGGGCGTCGACGCCGACACCGCCACCCGGACAAGGACGAACTCGGCGGCCAGCTCGACGAGGAAACCGGTGCGCCGGCGCGGCACAAACACCCCTGGCGCCACGGCGATACGTATACCGCAGAACTCGGCCCAGCCGAGGATGTATTCGAGCGGCTCGCCGGTGACGCGGCGCTCGAGCATGACGTCCAGTTCCGCCGGAGTCGACGCCCCCGCGGAGAGCAACGCCGCCTCGTCCTCGGCGAACACACAGCCCGCGGCCCGCAACACCGCGACCACGTCCACCGACGACAACGGAGTCCCTTCAGCCCGGCCCGGATCACAAACCCAATCGCCCGACGTGCACGAGGCTAACCCCGAGCGTCGCGACGACCAGCGAGACATCAGGCCTCGGGTGCCGCGCTGGCCTCGGCCGCCGGTAACGCCGTCGCGCCGCCGATCTTGGCCCGAGCCCGCGCGATCTTGATCGCCGCGGCCAGAGTCTTTGCGTCGTAGGCGTCGTAGTGGCGCTGACCGTTGATGAAGAACGTCGGCGTGCCGGAAACCCCGCTCACATCGGCCGATTCGATGTCCTGGGCAATACGGGCCGTATGGCTGTGCCGCGCCAACGCCTCATGGAACCTCTCCCGATCGAGGCCGAGGTCGTCGGCATAACGCAGGAGATCCTTGACGTGGAGCGCGTCCTGATGGTTCAGCAGCAGATCGTGCATCGGCCAGAACGCTCCTTGCGCCGCCGCCGCCTCGGCCGCCTCGGCGGCGAGCTGAGCGTTCGGGTGGACGTCGGTGAGAGGCAGGTGCCGCCACACGTACCGGACGGAGGGATCCTGCAGGATCTCGCGCACCGCCGGTTCGGCCTGCCCGCAGTACGGGCATTCGAAGTCACCGAACTCGATGACCGTCACCAGCGACTGCTTCGGACCACGGATGTGGTCGATCTCGGGGTCGACGGGCGGGCTGAGATCCTGGATCAGGTCGACATCGCCGAGGATGGCCTTGGCCCGCCGGATCGGAGACATCAACTGAGCCAGCCGGTAGACCGCCCACGTCACCGCAGACGCCGCCGCGGCCGCCGACAGCGCGCCGAGTTTGGCCTCGGCCAACTCCTCGCCCCGAAACGTGCGGGTCGCGATGAGCAACGCCACCGTGAAGCCGACGCCGGCGATGGTGCCGCTGCCCAGCACGGCGAGCCAACCGACCGGCGGCCGGATTCGCCCGTGGGTCATCCTCGGCAGCACCTGCGACGTGAGGACAACGGCAATGGGTTTACCCAGGACGTAGCCGAGCAGAATTCCCAGCGTCACCGGCGAGGTGTAGGCGTGGGCCAGAAAGCTGCCATTGATGACGATGCCGGCGTTGGCGAGCGCGAACAGCGGCACGATGACGTAGCTGGTCCATGGATGGTAGAAGTTCTGCAGCCGCGCGTTCGGCGAGAGGGTAGAGGTCAGGCTGGCCGTGGCCGAGCGGACCAGCTCCGGCGTCGGCTGCTCACGGAACTCCCGCACGACGCCGGTGGCCTGGTCGAGCTGGTCACGGCTGGGCGTGTACGCCGGTGCGGCCAGCCCGATGGCGAGACCCGCCACGACCGGGTCGACACCGCTGGCCAGCAGCGCCACCCACATGATGACGCCGAGGACGAGAAACACCGCGAACTGCCGCATCTTCAAGTTCCGGGCGACCAGGAGCACGACGAAGACGGCCACCGCGATTGCGAGCGGCACCAGTTCGACGCTCTTGCTGTACACCAGGGCGATCACCACCAGGGCGGTCAAGTCGTCCACCACGAACACGGTGAGCACGAACACCCTGACCCGGTCGGGCACATCGCGGCCCAGTAGCGACAGCAGGCCCAGCGCGAGAGCGGTGTCAGTGGACATGGCGACACCCCAGCCGTGCGCGCTCGACCGGCCCGCGTTGACGGCGAGGTAGATGAGCACGGGAATGACCATGCCGGCCACGCCGGCCGCGAACGGCAGCACGAACCGACTGCGATCGCGCAGGTCGCCGAGGTCGAACTCCCGCCGCGCCTCCAGGCCGACGACGAGGAAGAACAGCGTCATCAGCCCACTGTTGATCCAGGTCTGTAGATCGTGGGTGAGGCCCACCCGACCGAACCGGATCGACAACGTGGTCTGCCACACCTCGTCATAGGAGTGCAGGTCGACGTTGGCCCAGATCAACGCGGCGGCAATCGCCGCGACGAGCACTCCGGCGCTGCCCGACTCCGTACGCAGGAACTCGCGCAGCGGGGCCGACCGTCCTCGGTGCCACACCGTGCGTCCGAACCAAGCCGGTCCCGCGGAGTCGGATTCGGTCATGCCGGAAAGCAAAGCACTTCGAGGTCACCGGCGTACACGCCGACGTGAGATTTCGCGCCATGACGCAGGGAGGGCTGATCGCTGCTGTTTCAGTCGGGCTGATCGTCTATCGGATCGGCACCCCACTGCCGTCCGAGGGCGGTGCTGCGGAGCACGACCGAGCCGGCCGCGGCGATCGGTAGCGCGACGATTGCGCCAACCACACCGGCCAGGGCGGCGCCGATGAGCACCGACAGCAGCGAAGCCAGCGGCGTGAGCGCTACCGTGCGCGCAAACACCCGCGGCGCAATCAGGTAGTTCTCCAGTTGTTGATAGATCATGAAGAAGACCGCGGCGCCGATGGCGATCGGGATGCTCGCGGTGAGCGCCACCACGACCGCGATGACCGCACCGATGGTGGCACCGACCTGCGGGATGGCGTCGAGCACGGTGATGACGATGGCCAGCAAGGCCGGATACGGCACACCGATCAACTTCAGCGCCAGGTAGGACGTCACCCCCGCGCACAGGCAGATCACCAGCTGGCCGCTGACGTATCCACCCACCTTGTTGAGCGACTCGTCGAGCACGGCCCGGCGTTCGTCGGTGCCCAGGTTGCGGTCGATTGCGGCGCGCAGTCGCGGCATGGCCAACATGAAATACACGGTGAGGATGAACAGCGTCAACGCAGTGAACACGGCCGACAGCACTCCGCCGAGCAGGCCGAAGATGCCCTGGGCCGAGCTCTGGAGCACCGAGCTGATGCCGCTCTGCAGCTTGGCCTGCACGTCGCTCTGCTGGAGGTAGTCGGCGAGGGAGGTGCCTTGGATGCGATCGCTGAGTTTCTCCACCAGGTTCGGCACCGACGTGCCCAGCTGAGCCACTTCCTCGGCCGCCGGCACAATGACCAGGAAAATAAGGCCAACCAGCACACCGGCCACCAAAATGCCGAAACCGAGCACGCACCACCCGCGACGAAGCCCACGCCGTTCCAGCCGCTGGATGACCGGCTCCAGGCCGACGGCCAGGAACATGCCCAGGAAGATCAGCACCAGGATGGAGCGCGCCCGGTAGATCAGAAACGCCCCGAGCAGGGTCAGCAGTACGGCAATGGTGACCTTGACGTAGTACGAGAACGGTGGCCACCGTTGCTGCCCGGTGGACGGGGAGAACGGGGGCCCCACCGGTGACGAAGCCATGGCCGAACCGTACCGGCGCGGCGCCGAAGCCGGACCCAATACGCTCGCCCACGTGGGAGTAATGACACGTTCGCCGGGTAGCTGATGAACGAATATTCGCAATGACGGGGATATCCACCGTCCTGTGCCTGGTGCTCGCTCTTGTCACCGCGCTGGCCTGCGGTATCGATGCGTTTCGCGATCTGCGGGTCGGCCGGGTCGATCTCGGGCTGGCTGCGGCCACCGAGCTGGCCATACTTGGCTACGTGGCCGTTCGGGTGATCGATCTCGCCGGCGGGCACCGCAGCGCCGGCCTGGCCATCGTGCTGGCCTATCTGATCGGACTGATCCTCATCCTGCCGGTGGCCGCAGCGCTCGGCCTGGCCGAGCCGTCGCGCTGGGGTCCGGTGATCCTGGCCAGTGGCGGGTTGGTCGTCTGCGTGATGCTGGCTCGAGTCGCCCAGCTTTGGCATCCCGGTGGCTGACCAGCCCGACGCCGCACCACCCCGTCCCCCGCTCACCAGCGGACCCGGGCGCCTGCTGGTGTTCTTCTACGGCCTGCTCGCGGTGGCGGCGACCGGTCGATCTGCGTACCAACTGGCGGCCAAGTTCCACGACGCCCCGACCGCATATTTGCTTTCCGCCGTGGCCGCGGTGATCTACATCGTCGCGTTCGTCGCCCTCGTCCGCCACGCCCGCGCCGTCGCCGTGCTCGCGTGCAGCTTCGAGCTGGTCGGCGTCCTCGTCGTGGGCACGCTGAGCTTCCTGGTTCCGCACGACTTCCCCGATGCGACCGTGTGGTCCGGTTACGGAAGCGGCTACGGCTGCCTACCGGCGGTGCTGCCGATCCTGGCGCTGATCTGGCTGCGCCGGGTGCCGAAGGCCTGAATCGGAACGCTGCTTGAGCAACGCCTGGTCAGCTGTTCTCCTCGATGTAGGCCTGCGCGTCCTTGTCCTCGATATCGACGCCCTTACCGTCAGGGTGCTGGTAGTAGAACTGCAGCCACTGCATCGCGAGTTCGTGGCGCAACTGGGGCGTCGAGCTCTTGATGAAGTCCGGCAGCGCCTCGCGTTCCTCCTCGTCGAGGTGCTCACCGTTCTCCGTCCGGGCTTTGCCGACCGCCTCGAACCAGGCGTCGCTTCCGACCGGATGCTTGCCCGCCTCGGCCACCGCGTCGCGGATCGCGTTGTGGTCGTCGATCGCGTCCTCGGTCTCGTCCTCGGGGTCGCCGGCCTGGCCCCGCTTGAGCAGAACCGGATAGAAGACGGTCTCCTCGGCATCGGCGTGGGTGTCGAGCCGGGTGGCCAGCGGGGTCCAGATGGCCGTGAGCTCGTCGACCGACTCGGCCGCGTCCAGGTAGAAGAAGTAGCGCCGGAACCATTGGTGGTCTTCGAAGATGAGATCGACGATGTCAGCCATGGCTCATTCTTACCCGCGACGCGACCGTCGGACCAGCCACCCGGCGCCGAGCGCTGACGCCGTCAACCCGGCTGCCGCCACAGCTCGCCGGTGCCGGTTCACTACCCGCACCGCGCCGGGCCAAGCCAGGCCCACCAGGGCGGTTGGTGATCCGAACGCGACGGCCGGCGGTAGGCCAAACCGGCGCAACCGCGAATCCACCCCGGATCCCATGGACAGCATCGTTCCGCGGTCGGACACCACATCCACTCTGAGCCCGGCCCGTTGCAGCCCGTCCGCGACGGCGCGGACCAGACTCAACGACGACCCGGTCGGCACGGAGGCAAAGGCGTCCAGAGGTGAATCGATCTGCAGGACCAGCCGCTGGCCCGAACCGGTCAACCGGGCCGAGGACTCGCCGAGGCTGATGGTCAGATCGGCGGTAACGGCCAAGGACAGCACGGCGGACGCCCACGGCGCCGCACCGGTCATTCGTGGCGGGAGTTGTCCGACGTGGTGATGCGCAGCGTGCCGTCGAGCTTCCACGTCGCGCGCGGTGAGTCGGAACCGGTCTCGCGCGGAACCTGGATCGTCATGTCCACGAATTCGTAATTGATGGCCGCGCCTTTGCCGGTCAGGTACGACCACATTTCCTTACCGAGGTCAGCGAAATTTGTCGTGCCGTCACCCTGCAAAACGCCACCATCGGACATATCGAGCTCGATTCTTTTCATCGTTTCGGACGCCATTCGCGGACGGACTCTGATGTCCCCGCTGGCCGGAGGTCACTTCCATGCAGCGTATGCCGGTGACGACATTGATGACCCCGGGGTACCTATGCACTCCTCGTTAGGCGATCGTTAGGCGGGCGCTTCTCGCTCGGGCGGTTGGCCCAGCAGGACCGCAGCCGCAGCAGCACTGGCAACCCCGGCCATGGCGGCAATCCGATCGAGGTGGTGCCTAGCCGCTTCCACCGTGAACCCACGCTCGATCAGCACTCCGACGGCCTGGTTGATCGTCGACGCGTCCGCAAGTGCGGTGACCGAGCCGTCATCGCCGGGCGGGTCGAGATGTTCGTCGATGCGAAAGGAGTCGAGCGGGCGGCCGGTGATCCAGGAGATGTCGGCCGCGATGTCGACGAACGCTCCCGGCTGGCTGGCGTACAGCACCAGGGCGCTACCCGACCGTGCGGCCGAACCAGCGTGGTCCCGCTCCGGAAGCGGGATGAACACGGAGGTACGAGCCGCGCTCAGATCCTGGTGCGCGTCGGACCGACCCGTGAACTCGATCTGCGCGCCCACAGAACCGGTCCGGAAGGACATCGCCACGAACGACGGCACTGCCGCGACAACGACGTCGCCAAGGCGGTCCATCGTTTCGACGATGTCGGTGCCCGGCTCGTCGAGAGCATCGGTGAGCGTGGCCAGGGCAGCGGCCGTGGCCGCGTCGAACCTCACGAAGCGTGCTCCGGTGAGCGCTCCCGGGCGCCTATCTCGCAAGCCATGTGCCGCATCCCGCGGTCGCGGGGGACGCCAGGAGCGGCGCAATCAGGGTCAGGGCCCTGGTCAGACGAACTCCTACCTCGACGGTACGCCTTGGCGCCGGGTGGCGGTCAGCTCGCGGCGTGCCGAGCTCGGGCTCGGCGCACCGCGTCGTCGACAACGCGTTGCGCCACCTCGGCCAGTTTGGTGTGTTCACCCTGACTGATCGCTCGTAGCCGGGCGAACCCGTCCTCGGCCGTGTACCCGCTGCGCGCGCGCAGGATCCCGATGGCCTGCTCGATGACTGGCCGGCTGGACAGGGCGGTCTGCAGTTGGTCGGTGAGCTGCAAGGCCTTGGCCAGCACGTGCGCGTTGTGCACGGCCACGGCGGCCGGACCGGCGAACATCTCGCCCAGTTTCTCGGCCCGGTCGTCGAAGACGTCCTTGCCTCGACCGTAGACGTTGATTGCGCCCACCAATTGCCCGGGCAGGATCAACGGCAGCGACAGCGCACTGTGCACGCCCAGGCGACCCACCCGGGGGCCGAACCGCGGCCACATCTTCTCCCCGCCCAAGGAGCCCGAACGGACGGTTCGCCGTTCCGTGGCGGCCGTGATGCAGGGGCCCTCCTTGACCACGGTGTACTGGATCTCGTCGATCTCCCGCACGAAGGGATGGCTGGCGGCCAAGGCCTCGACCCGGTGGTCGCCCTTCTCGATCCGCAGCAGGGTCACCCCGGCCCCGTCCGCACCGGGGATGGCCCGCGCCGCGAACAACGCGACCCGTTCCAGCAGGTCGGGCAGGCCCAGCGTGCCGGCTACGAGCGCGGCCAGATCGTCCAGGCTGGCCTGCAGATCGGCGCTGTCCGAGTTGAACTGATCATCGGCCGGGGCCGCAATCGAGGCGGCGCCACCGGCCCGGGAATCGGATCCCGACTCAGTCAACGCGAAGTCCTAGCGCTCGTGGTTTGGGCGGGCCCATTCGGACCGCTGATGAGGCAGGACGAACCCGTCGAAGCAACCCGACTATATCCACCCACGGGCTGAACCGAGGAATTATCGACCGAGAACGGGCAATCATGACGGGCGGAAAATAGCTGTCGAGGGACAGTTATTCTTATTTCCCGGGGTGACGCGTACCGGCGGTGGGATAAATCGGTCTTTCGCCAACAATTACCGGCAGTTTGGCGCCGCGACGACGTGCGCTACGGTGCGCGGCATGAACTTGCGCCGGGGGAACAAACGTCGGGTTTCGGTCGTTGCGGTGGTCGCGGTGGCGACCGGATTGGTGGCGGTCTTCGCCGGTCCGGCCGGGGCGACTACGGCGGCCAAACCGATACCGCACTGGCAGCCGGTGTCCACGGGCAGCACGTCGCATTTTCGCGCCCTGTCGGTGGTCAGCAGCAAGGTCGTGTGGCTCGGCGGATACGACGGAACCGTGCTGCGGACGGTGAACGGCGGGCGCACCTGGCTCGACGTGTCACCCGCCGGCGCGTCCACCCTGCAGTTCCGCGACATCCAGGCCTCCAGCGCTCAGCACGCCGTCGCGATGGCTGCGGGCACGGCCACGGACAGCCGCCTGTACGAGACCAGCAACGGCGGCCGGACCTGGCAGCTCGCGTACACCAACCACAACGCGGCCGCGTTCTTCGACTGCATGTCGTTCTTCGACGCCGAGCACGGCCTCGTGATGAGTGACCCGGTGAACGGCAAGTTCCGCATCCTGGCCACCCGCGACGGTGGCCGCTCCTGGCAGGTGCTCCCGAGCGCGGGCATGCCGGCCGCCGCGACCGGTGAGTACGGCTTCGCCGCGAGCGGCGAGTGCCTGACCACGTCGGGTCACGACGCCTGGTTCGGCGGCGGAGGAGGCGCTACCGCGCAGGTGTTCCACTCCGGCGACGGCGGGTACACCTGGGACGTTTCGACGACGCCGATCGCCAGCAGCGCCAGCGCCGGCGTCAACGGGCTGGCCTTCCGCACCGCCGATCTCGGTATCGCCGTCGGTGGTGACTACGCCGCCCCCACCGCTACCGGTCACGTTGCCGCGGTGTCGGACTTCGGTCAGCCGTGGTCATCGGCGCAACGTCAACCTTCCGGTTACCGATCCGGCGTGACGTTCGTTCCGCACACCCTCTTCACCGCCGTCGCGGTCGGGTTGAACGGTTCCGATGTCTCCTACGACGCCGGCCACCACTGGACCACGTTCGACACCGCCAGCTTCGACACGGTCAGTTGCGCTCACGACGGGTCCTGCTGGGCGTCCGGCGACCTGGGGCACGTGGCCCGGTTGCGCGGGTGGTAACCGTTTGGTTATCCGGATGACACCGGAGATAACGTCAGAAGGTGTTGACGGCCCTACGCTCGCGTGACTTCCGACTGCTCTGGCTGGGCCAGTCGGTCAGCGTCGTCGGCGACGCACTGGTCGTCGTGGCCATCGGGCTCTACGTCACTCGCACCACGGGCAGCACCGCCGACGTGGCGTTCGTCCTGGCCGCGTACGCGACGCCCCTGGTCGTATTCCTCCTGGTCGGCGGGGTGGTCGCCGACCGGCTGCCGCGCCAACTGGTGATCATCGCCGCCAGCCTGGTCCGGGCCGTGTTGCACGCCACGCTGGCCCTGCTCATCGCGACCGGCACCGTCCGCATCTGGCACATGGTCGTGATCGGCGTCTGCTACGGCAGCGCTGAGGCGTTCTTCCGCCCGGCCTACACCGCGCTCGTGCCACAGACGGTCGCCTCCGACGATGACATCCAGAGCGCGCAAGCGCTGGGTGGCGTGAGCAACGAGCTGGCCAACCTGGCCAGCCCGGCGTTGGCCACTGCGCTGGTGCTCGGGATCGGGGGAGCCTGGGCGTTCGGATTGGACGCGGCCACGTTCCTCGTCGCGGCCGCACTGATCTCGCGGGTGCACGCGCGCGAGCGGGGCGGCGGTCGGGCCGCCCCCGAATCCTTCGGCGTCGAGCTACGGCACGGCTGGCACGCGGTCCGGGATCGGCCGTGGGTGCTCTGCACCATCGTCGGCTTCTCGGTTGCGTTGCTCACCGCCCTGGCGCCGTTCTTCGTACTCGGCGCGGCCATCTCCCGCCACGTCTACGGGACCGAGGCCGTGTACGGCCTGGCTACGACGGCGTTCGGCGTGGGCACGATGACCGGTGCCCTGATCGGTTCGCTCTGGCGCCCCGAGTACCCGATGCGGGTCATGGTTGGGGTGTCGATCCTCTGGCCGGCGGCGATCGGGCTGTACGCCGCCGGCCCGGCCCAACTGATCCTCTACCCGGCTATGGCCGTCGCCGGTGTCGGCGTCGGCATCGGTGCCGTGCTCTGGGAGACGGCGCTTGCTCAGCGGATACCAGCCCACCTGCTGTCGCGGGTGTCGGCGTGGGATTGGATGGGTTCGCTCGCCCTGCTGCCGCTGGGATATGTGCTCTCCGGCTGGCTCGGGCATCTGGTCGGCGACGCGCGCCTGCTGCAGATCGGCGGCGCCGTCGGTTCGTTGGCGCTGGTCCTGGCGCTGCTGCCGCGATCGACCCGCGAACTGCGCCGCCTCGACGACCCGGTCACCACGGCGGAGTCCGTCGTCGCCGCGTTGGCGGCGGACGCTGGTCGGCCGTGACCGTCCTCCGGCGCGACGGACGGCCGTCAGCGGAAGTCTCGCGCGGCGGCCGGCCGGTTCAGATCAGGCCGCGCAGGCGGGCAACGAGGGATCGCTTGACCGCGTCAGTGACGGCGCTGTTGATCTGACGATTGAGGTCGTGCGAGTTGTCCAGGTTGGCCAGCAGTTTGCGCAGGTCGAGGTTGTTGATGGTGCGGCGCAGGACGTCGTCGGTTTTCAGGGCGCTGTTGATGATCCCGTCGGGCAGTGCACGGATCGCGGCCTTGACCACGAAGTTGAGGTTCGAGTCGTTGACCGCCTCGTCGGTGAGCTGGGACGCCGGCGGGAGGGTGTGGTCGGCCTTCATGCGGTCCACCGCGGCGAGCAGCCCGGCGCGCAGCGCGGTGATCTCGGCGTCCGTCGGCGGCGGGTCGGACTGGGCCAGCCGAAGCGTGAGTGCTTCGCGCGTCACGCCGAGCCGGCAGGCGGCGCCGTCGAGCCCGAGCAGGACGAGGCGCTCGCTGAGCCCGTCGATGCCGGTGGACACGGAGGTGACGCGGCGCTGGACGCAGGGATCGGCCGCCCGGGCCGGGGCATAGTCGCCGCCACCGTGGGCGATCTGCACGCCGAGGACCCCGCCGACCAGGGCGGTCGCGGCGAGCGGGAGCGCCAGTGCCCGCAGCCTGGCCCCGGGACTCACGAGGATGCCCGTCGGCGCAGCGCCGGCAGCGGCAACAGGGGGATCAACGCGAGCAGCGCCAGAGCGGCCGCGATGAGGAAGGAGTTGCGGAACGCCCGGGTGGCGGCGCGTTTCAGCTGGTCGTCGAGGTTGCGCTCGAGCTGCGCGGCGGCGGGACGTTCCGCGGCCGCCAGCTTGAGGTGGGCGAACGCGGGGTGCAGGTCCGGCACGCGCCCACGCTCGGCCGTCAACTGATCGCCCAGCGCGCGGGCGATGGCGATCTTGTCGGGCGTCGGCAGCGGGGCGTCGAGAACGAGCGCGGTGATGGCCTGCTGCGCCGGTACTTGGGCGTCCTGCAGGTCGGCCGTGAACACCGGCGTCAGGATAGCCAGTCCGAGCACGACACCGGCATGGCGAGCGCTGATCGCCCATCCGCCGTGCAGCGCGCGCGGCAGCCGGTCCCGAAGGGCCGCGACGGTCAGCCGGTCCAGCGTCAGCCCGAGCCCGAACCCGATGAGCGCCTGGGGCGCAATCGTCCAGGCCAGGTCGGCCGATGGCGGCAGCGCGAGACCGGCCAGGCCGCCGGCGATCAGCAGGCAACCTGCGGCGGTTTCCGCCCGTGGCCCCGCCCGTGCCCGTGGCGCCAACCGCGTGGCGACCAGTGCAGCGATCGGCACCACCGAGACCGTGACCGCGGCCGTGGCCGGCGAGCGTCCCCACCCCTGGACCAGCAACAGGACCAGCAGGAACAGGGCGGCGGTCAACGCGGCCGACAGCAGGGCCAGAGCAACGTTCGGCGCCACGGCCGGCGGATGCACCTTCGGGTGCCGGATCGGCTTGCTCGTGGCGGCGAACGCGGCCGGGACGGCGAGCACCGCCACCGGCACCTGCACCACGAAGATGGCCTGCCACGAGATGGCCTCCGTGAGCAGCCCGCCGGCCACGGGTCCCAGGGCGGTCCCGATCACCCCGGCCGCGACCCAGCGGGCGATCCCGCGCTGCTCGTCCGTCGCGGCCACGAGCAACTCCAGGCAGCCGACCAGGGCGAACGCGCCGCCGAACGCCTGCACGCAGCGCGCCCCGATCAGCACCTGCATCGACCCGGCCAACGCGCACACCAGCGACGCGGCCGCAAAGATGGCGATCCCGCCCGCGCACAGCGGCGCCGGATCCCAGCGCGTACACGCCCACGCCGCCGGCACGACCACCACCGCAAGCACCAGGTTGAAGGCGATCAACACCCACGCGACCTGCCCCACGGTCCCGTCGAGACGGCGCAGGATCTCGGGCAGGGCCAACGTGACGATCGCCGAGTCAGCCAAGGCGAAACCCACCGTCAGCGCCAGCAGAACCACGGCCGCGCGACGCACCTAGCCATCATCACGTGACCGTCACCGGTGTTCAAATTGTGCTCGCGCCGGCCTTCCGGACGCCGAAGGTGGACAGCCCTGAGGAAGATCATTACCTTTCACCTGGCTGGCACTGTCAGTTGAAGACCGCGGGCGTGCTGATCTTCTGCCCGTCAACCGGCCTGGGAACGGGGTCTCGTGGCGGCATGGGGGTCCGGGTTGGTAACCCAGCAAGAGCTCGCCGAGGCGATGGGCGGGCGGCGTGGCCTCGAGGCGGGAGACCGGCTCAGTGAAGCCTGCGTTGAGCTGCTCGGTGTCGACGCGGCGGCAATTTCGATCGTCATCGCCGGCGAGCAGACCGCCACCCTGGGCGTGAGCAGCCCCATGGCCCGAATCTATGACGAGGTGTCGTTCACCCTGGGCGAGGGGCCCTGCCTGGCCGCGGTCGCCCAGCGAGAGCCGGTGATTGTGCCCGACCTCGCCGAGGGCGCAGGGCAATGGACGGGTTACGCCACGGCGCTGCTGGCTCACGGCGTCCGTGGCGTCTGGGCGATGCCCCTGGTCGTTGCCGGCGAATACGTTGGTGCTCTGACGTTGTTCGTCACCTCGCCCGGGCCGCCCACGAGCGAGCAACTCGATGGCGCCCTGGCGGCGTCCGAAATGGCCGGCATGCCCTTGCTCGACCTGGTCGCTGCGGACCAGGTGGCGGCGGCCGACCCGGTCGATGATCGCGGAACGGACTGGGGAGCGCTCACCCGGGTCGAGGTGAACCAGGCCACCGGAATGTTGATCGAACAGCTCGACGTGGATCCGGTCGAGGCCCTGGCCCGGCTTCGAGCGCACGCCTACGTGACCGGACGTAGCGCATCGGACGTCGCGCACGACATTCTCGCCGGAGACCTTCGACTGGAGATGCATTGATCATGTTGAAACGTTGCCGCGAAGCCGGATGCCAGCTCGGAAGGAGCCCAGCATGACCAAGGCCGATCGTGAGGGCCAGGTACTGGGGGCCGTGGTGTCCCTGGTCGACAGCTTGCTGGTCGACTTCGACGTGGTCGAGCTGTTGACCCAACTCACCGAGCACTGCGCCGAGCTGCTCGACGTCGCCTCGGCCGGCCTGCTCCTGGCTGGGCCGAGCGGACGGCTGCATCTCATGGCCGCGACGACCAGCAAGACCCACGACCTGGAGTTGTACCAACTGCAACGTGATGAGGGCCCGTGCGTCGACTGCCATGCGACCGGCCAGCCGGTCAGCGTGTCCGACCTCACCGCCGAGACGACCCGGTGGCCGCATTTCGCGCCCGCCGCGCTCGCGGCCGGCTTTGCGTCTGTGCACGCGGTGCCCATGCGCGCGGCCGGAGACGTCATCGGCGCCTTGGGTCTGTTCGGCACGAGCCCGGGACCGCTGAATACGGCGGACGAGCTCGTGGCCACGACACTGGCTCATATCGCCACCGTCGCCATCCTCCAGGAGCAGGCCCCCGCACCCGACTCGGTGCTACCGCGGCTGCAGCACGCACTGAGCAGCCGGACCAGGGTGGAACAGGCCGAAGGCTTCCTGCACTCGCGCCTGAACCTGCCCCTGGACGACACGTTCCCGCTGCTGCGTCGCTACGCCACCACCCAGGGACAGCACCTCACCGAGGTCGCCAGGCACCTGGTGATGAACCCCCAAGATCGGGAAGCCATACTGGCCGGGATGACCCGGGTGCTGGCTGGCCGGGAGAACTGACTGCCCGGCTGAGGACGGTCAGCTAACCCTGGGGAACGCACAAGCCGTAGTCACGGACCCCGTGGGGACGTCTGACCGTGCTCCCGGCGCGGAATGTCCCGGCGCGGAATGTCTACGCGTGTCGTCGGGCTGCTCGGTGCCGTGGGCGGGTGTGGCGGTTCGAAACGTTGGTCCGGGATCATTGACCAGGTGCGTCATTGGGTGAGCTGTGGAGGGTGTGCGCGGTGAGCGACGGTGGTACGGGTGCCGGTGGTACGGGGGCGGTGGATACGGATGCGGTGGAAGGTGTGGGCGAGGTTGGGGCTGAGCGGGCCGCGGCAGATCTGGACGATCTGAACGCGGCCCTGTGGGGTTTGTCGGGGATCGTGGCCGGGGCGGAGTCGTTGGATCGAATCTTGAGCCATGTAGCGGACTTCGCGGTGGCGGCAATTCCGGGTGCCCAGGGGGTCGGGGTGACGCTGCTGGAAGCGGGGCGTGCGGACACCGTGGTGGCCAGCGCGGATTTCGTGCGCGCGGTGGACGACATCCAATACCGGTTGATGGAAGGTCCGTGTGTGACTGCGGCGGCGGAAGGCCGCACGGTCGTGTCGGGGTCGTTGGCGGCGTACCGGTTATGGCCGCGATTCGGGCCGCGGGTCGCGCAGCTGGGGGTGCAGAGCGCGTTGTCCCTTCCGCTGGTCGTGGGCGATGAAGTCATCGGCGCGATGAACGTGTACGCCCGAGGCGCCGACGTGTTCGGTGAGCACGCGGCGCGGCTCGGGGAGTTGTTCGCAGAGCCGGCGGCGGTGGCGGTGCGTAACGCGCAGGTGTTGGAGCAGGCGCGCCGGCTGACCGAGCAGTTGCGCACGGCGTTGTCCTCGCGGGCGGTGATCGATCAGGCGTTGGGGATTTTGATGTCGCGCACGGGCGTGGCCCCGGACGAGGCGTTCGCCTCGTTGCGGCGGTTGAGCCAGACCGGCAACGTCAAGCTGGCTGTGGTCGCACAGGGGATCGTGGATGAGGCCGTGCGCCGGGCCCGCGCCCGACACGCTCGGCCCTGACGGTCACGACGATGCCGGCCCGACAATAATTGGCGGTCCGGCCGTGAGCCGATCGGCGGTCCGTCTGACGCGGCCAGGGGGTCTTGCTATCAGCGCGTACAGTCTGAGTATCCGGCGGTCCTCGAAACCCCGGGCAACATGTGCTTGCTGGTGTCGCGCCGCGCCGCTGGTTTTCGCGGTACGCGGACGATGCGTCGAGGCGCGTCACAGGAATGATCGTGTGACCTTCGGTGACACCAGCTTGGCGACCGCGCTCGCCGTCCTCGCCGGCGACCTGACCGACCCGAGCGTCGACCTCGGCCCCGGGCTGGCGCGGTTGACGACTGTGGTCCGCGCCGCCGTGCCGTCCTACTGCGGTTTGTCCATCACGGTGCTCACCGACGGGATACCGGTCACCATCACCGCCCCCCATCCCGCCATCGACCCCGCCACCGACAGCGACAGCGACAGCGACAGCGACAGCGCGGCGTCGATGGTGCAGGCGGCGACCTCGCTCGTGCTGCCCTTGTCGGCAATCAGCCGCACCACCGAAGGTGAGTTGGTGTTCTTCGCCGCAGCCGCCGGGGCGTTCGTCGACCTGGCCGCGGACCTGGCGTACGAGACCGCGACCGATCTGGTCATGTTCGCCCTCGACACCCGGCTCGGCGCGTCGGTCGGGCTGGCGGTCGGGGTGGAAGGTTTCTCGGTCATCCATCGGGCCCTCGGCGTGCTCATCGAATCAGGCCACACGCCCGAGCAGGCCCGCGCCCGGATCGCCCAGCTCGCCGCCGGTGACGGACACGATCTCGCCGCTGTGGCCGACCGCATCGTCAACGACGGCGAAAGGTGACGCGGGCGTCGAGCAGGCGGCCCCGCTCAACGCATGGTGACCCGGGCGGCCGGTGATCCTTCGTACGGATGTCGTCGGGGCCACCAGCCCGGGACGGCCGAGCGGTAGGCCGGGTAGTCGTGGGGGAACTGCAGGGCCAGCGTGGGCTCTTCGTACAGCGACACGAAACCTGCGGTGACGGCCAGGAAAACGGCGGCGTACGCCAGCAACCACAGCTGTCCGAACAGCAGGCTCTGGCCCACGATGCACAAAGTCACCGAGAGATACATCGGGTTACGCACGTAGCGATAGCTGCCGGTGACCACCAGCCGCTGCGTCGGGGCGACCGGGGCCGGGGTGCCGAGCCCGTCGCTGACAAACCGGGCGAAGGCTCGGATCAGGAAGGTAGCGCCGAGCACCAGTACCAGCGCACCCAACACGCGCGCCGCCAACCAATACGGGGTTGCATGCGCGAACCGCCACCTGGTCATCCACCACGGGACGAGGCCGGCGAACGTGCCCGGCGCAAGCGCAAAGAAGAGCGAACTTCCACCCGCCGCAGCCATACGCCGCATGTGACGACGATAACACGATTAATCCCGTGTGACTAGTAGGCAATGAATAAAGGCTTCGGGCCTAATTCGGTGGGCTCGAGCAGACCATTTCGACATTCACTCATTGGAAATATCCCGGCAACTGCGGGCCCTTAGCGTCTGAAACTTCCACCGCGATTCACGTTTGGGGTCACGATGACCGATCCGATTCTGGTTGACGTACTACCTGCACACGTCGAGCCGAGGGAGCCTCATAAACCGGGCGCGGTGACGGCCACCTCGGAGACACTCGAGGACTACACGCTCCGATTCGCCCCGCGCAGTTATCGGCGGTGGGGAACCGGCGTCGTCGCCATCTCCGCGCTGGGAGGTATTGCCTATCTCGCCGACTTCGCTATCGGCGCCAACATCGGTATTGCCTACGGCACGGGCAATGCGCTGCTCGGTATCGGCGTGTTCGCCGTCATCATCTTCCTGACCGGGTTCCCGTTGGCGTTCTATGCCGCGCGGTACAACATCGATCTCGACCTCATCACCCGCGGCTCCGGATTCGGCTACTACGGGTCGGTCGTCACCAACGTCATCTTCGCGTCGTTCACCTTCATCTTCTTCGCGCTCGAAGGCTCGATCATGGCTCAGGGGCTCAAGCTGGGCCTGCACATACCGCTCGCCTTGGGCTATGCGGTGTCGACGCTGATGGTCATTCCGCTGGTCATCTACGGCATGAAGGCGCTCGCGAAGCTGCAAATGTGGACCACACCCCTATGGCTTTTTCTCATGGTTGTACCCATGGTTTACCTGCTCATCAGTCACCCCAGCTCGGTGTCGACCTTCTTCGCCTACGGCGGGAAGAACCACGAGGGGGTGAACTTCGGGTCGGTGATGCTCGCCGCGGGCGTGTGCCTTTCGCTGATCGCGCAGATCGCCGAGCAGATCGACTACCTGCGGTTCATGCCGCCCAAGACGCCGGAGAACAGCCGGCGGTGGTGGATCGCCGTCGTCACCGCGGGTCCGGGATGGGTCTTCTTCGGTGCGATCAAGCAGATCATCGGGCTGTTCCTGGCCGTGTACATCATCGGCCACGTCACCGACGGCGCCACCATCGCCAACGAACCCGTTCATCAGTTCTTGGAGATCTACGACAACATGATGCCGTACTGGCTGGCGATGACCCTTGCGGTTGCTCTCGTCGTCATCAGCCAGATCAAGATCAACGTGACCAACGCCTATTCGGGTTCGCTGGCCTGGACGAACTCGTTCACCCGCGTCACCAAGACCTACCCCGGCCGGCTCGTCTTCGTCATCTTCAACCTGGCCGTCGCTCTGCTGCTGATGGAACTCGACATGTTCAGCGTGCTCAACACCATCCTCGGCTCCTACGCGAACTGCGGGATGGCCTGGATCGTCGCGGTGGCATCCGACATCGTGTTCAACAAGTACCTGCTGAAGATCTCGCCGAAAGTGCCGGAGTTCCGGCGCGGCATGCTCTACGCGATCAACCCGGTCGGGTTCGCCTCGATGCTGCTCTCCGCCGGGATCTCGATCCTGGTGTTCTTCGGTGCGTTCGGCGACTGGATCAAGCCCTACTCGCCCATCGTGGCCGTACTGATCGCACTCGTCCTGCCGCCGGTACTGGCCGTGGCCACGCACGGCAAGTATTACCTGCGCCGCACCGATGACGGCATCGAGCTACCGATGTTCGACGAGTACGGCAACCCGTCCGCCCACGAACTGACCTGCCACGTCTGCCGGGTTGCCTACGAACGACCCGACATGACCGCGTGCAAAACCCACGATGACTACGTGTGCTCGCTGTGCCTGAGCACCGACAAGGTCGGCGATCACATACTGCCCGCGCAGGTGTGAGCAGCGCTCACGATGTGGGCCGCGTGGCCACGTCGGTGAAGATGGCGACCCCGGGACCCTCGACCCCGGGGCGGCGCGAGCAGCTGCGCTCGTGGGATTCGGATGGCGCGGGCCGTGCAGACTGAGGTGTGCTCCTCACCCTCTCGGCCACCATGCCGGACGCGACCGACCTCGGGTTCCTGCTCCACAAGCACCCGGACAAGGCGCAGTCGTTCGACGTGGCGGGCGGCACCGCGCATGTGATCTGGCCGGAGGCAAGTGTGGACCGCAGCACGGTCGCTCTCGTGCTGGAGGTGGACCCGGTCGCGCTGGTACGGAGCAAAGGCAACCGCGGGGCCGAAGGCTTCACCCTGGCCCAGTACGTCAACGACAAGCCCTACGCCGCGTCCTCGATGTTGGCCGTGGCGCTGGGCAAGGTGTTTCGCACGGCGATGACGGGGCGGTGCGACGCCCGTCCGGAACTGGCCGCGCAAGCCCTGCCGCTGACCGTGCACATCCCCGCCCTGCCCAGCCGAGGCGGGGTCGAGCTGGTGGAAAGACTGTTCGCTCCGTTGGGGTGGACGGTCGTGGCCACCCCGGTCGGCTTGGATCCGCAGATCCCCGACTGGGGCGACTCTGCGTACGTCGACCTGCGGCTGTCGGGCACCGTGCGGGTGGCCGACGCCATCAGCCAGCTCTACGTGCTCATGCCGGTGCTGGACGACAGCAAGCACTACTGGATCAGCACCGACGAGGTCGACAAGCTGATGCGGGCCGGCCGGGACTGGCTGGGGGAACACCCGGAACGGGACCTCATCACCCGCCGCTACCTGGGCCACCATCATGTGTTGGTGACCAGCGCCGTGACCCGGCTGGCCGAGGTCGACGACGCCGAACCGGACGCGTTGGACAATGCAGTAGTCGACAGCGACGACGCCCGGCCCACCCCGCTGGCCCAGCTGCGCAAGTCCGCCGTCATTGCGGTGTTGCGGGCCGAGGGCGCGTCCAGCGTCGTCGATCTGGGGTGCGGGGAGGGCGCGCTGTTGCGCGACCTGGTGCCCGATCCCAGCTTCAGCAAGGTCCTGGGCGTCGACGTGTCCCATCGAGCGCTGGAGTTGGCCGCGCGACGCCTGCACCTGGACCGGATGCCGGATCGCCAACGGGCCCGGCTGGAGTTGGTGCAGTCCTCGGCGGTGTACCGCGACGATCGGCTGCTCGACTACGACGCCGTCGTGCTGATGGAAGTCATCGAACACGTCGACGCCGCCCGGCTACCGGCCCTGGAGCGGACCGTCTTCGGCCATGCCCGTCCGGTTTCGGTTGTGGTCACCACCCCCAACGCCGAGTACAACGTGCGGTACGAGTTCCTGGCCGCCGGATCGATGCGGCACCGCGACCATCGCTTCGAGTGGACCCGTTCGGAATTCGCGGCGTGGGCGGAGACGACCGCAGCCGCGCACGGTTACACGGTGCGCTACCTGCCGATCGGTGACGTGGATCCCGACGTCGGACCACCCACGCAGATGGCCGTCTTCCGGCGGGCGGCATGAGCGAGCTGACGATCCCGAAGCTGTCGTTGGTCTGCCTCGTCGGCGCCAGCGGCTCGGGCAAGTCGACCTTCGCGCAGCGCCACTTCGCCGCCACGGAAGTCCTCTCGAGCGACCTCTGCCGCGGCTTGGTCGCTGACGACGAGAACGACCAGAGCGCCAGCGCGGCCGCGTTCGAGGTACTGCACTACATCGCGGGCAAGCGGCTCGACGGCGGCCGTCTCACCGTGGTCGACGCAACCAACGTCCAGCCCGAATCACGGCGCCAGCTCGTCAGCCTGGCCCGCGACCACGACGTGCTCCCGGTCGCGATCGTGCTGGACCTGCCCGAGCGGGTCTGCCTCGACCGCAACGCCGCGCGCCTGGACCGGGACTCCGCGGACTCGGTGGTGCGCCGTCAACGCGACCAACTGCGGCGCTCGCTGAAACACCTGGCCAAGGAGGGGTTTCGCCGGGTCCACGTGCTGCGTACCGAACAGGACGTCGCCGACGCGGTGATCGTGCGGGAGAAACTGCTGACCGACTTCCGCGACGTGCACGGGCCGTTCGACGTCATCGGTGACGTGCACGGCTGCCGCGAAGAACTGGAGATGCTGCTGAGCGACCTCGGCTACCGGCTTCTCCGCGACGAGCAGGGTCGGCCGGTCGATGCCTGGCATCCCGACGAGCGGACCGCCGTGTTCGTCGGGGACCTGGTCGACCGCGGTCCGGATTCGCCCGGGGTGCTGCGGCTGGTGATGGGCATGGTCGCGGCCGGGCATGCGCGCTGCGTACCAGGCAATCACGAGAGCAAGCTCGTCCGGGCGCTACAGGGGCGCAACGTCCAGGTCAGTCACGGGCTGGAGACGACGCTGGCCCAGCTGGCCACCGAACCGCCCGAGTTTCGCCAGCAGGTGCAGGACTTCTGCTACGGCCTGGTGTCGCACCTGGTGCTGGACGACGGCCACCTCGTCGTCGCTCACGCCGGGCTGAAGGAGGCCTACCAAGGCCGGGCGTCGGCCCGGGTGCGCAGCTTCGCCCTGTACGGCGACACCACCGGCGAGACCGACGAGTTCGGGTTGCCGGTGCGCTACCCGTGGGCCAACGAATATCGCGGGGCGGCGACGGTCCTGTACGGGCACACACCCACCCCCGAGGCGGAGTGGATCAACAACACGATGTGCCTTGATACCGGGTGCGTGTTCGGCGGCAAACTGACCGCCCTGCGTTATCCGGAGAGGCAGATCGTGTCGGTGCCGGCGGCCAAGGTCTGGTACGAACCGGCCAAGCCGTTCCTGGTCGATGACGCACCGGTGCGAGCCCAACGCGCCCCGGACGAGCTGGCGATCACTGACGTGCTGGGCAAGCGTGGCGTCGAAACACGTCTGGCCGGGCGGGTCACGGTCCGCGAGGAGAACGCGGCGGGTGCGCTCGAGGTGATGAGCCGGTTCGCGCTGGAGCCGCGCTGGCTGCTGTACCTGCCTCCGACGATGGCACCGACTGCGACCGAAGCCCACGGCGAGCTGCTGGAACATCCCGGCACCGCGTTCGACTTCTATCGCCGCGACGGCATCACCGCGGTCATCTGCGAGGAGAAGCACATGGGCTCGCGGGCGGTGGCATTGATCTGCCGCGACGCCGACGTGGCCCGCAACCGCTTCGGCGCTGCGGACGGTTCCACCGGCGCGGTATACACCCGCACAGGCCGTTCGTTCTTCTCCCCCGCCCTGACCGAGGGGCTCCTGGCCAGGTTGCGCCGGGCCGTCAGCGACACCGGTCTGTGGGACGAGTTGGACACCGACTGGCTGCTGCTCGACGCCGAGCTCGTCCCCTGGTCAGCCAAGGCCGAAGACCTGCTGCGTCATCAGTACGCCGCAGTCGGTGCCGCGGCCAACGCCGCCCTCCCCGCGGCCGTGTCGGTGCTGCAGGCTGCTGCGGCCCGGGGTCAGGACGTCGGTGACCTGTTGACCCGAACCACGGCGCGGGCGTCGAACGCGCAGGCGTTCCGCCGTGCCTACCGCCGCTACGTCTGGCCGACCGCCGGTCTGGACGGAGTACAGCTCGCACCGTTCCAGGTCCTGGCCAGCGAAGGCCGAACGTGGACCGAGGCGGATCACGGCTGGCACCTCGCCCTGGCCGACCGACTGGTCGAAGCCGCCCCGGCGCTGATCCGCACCACCCGGCGCCTCATCGTCGACACCGACGACGCGGCTTCGGTGCAGGCCGGCGTCGAGTGGTGGCAGCAGCTGACCGAGGCGGGCGGGGAAGGAATGGTCGTCAAACCCTTGGCCAACCTGGTCAAGACCAACCGCGGCTACGCCCAACCCGGCATCAAGGTCAGGGGACGCGAATACCTGCGCATCATCTACGGCCCGGACTACACCGAACCGGCCAACCTGGAACGGCTGCGCGAGCGCGGGCTCGGCCACAAACGATCGCTGGCCGCCCGCGAGTACGCGCTGGGGATCGAGTCACTGGAGCGTGCGGTGGGCAAGGAACCGCTGTGGCGCGTCCACGAACCGGTGTTCGCCGTGCTGGCCCTGGAATCGGAGCCGGTCGACCCCCGGCTCTGAGACCGCCGACGCGGGCCCGGGTTCGCGCAACCTTCCCGACTTCGCGCCCGTGCGGGACGCTCAGGTTGAGCGTCGCGCGGCCCTGCCGGGCGCGCAGTGGGGGAAACAACGTGCCAGATGGGTGGTCACACGGCGACGGGCACGCTGGCTGCCGGTGAGAGCAGGTCGCTGGCCGCTTGGGCGATTGCGTTCACGAGTCCGGCCGGTGCGTGCGAACGACCACGGACGTGCAGCGGCTCGGGGGCCACCAACGGCAGATCGTGGCGCTGTTCCAAGCCTTGGGGTGCGGCGCCGAGGTGGGCCAGCAAGGCAACGCCGACCCCGGCCCGAGCCGCGTTCAGCACGCCGGCCAGGTGACCCGCCTCGCAGACCACCGACGCGTCGATCTGATGGTCGGCAAGGACCTGCAACGCGCGGCGGCGGATCGTGCAGGGGGCGTCGATCACGACCAGCGCAACGGCGGCGTTCGTCCGGCGGGGTAGGCGAAACCCCGGCGCGGCGTACCACGCGAGGGGAAGCGCGCCCGCCGGCCTAACGCTGCGCCCCCGGACATCGCCGATGAACAGCGAGGCGTCGAGGGCGCCCTCGTCGAGCCGTTCGTGCAGCTGTTGGCCCCGGTCGATCCGGAACCGTACCGAGTGTTCGGGAAAGCTCGCCTTCAGATGCGAGGTAATGGCGGGCAGTAGCAGATCGGCCGCGTGCTCGGTCGATCCGATGACGAAGGCCGGTTCGGGTCGGTCGGAGATGCGCAGACGTTCCAGGGCATCGTCGTGGGCGGCCAGGATCTTGCGGGCCTCAGCGACGAGCAGTTCACCGTCGGGGGTGAACTGTGCGCCCCGCCCGGTGCGTTGCACCAGGGACCGGCCGCAGGCCCGTTCCAGACGCCGAAGATGCTGACTGACCGCCGATTGGGACAGGTGCAGGCTGTCAGCGGCCCGGCGGAACCCGCCGGAGTCGGCGATGGAGGTCAGGCTGCGAAGGGCCACTATGTCCAGTACTCCGGTCATATCTATAGGGTAGCCGCGCTTTTGCCTCCATCTTGGCGTTCCGCACCACTTCGATTGATAAGCGTTCGCGATCAGCCTGATCACGGATCGTCGTTGGACAGGTCGGTACTTTGTCTATTAGATTGGTAGACATGATCGAGATCGAGCACGGGCGTGGGACGGCGCTGCAGTCTTCCCGTGCCGCGTCGACCGTGCCGACCAGGGTATTGGGGCGGCGTCTCACCCAGCGGCGCGTGATCGACCTCAAACGTCACGCCGCGGCCTGTTGTCCGTGCTGCTGACGTACTAGCTTCTGCACCCGCCTGAGCTCACGCTCGCGCTGGCTTGCCCGCGTCCTTCACCCGAGCTCCGCGTTCCCCGCCGCCGCGGCGCCACCCGTCGTCGTGTTGGGTGGGCCGGCCCCGCGTCCACCTGACTGCCACCCCGTACCAGAAAGGCCGCTCATGACCCTGCCTCCCGCCGCCCGCCATCGCTCCGGTCCTCGCTCGCTGGCGCTCGCTGCGATCCTCACGCCGGCGGCCCGCTCATGACCCTGCCTCCCGCAGCCCGCCATCGCTCCGGTCCTCGCTCGCTGGCGCTCGCTGCGATCCTCACGCCGGCGGCCCGCTCATGACCCTGATCCAGCACGACGCCGTGCTCACCTGGAACGAACCGGGCTCCGTTGCGCTGCGCGGCACCCTGATCGTGCTCCCGGGCCGCGGGGAATCCCCCGCGGTGTACGAACGATTCGGTCTGCGCCTGGCCGCCGACGCCTACCGGGTGCACGTCGTCACCGCGCCGACTGACTCCGCCGGCCGCGCGCACGAACAGCTCGCCGCCCAACTGGGCGAAGCCGATGGGACCGCGCCGCGCATCGTCGTCGGATCAGACGCCGGCGCGGCCTACGCCGCCCACCTGGCCGGGCAGGGTCAGCTGAGCGACGCCTCGGCGCTGGTCCTCGCCGGCCTGCCGACCACCGCAACCGGACCCCGGCTGGCGGACTGGGACGAGGAACTCGACCTCCGCACGTCCTGCAGTACCCACCGGGCCCGGATCAGCCGGGCCGGCGTGCGCCCGGCGGAACTGTTCTCCGACATCCCGGGCGAGTGGCTGGATCCGACGTCGCCGGGGCGGATCGGGCTGCCCACGCTGGGTGTCCACGGTCGCGACGACGTCGTCAGCCCGCTGGAATCAGCTCGGCGCTGGTTCGCAGGCGTGCCGCAGGCGGAACTGGTCACGATCGCCGGCGGTCGCCATGACGTCCTCAACGACCAGACCCACCGCACCGTGGCGGCCACGATCGTGCTCTTCCTGGAACGCCTTCGGGCCGGGTCGGCGCTGGCCCCCATCGCCGTCACGGAGGCCCGCTCATGACCAGATACGTCATCCTCGGCGCCGGCGCGGTCGGGGTCACCCTGGCCGCGGAGCTTCGCCGCAGCGGGCGTGACGTCGTGCTGGTGGGGCGCGGTCGACAGCTGGACCTGCTGCAGGGCGGGCAGTTGCGTTACCGCCGCCCGGGCAGTGCCTGGACGGTGGACGTCCCCGCAGTGGGAGGTCCGGACGAGATCCGCCTGAGCCGTAAGGACGTTCTCGTCCTCGCGACGAAAACCCAGGACGCTGACGATCTGCTCGCCCGGTGGGCGCGTGAGCCGGTCGACGGCGGCCGCTGGCGGGCCGGGGAGGTGCTTCCGGTGTTCACCCTGCAGAACGGGCTGGACGCGGAGCGCAGCGCCTTACGCCGCTTCGCGACCGTGGTCGGATCAGTGCTGTGGGTGCCCTCGACCTACGTGACCGACGGCGAGGTCCTCTCGCCCGGCGCCCCCGCAGTAGGTGTGTTCTGGCTCGGGAACTATCCGAACGCCGCGCCGTCAACCGCGGCACAGCGGATCGCCGACCACCTGGGGCAGGCGGGCTTCGAGGTGCAGGTGGTCACTGACCTGACCCGCTGGAAGGCCGGCAAGCTGCTGGCCAGCGTGACGTTCGCCGTCGACGCGCTCTACGCCCCAGGCCCGGAACGGGACCGGGCGGCCCGGCTGGTTCAGGCCGAGGCCGGCGAGGTCCTGGCCGCGGCCGGAATCGACGCGGCCGACTTCCGGGCCGAGAGCACGGTGCACCTCGACCGATTCGCCGCCGAGCCGATCGACGGACAACCCCGGCCCGGCAGCTCGACCTGGCAGAGCCTCGCGCGCGGCCGCGACGCCGAGAGCGACTTCCTCAACGGCGAGATCGTGCTCGTGGCGCGCCAGCTGGGCCGTCGCGCGCCGATCAACGCCGCCATCCTGGCGCGGGTGCACCGAGCGGTGCAGCAGAACACGGCGCCCGGATCGCTGCCGGCGGAGGACCTCGTCCAGGTGCTCGCGGCGGCCACGGTTCTGGTCGATGCCCGGGCGCTGCAGGTGGAGCGGGCTGGATCGGCCCCGCCGGCCCTGCTCGACGTGCGCTGGGCGTTGGGCGATCCGGACGGCGAAAAGCACTATCTGGACGGGCATCTGCCCGGCGCCGTGTACGTCGATCTGGACTCCGAACTGGCCGCGCCCGCGTCGGTTGACGGTGGGCGGCACCCACTGCCCGAACTGGCCCACCTGCAGCAGGCGGCACGCAGCTGGGGACTGCGCCGGGGCCAGGCCGTCGTCGTGTACGACGCCAACGGCGGACAGAGCGCGGCCCGGGCGTGGTGGCTGCTGCGGTGGGCCGGAGTGAGTGACGTCCGCATCCTCGACGGCGGTCTGCCGGCCTGGGTGGCCGCCGGCGGGCAACTCACCGTCGGTGCGGACCAGGCCGAGCCCGGCGATGTCACGCTGACGCCCGGCCACCTGCCCACGCTCGACGCCGATACCGCCGCCGCGCTGGCCGAGCGGGGTGTGCTCATCGATGCCCGGGCCGGTGAGCGGTACCGCGGTGAGGTGGAACCGGTGGACTCCCGCGCCGGCCACGTTCCCGGCGCGATAAGCCTGCCCACTGCGGACAACCTCGGCCCGGACAAGACATTCCGCAGCGTGGCCGAACTACGCGAACGGTTCACGGCCGCCGGTGCGGCGGCCGAGGTCGGGGTGTACTGCGGCTCCGGTGTCACCGCGGCCCACGAGATCGCCGCCCTGCAGGCCGCCGGTATCGACGCGGCGCTGTACCCCGGTTCCTGGTCGGCCTGGTCGGGAGATCCGGCCCGTCCGGTCGCCACCGGCCCGGCCCCGTCGTAACCCACCCAATTCTAGCGAAGAGAACGGAAAAGCCGTCATGGCCGTCGAATTCATCAGCGCCGTCAACGTCAACCCGAGCAACGAACTCAACCGGCTCGGGCGGGCCGACATCGACCTGCCGTTCTTCAAGCGGTACGTCAACGCGCTCGAGGACGCCGGGTTCGACTACACGCTGTGCGCGTACGTCTCGTCGTACCAGGACCAGTTCGCGATCGCCAACCAGATCGTGGCCCGCACCGAACGGGTTGCCCCGATCATCGCGTTGCGCCCGAACACCATGTACCCGACCGTCGCGGCCAAGGCGCTGGCCACGCTCGACCAGTTCGGCAACGGTCGTGCGGTGGTGCACTTCATCACCGGCGGCAACGACGCCGAGCAGGCCCGCGAAGGCGACTACCTGACCAAGCAACAGCGCTACGCCCGTACGGCGGAGTACATCGACATCGTGCGGCAGGTCTGGACGAACACCGAGCCGTTCAGTCACGACGGGGAGTTCTACAAGTTCGACGGGTTCGTCAGCGCGGTGCGCCCGACGAACGGGACGATCCCGGTCTCGGTCGGCGGATCCTCGGCCGACGCGTACCGGGTCGGCGGCTCGCGCGGGGACATCTTCGGCCTCTGGGGGGAGCCGCTGAAGGACACCCAGGACCAGATCGACATCGTCAACCGGGAAGCCGAGAAGGCCGGTCGGCGCGACCGGCCGCGGATCTGGGTGACGTTCCGGCCCATCATCGCGGCGACCGATGAACTGGCCTGGGAGAAGGCGCAGCACATCCTCGGGATCCTGGAGCAGCCCCCGGGCAACGGGTGGGTACCGCGGACCTTCGGCCGGGGCGCTCCGCAAAACGTCGGGTCGCAGCGGCTGCTGGAGATCGCCGCCCGCCAGGACGTGCACGATCGCGCGCTGTGGACGCCGACCGCGACCGCCACCGGGGCCGCCGGCGCCTCGACCGCTCTGGTGGGCAGCCCGGAGACGGTGGCCGCCGCGATCCTCGACTACATCGACCTCGGCGCCGAGCTGATCTCCATCCGCGGTTACGACAACCTCAACGACGTCATCGACTACGGCCGCTACCTGCTGCCCCTGGTGCGTCAGGAACTGGCCCACCGCGCGGCCACCGGCCGGCCCGGGAACCTGCAGGCCGATCACCGCGGTGCCTACGCCGCCCACCCGCAGGAACTGGCCGAGAGGACCTCCGCATGAGCGCGCCGACCTTCGACTCGACGATCCCGGCGACCGCGTCGCCCGAGGTGGAGTTCATCAGCCTGTCGCACCTGAACCCGTCGACCGAGCTCAACCCGATCCCCAGCCGCGGGATCGACCTGAAGTACTTCCGTCGCTACGTCCGCTCCCTCGAGGAGGGCGGCTACGACTACACGTTGCTCCCCTACGGCTCCACCAGCGCCGACTCGTTCGTCGTCGCGAGCGCCGTCGGCCAGCTGACCGAGCGGCTCAAACCGATCGTCGCCCTGCGCCCGAACACCACGTTCCCGACGGTGGGCGCGCAGAAGTTGGCCACGTTGGACCAGCTCACCGAGGGCCGCGCGGTGGTGCACCTCATCACCGGCGGCAACGACGCCGAGCAGGCCCGCCAGGGGGACTACCTGCCCAAGGACAAGCGGTACGCCCGCACGTCGGAGTACGTCGACGTGCTGCGGCGCTCGTGGACCGAACCCGCCGCGTTCGGTCACGACGGCGAGTTCTACACGTTCGACGACTTCGGGCCCGGGTTCGCGCCGTACGCGTCGTCGATCCCGATTTCGATCGGTGGCCAGTCCGACGAGGCGTTCGCCGTGGGCGGCGTCAAGGGAGACATCTTCAGCTTCTGGGGCGAACCGCTGGACGATCTGCGCCAGGAGATCGAGCGGGTGCACGAGATCGCCCGAGCGGCCGGGCGCACCGAGCTTCCGCGGATCTGGGTGACGTTCCGCCCGATCGTCGCGGCGACCGACTCCCTGGCCTGGGCCAAGGCGCACGAGTACGTGGCCCGGATCAAAGACACCTTCGCCAACGCCGGGTACGCCTCCCAGCGCTATCGCCAAGGGACACCGCAGAACGTCGGCTCGCAACGGGCACTCGCCTTTGCCGACAAGGCCGAGCTCTACGACCGGGCGCTGTGGACCAAGACCGCCGCCGCCACCAACGCCGCTGGAGCGTCGACGGCGCTGGTGGGTTCGCCGGAGACCGTCGCCGCCGCCATCGTGGACTACGTCGACCGGGGCGCGTCACTCGTGTCGATCCGTGGTTACGACACGCTCGCCGATGCGGTGGATTACGGGCGCTTCGTGCTGCCCCTGGTCCGCCAGGAGCTGACCCACCGCCGCGCGACCGGCCAGCGTGGCACCCTGCAGGCCGATCATCTCGGCAACTACGGCGCCGCCTACGCCGAGTACGCAACGGCCGGCCGACCATGACCCTGCTTCCCGCGGTCCGCTCATGACCCTGCTTCCCGCAGTCCGCCGTCGCTCCGGTCCTCGCTCGTTCCTCGCTGCGATCCTCACGCCGGCGGACCGCTCATGACCACCACCGACACGTCCATCCGCACCTTCGCACCTCCCGATCTGTCGACGGAGGCCCTGGCGGCGGTCACCGCCGAGATCGCTTCGACCGCGGCCGAGTACGACCGCACCGCCGAGATCCCCTGGAAGGGCCTCGAGGTGGCACACCGCGCCGGCCTGCTCACGGCCACGATCGGCACCCGGTACGGCGGCCCCGGCGCCGGTCCCCGCGACGTCGCCCGGATCCTGACCGCGATCGGCGAAGGCGACGCGTCGGTCGGGCTCATCACCGCCAACCTGCTGATGAGCCATGCCGGCCAGGCGGCGAAGCCACACTGGCCCACGGCGTACTACGACGACCTGCTGCGCCAGTCGCATCACGGGCCGGCGCTGGTCAACGCGGTAAGGGCCGAACCGGAACTGGGCGCCCCGGCCCGCGGTGGACTACCGAAGACGACGGCCACGCGCACCGCCGACGGCTGGACCCTCAACGGCCACAAGGCTTACGCCACCGGCGGCACGGGGTTGGCCTATCACGTGGTGTGGGCCGTGGCCGACGAACCGGGCACCGATCCGCAGTCCCCGCGGGTCGGTCACGTCATCGTGCCGGGCGACCGACCGGGCGTCACCTGGGTGCAGACGTGGGACCACCTCGGCCTGCGCGCATCGAACACCCACGACGTGATCTACGAAGACGTGCACGTCCCCGCCGATGCGTTCGTCGAGATCCCGCGCGGAGCCGACGGCGTCTACCGCGATCCGGCCGCCATGGCCGGCCCGGGCGGCTTCGGGCACCCGGCGCTGTACATCGGGGTGGCGCGGGCCGCGCGCACCGCCTTCGCCGAATACGCCCGTACCCGCGTTCCGGCCGCGCTCGGTCGGCCAATCGCCCAGACCGAACGTATTCAGGTCGTGGCCGGTGAGATAGACCTGCAGATCATCCAGGCGGAAACCCTTCTGCACGGGGCGATCCTGCGCATCGAGGCCGGCGACACCCAGTTCCTGCCCGAGCTGTCCGCGGTGAAGGTGGCGATCGCCCGGTCGGTGATCTCCGCCACTCAGGCCGCGGTCGCCGCGCTGGGTAACCCCGGTCTGTCGAAGCACCATCCCCTGGAGCGGCACCTGCGCGACGCGCTCTGTATCCGGGTGCATCCGCCGCAGGAGGACACCGTCCTGCTCGCGAGCGGCCGCCGCGTGCTCGGCAGCTGATGCACCCACCCAATCACGTAACCCACCTCGAGGCGTCCGCCTCATCCGTCACTCACTGAAGGAAACCCGATGACCATCTTCCGACGCCCCGACCGGTGGGCCCGGCGCCGAACCGCGGCCGCTTCCATTGCCCTGGCCGGGCTGCTCGTAGTGACTGCCTGCACCAGCAACGACAAGAGCAAGACCGGCCCCACGTCCTCGGCCGGGGGTTCAGCCCCGTCCGGTGGCACCCCGAAAGCCGGCGGCACGCTGAAGGTCTCCTTCTTCCCGGACAACCCGACCTTCTCCTGCATCGACCCGTTCCAGGTGTACTGGATCGAGAGCCGCACCATCATCCGTAACTACGCGGATTCGCTGACCGACCAGGACCCGCAGACCGGCAAGATCGTGCCCTGGCTGGCCAAGAGCTGGAAGATCAGCCCCGACGGCAAGACCTACACGTTCACCCTGCGCGACGGGGTCACCTTCAGCAACGGCAAGAAGGTCGACGCCGCCGCGGTGGCCGCCGACGCCAAGGGCTGGATCGCCACCGTGAAGGCCACGAACCACGCGGCCTTCGGCACGTCATACATCCAGGGCCTGACCGGCGCGACGGTGGTCAACCCGCTCACGGTGCAGTTCCACCTCAGCCAGCCGAACTCCTCGTTCCTGCAAGCGACCTCGACCACGAACCTGGCGATCACCGACCCGAGCGAGTACCAGGAACCGCCGGCCAAGCGATGCACCGGGACAGGGGTCGTCGGCTCGGGTCTGTTCGTGCTCGACCACTACACGCCGAAGGTCGAGACCGTTCTGACCAAGCGGGCGGGTTACCACTGGGCATCTGCGCTGGAGAAGAATCAGGGCGCGGCCTACCTGGACAAGGTCATCTTCAACTACGTGGCCGAGGACAGCGTCCGCACCGGCAACCTCACCAGCGGCGCCATCGACATCGACTGGCCGCGCAACCCGTTCAGCCCGCAGGACGAGCAGCTGATCCAGAAGTCCGGCGACACGGTGGCGAAGCGCGCTTTGCCCGGCGTCTCGTACACCCAGTTCGCCAACACCAGCGCAGGACGCCCGCTCAGCGATGTCCAGGTGCGCAAAGCGCTGTACAAGTCGATCGATCTCAAGACGTATGCGTCGACGGTGTTCGGCCCGGACTATCCGGTCGTGCAGGGGGCGTTCGACTCGACCACACCCGGTTTCAAGTCGCAGGCGAGCAAACTCGCGTACGACCCGACCGGGGCCGAGAAGATCCTGCAGGCCGACGGCTGGACGGTCGGTAAGGGCGGCTATCGATTCAAGAACGGCAAGGAGCTGTCGCTCGACTACCCGGTCACCCAGTTCAGTGACGGTGCGGTGTTATTGCAGGCTCAGCTGAAGAAGGTCGGTATCAACCTCGCGCTGCGCACGCTGACCCCGGCCGAGCAGGCGACCTACCTGCCCAACGGTGACTACGACCTCACGGTGAACTACTTCACGCGGGCCGACCCCGGTGCGCTGCAGTTCATCATCAACCCGGCGGTGGCGAACTCGAAGGCGCTGGCCACCCGGTCGGCGGCCCCGACCGTGACCGCCCACATCCAGGCGCTGTTCGCCAAGGCCATCCAGACCACCAGCGCGACGCAGACCAAGCAGGCCTACGGCGAGCTGCAGGACTACCTGATCGATCAGGGCGTGACGTTCCCACTGTTCGAGCGGGTGCAGGAAGCCGGCGTCAGCAGTCATGTCCACGGCTTCGCCTTTACGTCGGAGAGCTTCCTCAAGCTCAACGACGTCTGGAAGAGCTGACGATGGCCCGGATCGAGCGTTGGCCCGGTAGCAGTCGCGACACGCCGAAGCGTGACTGCACCGGGGCCAACCCTTCATGACCAGGTACCGCTCATGACCAGATACATCGTGGGTCGCGTGTTTCAGGCGATAGCCGTGCTCTGGGCGGCGTTTACGCTCACGTTCGCGATCCTGTACCTGCTGCCCAGCGATCCGTTGCAGTTGCAACTCGCTGCGGCCGGGGTGCAGGAGGACAGCCTGACCAAGCCGCAATTGGCCGCGCTGGAGCACAAGTTCGGCCTCGATCAGTCGATCTGGGCCCAGTACTGGCATCACCTGGCCGGGGCGTTGCACGGTGACTTCGGCACGTCGCTCAGTCAAGGCGTCCCGGTCAGCCACCTGATCGGCCAACGCATCGGGCAGACGCTGGTGCTCAGCGTCGCGGCGGCCCTGGTCTCGCTGGTGGCCGGCGCGGCGCTGGCCTATGTGGCCACGTTCGTGCGCTGGAACCCCCTGCGGGTTTTCCTCACCCGGCTCCCGGCGCTCGGCGCGTCGTTTCCCCAGTTCTTCGTCGCGCTGTTCCTGATCCAGTTCTTCTCGTTCAAGCTCGGGATCCTCCCGGCCACGGGGAGCCAGGGCGTCGATTCGCTGGTGATGCCCGTCATCACGATCTCGGTTCTCACCTCGTCGGTACTGGCCCAGGTACTGATCAAGAGTTTCGAGCACACCCTGCGCCAGCCCTACATCGTCACCGCGCGGGCCAAGGGCCTTTCCCGGTCTGCGGTCCAGCGCCGGCACGCCTTCCGCAACGCGGCGCTGCCGGCCATGACGATCCTCGGCGTCATCGTCGGCCTGACCGTGACCAGTTCGATCGTGGTCGAAACCGTCTTCACCCGGGAGGGCGTGGGCAAGCTCGCGCAGGAGTCCGTGTTGTCGCAGGACGTACCCGTCGTGCTCGCCGTGGTGACGATCGCCGCGGCCGTCTTCGTGTTCGTCAACCTCGTCGTCGATCTGCTCTATCCGTTGCTCGACCCGCGGATCTCCCATCGCCGCAGCGGGAAGGTTCGGGTGCCGACGGTGGCCCCCGAGGTGAGTGCGATATGAGCATCGACAGTCACGTCGCCGCCGACGTCGTCACCCCACGCGTAGCCCCCCTCGCCCTTGACGCAGTCGAGCTGGCCACCCAGGCACCGGTCGAACGCGGCAGTGGGCGGCGGGACAACCTGCGCGCCGGTCTCGGCCAACTGGCCCGCAAGCCGGTGTTCCTGATCGCCGCCGGGTACGTCGTGTTCGTGGTCGTGTCGGCGTTCTGGCCCGGGCTGTTCACCTCAGCCGGGCCGTACGTCACTCATCCGCAGGCGGCGATGCTGTCGCCCAGCGTGCACCACCTGTTCGGTACCGATCAGTACGGCCGAGATCAGTGGACCCGGATGTTGTACGGGTCGGCGCTCACGATCAAGGCGACCCTGCTGGCCCTGGGCATCGCGCTGGTCGCCGGCCTCGGCCTCGGGGTGATCTCGGGCTTCTTCGGCGGCATCGTCGACGCGGTGCTCATGCGCATCGTCGACGTGCTGCTCGCGATCCCAGGCCTGCTGCTGGCGCTGTCGATCGTCACCGCTCTCGGCTACGGCACCCTGCCGGTCGCCGCCGCGGTCGGCGTCGGCATCGTCCCGGGATTCGCCCGCACGACCCGAGCCGAGGTGCTGCGGGTGAAGACGCTGCCGTTCATCGAGGCCGCCCGGGCCGGCGGCGCGTCCCAGCGGCGTGTGCTGGTGCGCCACATCCTCCCGAACTCCTGGGGTCCGGTCGCCGTGCTCGCGGTTCTCGACGCCGGGGTGGCCATCATCGCGATCGCCTCGCTGAGCTTCCTGGGCTTCGGCGCCGCCCCGCCTGCGGCCGAGTGGGGAACGCTCATCTCGGACGGCCGTAACTATCTGGTGACGTCCTGGTGGTTGAGCCTGCTCCCCGGCTTGTTCGTGGCCGTGCTCGTGTTCTCGCTCAACCACATCTCCAAGACGCTGCAGGAGCTCGAACGATGACCACCAGCACTGCTCAGCGGCCCGCCATCGTCGAGCTCCGCGGGCTCGACGTCGGCTACCTGCGTCACCGCACGGTGCGCCCGGCCGTCATCGGGCTGGACCTCACCGTCCACTCCGGCGAGGTCGTGGCCATCGTGGGCGAGTCCGGTTCCGGCAAGACCACGACCGCGAACGCCATCATCGGCCTGCTGCCGGCGAACGGCCGCATCACCGCCGGTTCGGCCCTCGTCGACGGCGTGGAGACGGCCGGCGCCAAGGAGCGAACGCTGCGTTCGCTGCGCGGCTCGGTCGTCGGCCTGATCCCGCAGGACCCGATGGTGGGCCTGAACCCGACCAAACGGATCGGTGCCCAGGTCGCCGAGGTGGTCGAGTTGCGGGGGGTGAAGGGCGCGCAGGCCGACGCCGAGGTGCTGGAGTTCCTCGGCCAGGCCGGCGTGACCGACGCCGAGCTGCGAGTTCGGCAATACCCGCACGAGCTGTCCGGTGGGCTGCGTCAGCGCGTCCTCATCGCGATCGCGCTGGCCGGGCGTCCCAAGCTGATCATCGCCGACGAGCCCACCAGCGCCCTGGACGTCACGGTGCAGAAGCGGATCCTGGATCACCTCGGCGGCCTGGTCCGCGACCAGGGCATCTCGCTGTTGATCATCACCCACGACCTGGCCATCGCCGCCGACCGGGCCGACCGGGTGCTGGTGATGCAGGACGGCCGCAAGGTCGAGGAAGGCGACCCGCACCGCATCCTCGTCGCCCCCCGGCAGGCCTACACGAAGCAACTCATCGCCGCCGCGCCCGGACTGGCCCACGGCGGGCGGGTCGTGCCGCGCTTCGACGTGCGCGGGCAGGCTGCGCCCGAGCCGATCCTGACGCTCACGGGTGTCAGCAAGACCTTCGGCACGCATGATCCGCGCCGCGGCCAACGAGGCTTCAACGCGCTCGACGACATCACAGTCACGGTGCCGCGCGGACGAACCCACGCGCTGGTCGGCGAGTCCGGATGTGGCAAGACGACGACCCTGCGCATCGCTCTCGGCCTCGAAGCCGCGACCAGCGGGTCGGTGGTGCTCGACGGCACCGAGATCGGCGGCCTGTCCTGGGCCAAGCTGCGACCACTGCGGCGCAAGGCCCAGCTCGTACACCAGGACCCGTTCGCCACGCTGGACCCGAAGTTCACCATCGAGCAATCGGTGACCGAACCGCTGGTCGCGTTCAAGATCGGTGACCGCCGGAGCCGCCACGCTCGGGCCCGGGAGCTGCTGGATCAGGTGGCCCTGCCCGTGGCCTACCTCGATCGGCTCCCGGCCGAGCTTTCCGGCGGGCAACGTCAGCGGGTGGCGATCGCCCGGGCGCTGGCCCTGGAGCCGGATCTGCTGATGCTCGACGAGCCCGTCTCCGCCCTCGACGTCTCCGTGCAGGAACAGATCCTGGCGCTGCTGGCCGGCCTGCAGACCCAGCTGGGGCTGACCTATCTGTTCGTGTCGCACGATCTCGGTGTCGTCGCGCAGATCGCGCACACCGTCTCGGTGCTGAGGCAGGGCCGGGTGGTCGAGCACGGGCCGGTGGCCGAGGTCTTCACCAACCCGCACGACGCCTACACCCGCGAGCTGCTCGACGCGGTGCCCGGGCAGAACACGCTGGTCAGCACGACCGGAGAACGCTCATGACCACCTTGGCCAGTCGTGAATCGGCCACCACGGACGTACCGAGGCCGGGCAAGCGGCTGGGGTTCAACACCCGGGTCTCCTTCCCCACCGGCGCGGCGGCCCGCGGCCTGCGCGAGGGCATCGAGCTCTTCCAGGCCGCCGAGGAGCTCGGCTATCAGTCCGGCTGGGCCTATCAGCGGCACTTCGACAACTACCTGTCCTCGCCGATCCCGTTCTTCGCCGCGGCGGCGCAGCACACGTCGCGGATCATGCTCGGCAGCGCGGTGATCCCGGCGCGGTATCAGGAGCCGATCCTGCTGGCCGAGGCCGCGGGCACGGCCGACCTGCTGTCCGGCGGGCGACTTCAGCTGGCCCTGTCCAGCGGTACCGAGGTCTGGGACGCGGTCTTCGGCGGCGTCGACACCGACGCCCGCACCGAGGGCCAGCGGCGACTGGCCCTGTTTCTGGCCGGTGTGGCCGGCGAGACCATCCACGTCGTCACCGAACGGCGCGGGATCGGCGGCCCGCCCGTCGGCACCGAGCTCAAGGTGACGCCGCACAGCCCGGGCCTGCGCGAGCGGATCTGGTACGGCTCGGGCAGCGTCGCCTCGGCCGTCACCGCGGCGCGACAGGGATTGCGCCTGATCACCGGCACGATCCTGCACGACGTGTCCGGTGGTGAATCGTTTCCCGACCATCAGGCCCGGCTGATCGGTGCCTACCGGGCCGCCTGGACCGACGCTCACGGCACGCCGGCGCCACCGGTCGCGGTGGCCGCCTCGATCCTGCCGGGCACGACGCCGCAGTTACGCGAGAGCTACGCCGCCTACGACCTGGAACGACGAACCCATGGTCCGGCCGCCTCCCGCCCGTCCGGCGCGCTGGCGCCCACGCTCTCGGCTGAGCTGCCGCCCGGCATCGTCATGAGCCCCGTCTACCACGGCGAACCGGACGCGGTGGCCGCCGCCGTCCTGGCCGATCCCGGACTTTCCGCCGCGGACGAGGTGGTCCTGTTCCTGCCGCCGGCCTTCGGCCTGGCTGACAACGTCAGGTTGCTCGATGACCTGATGCGCACGGTCGCGCCCGCGCTGGGCTGGACGCCGGCCGGATGAGCGTCGTTGCCGTGCTGGGAAACCCCAGGCCGAAGTCGCGCACATACGACGCCGCCCAGGCCGAGCTGGTCGTGGTGGCCAGTCCCACCTACAAGGCCAGCTACACCGGCCTGTTCAGACTCTTCCTCGATCGCTTCGGCGCCGGGTCGCTGGCCGCCCACTCCCCCACCCTCACCGCGTGGCTGGACGTCGCGCGCCGCCAACTACCCGGGTTCGGATCACGGAGGCGCTCGATATGACGACAACCCAAGTGATAGACCCCGCCCAACTGCGGCGGGTCTTCGGCGCCTTTCCCTCCGGCGTCACCGCGGTCGCGGCGTTGGTCGACGGCGCCCCGATCGGGATCGCGGCCAGCTCGTTCACGTCGGTCTCGATGGAGCCGCCGCTGGTCTCGATCTGCGTCGCACACGCGTCGCGGACGTGGGCGGTCCTGCGGGACGTGCCCCGCCTCGGCGTGAGCATCCTGTCGGCCGAGCAGGGCCACGCCGGACGGCAACTCGGGTCGCGTGGACGCGAGCGGTTCGCCGGCCTGGACTGGCGGGCCACGACGGACGGCGCCGTGCTTCTGGACGGCGCCAGCGGTTGGCTCGACACCAGCATCTACCAGCAGGTCCACGCCGGTGACCACGACATCGTGGTGCTGGCCGTGCACAACCTGGACGCCGACTACGACATCCGCCCGTTGGTGTTCCACGGCAGCGAGTTCCGCCGCTTGGAAGTGTGACGTCGCCGTTACCCAATCGGTGATTGCGCCACGTTGAATGACAGGATCGGCATCGTCAGGCGCCGGCTTTGACGCCCTTCAGCATCCCACCTAAGGTTCCTTTCCTACTGGTTCGGTAGACTAACTTGGGGGTCAGCAATGGTTTGTCGCAGCGAACAGGGTTGGTGTCGGCCATGACCGCAGCGAGCGTCGTTGCCGTCGTCGGTGCGGGCGCCAGTGGCACCCTGACCGCCATCCACCTGGCGGCGACGGCCGGGCGCGCCGACCGACGAATCGACGTGGTCCTGATCGACGACGCTCCCGTCGGACGAGGCATCGCCTACTCGACCTCTGACCGCCGCCACCGGCTCAACGTGCCGGCCGGACGGATGAGCGTCTGGCCCGAGGACCCGACCCACTTCGTTCAGTGGCTGGTCACCCACACGGATCCGTCGGCCCACGCCGGCACGTTCTCCGCCCGCTGCGACTACGGCCGCTACCTGCACGAGACGCTGCTCGACACCGTCGCCGCCCACCCCGAGGTCCACCTGGAGTTCGCCACCGGACGGGTCACCTCTCTCACCGGGCACGGCCGCCGGCTGCGGATGAGCCTGGACTCCGCCCGCGGTCGCCAGGTCGACGCCGCCGTCCTGGCCACCGGCAACGGCGCTCCGTCCACGGCCTGGGCGCCGGCCGAACTCGTGCGTTCCGCCCATTTCGTGGCCGATCCCTGGGCTCCCCGCGCGCTGCGCGACATCCCGGCCAGCCGACCGGTGCTGCTGGTCGGTTCGGGTCTGACCATGGCCGACGTGGCGCACGTCCTCGGCGACGGCCACCGCGTGCTGCACACCGTCTCCCGCCATGGCCTGCTGCCGTTGGCCCACCTGTCCGTTCCCGCCGCGCCGGTGCCCGCACCGGCCATCCCGACCGGCCCGATGACGTGGCCGCAGCTTCGCCGCCTCGTCTTCGCGCACCTGCGGGCCACCGCGTCCGGCGGCGGTGACTGGCGGGCGGCCATCGACTCCCTGCGTCCGATCACCAGCGTGCTGTGGAGCCGGCTCGACGAGCAGGAACAGCAGCGCTTCCTCGCCTTCGGCGCGCGTCGCTGGGATCGGGCCCGGCATCGGGTCGAGCCGGCGATGGGTCTCGGGCTGGCCGAGCGCCATCGGCAGCGCCAGCTGGTCAACCACGTCGGCGAAGTGGCGCGATGTCAGGACACCGGCGACGGCGTCCGCGTCACCTTGACCGACGCGACGGTGCTCGAGGTGGCGGCGGTGGTGAACTGCACCGGACCCCGCTCGGACGTGCGCAGCGACCCCGACCCCCTGGTGCTCAACCTGTTGCTGTCCGGCGCCATCCACCCCGGACCTCACAACATCGGACTGGCCACTGACCGCCACGGCCGGGTGCTCGGCGCTGACCGGCACCCCACCCGGATCTGGACGCTCGGGCCGATGCGCCGCGGGCAATTGTGGGAATCCACCGCGGTCCCGGAGATCCGGGTCCAGGCCACGGGTCTGGCCGAGGCGATCATCGCCGACCTGCCCGCGGTCAAGCCCCCGCGGCGCCCGCGCGATGTCTACGGCCTGCCCCTGAGCGCGTCGCACGAAGCCGCCGGGCTGTACGACACCGCGCTGGCGCGGATCCTGCGCGTCCAGACCGGCGCGCCGGCGCTCATGGCGGACGCGGTGACGGCCGACCCGGCCTTCGCCCTCGGCCACGCCGCGCTGGCCCTGCTCGGTCACGAATGGGGCGCGCCGGGCGTCGACGTGGCCGGCTCCATCGATGCGGCATTGCGGTTGTCCCACACCGCAGACGAGCGCGAGCAGCAGTTCATCCGGGTCGTCGCCGACCGCATCCAGCGCCCGGGTCCCCGCTCGGCCAGCGCCCTGATCGCGCACATCCAGGCCTACCCCGAGGACGCCCTGGCCGTCAGCGTGGCCGTACCGACGATCGCGTTCGGAGGAGCCACCGAGGTTCCCCAGGAGGCGTGGGCGCTGGTCGAGGGACTGGCGCCTGCCTACGGCGACGACTGGTGGTACCGCGGGCTGCTGGCGTTCATCCGTCAGGAGCAGCAGCGCTGGGACGAGGCGATGGACCTGGCGACCTCCTCCCTGACCGCCGAGCCCGCTTCGGCGCATGCGGCCCACGCGCGCACCCACGTGCACTACGAGACCGGCGACCACGCTGCCGGGCTGGCCTGGCTCGACGGCTGGATCACCGCGCGCGGCCCGACGACGTCCCAACGCGCCCATTTCTCCTGGCACGCCGCGCTGCACGAACTGGCCATCGGCGACGCCCGGGCGGCGATGGTGCGCTACACCGCCCAGCTCGCGCCGCCTCGGGTGACCGGCGTTCGCGCCCTGGTCGACTCGGCCTCACTGCTCTGGCGCGGGCACGCGCTGGGGTTCTGGGAGTGGCCGACGGTAGGCGAGCTGCTGAGCACCGTCCCGCCCGAACTCCTCTACGACCCGCCGACCCCGTTCATCGCCCTGCACGCCGCGGTGGCCTTGGCCGTGGCCGACGATCGGGTCGGCTTGCTCCGGCTCAGGGACAAGGCGCTCGGGCACCCGCACCCCGCGTTCCACACCACGATCGCCGAACTGGCCGGGGCGTTGACGGCGTTGGTCGACGGCAACGCCGGCCTGGCCACCGATCGGCTGTTGGCGCTGACCGGAGTGGCCTCGCTCGGCGGCAGCGCCGCGCAGCGCGAGGTGGTGGAGGAGACGCTGCTGTTCGCGGCCGTCACCGCGCGCCGTCACGACGTCGCGATCGATCTGCTGCGCGCCCGCCTCGACCGCCGTCCATCGCCGCGTGACGGTGGGCAATTGCTCGACCTGGCCCGCTTCCCGGCCCGGGCCCACGTCCACGGTTCCCGCCACGCTCAGGATTACCCGGCCTCGTAACGCAGACCGCGGGATCGATCAACCGGTCACGTCGCCTCCGCGGCGGCACGGCGTCCGACCAGGTGGAAGACGCGACTGAGCTGTCGGTACGGATCGCGGCGGCCGGCCTGCAGTTCGACGTCGGCGACCGCGGCGACGTCCGTGGTCGCGAGCGGCAGGTCCAGCCAATCGCTGAACAGCCACACCCCGTACCACGCCTCGGTGGTGACATCGCTGCGCCGCAGCAGCGTCGACAGGTGCTCGACGGTGTCGGCGCGGGTCTCAGCGCCGAGCACGCCGCGTTCGCCGGTGGCGTCGAACGCCGTCAACGCGTCGGTCCACCGCCGCTCGAGTGCCGGTCGGACCGCCATGGTGGCCGCGTTCAACGCCAGGATCGACAGCACGCCGCCGGGAGCCGCACACCGGCACAGCACGCTGACCATGGTCTCGGGTTGCTCGAGATACATCAGCACGCCGTGGCACAGCACGGCGGAGAACAGCTCACCGGCCGTGGCCGCCTCGGCATCCTCACCCGAGGCTTCGATGAGCCGCACCCGGCGGCGCACGGCCGCGGGCTCCGCGCGCAACCGTTGTGCGGCCTTGGCCAGCATCGCCGGTGAGGAATCGAGGACGGTGACGTGGTAACCCAGTCGCGCGAGCGGCAGGGATTGGTGCGCGGCCCCGCCCCCGACATCGAGGACCCCCGCGGGCGGACCGGGCAGATGGGTCAACAGCTGCTGGTGCATGACGAAGGTGCGCACCTGACCCTTGACGGTCGCGTAGGCGCCCTCGACGAACGGGTCGGCCAGAGCGGCCCACGGATCGTCGGACACGGTGCGATGTTCTCACCCGTCCGAGGTGGGTCGACCGTTGCCGGTGTCCCCCGGGCCACGTCAGCAGCGATCGATCAGCTCGGAGATGCCGTCCAGGATGCGCTCGAGCCCGAAGTAGAACTCGACGTCCGGTTCGTCGTCGTCGTCGAGGGCTCCAGTGGCGATCGCGCGCCGCAATGCTGGAAACCGGTCGGGGTCGTTGGGAGCGAGGAGCTTGGATAGCATTGCCCCGTAGGTAGGCATGATCGGCTGCGTGCCGGCCACGGCGGCAAAATCGGCGTTGAGCGTGGCGTCGTTGCGGACGTGGCCGCTCAGCAGCAGCACGCAGGACAGTTTCTGGTTCTCCGACAAGGGTGTGCGAGCCAGGCTAGCCAGGGCGTTTTCGAGCCAGGCGACATTGTTCGGACCCAGCGGCGGCGCGCTGATCGGTACCCGCAACGCCCACGGCGCCCGTGCGTAGGACGCGCGAATGCCCTCAGCCCACCGGGTCAGACCGGCGCGCCAGTCCTCATCCGGGCGCACCGCGGGAGGCGAACCGAGGGCGGTGTCGACCATCAGGGTCAGTAGCTCGTTCTTGGCCGAGACGTAGCGGTACAACGACATCGTTGCCACGCCCACCTCGCGGGCCACGCGACCCATCGACAACCCGGACAGCCCTTCGGTGAACGCGATTTTGATGCCGGCTTGGACGATCCGATCGAGGGTGAGCCCGCGTTTCGGGCCTCGCGTCGCGGACTCGCGCAACCCCCACGCCAGCTCGATACTGCCCGGCAACTCGGTCAATGGCCCTCCTGTGGTTGACGACGTGGCGAACTGTGTATAGCTTACGCAGAAGAATCTGCGTACCTCATATGCAGTTAGGAGACCACCATGCACGTCATCGAAGCGACGGGGCTGACCAAGTCCTACGGCACGAATTCGGTGCTAAACGGGATCGACCTCGCCGTCGAACGGGGAGCGGTCCTGGCCATGCTCGGCCCGAACGGCGCGGGCAAGACCACAACCGTGCGAATACTGGCGACCCTGTCGGCCCCGGACGGCGGCCAGGCCAACGTGGCCGGGTACGACGTGGTGACGCAGCGCCACGAGGTGCGAAGGCGGATCAGCCTGACCGGTCAGGGCATCGCGCTGGATGAGTTGCAGACCGGGGCCGAGAACCTGCGGATGATGGGCCGCCTGCATCGACTGTCCGGGCGCGACGCTCGTCGTCGGGCCAACGAGCTGCTCGACCAGTTCGACCTGCTCGACGCCGCCGACCGCCGCGTGAAGACCTACTCCGGCGGCATGCGCCGGCGACTGGATCTGGCCGCCGGATTGCTCGGTCACCCCGAAGTTATCTTCCTCGACGAGCCGACCACCGGCCTCGACCCGCGCAGCCGCCAGGGTCTCCGGGATGTGGTGAAGGCGTTGGCCGCGTCCGGCGTGACGATCCTGCTGACCACCCAGTACCTCGAGGAGGCCGACGAGCTGGCCGACGAGATCGCGGTCGTCGACAACGGCCGAATCGTCGCCTCCGGCACCGCGGCATCGCTCAAGGCCCAGGTGGGCGGTGTGCGGCTCGACCTGCAGCTGGCCGGCCCCCAGGCCTACCACGCGGCACTGCTCCAGCTCGGCCTGCGGGTCATCCACGAGAACCCGGCCGCGTCGACGATCAGCGTCTCGGTCACCGGCGAAGCAGGCGAGATCCGTGCAGTGCTCGACGAAATCGACCCATCCCGCACCCGCGTCGAACGGTTCGCCCTCAACACGGCCAGCCTCGACGACGTCTTCCTATCACTCACCGGCCACCCCGCCGCTGCGCTCGAGGAGGCCGATCTTGTCTGATCCCGCTACCTTCCTGCTCGACGCGCGCACGATGTCCGGGCGCGCCTTTCGGCTGTCGCTGCGCAACGTCGACGGGCTGATCACGGCCCTCGTCCTGCCGGTCATGTTGATGGTCATGTTCGTGTACCTGTTCGGCGGCGCCATCACCCTGGGCCGCCGCTACCGCGACTACGTCGACTACGTCGTCCCGGGCGTACTCCTCGTCTGCGTCGGGTTCGGTGCCGCGTCCACCTCGGTCAGCGTGGCCGCTGATCTGAGCGGCGGCGTCATCGACCGGTTCCGCTCCATGGACGTCCCCGGTGAAGCGTTGATCAACGGTCACGTGCTGGCCAGCCTCGCCCGCAACCTGCTGTCCTGCGTCCTGGTCGTTGCCGTCGCCCTGGCCCTGGGCTTTCGCTCCTCGGCCGACGCGGCGCACTGGCTCGCCGCGCTCGCGCTGCTGGCCCTGTTCGTCCTCGCCTTGTCGTGGTTCGCGGCCATGGTGGGAATCACGGTGCGCTCCCCGGAAGCGGCGAGCGGTATCGGCTTCCTGATCAGCTTCCTGGCCTACCCGAGCAGCGCGTTCGTCCCGATCAGCACCATGCCCTCGTGGCTACAGGGCTTCGCGCGCAACCAGCCCGTCACTGCGGTCGTCGATGCGGTGCGTTCGCTGCTCCAGGGCGGACCGGTCGCGGCATCGGCCTGGCACTCGGTGGCCTGGAGCCTGGGGATCACCGTCGGGTCGCTCGTCCTCGGCGGAGTGCTCTTCCGCCGCCGCAGCAACTAAAGGCCACGACCTTACGGCCACGACCAGATCGAACCCGCGCGAACGCTGCTACTGCGGCGCGTCCTCGCCGACCAGGCCGTCGATGGACTCGCGGATCAAGTCGGCATGGCCGGTGTGCCGGGCGTACTCCTCGATCAGGTCGACGACGACGCGGCGCAGGTTGGGCGTCTCGGCCCAGTCGGAGACCGCCAGCTTTCGGTCGAGGCCGCCGTCCGCGAGCGCCTCGGCCACTGCGGCCTCGGATCGGGCCACAGCCTCGAGCCACAGCGTGCGCAACGCCTCGGGGGTGTCGTCGGCGGCAGACGTCCAATCCCAGCCATCCTGCTCGGCCATCGGCGCCCACACGGCCGGGTAGTCGCCACCGTGCAGCTGGTGGGTGAAGTAGTGGTCCTCGACCAGGGCCAGGTGCTTGACCAGACCACCCAGGGTCACCGTCGACGGCCCGAGGGTCCGGCGCATGTCGCTAGCGCTGAGTCCTGCGGTCTTCCAGGCGAAGGTTCGCCGGTTGCGATGCAGCGCGCCGAGCAGGGCCTCGATCTCATCGGGAGCGGCCGGGAAGGGGCGGGGGGTCAGCTCGGTGGGCTCAGCCATGGCCTGGATGCTAACCGGGTCGACGGCGGCCCGTGGGCGGTTCGCGAGATTGAGCGGGCCCTGCCGACCGCTCGAATCACTGTCGCCGTAGACGTCGGGCACGGGAACGATTCGCCGAATTTCTGATCTGTTTACGGCGGGTTGCCGCTTCGGGCTTACCTTGACGCTGCGTCAATGTTGCATAGTGAGATCGTGACCCCGGATGCGCCCCTACGACTGTCGGTGACCAAGGTCGCCGAGGTCGTCGGGCTGACCCCGCGCGCGGTGCGGTATTACCACTCGATCGGCCTGGTGCCCGAGCCGCCGCGAGACGATTCCGGTTACCGCCGCTACGGCGGCAAGGAAGTCATCGAGTTGGTGCGGGTCGCCCGGCTGCGCGCGCTGGGGATGCCGCTGCCGCAGATCGCGGCGCGGGTCAGCGCCACCGATGCCGAAGAGGTGTCGCTGGCCGATGCGCTGGGTGCTATCGCGGACGAGCTCGACGCCGAGATCGCCCGGATCGCCGCCACCCGGGACCGGCTGCGGGAGCTGGCCCGCTCCGAGACGTTCGACCAGCCGGTCAAGACCCTCACCCAGGCGCTGCAGAACCAGGGGGTACTGGGTCCGGCCGACCACCTGCGTAACAGCGAGAAGTGGGCCGCCGCGGTCCTCGACGCCGTTCACCCGGAGGGCATGCCGGGGGTACTCGCCGAGGCGAGCAGGCTGTTCGGCGATGCCACGGTGCTGGAGGCCCTCGGACCGCTGCGCCAGCGTCTGGGCCGACTGGGTGCGCACAGTTCGGCGGCGGAGATCGCGGAACTGGCCGCCGACGTGGCCGCGGTGCTGCCGTCAGGCGGCGGCGACGGACAAGTCGACATCGGGATGGTCGACTTGCTACTGACCGACCAGTTCAATCCGGTCCAGCAGCGGTTCGTGCGCGAGTTGCGGGCCCACTTGCGAGGCCCGCGATGACGCTTTCCGAGGAGACCGTCCCGCAGCCTCCGGCGCCCGGGTTGCAGCGCGCCGGGGCGCGGCTGCCGATCGACGAGTACACCCGGCGGCTGTGGTACCGGCGTTGGTTCGTCGCGGCGTACTCCTCGGCGTCGAACGCCGTCGGCTACGAAGGCAACTTCCTCGGCCAGGCCTGGCAGGTACTGACGCCGTTGCTCAACATCGGTGTCTACTACCTGATCTTCGGGCTGCTGCTCAACACCAACCGCGGGGTGCCCAACTACATCGCGTATTTATCCGTCGGTGTCTTCATTTTCACCTTCTGCACGAGCTCATTGATCACCGGTTCCCGGGCGATCACCGGCAATCTCGGGCTGGTCCGTGCCTTGCAGTTCCCGCGCGCGGTGCTGCCCGTGTCGACCACCCTGGTGGCGTTGACGCGACTGATCTATTCGCTGATGATCCTCATTCCCATCGTGCTGCTCAGTGGCGAACCGATCACGTGGCGCTGGTTGGAGCTCATTCCGGCGGTCGCCCTGCAGTCGCTGTTCTGTCTCGGCCTGGCGTTCGTCGTCGCCCGCCTGGGCGCCCGGGTCCCGGACATGGCCGAGATCCTGCCGTTCGTAGCCCGGATGTGGATGTACACCTCCGGTGTGATGTACAGCGTCCAGGTCTTCACCCAAGGCCACCCGGGCTGGGTGGCCACGGTGATGACCGTGAATCCCGCCTACGTGTACCTGCAGCTCGCCCGGCACGCGCTGCTCGTCGGCACGCCGGCGACGGCCAGCACCTGGCTCGTCGCGGTCGCGTGGGCCGGCGGGACCCTGGTCATGAGTTACCTGTACTTCTGGCGCGGCGAGGAGGAGTACGGCAATGTCTGAGACCCCAGGCCATCCGGTGGCCACGGCGGAAACGGCTGCTGCGACTACGGCGGCGACTACGGAGCAGACCGTCGTGCTCGACGACGTCCACCTCACCTATCGCGTCATCGGCGGGTCTCGGCGCGGCGGGGCACCGGCGGCGTTCCGGCGGATACTGCTGCGCGAAGAGGCCCCCGGTCAACGGTCCGTGCACGCCGTCCGCGGGGTCAGCTTGTCCGCCTACCGTGGCGAAGCTATCGGACTGATCGGGCCCAACGGATCCGGCAAGTCCACGCTGCTGCGCGCCATCGCCGGGTTGATGGCTCCGTCGCAGGGCGTGGTGTGGACCCGAGGCCAAGCGTCCCTGCTCGGCGTATCCGCCGCGATGATGGGCGCCATGTCCGGCGAGCAGAACATCATGCTCGGCTGCCTGGCCATCGGCATGACCCCGGCCGAGATCGCCGAGGAGTACGACGGGATCTGCGAGTTCGCCGGAATCGGCGAGTTCGTGCACCTGCCCATGAACACCTACTCCTCGGGCATGGGTGCTCGGCTGCGCTTCGCCATCGCCGCAGCACGCGCCCCCGACATCCTGCTGATCGACGAGGCCCTGGCCACCGGCGATGCCCAGTTCCGTCGCCGCAGCGAGAAACGCATCCTGGAGCTGCGGGAGAAGGCCGGCACGGTGTTCCTGGTCAGCCACGGACTCGGCATCATCCGGGAAAGCTGCACCCGCGCCATCTGGCTCGAAGGCGGCAAGGTCGTCCTCGACGGTGATACCAACGCCGTCGTCGACGCCTACGAAGATCGACACGACCGAGGCCGTCGCCCCGCGACTCCCGCCCCCACATCTCCTGCCGACGCAACTCCCGGCACCGCAACTCCCCCAACCGCAATTCCCCCAACCGCAACTCTCCCCACCGCAACCGCAACTCCCGCCACCGCAACCGCAACCGCAACCGTCCGGAGCTGACCCGCGTGTTCTCCCCGACCCGAACTCCAGCCAAGCCCGCGACCACCGGAGCCTTGGCCAAACTGGTGACCGCGCGGTCCTCGGTGACGCGGGCGAACCGGCGCGGTGCCCTCAAGCGCGCGGCGATCGGCCTGGTCGCCGTAGTGGCCACCGTCGTCGTCCTCTGGCTGCTGTTCCGCGTCACCGTGACGATCGCCACCACCCAGATGTGGTTCGACTCGGTGCATCACGGCGCGGTGTACCGGACGACGCTCGAGGCGCAGATCCTGCTGTTCTGCGTCTTCGGGGTGGTCGGCGGGCTGGTGAGCGGCGCGACGATGCTGACCATTCGGCGCATGCGCTCGCCCCTGTACGTCTCCCAGGACGACGACACGATCCGCTGGATATTCCGCAAGTACGAACCGCGACTGTCGCGGCTGATCGTCCTCCTGGTCGTGGTCGTCCCGGGGATCTGGGTCGGGCAGCAGGCGGCCGCCGGTTGGCAGACCTACCTGATGTGGCGCCACGCCACGCCGTGGCACGCTACGGACCCCTTGTTTCACAAGGACATCTCGTTCTTCGTCGAGGTCTACCCGTTCCACGTCATGGTGGTGGCGCTGCTCTCGCAGGCCCTCACCTACGGGCTCTGGATCGCCGTGGTCGGGGGTTATTGGTACGGCGGGTGGCGGCTGCGGCGGGGACGCCGGAAGATCACGGGCGACTTCAGCATGCTGATGTCGCTGCTGCTGGCGGGATATCTGGCGCTGAAGGCCGCCAATTACTGGCTGTCCCGCTACGCCCTCACCACCTCCCAGGCGCATGGGCCAGTGACGGGGCCGTCCTACACCGACGTCCATGCCGTCCTGCCGAGCATCTACTTCCTGACCGCAGTCGCGACCGTCGGCGCCCTCGCCCTGCTCGCCAACGCCGTGTTCGCCGGGCGCGGTGCCGCGGAGCAGGCCAGTGGACAGGCCAGTGGATCCGGGCGCATCGGTGTCCTGGCCGGCAATGCGCTCGGTCGGGTACGTGTGCTTGGCGGCACCCTCGTCCTGATGGTGGTCGCTGCGGCGGTGGTCGGTTCCGCCGTGCCGGCGCTGGTGTACCACTTCCGCGAGGCGCCCAGCGCGGCCCAGGTCGACCTCAGCCAGATTGTCCATAACCAGAAGGCCACTCTTGCCGCCTACGACCTCGACGGGGACATGACGACGGTTCCCTACAGCCCGCCGAAGACGCTCACGAGCGCGGCCCTGGTGCAGCTGGCCAACGAGACGGCTCAGGCGTCGGTGATAGACCCGAACAAGCTGTCACCGACGTTCAACGTCGAACAGCAACTCCAGGCGTACTACGGGTTCAAGTCGACCCTCGACCTCGACCACTACCCGATCGATGGACATTCGCAGGACGTGGCTCTGGCCGTGCGCGAGCTGCGCATCGCGGGGATCCCACAATCGAGCTGGGTCAACACCCATCTCGTCTACACCCACGGCTACGGCATCGTCGCCGCTCCCACCAACCAAGTGGACCCAACCACCGAGAGCCCGGTGTTCCTAAACGGCGGGAACCCGCCCGCGCAACAGATCCCGGTCACCCGTCCGCAGGTCTACTTCGCCCGCGCGTTCGGCGCATCCTCGTACTCGATCGTGGGTCAGCCCGCCGGCAGCCAGGAACAGTTGGAATTCGACCACCCAGGTGGCACCGGGTCGACGAAGTCGGCCTACACGACCTACCGGGGTGACGGTGGGATCCCGATCGGATCGACCCTGCGCCGGCTGCTGTTCGCCGTTCAGGAAAGCGATCCGAACATCTTGTTCAGCTCGGAGATCAACCGCGCCTCGCAGCTGCTCACGGTGCGTGACCCTCGCGCCAGAGTGGCCCAGGTCGCTCCCTGGTTGACCCTCGACGGCGACGTCTACCCGGCGGTCGTCTCCGGTCACATCGAATGGATCGTCGACGGCTACACCACGTCGGCCAACTATCCCGATTCGCAATTGGTCAATCTGCACGCGGCCAGCCGGACCACGCTGACCGTCAACGGGGCGCCGGTGGCCCAGCCGAGTACGCAGATCAACTACCTGCAGAACTCGGTCAAGGCCGTCGTGGACGCCTACACCGGCAAGGTGACGTTGTACGACTGGGACCAGAAGCAACATGTCGATCCGTTGCTGAAGACGTGGGAATCGGTTTTCCCCGGCCTGGTCCAGGCTCAGTCCAGCATCCCGCCGGCCCTGCTGACCCAGCTGCGCTACCCGACGGACCTGTTCAACGTGCAGCGTTATCTGCTGACGAAGTACCACGTCACGCAGCCGACCAGCTTCTACAGCGGCAACGACTTCTGGAAGGTACCCAGCGACCCGACGGTCGCGTCGTCCCAGGCGATCAACTCGGCCGCAGCTCCCGCTGCGGCCAGCCCACCGCTGCCGTCGCGGTACAGCTCGATGTCCGCGGACGGCTACGGTGCGCAGCGTTACTCGCTGTCCAGCCCGTTGGTGACCCTGAACGGCCAACAGCTCGCTGCCTTCGTCTCGGTCAACGCCCAACCCGGGCCGAATTACGGCAAGTTCACCGTGCTGACCTTCTCGGCCTCATCGGGAGGGGAATCGCCGGCCCAGGTGCAGAACGACATCGAGTCCAACACCAACATCACCAAGGCACTGACGCTCCAACGCGGTGGCAACTCCACCGTGGTGCTGGGCGACCTGGAGGCGATTCCGGTCGCGGGGCGCATGCTCTACGTAGAGCCGGTGTACACCCAGTCGAGCGGTAGCGCGTCGTTCCCGGTGCTGCGTCACGTCATCGCCCTGTACGCCAACGGTGACCCGTCTTTTGAGAACACCCTGTCGGCGGCGGTCAAGAACGCCATCGAGTCGGCGACCGGGGCCCCGTAATCGGACGAGCCGCGTCGCGCTCAGGAGCCGCCTCGCTCATCGGGGGCCGAGCGGCCGGCAGATTGTCACAGCAGCGGCCGTGGTCACTCCTGGCGCCGGGCAGAAGGCGCGGGTTCGCGAGCCGGACGGGCTGAACGGGTACCGCTCACGTCGTCCTTGCGCCAAGGGGTGCCGCTGTATCCGGGCGACCCCGCCTTCGCCTGGAACATAGCCGTGGACAGCCGGACCCCGGCCCATGACGACGGCGGATATCTGCTCGAGCACATCACGAGCCTGGGCACGCATACGGCCAGCCACATCTCGGCGCCGGTGCATTTCATCATCGGCGGACGCCGGCTGAACCAGTTGGACGAAGACTTCACGCTCATGCCGCTGGCCGTCATTGACGTGCGCGATCGCATCGCGGCGCACGGACCGAACTTCACCGTGTCCCGCGCCGATATCCAGTCGTGGGAACGGCGACACGGTCGGGTGCCGGAGGGTGGCTGTGTGCTGCTGCTGACCGGCTACGCGCGATGGTTCGACGACGGCAACGGCGCGAACTCGCCGTACGTCACCACCGCGGCCCCGGGGTTCGCCGGCGCAGCCGTGGACTGGCTGTTCGCGGCCCGATCGATCATCGCCACCGGTTCCGACACGTTGGGGCCGGACGCGACGATGGACGCGGCGCTACAGGCCACCACCCGCACCCTGTTCCACGGCGGAATAACACTGGAGAACGTGGGGGAGCAGCTGCCGCGCATGCGCCCGCACGGCGACTGGATCGCGGTGAATGGCAACCGACCCGCATTCAGCGGCTTCCAGATGGGCTTCACCGGTTTCGCATACCCCACGCATCAGTAATCCGGCCCGGCACCGGCTATAGGTTGGGCCGGTGGTTGACGCGCAGACTCCGCCAGCGGTTCCGAACCCCGCCGAGGTCGTCACGGCCTACCGGGAGGAAATGGGCCCAGAGGCACGAGCCGCGCTGTGGTCGTGGCTCGGGTTCACCACGACCTTCACCGCGGTCCGCGCGATCACCTACAGCATCCGCGCCGGGCGCGGCCCGTTCCGCAACCTGAGCGTGGGCGGATCGCACCTGCATCACTACATGTGGGGCATCGCGATGATCACCGGCGTCGGCGCGGTCGCGGTCCGCGGCGACGACCGTACCCGCCGCCATCCCGCCGTCGCCGTCACCTACGGCAGCGGCCTCGCACTGATCGTCGACGAGTTCGCCCTGCTGCTGGATCTTGAAGACGTGTACTGGGCCAAGCAGGGGCGGGTCTCGGTCGACCTGGGCGTGGGAATCGTCGCCGCCGGCGGCACCACCCTCAGCGCAGTACCGATCCTGCGGCGGCTCGCCCGAAACCGATCACGCTGACCGCACGGACGTTCTACCCGTCACCGAGCGGGTGTCAGACTGGCAGTACGCCTGCTGGGGCGAGTCTCAGCGCCCGCCGCGGTTGTGTGCGTTGGATGCCAGCCGGGAACCATCAGCCAATGGGAGCGCTCCACACATGACGCCTGAAGCAGGGACCACGGACACTGCGGTTCTGGACGTGACGGGGATCCGCGCCCACTTCCCCGCGCTGCAGCACGGCGCGGCGCATTTCGATGCTCCCGGCGGCTCGCAGACGCCCGATGCCGTCGCCGACGCGATCCGGGACACCCTGCTCAGCCCGCTCGCGAACCGGGGTACGTCGACCGCCGCCGCCCGCAACGCCGAGCAGGTCGTCCACGCGTGCCGCCGGGCACTGGCTGACCTGCTCGACGTGCAACCGGACGACGTGATCTTCGGCCGGAGCATGACCGCGCTCACCTTCGACATGTCGCGGGCGATCTCCGCCGACTGGCGCCCGGGCGACGAGATCGTGGTCACGCGGCTGGACCACGACGGCAACATCCGGCCGTGGGTAATCGCTGCGGCCCGGGCCGGGGCCACCGTCCGCTGGGTGGACTTCGACCCCGCCACCGCCGAGCTGCCGTTGGAGAACATCGACGCGCAGCTCACCAGCCGCACGCGGTTGGTTGCGGTCACGGCCGCATCCAACCTGATCGGCACCATGCCCGACGTCGCCGCGATCGCCGACCGCGCGCACGCCGCCGGGGCGCTGCTCTACGTCGACGGCGTGCACTACACCCCGCACGCGACCGTGGATTTCGCTGAGCTCGGCGCCGACTTCTACGCCTGCTCGCCGTACAAGTTCTTCGGGCCGCACTGTGGCGTGGTCGCCGGTCGACCCGAACTCCTGGCCGCCCTTCGCCCGGACAAGCTGCTGCCCTCGCCGGACCGAGTGCCGGAGCGGTTCGAACTCGGCACGCTGGCCTACGAGCTGATGGCCGGCACCACCGCTGCTATCGACTTCATCGCCGCGCTGACCGATGCCGCCGGTGGGCGCCGCGAGAGGCTTCGGGCCAGCATGGGCGCCATCGCCCGACACGAGGATGCTCTCCGCGACACGATCGAGAGCGCGCTGCGGCAGCTACCCGGAGCCACCATCCATTCCCGAGCCAGGCGCCGCACCCCGACGTTGTTGGTCACCTTCACCGGACACGACCCGGCCGAGATCAGCGCCTTTCTCGCTGAGCGCGACATCAACGCCCCGGCCGGTTCGTTCTACGCCCTCGAAGCCGCGCGCCACCTCGGCCTGGGCGCCGCCGGGGGTGTGCGCATCGGCCTCGCTCCGTACAACGACGCCAACGACGTCGACCGTTTGATCGACGCGCTCACTGCCTACTTCCGCCCGACGAACGGTTCGCGGTCGTCGGCGTAGGAGGGGCCCCGGGTCGGCCAACCCTTCGCGGACGCCGTACGGGGCGGCCAAAGCTGTGAAATGATCATGAAGTGACTATTGCTTCCGTGCCCCGCGGCACCGCTGTTCTGTGTGTCGCTGCTCTGGCGCTTGCCGGTTGCGGGGGCGGATCGTCCAAGTCCAGCTCGTCCGCACCCAGCACGTCCGTTGCCAGCACGTCCGCGGCCACCACGTCCGTTACCAGCTCGCCCCCCGCCAGCACGACCGAGTCATCGTCAGCCGCCACCTCATCCTCAATCCCAGCCTCGCCGGCGACTACGACCCGGGCCTCGACCAGTGCGTCCGCCGCGGCGTCCGGTAGGCCGTTCACCGTCACCCTGCCGGCGGGGTACAAGTCAGTGCCATCCAGAGCGTCCGGCGTCGTCATCGCTTACTACGCCGGCCCGATCGTCGGCAACTTCCCGGTCAACGTGAACGTCGTCCAGGAACCAGCGAAGGGCTTGACGATCCAGACCGCCCAGAAGCAGGCCGTGGCAGGCCTGAAGAAGGCCCTGAAGATCACCAAGCTCTCGGCGGTGAAGAGCCTGAAACTGGCGGGCGAGCCCGCCTTGAGTTACAGCTTCGAAGACACCCAGGGCGGGGTGCACCTCAAGCAGGGTCAAGTTGTGGTCCTGCATGCCGGCTTCGGGTACGTATTCACGTTCACCGCTCCGGTGGCCCAGTTCGACAAGCAAAGCCCGCAAGGGGCGCAGCTGATCAAGTCGCTGCAGTTCACCTGACCTGACGGCGGGTCTGTCCGGGACCGCGGAACCGGTGCACCTCCTGGGGCCATTCGAGCACCGTCGCCAGCTTGCCGGCCCAGTACCGTGCGGCCTCGTCGTCGGGGACGTCCACCACGGCGAAGCCACCGAGATGCTCCTTGGTCTCGACGTACGGGCCGTCGGTGAACACCGGCTTACCGTCTACGGCCTCGACATTGCACACCGCGGTCGAGCGGTCGAGGCCGCCGTTGGTGAAGATCAGGACACCCTCGGACTGCATCTGCTCGATCACGGGCCGGACGGCCGCGCTTTTCGCGCGCAACTCCTCGTCCGTGTGCTCAGGCACCCACTCATCGTTGAACGTGATCAGATACTCGGTCATCGTCGTCCCCTCCTGGTCCTGTGACGAGGGCCCGTGCGGACTTCTCGTCGCCGACGGCCCGGCCGGGCCGCCATTACTGCCACGAATGCCCGAGCCTAGATACGACACCCTCCCCAGAATTCTCTCGACGGTCCTCGTCCGCCTGATCCGAGCACGGCGGCCGAGGGCGCGGCCCGATCAAACACACCCGCGACAGATGGGCGCGGGTCAGTGTCGCGTCAGCTCGGCGACCACCGGAGCGAACGCGTCGGCGGCGTTGGCGCCGATGACGAAGTAAGAAAAGCCGCTCTCCTCGCGTCGTCGCAGGACCTCCTCGGTGGCCGCCCCCGGCTCGCTCGGAAGTACCAAGAGCGAGTCCGCTGCGCGCAGCGCCGCAACGTCCGTGTCGGGGGGCGCCATGAACGGGGAGACGGCGTCACCGACGACCGGCACGTGCAGCGCGAGTTCGACGTCTCGGACCGCGCGGACTTCGGCCGCCATGCGCACGATGTCGGTCCGAGAGTCCCCCGGCATGGTCGCGAACGTGACAGTATCGGCCAGCCCGACCGCCAACGCCCGGGCCTTCGGGCCCCGCACGGCCATCGCTACCGGTGTGTGCAGGTCCGGACCGTCGAGGTCTCTCAGCGACGTGACGGCGTCACGCACCTGCGACAACCGCTCGCCTGGTGTCACCACCGGAAGGCCCAACTGGCGCAGCTCGTCCTCCATCCCGGGTCGCCCGGTGCCGATGCCCATTTCGAAGCGACCTTCGGTGAGCACCGACAGTGAGTGCGCCTCCCACGCCACACTCCAGGGCGGACGCAGCGGTGCGGCGTACACCCACGTGCCCACCCGCAGCTCAGGGGCGACGGTCGCGGCGACGGCCAAGGTGGGCCCCGGTGCCGGCTGCCACTGCTGGACGTCGGGCATCAGTAGGGTCGAGTAGCCATGGTCAGCGATACGGCGCACCTGGTCTCGCCACGCCGGAAGATCAGTCCTGATCGGCGCGACCACCCCGAATCGCAGGGGTCTCCCTCCGCCGGTCGCCGCATTGTCGGCCATCGTCGTTGTCCTCTCGTTGTCGCTCGTCCTGCCCTTTCCAGCACCACGAACGGGCCGGCCCGGATCCGACAAATCACCGGTGGCCAGTGTGCGCCAACCCGCCTGCACCAGTGCCTGCTCGACGGTTCGGCTACCGCCCGCGCGCCCCGTATCTTGCTGAATGTGAACAGCTCCATCAGCGTGACGCTGCTGCCGTACTGGCTGAGTTCCTGGCTTCTGCGGCCCCTGGCTCGCCCGTTCGTCGTTATCGACGGCGTCCAGCACCGAGCGCGATGGGGAGCAAGCTTGACGGTTCCGGTTCCGGCTGGGCCGCACACCGTGGGTGCCGGCATGAGGTACCGAGGCTTTGCGTCGTTGCTCGGCGTTCGCCCAGTACAGGTGGAGACCGTCCCGGGCGGCCAGATCCGGCTGAAGGCCCAGAACGGCCTGTTCAACGGGGAACCGTTCTACGTCACCGCCGCGCGGTAGAGCGCTGGCGAGGCTGGCCCGACCTGGCACCCCCGGCCGTTTCGGCACCTACGTCCGGGCTGGTGGCGTGCGCTTGGCCGACTTGAGTATTCCTCCCGATGCCGTACCGCCCCGGCTGCCGTTTTGTCAGAGGCATGAAACCTCTCTCCGTGAATCGGACCGTAGTTGGCGCCGGCCTGGCCGTCACCGCAGAAGTCGCGGGTCGGACGTTGTTCAAAGCCTTGTCCGCCCGCGTACCGGAGTACCACGCGTTCTGGTCCGGGGTCGTGCTGTATGCCGGGATCCTGCTGATCTGGTGGGGTCCAGCGGCACTCACCTTTGTCGTGCTACGCGGGCGAACGCGCTTCGCCGCCGTGGCTACCGGACTCGTCGGTGCCTGCTTTGTCGTCGCCTTGGTGGCAACGGCGAGCAGCGATAGGCCCGGACGGTACTGGGTCATCTATGCGCTGCTCGTCCTCATCGTGTTTGCGGGAACTGCGGTGCAACGCCGGCGCGAGGACATCAACGCACCGATCTGAGGCGGGCCCGCCTCGGGGTTTGATCTTGGCGAGCGCGGTGCTGGCAGGATGTCGGCGTGTGCGCATCACGCGTTCCGATCGAGATCGAGACCGACCGGCTCCCGGGCTGATCTTCGACGGCCGAGGCTCGCCCGATGAACCCGAGCTGGCTTACGAGTTGTTGCGCTGCACGCACCGACTCGGTTACGCCACCGAGGGGGCTCATGCTGTGGTGACGTGGGCAGGCGAGAACAGGTACCGGCGGGTATGGGCTGGCGTCAGGGCATGGAACACGGCATCGCGCAACGTTCTGCACAAGTGGGCTTTGTTGCTGTCGGCCCGGTCGAGCCCGACTCCGAGTTCGGCGACTCGTTGATCATAGCTCTGACGTTCCCGGCGACGGCCCGGTAGGCCATGGCGTTCCCGGGCAGAGGCTTGCCCGGCCACGAGCTTGCGCGGGCCCTGGCCCGGGTCCGGGGTGCAGGGATAGGTTTGGTGCCCGGCACCCCGGACCCGAGACGCTCAGGCTGCGGGCACGTCGCGGCCCAGGAACGCGACCAGCCTGTCGAGCGCCGGGGCGGCGTCGGAAACCGGCCGGGCCGGGCCGAAACAGCCACCGCCGGGCTGTACTGCTCGCCCGTCCGCGCGGGCGAACGCCAGTGACTCCTCGGCCGCATCCGCAGGCAGGTCGGCCGGTCGTCCCAGAGCCTGGGCAAGGTCCCAGCCGTGGGCCAGCAGGTCGTACATGCGGATCTTGAGCCGCTCCGCACCGCTCGCGCCACCGAGCGGTCCCTGGTAGACGCGGTCGAGAACGCCGGGGCGCCCGAACGCGTCGAGCAACACCGCCGCCGATTCGCGGTAAGCGCTGACGAGCTGCCCGCTCGGCATCCCGCCTCCGCGCTGTGGCAGCGGTTGCTCAGCGAGCACCGCGGCGAACACGAGATTCTTGCCGACCACATGCTCGACGAGACGGTGCACGGTCCAGTCCAGACACGGAGTCGGCGCGGACCACTGGCCCGGCTGGATCGCATCGATCAGCGAGTCCACCGCGGCGAACGAACGGGCGAGTTGGTCGAGCTGGATTGCGTTGTCTACGGCCATGAGGCCACCTTTCACGGGTGGCGCCTCCGGACCAACCGGCCCTAGGTCAGCAAGCTCCAGGAGACGCGAACGGTCATCAACACGGAACGTCGCACCTCCTTCCCGCTCGGACGGTCGACGATGAGTCTGGCACATCAGCCGTGCGGTCGGGCCAGTTTATTTAGCTCGGCTCGAATCGACGGGTCCCACCGACACAGCCGGTGCTGGGCAGTTGCCGTTCGCTCTCCGAGCAGGTCAAGGTGCGATGCGGTGGCGCGCAAGGCGACCGGTCAGTGCAACCCGTCCGCACCGATTTGGTTGCTGTCTTGAGGACTCGTCGTGCACGGGGTGGTGCTGACTTTGCCGGTGTTCGAGCTGTAGAAGTAGGCCTTGTAGTTCGGCAGGCCATAGGCCGGCAGCGGGGACGCCGAGTCGCGCGGGCCTTCGGTGTTGTACGCGGCCATGCAGAAGCTGTCGGCGTCGTTGGCGAGAATGAGGGTGAAGGTGCCGGTCGACATCCTGAGGTTGGCGTTCTCGGCAAACAGCTGTGCGGTCGTGCCGAACGTAGCGTGGTTCGCGTTGTACTTCTGCTCTTCCAACACGATCGTATGGATGTCGGCCTTCGTACTGGCGTCACGGGCGGACTGCCTGTAGCTCAGGTAGAGGGGGATTGCGACAGCGATCAACACGCCGATGATGACGACAACGACCAACAGCTCGATCAACGTGAAGCCTGATTCGCGGCGTGGCGCGCGCAAGCGCTGCATGAAGGTGCCCTCCTAGTGCATCCAGAGTGCGACCACGAAGGTCGCTGTCCTAGTCACCATCGGCACAAAGGACGTTAGGTTTAGTTCAGACTCACGACCTGGGAGTCGGTCGAGGCCGTCGCCGGTATCTGCGGCCGGTCCGGCCGTGCACTTGTGAAGTAGCGTCGAGCGGGTGCCCGAAGGTCATACCCTGCACCGGCTGGCCCGCGACCAGCAGCGGTTGTTCGGTGGCACGGTCGTCACGGCCAGCAGTCCCCAGGGTCGTTTCGCTGACGGCGCCGCCCGGCTCGACGGGCAACGGCTGCTGCGCACCGAGGCCTACGGCAAGCACCTGCTGCACCATTACGGCAACGGTGCGATCCTGCACGTCCACCTCGGCCTGTACGGGAAGTTCACCACCGGGCGTGGCGAGCCGCCCCAGCCGCGGGGGGCACTGCGATTGCGGCTTGCCAACGACGAGGCGTGGACGGACCTGCGCGGCGCGACCGCGTGCGAGCTGATCACCCCCGACCAGGTCGACATGCTGCTGGCTCGACTGGGGCCCGACCCGTTGGACCCGAAAGCTGACCCCGCACCGGCTCTGCGCAGGATTGCGCGGAGTCGCGCGCCCATCGGTGTCCTCTTGATGGACCAGTCCGTGCTCGCCGGTGTCGGCAACGTCTACCGGGCCGAAGTACTGTTCCGCGCCCGGCTCGATCCACTTCGGCCGGGCCGCGACCTGCCGCCACGGTTGGGCAACGAGATGTGGGACGACCTGGTGGCCCTGATGCGCGCCGGGGTCCGATCCGGACGCATCGTGACCACGCTGGCCGCGGACCGGCCGGCCGGACGCGTCACGCGCGATCGGGCCCACTACGTCTACCGGCGAACGGGCCTGCCCTGCCGCATTTGTTCGACCCCGATCGTGACGGCCCCGCTCGCCGCCCGAAACCTGTTCTGGTGCCCGTCCTGCCAGGCGCCGAACTGATCGGGCGTTTCAAGCGCGACGAGACTCAGCGCCGCCGAGTGTCCACGTAGTAAGTGTTTCCGTACAGGCCGGCGAGGACGAACGCCGAGTGCGTCGCGGGGTCGATGGCGATCTGTCCGGGTGCGTCGCCGACGTCGAACTGGCGATCGCGACAGCCGCTGGTGACGGTTGCATTGCATCGCCCGGTGTCGATCACCGTGATCGCGGCGTGCTCGAAGTCGGCGACGAACAGGTGTCCGGTCACCGGGTCGAGTGCGGCGACGTAAGGCGAGCGGTCGACGTCGAAGGCGGCCGGGGTGCAGCCACCGGTTCCGCGTGCGCTGCAGGTGCGGGTGTCGAAGACGTCGACCTGTCCCTCATGATCGCCACCGGCGTTGGCGAGCACGTACAGCGTGTGGTGCGCGCGGTCGACGACCATGCCCAGCGGTGCGAGTCCGCTGGTGAACCGCTTTGGGGTCTGTGCGCATCGGCTGACGTCCGTCGCGCGGCAGTGCGTGCTGTCGACGGCGTAGACGACGTCGCTGTCGAAGTCGGCACCGAACTCGCTGACGTACACGGTCCTGGTGGATTGGTCGACCGCGACGCCGTACACGTTGCCGCGCAGCGGCACCTGCCCGGCCGGGGCCGTGCACGCCGTGTGGCGCAGGGCGTTGCAGCGGGTGCCGTCGATGACCTGCAGCGCGCTGTCGTCCTGGGTCGTGACGTACACGGTGTGCGTGCTCGGGTCGAGGGCCATGACCGCCGGGTAGTTGGGCAGCCGCATCGGCGACGCGACCGGCGAACAATCGGTGTGCACCGCGGCATTGCAGGTGCGGGTGTCCAGCACCACGACCGACCCGCGGTACGTGACGGGGTTGTTCCGGATCAGGTACAGGCTGTGCGTGCTGTCGTCGGCGACCAGTTGCCCGTTCGAGGTGTTGGGTTGGGACGTGTGGACCGCCGCGGCCGCGCACCGTGCCGCGTGCTGCGCGGTGCAGACACGCGTGTCGGTCAGCGTCAGGTCGCCGTTGTCGTCCACGCCGTACCAGGTGTGCACGGCCTGGTCGGCCAGCTGCTGCTCGTTACCTGCGATGGACGGCAGCAGATGCCGGCATCCGCGCCCGTTCCGGCCGCATTCGTTGGCGTCGAGCACGCCGAGGGCCTTCCCGGAATGCTCGACCGTGAAGATCGTGCCGGTGGCCGGATCGTAGTCGAGCGAGAACGGCGCACCGTCCGCCCGGACGGTATTCGGCGGCGAGGTCGGGCAGCCGCTCGTGTCGCCCGCCCGGCACCGGCGCGTGTCGAACGTCGACAGCGTGTCCGAGTCGCTATTGGCGACGTAGAGCCGCCCGTCGTCGGTCTCGACCATGCCGCCGGACGGGTTGGCGCCGACGGGAACGTCGGTCGGCGTCTGCGCGCAGCCGGCATGGACAGCGCCAGTGCATCGCCGCACGTCGAGAACCGACACGGTGGCCGCCGACTGATTCTGGACGTACAGCGTGCCGGTCCGCTGATCCAGGAATGCGACCACCGCGCCGGCGCCGGCCGGCAGCGTCGCCTCCGGGGCGGCGCACCCGGACGTGTCGCCCGCGTGGCAGTGGCGGATGTCGATGACGCGGACGGTATCTCCGGACCCGTCCGCATCCGGACCGTCGGCCGGCACGTACAGGGTGCGGTCGCGGGCATCCAGCGTCGGGGACAGCGGGCCGTCCTTTGCCGGGATCGAGCCGACGACCGTGCTCCCGCAGCCCGACAGAACCCCACGACGACACGACGCCAGGGCCAGCAGGTCGATGTGATCGGCAGTGTTCCCCACGAACAGGGTCCCGGTCGAGCCGTCCAGCGCGACTCCGGTGGGGATGTCCGCCAGCGGCACGGTGGCGACGGCCGCCCCGCACCCCGAGATGTCCCCGGCTTGGCAGTGCAGGATGTCGTACACCGACACCACCCCGTTCGTGCCGCTCACGCCGCTGGTCACATAGAGGGTGCTTCGATACACCGCGACACCGATGGCCTCGACCGGACCCGGCAGTTCGGCGATCGGACCCGCGCAGGAACTCGAGCCGCGGACGTTGCAATGTCCCACGTCGACAACCGAAACAGTGCCCTCGTCGCTGGTGACGTAGGCGGTGCCAGTGTGTGCGTCGACGGTGAAGGATTGTGTCGCGGTGCCCAGCGGCACCGCCCGGGCCCCGCCGGGGTGGCCCGCAGTCTGGGCCTGTGCGAGCGACGCTGGACCGAACACGGCGAGCGCGCACACAACACCAACAACAACTGACCGCGAAATCTGCATGGGATCGTCTTTCCGTGATACCGCATGACCGGCGGACCGATCCTGCAGATCGGTGGTGGGAACAGTAGGAGTCGCCGGCCACGCCGTCGTCCGTCCGAAGAAGGATCTCGGCTTCTACGAGGTCCTCCTCAGGGATGACGCGTTGTGGACGCACCGGCCCAGCTGATCGGACAGCTCACCGCGACGCGCTTAGCACAGGAGGAACTCGAGAATGCCAGCCGGACGGTCGATTGCGGGTAGAGCCAGCTCAGCAGGGGACCTAGGTGGCTTCTCCGAGTCCGGCCCGCCGAGCCAGGTGCGTTGCTTCGGTTCGGTCGCGGACTCCGAGCTTGGTGAGAATGTTCGAGATGTGGTTGCGGATCGTCTTGTCGGACAGGAACAGTTCGCGAGCGATGCTGGCGTTGCCCATGCCACGTGCGACGAGGTCGAGGATCTCGACCTCGCGGGGACTGAGCTGGGGGAAGGGGCGGTGGCTGGGGGTGCGTCCGGTTATCGCCGCAAGGACGTGTTCAGCGGCACCGCGGGACAGGTGCACGTCCCCGGCTGAGACGGTGGCCAGTGCCCGGGCGATCGTTTCTTCGTCGGCGCCTTTGAGCAGGTAACCGCGGGCGCCGGCCCCCAGGGCGGCGTTGATGGAATCCGGATCATCGCTCATGGTCAGCACGAGGACGGCGACGTTCGGTAGCTCGGCGGTGATGAGCTGACACGCGGTGCGACCGTCCATCTCGGGCATGGCCAGATCCATCAGGACGACGTCGGGGCGCAGGTCGCGCGCAGCGGTGACCGCCTGCTCGCCGTTGGCGACCGCGCCGACCACGTCCACGCCGGGGATTTCGGCCAACGTCGCGCAGAGGCCTTTGCGGAAGACGGGGTGGTCGTCGGCGACAAGGACGCGCGTCAGCTCAGGGGCAGGCACGCGTGCACCTCGGTCCCGCGCTCGTCGGACCGGACGGCGAAGTCGCCGCCGAGTTCAGCCACTCGTTCGCGCATGGAATGCAGGCCGATCCCGTCACCGCCGTCAGGGTCGAGGCCGCGTCCGTCGTCGACGACGCAGACGATCAGTTCGTGTCCACGGCGTTCTACTTGCACCGTGCAGGTGGTGGCTGCTGCGTGCCGGACGACGTTGGTCATGGCTTCGGTGACGACGCGGTACAGCACGACTTCGACTGCCGCGGGTAACCCGACCAGGTCGGCGCGGATGTTCACGTCGAAGCGGACGTCGCCGCTCAGCGCCTGGGCCCGTTGGCTGATCGCCGCATGCAGGCCGAGCTCGTCGAGCGCTGCGGGGCGCAGACCGTGGACGACGCGCCGGATGTCGTCGATGGCGTGTTGCACGTCGGCGCGGGTTTCGCTGAGCAGTGACCGGCGCGGGTCCTCGACGTCCAGCTGTCGCTCGACGCGCTGAACGGCGAGAGCGGTGCTGGCCAGCACCGGGCCGATCCCGTCGTGGAGTTCGCGTCGGATGCGACGCCGCTCGTCTTCGCTGGCCAGGACCACCGCCGTGCGGGAATGGCGTAGTTGTTCGGTCAGGTGCACGGCCTCGACCGCACCCACGATCTGGGTCATGAAGTCGGCGAGCAGGCGTTCATCGGTTCCGGTCAACTTTTCGAACGTGGTGCGGGGCGCGAGCTGCAATGTTCCGCGGCGATGTCCACGATTGACCAGCGGGTATTCGAGTTGCAGCGGGGCGGCGTCGCCGTGGCGTGCGACGGCCACGGCCTCGCCATCGATGTCGACCGAGAGTACGACGTGGGGGAGCCGGAACGTCTCGGCCACCGTACGCACCGCTTCGCTCAAGGCATCGGTAGGGGACAGGCTGCTGTCCAGGCGCCGGCCCAGCGTGGTCAATGCTCGGTAGGGCGTGGCCCGGCGTCCCAGCAGGAGGTAACCGACGCCCTGCTGGACGCCGAGTTTGAGCGGGCCGAAGAGCACTGCGATCAGGCCCGTGACGACCAGGGAGATCCCGAACTCGGACCGGTGCTCGAACAGCCGACCCAACAAGGTGACGGTCAACGCATAACCGCCGATGACGATGACCGTCAGAGCCAGGTAGGTCAGGTTCCGGTTCAGCGCCAGGTCGACGTCGAACATGGTGCGGCGGACGGTGGTGGTGAGCGCGGCGACCGGCAGCGCGGCGATCGTCGCCGCCTCCAATGCCGACCCGATCAGACTCGGCGTGCTCTCGTGCAACACCGACAAGATCAGTTCAACCAGCACGCTCAGCAGGACCCAGGAGGCCGCGCAGGAGACGACCGCCACCGCTCGCCGTTCCACCGGGTCACCGTGCCGCCAACGGATCACCATCGCGTAGACACCGACGGCCAAGCAACCGAGCAGGACGACGAAGGCGACCAGCTCGATCGGGGGCAGCACCGAACCCGCGGCGTCGATGCCGATGGGATTGATCACCCGGGTGTCGTCGAGCGGCCCCGGGGTGATGAGCTGCGTGATGATCAATAACACGGTCGCCGCAACGGTGGCCCGACCGAGCCAACGCCACCTCGGGGCGTCCGACCACAACCGCCCGTTCGGAAACAGCAGCAGTCCCATCGTCAACAGCAGCGTCTGCGGCGGGACGTCGACCGCGGACTTGGCCAGGCTCAGGGCCGCCAGGACACCCGAGGGCCACTGGGAGTTCGCGGCGAGATGCAGGATCAGCCCGAGGACGCCTTCGGACTCCGCGCACAGACCGACACCGATCAGGAACCAGCCGTAGCGACGGCCCAGCGCAGACCGGGCCAACACCCCGCCGCAGACCGCACACAGCGTCCAGCCGGCAAACCACACGTAGTCGGCGGCGCCGATCCCCGAGCGGGAGTCGGCGATCGAGACGGCGACGCACACGGCGTAGACGGTCACCGCCGAAGCAGCAGCCAGGACCGGCGCCACGGAGTGCTGACCTCGACGGCTCGCCACGGGCCACGCCGTCACCGCGTCGACCGCCATGATCCGCCCCCGGACAAGAGTGGGGCAATGTTAACCGAGCGCCCCGACGATGACCCCCGCAAAGATGACCACCGGCGCCACGATGGCGAGCCCGGCCAGCACCGACACGACCACATCCAGCCGGGACCTCGCGGCGAACGCGTCCGCGCGGCGGACGAGCAACAGCGCGGCGGCGGCGAAGCACCACGGGATCGGTGTCCAGTACGCCAGGACGACCATCGGAATCGCCAGCAGGCCGAATGCCAGCGCGTAGCGCCGAGCCGCCCCGGCCGGGTCCGCGGCCCGATGCGGAGCGACCAGCGCGGCGCCGAATACGACCGCCCACCCGAGCAGACCGCCGATCAGCACCGGAACCAGTTCCCCGGCCGCGCCGTCCGAGTCGTGCGGGGCGATCCAGCGATGCACCTGCGCGGCCGCAAGCAACACGACGGCCGACGCGAGCACAACCCCCATGCCGATCAGGCGTTCCTGGCCGAGCGTCCATGGCGTCGAATCGCGCGTTGTCGTGGCTTCCCTGGTAACCATGATTGCCTCCACTCGAGATCGGCGACCCCGTGTCGCCATGGCCATGGACGCTGCCGGTTCGGCCGTCCCGTGGGCCAGGGACACCTGTCCCGCTCCGTCCCGACACATCGGACCGGGACGGAGCGGGACGGATGTCCCTGGTCGCAGGGACCGCGCAACGGTCAACGTGCGGCGCGAGTCAACGCACCGCCTGCTCTGGTCGCGGCCCGATCGCACCACGCCCGCGGTCGGGGTTGGCCGGGGTCGGCGCCCCGTCCGCGGCCGGGTGACGGACGAGGACCAGCCCACACGCCAGGCTCCATAGGAGGAAGTAGGCCAGGCCGACGACGCCGACGGACGCGAGCGGCCCCCCGCGGTAGCTCAGCGCGTCCAGCAGGCCGAGCGGCACCCCGAGGGCGCAGAGCCAACCGAGCCAGCGCGGCACCTCGACTCGGTCGAGCAGTGCGGCGGCCGCGGCGGCGAACAGCACGATCGCGGGCAGGCTGGACAGATCGAGCGCGGCCGCGTTCAGCGGGTCGAGTACCCGGATTACCGAGTGCGCGACGCCGGCCCGGGTGCCGTAGGCGGCGGCGAGGACGAAGCCCTGGGCGGTGAGCAGCAGCAGCGTGGTGGCGGCACCGCCCGCGACGATGAGCCGGGACGCCACCGGTCCGGCACCGGCCGACAGCGCGACGGCCAGCAGCAGGAACCCGAGCGCACCGAGCGAGCGCACGTAGCCCTGGGCGATGACGGCGCCCGTGTGCGCGGCCAGCCAGGTCGGATCGTGTGCCGCCGACACGTCACCGCCCGGCGGTTGCGGGAACGCCGCGAAGGCGACGACGGTGAGGATCGGGTAGGCCAGGGCAGTAACGGCGAGCAGTCGGAGGTTCGAACGCACGGTGGTTCCTCTCAGGTCGACAGTGCTGGGCTCTCTAGGTCTGGGTTACGACGGCTCCGACGTTGTCCGACAAAGCGCCGTCCCCGCGTCGCCCGGCCGGCTCGATCGCGTCGTCCGAGGTGCCTGATCGTGTCTGTCGCCCGACCGACACCGTCGGGCCGTGCGACTGACCTCCGGGCGGCCGGAACTGACGTACCGTCTGCGCATGCCGCGGTCTCTACCAGCGTGGACCGCACCCAGTCTCGACCCCGCGGCCGCCGCCTTGCTGTGCGTTCTCGGCGTCTTCGAGATCTGGGGGTCGTGGGGTCTGGCCGGCATCGGCACCCCCGACCCGGCCGCGTCGCGGGTCGTGCTGACCGCGCTTGTCGTCGCGGCCACCGCGCCGCTCTGCGTCCGGCGCAGTCAACCCCTTACGGCTCATGTGGTCATCGCCGCGGCCCTCGTCGTCCAGGTCGCCGCGGTCACGCCGTCGGTGTCGCTGCTGGCCGGTCTGGTGCCGCTGCTGACCGCCACGTTCGGCACCGCCGCCCACGGCGTCGGAGTGCGGCGCTTCGCCGGTCTCGCCGCGTCCCTGGGCGCCCAGGCCGCGTTCAGCATCGCCATACCCGAGGAACGCGTCCACAACGAGATGCTGTTCGGCCTGTTCGTCATCTGCGGCAGCTGGACGCTCGGCATCGCGCTACGCCGCCGGTTGGGCATCGTCGACGGAGCATTGGTCGACGCCCGCCGCCGCGCCGAGGAGCAGCAGGAACTCGCCACCCGGATGCTCGCCGACGAGCGGGCCCGCATCGCCCGCGAACTACACGACGTCATCGCCCACGGCGTCAGCGTGATGGGCGTGCAGTCCGCGGCGGCGCGGCTCGTCCTCGACCGCGACCCGGAGCGCGCGAAGGAGACGCTGCGGGCGGTCGAGGTTCAGGCCCGCGAGTCGATCGAGGAGCTGCGGCGGTTGCTCAGCGTGCTGCGCGCAAGCGACACCCCGGCCGACCTGCAGCCGCAACCCGGGCTCGGTGACCTGCCCCGGCTGATGACGACGATGCGCGGAGCCGGGCTGCGGGTCGATCTCGCCGCCGTCGGCACCGGGACGCGCCTACCGACCGGCATCGACCTCACCGCCTACCGGATCGTGCAGGAGGCACTCACCAACACCCTCAAGCACGCGGGCCCGGTCGCCGTCACCGTCGACATCAGGCAGGCGGTGGACGAGCTGCGCATCCGCGTCGCCGACCAGGGCCCGCCCGTCACCCGTGACCTGCGCGACGGGCACGGCATGACCGGGATGCGCGAGCGCGCCGCGCTCTACGGTGGCACCGTCCGCGTGGCGACGTCCACGGGCGGCGGCCTGACCGTCGAGGCCCGCCTGCCGTTGGTGGTGCCGGCGCGGTGACCACGGTCCTACTGGTCGACGACCAGGACATGGTGCGCGGCGGGTTCCGGCTCATCCTCTCCGCGGCCGAGCCACCCATCGACGTCGTGGGCGAAGCCCGCACCGGTATCGAGGCGATCGCGCAGACCCGGGCCCTCGCGCCTGACGTCGTCATCATGGACATCCGCATGCCGGAACTCGACGGCATCGAGGCCACCCGCCGCATCGTCGGCGCGGGCCTGCCGTCGAAGATCCTGGTGCTCACGACCTTCGACGACGACGAGCAGGTCGTGGACGCCTTCCGCGCCGGCGCAAGCGGATTCCTGCTCAAGAACGCTCCGGTCGAGCAGCTCGCGGCCGCGGTGCACGCCGTGGCCGCCGGCGACACGCTGTTGAGCCCGGCCCTGACCCGGCGGTTGATCGCCCACCATGTCGCCACCCCCGACGCGAGAACGAACGCGGCGCTGCACCAGCTCAGCGACCGTGAACGGGCGGTCCTCGGCCTGATCGCCCAAGGCCTGTCGAACCAAGAGATCGCCGAGCGGCTCGTGGTCAGCGTCGGCACGGTGAAGACCTACGTCTCTCGGCTGCTGACGAAGCTGCGCCTGCGCGACCGGGTACAGGCCGTGGTGTTCGCGTACGAGAGCGGCCTGGTCACCCCGGGGGCACGCTGAGTCAGGCCAGCGCGAGATGCGAGCACCCGCGCGAACGTGCGACTGACTCAGTCCGCCGGCCGCAGCCGCCAGACTGCGGTGGTCGGGCCTCGGAACTGCAGGATCGCCAGCCGGTCGAGGCTCTTGACGGCGACGGGCTTCTCACGCAGGTCGGCGTAGATCCACCTGACGTTGTTCTGGACATACAGTCGGCTCAGTAGGGCAGCGGTCGGCGCGGCGAGCGCACGATACTGCTCGGCGAGCAGAGCCGGATCCCAGAAGGGCGCGCGGCGATACAACTCGGGCAGGGTCCACGCGGACGCGACGATGCGGTCGGAGTAGCCCCACCCGCCGACCAGGGTGCGGCGCTCGGTCAACGCGGCGGCCTCGAAATTGCGCGTATCGCAGGATGCGTGTGTCGCGCTCCGAGAAGCCCTGCTGTTACTGCAGTACATGTTGGTAGCGACGACGTCATCGGGCCTGGCGTGACGCTGCACCCACCGCCCGGCCACGACGGCGTCGCGTGTGGTGGTCAGGTACTGCTCAGCTGTTGCGGTTGCCGTCGGACCATTTTGTTGCGTGCTACCACCCGGCGGGACGTCGGTCCCGTGGAACTGTAACGTCGCGGTGAACAATCCGGTGCCGAGGAGCAACGTCGACAAACTCAACCCGAGCAGCGGTCGTCGCAGCGGTGTGATCACGTCGGCGCCCGTGCGCGTGCGCCGCCTCATCAGCAGGTAAGCGCCGAGCGCGATGACGCCGAGGAGGCCGTAGAGTTCCGCAGTCGGGGTCAGCCACTGCACGCCCAGCCGCCGCTGAGATGGCTCGGTCGACAAAGGGTTATCGAGACGCGCAATCGCGGCGCGGTCGAGCGGGTTGAAATGCGGCTGCATGGAGGCCACGACGGCTGCGCTCAACGCGCCGAAGAGAGCGAGTGCGCACAGCCAACCGGCAACGGCATGGCGGGTGCGGTCGTCCGACAGCGCGAGGGCCACTTTTTCGGCTACGACCACCAATCCGCTCGCTGCGCCGATGACTCCGATCGGGTAGGCCGAATACATAAAGTACGTCTGGCTGCCTGCCGGGTGGGCCAACAGAAACGGCAGACCCAGCCCGGCCAGTGCCGTGCCGAGACACACCCACCCAGTTGGGTCGGCCGGTCGGTACCGGACCTGGAAAAACAGACCTACCAATCGGGGCAGCAACGGCAGAACAAACAGTACTGTCACGGTCGCCAGGGCGATGAGCGAGAAGTGGTACCGATCGACATATGGACCAGCTTTGTCCACGCGAACCGGTGGAAACATGCTGGCGACTCGGTACAGCGTCTCGCCGAACGGCTGCAGCCGGATCCCGTACGAGCTGGATGAGTAGATGGTCAACGCGGCCGCCTCGAATACGACCAGCCCGAGGACCAGCGCGGCGGCGCACCGCCGCGTTGTGAACCAATCGCGCCGCAGCACGGCCACGACCGTGGCCAGAGCGATGCCGGCGATGAGCACTGGTAATTCCGACGACTTGGAGCCTGCGGTCAGGATGAAGAAGGGGGCTAAGAGCGCCACCGGAACCGCCTGGTCTTCCTCGGACCGGCGCAGGAATGCGAACAGCGCACCGCCGGCGGCGATCGCAGCCAACCATCCCAACGTCTGCGGTGGACTGGCCCGCCAGATGCTCGGCATGATGCCGGTCGATCCGTCCTGATCGCTCCACGCGGAGCCTTCGGTGATGCCTACCGCGCCGAACAGGAGCGCCGCCATCGGGCCGGCCCAGACCCGTGCGCAAAGCCGCCGAGCCACGACGGCGATGAGCATGAGAATGGCCGGGACGAGGGTCGCCGGCAGGAGCCGAAGTGTGCTGTCGAACGGATCGATGCCGGTTCGGGTGAGTAGATGCGCGTCGATCGCGTAGAGGAACCAATGATAGGAGAGAGTGGCTCCCGCCACCGGCGGATACGAGGGCACCAAAGCGTGCCGCAGTTCACCGACCAGCGCGAGCTGATACATCGTGTCGGCGGAGTACAGGGAGCCGTGCAGGCCCGGATCGGGACGAAAGGCACGCAACCCTGTGGCCAGCATCCACGCGATTGCTACGAGCATGACCGTGCCCAAGGCGACAGCCGGACCTGGTCCCCACCCCGGCGCCGGGCGAGCCAGGATGCGCCGCCGCGTCCACGGCAAGGCAAGACCGACGGCGACGACGACCGGGCCGACGACGAACGGGGCCGGCGCTGTCGGAAGAGTCCGATCCAAGAACCAGCCTGCCAAGGCGACGAGACAGCCGGCGGGCGCAGCCCAACTGAGGTCTTCCACGAGCGGGGCGCTGGCGCGGCGGCAGGATCGGACGACGACGAATCCGGGCGCCATGATGCCGAGGAACACCGTTCCCAGCCAGAGAACGACGTCTCGCAGGGGGCTGCCCGTCGCAACGAGCGCCCAGGACCACAGCAGGCCGACCACGCCGATCGCTGCGAACGGCACGGCCCGTGACGCCATTGCGACGCGACTACCCGGTGCCATAGAGACAGTTGACGCGGCGGGCACGCTCGTCAATGCGATGGTTCCTGAACGTGGGCACAGACGCGCATGTTTCGAGACTAGGGGGATGAGTGCGGGTAGGAAGCGAGCACGAGGTTAGGCTGCTAGCGCTATCGTCGGGCACCTCTCAGCGTGGTTCATTGCTGCGCCAGCGGCGGACCGCTACGGACAGGACGGTAAACCTTGCATCGACACGAATTCCTCCAGCAACTCCACCGGCGGGTCCAACCACGCACCTACCTGGAAACCGGAATTCACGTGGGTTGGAGCCTTGCCCTTTCTGCGGTACCGAGCGTGGGCATAGACCCCGCGTTCTCGATTGTCAGTGAGCTGCGCACCGACGTCCACCTGGCGCGGACGACCAGCGACGAATTCTTTGCCCGCAAGCAACCCCTCGCGCACCTGCCCATCGACGTGGCGGATCTCGCGTTCATCGACGGAATGCACCTGGCCGAATATGCCCTTCGCGACTACCTCGCGGTGGAGCGATTCACTGAACCGACCAGCGTGATCGTGTTCGACGACATGCTTCCGCGCTCTGTGGTGGAAGCTGCCCGCTATCGCGAGAACGACGAATGGACCCGCAAGAAGGCGTGGACCGGTGACGTGTACAAGGCGGCACAGGCGCTGCGGGACATGCGGCCCGATCTCATCGTGATCGAGGTGGACACGGCGCCCACCGGCGTGGTGGTTGTGTTGCTCCCGGACGCGAGCCGTGACGGAGTGTTGCCCGGCTACGATGAATGGCTCGACGTGGCCATCACACCCGACCCGCAGGCCGTTCCCGTCGAGATCCTCACGAGGTCGCGCGCGCTAGACCCGCACCAGTTGCTCGCCAGCAAGGTCTGGGACGAGATCGTGTCCCTACGACGGTCCCGACGACGGCTGCCGGCCGCGGACCGGATTCGGGCGGCTCTCGGGACGATCGCCGGGCAGTGATGCGATCGACTGCGTTCGAGCCGCGCGTGGGGTCCGATGACCGAGTACAGCTACGGTATGAGCCGACGCGCTACGGTCCGAGCTGACGCACGCAGCCGCTTCGCTTGTCCTTCAGGGAGGACGATCAGCGCCTTGTCGAGGGCCTGACCGGCCACGGCAGCAGCCGCGCGTGGCCGCGTAGTGACCGTTCGCGCCTTGGGGATCACTGATCGAGGATCTTGCGCCCCCCACAGCAACACGACGGGCCGCTCGCCCTGGACGAGCAGCCGCGCACCGATCCGTTCCGGTGAGGCTGATTCTCGCTCGATGCTCAACGTCCAGGTACCGTCGGTCAGTTCGTTGCGCGCGACGCGAACAAGGAGGCGAACACCGCTCGCGCTCCGTTCAATCGTTCCCGCCGCGATAACGACCTGCCGGCCACGGCGAAGACCGACATTGACGGTCGGCACTGCGAACTCCACCGTCGGGTCGGCCAGCACGACCTCGATTTCGGCGCCGGTCACCCGCGCGAAGCTGCTGATCAGGTCGAATGCCGCCGGCGGCGGAAGTGAGTTTCCCATACAAAATCTCCCGGTCCTAGACGGGAAGCTGCCTCTGTCTCTCAGTACACTACCGGCCGCCCTGGTCTCAGATCTCGGACAACACTCTCTCCAGCGGCTCGCGGTTGCGCTGGAAGTCGAAAGCCCAGTTCGAGACGAACGCCTTCGGGTTGTAACGTGCCGGGTCTCTTGGGATATCCGGAGCCGACCAGAAGTAATGCATTTTGGCGCCCAGGACCGACGCATACAAATATTCGTTGCGGGCGGTATATGCCTCCTGACAAAGGAGAATCAGGTGTTGTACCTTTTCGGCATACATGAGGTTGCACATCGCGGACGAACCGAACCCTGCGATCACCCGCGCCGACTGGAACATGGCCGCCTGAACTGCCATGTCAAGGTTCTCCGGGTACACCACCGTGAAACCGTGATCGGCAAAGAACTGCTCGACTTCCCCGATATTATGGCATTTACGCGCCCAGAGTGAGTCCGATCGGGAAACAAATATGCGATCGTATGTGGGAGCGTCCGGATCCGCCATGCTCCGAGCGATGCGACTCCATACCTTGGCAATCTCTGGGTGTACGAAATGCGGAAACTGGTTGTGCCACATGCTCGTTGCCCCGAGGATCGACCGCACCCGAACCGGTTCATCAACTGCGACCAGATCAGACTCGGCTATTCCATACGCGGGAAGCAGCCGGGCGAGGATGGCGTCCGTGGTTTGACCTCGCCGGACTGCGAACAGCGCCTTCAAATCCGGAAATTGGCGCTTCGCTTCGTCCCAAGCCCAGAGTCGCCCCACGACCTCGGTCATGATGTGACCGAAGTGGCCCGTCCACTGGGGGTCGAGCAGATAGAAGTCGCCGGCGAGGTTTCGCTTGGCGCGCTGCGTCCTCGGGATGGCATGAAATTCATCGGCCACTAACCCCGTGACCGGATGGTCGAGCCTGTGCGCCCGGTAAAACCGGAACGAGTCCGGCAGGATCGACTGTCCGGTATAGACGAGCGTGCGTCCAGAAAACGTCATCGGTCCGGAATAATGGCGCAACCGAACGGGCGGATACTCGATCCGGGGGGGAAGGCCCTCAATGCTTACGCTGGACTCGTGTGAGATCACGTCGGCCCGGGAGACGAATTCTCCGCCGGGCAGCTGCCGGAGGCGGGTGACCTTCATCGAAGGCTCCCGTTTCGGTAGCGATACGTCGACCTCGTCGTCGCCCATCGCGAGGAGGTGTTGGCCCTTCTTGCGGATCACAAATACGTCATCGAGCATCACGACGCCGAAGAAGGCATCGCGTCGGGCTCGCTCGACCACCGACTCTGGCGGAACGGGCGCACTCAAAGCTGCTGCCCACGCGGTCAGCTGTGCCGTGTTGCGCCGCGAGCGGCCTCGCCGGCGCATCAGCACGAAAACCCCGCCGTGGGCCAGATGGAACAGCAGGCGTTCCCACGACTCGCGGTGGCGAGCCACCTCCCTGGACCTCAAGTCGATCAACACGTTGACCGCGCCGAACTGCCTGATCTCATCGTAGATCGTGTCAAGGTCTGAAGCCGTTCGGCTCTGAATATCGAGCGCGGGCGGTAGTCGCACACCAAAAACCAACACACGATCGCCTTGGAAGCATTTCAAGCACGCCAATGCCTCGCGGCGTCGGCCAGTCGAGGCGATAATGACCACGTTTATTTGCCCGGTAGACGTCCGCAGCAGTGGTTTGCAGTCCTCCATCAACCGCTCAACACGTCGTGGCTCGACATAGGCGCTGCGCCAGTAAGCCGCGAGACGACGTGGGATCCGACTTGCCCGGCGTCTCACTCGACCGAATCCCATCGCCAGCAACGTCAGCCCCGTCCCAATTCCGCAATCGCCTGCCGTCGCGGCATTACCCGTTTGCCATGCTGCGCTGTACCCCGGCTCGGGGCTCATCGTAATCGGGTGGTTCACAGACACGAGTCGCGCCGCGCCTGGAGGGCGCTGTCTCCCGTCACGTCACCGCCGGCGTCCTGCACCGGTTTTGCGGTTCTCTGCATAAACTCGCCCGCCATGCCACCTGCGAAATCCGAGTTCATCTGGCCGGGCGCGTACCTCGGAGGTCAGCGTGCTTGGGTGGCCAGGTGACTGCGTCCGAGGTGGACCGCCTGGAGTACTTCCTCGATCAGCAACGCGCTGCCGTGCTCGACATCGTCGACGGCCTTGACGACGAGCAACTACGGACGCCGATATTTCCGTCAGGATGGACCCCAATCGGGCTGATCCTGCACTTGGCCAGGGCGGAAGCCTTGTGGTTTCAGCGGGTCGCGGTTAATCGAGTCTCGCAGCACGAATGGCCCGACGGCATCGACGATCCGCCCTACGACCCAGCCGCGCCGTTTATTACCGACCACGCCGCCGACCTGGTGATCGAGCACTACCGGCGCCAGTGTCAGTTGTCGAACGATGTGCTGCGTTCGCGCCCGCTCGACGCACCTCTGGCCGGGGAACACGGGCTGGGCTGGCCGGATGAGCCCATCACCGATCTGCGTTGGGTCGCGCTGCATGTCCTCGAAGAGACCGCCCGGCATGCCGGACATCTCGACGCTGCCCGAGAACTGCTGGACGGCACGATCGGCCGGGGTCCGCGCTAAGCGGCGGCTCCTCAAACGGCCCCCGGCTCAATTCGGCGATCGCTGTGAGCGTCCTGCATTGGATCACCTACCGCGCAGCCGTCCCAGTCAGCGTTCCCCGAGCCGCTGCACCTGTGACAACCCTCCAGGATTTCCTCGGTCAGGAAGGGCTTGCCCTCCGAACGCTCGTAGACGGTATCGACGAGTGCGGCGGCGGGGACATCGTCGAGGATCGCCGGGCGCCCGCGGTGTGCGGGCCGCAGGTGCGGCATCGGTGGCTGCGGGCCACGGTGGAACGGCGCAGGAGTGCACTGCCACCTCCCCGTCGCTTCTGATCCCTCGCGATCGGCGGCAGCTCAGCCGCCCGCGCGCGTCAGGTGCAGAAGTCGGGCACGGTTTCACTCGGGCGTCGCGACTGCTCAGGTCCCCCCATTTAGGAACGGCTGACGTCGGCTCTACTTCTTGCTGGGATTGCGCCGGCCACGAGTCATGGCCGTGTGGGTTTGATCGGCACTCAGGGGGGCGATGGGCAGCGGGGTGAACTCGGTTCGGTCGGTGCGGATGCCGTCCAGGAGGATCGTGAGGTACCGGCGGTACAGCTGCGGCTCCAGCTCGCGGGAGCGGTTCATGATGGCGGACAGGCCGACCTGCATGAAGATCAGATCAGTCTGGTCCAGGTCGGCCCGAACGACGCCCTGCTTCTTCGCCCGCTGAACGAGGGTGGTGATGATCGGGGCGATGTCGTCGCGGGCGTGTGCGATTCGGGCGTTGCCCAGCGCGGGGTCGTTCATGATCTGGTTCAGGCCGCGGTCACCGAACTGCATGTGCATCGCCCGTTCGAGGAACGTCACGAGCCCGTGCCACGCATCGGGGTCTCGCACGGCTTCGGTGGCGACGTCGGCAAGCTGTTGTAGGCGCTGTTCGAACAGGGCCTCGATGACTTCTTCTTTGTTGGCAAAGCGGCGGTAGGCCGTTCCCACGCCCACGCCGGCGTGATGGGCGATGTCATTCAGCGTCACGTCCAACCCGCGCTGGGCGAACAGATCGCTGCCTGCCGTGAGCAGCCGCTCCCGGTTGGCGGCGGCGTCGCTGCGCAGTGCGCGGGGTTGGGGTGTTGGCACGTCCCCGACGCTACCAGCTAAGCGGATATTCTGGTCCGTTTATGTTACAGTTCCGATAAGCGGATGCCGCGTATCCACTCTTGCCCACCGGTGGCGCCAGCCACCTCCACCTCCAGGAGTCCAGTGACCATGACCGCGCAAAGTCAACTGCTCGGCACGGGCGAGCCGGCGGCCAGGTTCGCGCAGTCGAGGCAGCGGTTGACCGTGGCCGTCGCATCGCTCGGGTTCTTCCTGATCACGCTCGACATCTTGATCGTGAATCTGGCGCTGCCCGATATGAGCCGCGACCTCGGGGCGGGCACGCAGGCGCTGCAGTGGGTTATCGACGGTTACACGTTGCCTTTCGCGGCGCTGCTGCTGTTCGCTGGCAACCTGTCCGACCGGATCGGGGCGAAGGTCGCGTTCGGATGGGGTATCGCCCTGTTCGCAGTGGCTTCGGCCGCCTGTGGCCTGGCCCCGTCGATGGGGCTGCTCATCGCCGCCCGATTCGGACAAGGCGCATCTGCGGCGGTCATGCTGCCCGCCTCGATGGCCCTGATCCGAGACGCGTTCCCCGACAGCGCCGAACGCGCCCGAGCGCTCGGTATCTGGGCGGTCGGCGGCGCTGTCGCCGGAGGTATCGGACCGCTCGTGGGCGGAGCGCTGGCCACCGTCGACTGGCGCCTGGTGTTCGCGATCAACGTTCCCGTCTGCGCGGTGGTCATCGTCCTCTTCCGTGTCATTACCCCCTCTCCTCGTCGGCCGGCGCCGTTCGACTGGGCTGGGCAAGCGGCGTCGCTGACCACGATCGCGGCCCTCGTGTGGGGGCTGATCGAAGGTGGCGCCATCGGCTTCACCGCCCTGCCGGTTGTGGCGGCCCTCGCGGCCGCTGCCGTCGCGCTCGCCGCGTTCATCACCATCCAGCGGCGCGTTGCGCACCCAATGCTGCCCCTGCCGCTGCTCCGGCCCAGCGGCATGCGCATCGCGCTCGGCGTCGGTCTGGCGTTCATGATCGGCTGGTTCGGCACCGTCTTCCTGGTCAGCCTCTACCTGCAGCAACAACTGCACCTCACCCCGTTCCTGGCCGGGCTGGCGTTCCTGCCGTCGGCGGCGCTGAGCGTCCTGGGCAACGTATTCAGCGGACGGATCTCCAACCGCTTCGGCCCCCGCGTCCCGATCTTCGGCGGTCTCGGCGCGATGGCTGTGGGGTTGTTCCTACTGGCGACGGCCACCCGCCTCGATTCTGCTGTCCTGGTGGCGGTACTCGTGCTGCTCATCGGGACAGGTGGGTCAGTAGCGATGCCGGCGGCAACCGCGGTCGTGCTCGACAACGCTCCCCCCGCGCAGGCGGGCACCGCGTCGGCCGTGTTCAACACCTTCCGCCAGGTCGGCGGCGCTGTGGCCATCGCCGTGTTCGGAGCGCTTGTCGCCGCGCCCGGCGGGTTCGTTCGCGGAATGCAGATCAGCCTTGTCCTTGCTGCGATCATCGTCGCCACCATGGCCGTCGCCAGCCTGCGCATCCGCGTGCACACCACCCGCTGACAAGTTTCGCCGCGGGCCGTTAGCGCAAGACCTACGAAGAACGGAGAACCTCGTGGAGTACACCCGGCTCGGCACCACCGGCCTGCGGGTCAGCCGCCTCGCGCTGGGTTGCATGACCTACGGCGACCCCACCCGCGGGTTGCACAGTTGGTCCCTCGACGAGGCCGCTGCCGCACCGTTCTTCCGGCAGGCGGTCGAACTCGGGGTGACGTTCTGGGACACGGCCAACGTCTACCAACAAGGCACCAGCGAGGAATACGTGGGCCGCGCTGTCCGCCGGTACACCCGGCGCGAAGACGTCGTCCTGGCCACCAAGGTCTCGGGCACGATGCACGACGGCCCCGGCGGATCCGGCCTGTCCGGCAAAGCCATCCTCGAACAGGTCGACGCCTCGCTCACCCGCCTGGACACCGACCACATCGACGTCTACTACATCCACCGCTTCGACCCCGACACGCCCGTCGAGGAGACGATGCAGGCCCTGCACGACATCGTCCGTGCCGGCAAAGTCCGCTACCTCGGCGCGTCATCGATGTTCGCCTGGCAGTTCGCGAAACTACAGCGCTGTGCGGCGATCGGCGGCTGGACACCGTTCGCGGTCATGCAGGACCAGTACAACCTGCTCAAACGCGAAGAGGAACGCGAGATGATCCCCCTCTGCGCCGATCTCGGCGTCGGGCTCGTCCCCTACTCCCCTAACGGCAAGGGCCGCCTCACCCGACCACGCGGAACCAGCAGCGAACGCTCCGAAGTTGACACGGTGGCCAAGGCATTCGACGCAGACGCCGACGGCCCGATCATCGACGCCGTCGAGCAGGTCGCCGCCGAACGCGGCGTTCCCATGGCCGCGATCGCACTGGCCTGGGTCCTACGCAACCCCGTCGTGTCCGCACCCATCGTCGGCGCAAGCAAACCGCATCACCTCTCCGACGCCGCCGCCGCGCTCGACCTCGAACTCACCGACGCCGAAACCCAGCGGCTGGAAGAGAACTACGTGCCGCAGGAGCCATTCTGGTGGTAAGTCACGCGGGGCATAGTAGGGCGGTGGACAACCGTCACGCTGAGCGCGTCGACCTCGTCCGCCGCGGCTACGACGCCTTGTCGTTGCGGTATCGAAGTGACGACGCTCCGGCCGGTCAGTACGAGCCGTGGATAAGCGAATTGGTCCAGCGCGTCCCTGGCGGCGGTGCGGTGTTGGACGTCGGCTGTGGATGTGGAGTGCCCGTGGCGCGGGACCTGCATGCCGCCGGGTACCGCGTGACCGGCGTGGACGTGAGCCAAACACAGATCGATCGCGCCAGGCAGCTCGTACCGGCAGCGGAGTTCATCTGTGCGGACGTGACGACGCTGAGTTGGCCCGCTGGTTCGTTCGACGCGCTGACGGCGCTCTACTCGATCATCCACATCCCCCTTGCTGTGCAACCCGAACTACTCGCGGCGTTCGCCCGCTGGCTCGTAGATGACGGCCTGCTGCTGCTCATAGCCGGCGCGTCCGCCTGGACCGGCTCGGACACCGGATGGCTCGGTGGCAACGTCGAGATGTGGTGGAGCCACGCCGACGCGCAAACGTACCGGGGCTGGCTTGCAGACGCAGGCTTCCTCGTCGTCGACGAACAGTTCATCCGCGAAGGCGACGCCGGCCACAGCTTGTTCTGGGCACGACGCAGTCGCGAAACCTTGTGACCAGCTTCGCGATCCGGATGCCCGCTCAAGGTTGGTCAGTGAGACGCGACTAGACCAGCCACCGTGGACTTGCCAGCACCAGGCGCACCGGTAATAAGGAGGCACGCGCGAGCGTGGGCTGGCCCGAAACCGCAGGTGTCAGCACTTCAGGGACTGTAAAGGGGGCAGCCCGACCTCGACAAACGAACTGTGCCGGGCGCATGAGGAAGACGCCGTCACAGACCAGCACCGCGTCATGTGGGGCAGTCGTAACCGGTGGTGACAGCGCAGTGTCCGTGGCAACTCACGACGAGAGCACTGCCAGACCGGACCCAATGCGATCAACGCGTTCGGAGCTCCCAGCTCGGCCGTCTCTGCCCCAGAGTCCGAAGTCGAAGACGACCGTGGTGCCCAGCTCCGCGGCCCGCATGCCGAGTTGAACCAACTTGCCTTCGAGGAGGTCGCGCTTGTCCGGCCGAAGGTCCTGGTTTCCGAACAGGGCGATCTGCCACTCGTCTGGCGTCAGTCGCAGGGCGGACGCGCTGGTTTCCAGTTCCTTCGCGCGAGTTGTGTTTCCTGCGCCGGGAAGGCCGGCGATCAGGTAAACGATCGCAGCGTGGACGAGCGGATCCATGGGCTCAGTGTGCTTGTGCGCAGGCATGCGGCGGCTCCCGAGATGGCAGGCCGGTCGGCTCACCGCACAGGCGTCCGGGGGCGGGTTCGCGGGTTGCCCAATCCATGCCTGCGGACGGTGAGCTCCGGAAGCGCGCGGTCCAGTCGGAGTTGATGTCGTCGGCCTGCGGCCGGTCCCGCGGGGTGATAGAGGTGCCAATGGGAAGGTCGAGGCCGAGGTAGTCGAGCACGCCGCGGGTGATGCTAATCGGATCGGCGGCAAGGTCTTCGTACACGACCTCATAGGGAGTGAGGTCCCGGTCTGCGAACCAGGCCGCCCACGCCGCCTCGTGCTCGCCGATCGTGTCGACCAGCCGACCGATAAGGTCCCGGTCGAAGTGGGGCTGCTGGCCGCCCGGCGCCACCGGGTCGCCGGGGTGCCAGACGTGCGTCTGCTCGGCTCGAGCCCATGACACTGCCTGAGCGACCCTGTCGGCCCGGCGCAGGTGGACGAACCGCGGCCACCCGAAGACGTTGGTCAGCAGCTCGATGTCGGACGCCTTGCTGCTATCGGTCCCGGCTGCCAACGCGCCAGTCAGCTCGGTCATCGAGCCCCACATGATCCGAGCCCCGAAGACCCCGTTCGGGGTGCTGCCTGCCGCGACCGCCGCCCGGACGTAGTTAACGTCGAGGGCCCCGTCGGCGGCCCGCGGGACGCCCCAGCGGCCGGCGTACGCGTCCAAGTCGTCCCTGCGGAAGTAAGACTCCGGTCGGCCAGCGACCCCGGTTGCGCGCAGCAGCCCGCACAGCAACGTGCTGCCGGTGCGCGGCGTAGCGCAGATCAGAAAAGAGTCGACCCAGCAGAAGGTACGCCGCCTGCCCACCAGGCCGCGATCCAATTACAGCTCCCCTTCCCGCGCCCGAGTGCCTCCGGATCGTCGGTGCGCCGGCAGGTGACCGGAATGAGCCCAGCCGTCCAGGCAGGCAATGACTACAGCGAATAAGTTGACAGGGTCGGGAAACGCACGGCGAATCTCGCTTCGTCGCAGCCGAGTCGTCAACTGACTCGACGCTGAGGCCGGTCGTGCGCGTCCGCCAGCCTCGCGTCCGGCATTACGGTTGAACGGTGGTCTTACGCCCGAAGACGCCCGCGGATTCCGAAGACCTGGTCGGCCTGGCCTTCGAGGTGCACCGGCGCGATGGCTACCCGCGTTACCTACCTGACGATCTGGCCGAGTTCATGACACCCGACTACGAAGACGCGGCATGGGTCGCCGAAATGAACGGGCGGATTGTTGGGCATGTGGCGTTGCACCGCGCCACCGGAGATCCCACGTTGCCCGCGGCCCAGCGGGCGACCGGGCTGGGACCCGATTGTTTGGCCGTCTTGGCTCGCCTGGTGGTCGCGGCAGCCGCGCGGCGGCAGGGTACCGCTCGTGAGCTCATGGCCACGGCGACACAGCACGCCTGCGCACGTGGGCAACGGTTAGTGCTGGACGTCGTCCAGGATTCCGTCGCCGCGGCCGGTCTCTACGAGGATCTCGGCTGGGTTGGAGTGGAACCCCTGAAACTGCCGGTAAGCCACGATCACACGCTTGATCTCTGGGTGTACGTCAGTCCAGCGACCGGCGAGCGCGTCGAACCAACCCGCTCCGGTGACCGACCGCGGAGCCGCACCGACGTCCGTGCCACACCGTCTTCAACGCCCCGCATTGGCTGGGATGCTGACTGGTGAAGGACCCGCCTGCGAGCGCCGACGCTTAGTCGGGCAATGCGACGTCCGTTGCTCTGACAGTGTCGACACCGTCCGCCAGCGGGTCGGCTAACGAGAGGCGGGGCGGTAGCGACCGTACTGTAATCATGAGGCCATGATCCAGCGCACCTTCGCTGACCCGGTCACTCTCGACGTGGACACGATGCCTCGAGATCGTTTACTGGAGTCGCTCCGAGAAGAACGTGTTCAACTCAACGAGGCGGCCGCAACGCTGCTCGAAGATGCCATCTTCGATCGGCCAAAACCCGAGTCGGTGACCGTCGTCGAGCGTTCTGTCAGCGATCTGGGCCTGGTGACGGGCGCACTGCTTCTGCAGATTTTCGAGGCAGCGCAGGAACGTGGTTTGCAACTGTGCCCACCGACTACGGGCCCCTACCTTCGGCTGGCGTTGCGCTCTCAGTCGACCGCACCGGACGCGGTGATGTCGAAGGGCAAGGCGCCATCGGGTTCGCTCACCGTTGCCGCGCCTGTGTTGCAAGTCGACGAGGAATACCCGAAAGGTTTTTACCTCCGAGTGATCGCCGGCCAACTCTGGCTCCGGGGCTATCACTGCAGCAGCGCCCATATTTGGGATCCTGACGACAGGTTCGTGTTCAGGGCTCCTGCTCGCTAACGCAGTGAGGTCAGCCTTCCCCGCTGGCGTTTTCGCCGGTCGTCACCTAGAGGTTGAGCATCTCCGCAGCGATGGTCGAATCGGCCGCACCGGTCAGTAGCCGGCCTCGTCGGCCAATTGCTCCGCTCGTCCAACGATCCGATCGCGGCCAGTCCCGCCTACCGGAAAGCCGTTCCGCTTGCAGGCCGCCCGACGTTTCGCGTCGTGCCAAGTGCGGGAAACTTCGTGAGTGCGGGCCTACGAACTTCCGTCGCGGACGACACTGTCCTGGGTCGTGGCTTCCTGTGGTGTCCAAGCGGGGGGCGTGGTCACGATCGAGCGGCTCGTGGGCGGCATCACGGCGGATGTAGATCGCATCGTGATCCGCGATGGCGATGGCGGGCAGCGCCGAGTCGTCCTGCGGCGGTGGACAAATTCCGGACCTTGGACTGAGGGGCTGGTCGAGCGCGAGTCCGCGGCGCTCCGCGCATTGGTCGGTCAGGGTGTTCATGCTCCCTACCTGCTCGCGGCCGACCCAACCGGCGAACGCGCCGGCGTGCGAAGCGTGCTCATGACCGAGGTGCAGGGCCAGGTCGTTCTCCGGCCGGCGAACCTCACCGGTTGGATCGACCGCTTGGCCAGCACACAGGCTGGAATTCACCAGGTCTCGCCCACACTGCCTCATCGCGCCGAGGGTTGGTTCACGCCCGATGCTAATTTCGGGTGGATAACGGATGCTGGATTGCGCCGCGATGCCATCGCAGCGGCGCGCGAACATCGCCGCGCTGAGCAGACCGTCTTCGTGCATGGGGACTACCAGCACTTCAACATCCTGTGGACCGGAGAACAGGTCAGTGGAGTCGTCGACTGGACGATGGCGGGTGCTGGGCCACTAGGTACCGACGTGGGTCATTGCCGACTCAACCTGGCGGTGCTGATCTCCGTCCAAGCGGCCGATGCCTACCTCGATTGCTACGAACGGGCGACGGGTACCGCCGTTGATCCTCACGCCGACCTTCGAGCATTGCTCTGTTGGAACTCCGACTGGCTGGAGTTCATCCCGAGGCAGGTTGCCGGGCGAGCGCCAGTCGACCTGGACGGGATGCCCGGCAGAGTCGTGGAGACAATTCGACACACGCTCAGCCGATTGGATTAGGGTCCGGAACGCGTCGGCCCAAATGACGATCGGCTTGCGAGAACGTGACCCTGCCTTCCACATCGCCGCGGCCACAGCCAAATCGTGACCCGTAAGCGGTTCGTCTGCGGACATAGTGCATGGCGTCTGGCGTAGTGCTCGCGGCCGGCGTTCTCTTGGACTTATGGCCGTCATGCCGCGGCGGCACACAAGGCCCGCACGGCTTCGACCGCGGTGATCAGGTCGGTGGGGTCGTCGGGCAAATCGGTGACGATCTGGTTGACCGCGTCGAGCCCGGCGCGGGTCAGCCGGGCCTTCTCGTTGGTCACCCATTCACCGCGCGCGGCCAGTACTGCGTGGCCGGCGTGGGTCGCGCCCTGTACCAGCAGAGCGATGCACTGCCCGATCTGGCCGCGCCGGGCGTAGTTGGCGTCGGCATAGCCGAACAGGTGCTCCGCTATGCCCCACCACACCCCCGGGGCCTGCTCGCGTAGCGCGGTCGGGTAGACGGGCCGGGGTAGTGATCCGTGTAGGACACGGTTGATCGCCAGCTCCGCCACGACAAGATAGCTCGGGATACCGGCCAGGTGGAACAGCAGCGGATCGATCCGGAACCGGCCGTGTTCAGCTTCGCTCAGCTCGCGCTCGACGACGTCGAGGTCGCGGTAATGCACGTCGACCCGACGCTCATCGACGGTCAACCACGCCCCGCCGTTGAACACACCGCCGCCCCACCCGCCAATCTCGGAGACCTCACCGGCCCAGCCGAGGTCACGCAGTGTCTGCGGATCGAAGGCTCCGCGGTAGTAGTACACCGCCAGGTCCCAGTCACTGTCGGCACGATGAGGGCCCTGGGCCCGCGACCCGCCCAAGGCCACCGCCTCGACCCCGGGTAGACCGGCAAGGCGTGCAGCGGTCGCGGTCAGGAACTCTTCGTCGTCCATCCACTGATCCTGGCAGTCCCCGTCAACAGCCTCGCTCTTGTACCAGGCTGCGTTTTACCAGCGGGAGGTCGTCAAGGTTTTCCGTTCGCGTCGCTGGCGCAACGGCGCAGCAGGTCGGCGACGGCGGCGAGCGGCAACGCCGTCTCGGCCTCGGTGGGCGCGCAACCCACGACCAGACACCCCCTGGACCGCGCCCGCTCGACCAGTTCCCGCAGCACCGCGGTCTTGCCGACACCGGCCGGTCCGGCCAGCAGCACGGTGCGGCGCGCAACCAGCGCCGTCCACGCCTCGGTCAACACGCCCTGGCGGCCCACCACCCCCGCTGCGTCCACGGTGAGAGGATCGCACCGCCGCATCGGGCGGTCCACCCGGGAGCGGCATGACGGCGTAGGGCGCGTTGCCGGCGATATATAGGGAATCCCCGGATTCCTGCGCGGGCGATCCAACCTAGGGTCGCGGACGTATCCACTCGGATCGGCCGTCGGCGACATTGCGCCCGGCGGCGCAGTAACGGTCTGAGTTGGTGTGGTCACCGCCGCCCGGCGGAACCAGCGTTCGCATTCAATCACCGACGGGGGAACTCTCATGCGCCGAATCCACCTAGCCACTGCCGCTCTCTGTATTGCCGCCTTCACCGGCAGCAGCGCCCTACCTGCCCTGGCCGCACCGGGGAAGGTGGTGGCGAAGGCCACCGCCGCGTCCGGCGCAGCGGTCGCCGGCGAGAAGGCGCCCGCCGTCAACGCTCCGGCGAGCACGACCAAGCCGCCCGCGGGCTACGTGCGGGTCTACGCACCGTTCACGGCACCGGGCGGACTACAGACTTCCGGAAGTGTGACCTGCCCGGGCAAGAAGGTGCCCCTGGGGGGTGGGGTCACGATCGCTTCTAGCAACGTGAACGCGAACATCAACTCGTCATACCCGTCCGGTAAGAATTGGGTCGTTAACGTGAACAACGCGACCGCTTCCGCGGCCGGCTTCACCGTCTATGCCATCTGTGCGAACAAGCCCAAGGGCTATCAGGTGGTCTACGCGAGTGCGAAGGTCGACCCTGCGGGCTTGCAGAGCGAGGCGTTCGTGACCTGCCCGGCGGCCAAGGTGCCCTGGAGCGGCGGGGTCTTCTCGACCTCGGGCAGCTTGGGTGTGAACGTGAACAGCTCGTACCCGACCGGCGACACGTCCCGGGTGTGGAACGTGTACATGAACAACAGCACCGGTAGTGACACGTCGTTCATCCCCTACGCGGTGTGCGCAGCGCGTCCGCACCTCTACGGTCAGTCCTACGGCACCGGTACGAGCAACCCGGCCAGCCAAAATTCGGCGATCGGCACCTGCGGGCAGGGCCAGGTTGTGGTCGGTGGAGGCGCCTACTCGACCTCGTCGTCAGTGTTCACAAACCTGAACTCCACCGAGCCCTACACGAACACGACCTGGCGTACCTGGGTGAACGACAACACGAACAACTCCGCCACGTTCCTTGCGTTCGCGGTCTGTGTGGGCGTCTAGCAGGCACACCAACTCTGGCTGTGGGCCGAATGCTTCCGCGGCGTTGAGGAAGAAGTCGGCCGGTGCGGGAACAACCCGGCCGACCTCGTCGCCCTCGCCCGTCGTCTCCAGCGCGTCGGAACCGGCGGCTCGGAGGCGTTGTAGTAGATCAGCCAGTTGGATGCACGCAGACCGGCTTGAGCCAGCCGAACTGCGACAACTACTGAGCAAAAGTACAACAAAGATGTCGAGATGCAGGAAAGATTGATCGAATAGCCCGGCGAAGTCTGATCAGACGACAGGTTTCCGTTCGGCTGTGCGAAATTCGCGGCGAGGGTAAGCGCAGGATCTGGCAACTCTGGCCGCATAGGCCAACCCAGGTTGACTGGGAGTTGATCGTGGTCCAACCCACGCTGGGTGGTACGCGGGTCAGCGAGCCCCGTCGGCCTCGACCCGTGGTCCATCGTACGGTGCCTGCGTCTTTGATCCGGGGGTTTGAGTTGCGCGGCCTATGATCAACAAGTCGTGGACCTGATGTGGGATCGGTGAGGAGGCCCGTGACCGGTCGATGACGGCGGCGACGTCGTGAGCGGGGCGCGGGCGACCTTCGCCATCTTCGGTGATCAGCTGCGTGAACCGGCGCGGTGACGATGCGTCTCACGTCGGCAGCCGCACGGGTGCTTGAGCCGCGGTACGGCGATCGGTACCTGTGTGTTCTGTTCGTGAGAGGGTGTTGCCTCGATGACTAGGGCTGAATTTCTGCTTCCGGCGGAGGAGCGACTGCGCGCCGAGCAGTGCGCGCAGGAACCCATCCACCGTCCGGGAGCGATCCAGCCGCACGGGGCGCTGTTGGTGGTGCATCCAGGAAATCTGGAGATCGTCCAGGCCAGTGCGAACACCGCGCAGATCCTGGGAGTCGCGGCGCAGGACCTGCTCGGCACCTCGCTCGGGGTCCTGGTCGGTGACGAGTCCGGCGCGCGGCTGCGCTCGGCGCTCGGCGATGGTGACGCCGCGATCAACCCGGCCACGGTGACCGTGGGTGGGGGCCGTTTCGACGTTGTCGTGCATCGGGTGGACGCAGACGGCGTGGTCGAGTTCGAGCCGTCCGACCCGGGCGCTGAGGAGCGGGAGTACGTGCCAGCTGTGCACGCGGCCATCTCGCGGATGTCCCGTGCCGCCGATATCGCTGATCTGCGGCACCTGGCGGCTCGCTGGATGCGCCAGCTCGTCGGCTTCGACCAGGTGATGGTCTACCACTTCCACCCGGACGGGCACGGCGAGGTCGTGGCTGATGACCATGCGCCCGGGATGACGTCCTACCTGGGTTTGCATTTCCCGGCCACGGACATTCCCGCCCAGGCCCGCCGGCTGTACCTGCTGAAAGGGTCCGGGCTTACCGCGGACACGGAATATGAGCCGGCCGCGCTCGTGCCGGTGGAGAACCCGCGCACGGGGGCTGCGATGGATCTGAGCCGGGCCGAGCTGCGCAGCGTCTCCCCGGTCCATTTGCAGTTCATGCGCAACATGGGCCAACGGGCCAGCCTGACCCTCCCCCTGGTCCTGGACGGCCAGCTGCTCGGGATGATCACCTGCGCCCACCGGGGGCCGCGGCGGATCCCGTTCCGTCTCCGGCGGGCGGCCGAGATCCTGGCTCAGCAGGTCACTGTCAAGCTGGACGCGATGACCCGGACCGAGCAGTTCACCAGGCAGCTGCAGGCCCGCACCGTACGCACTGCGCTGGCGGAGCAGATGACGCCCGATCTGGACGTCTCCGCCGGACTCATCAGCGGCGACGTGGCGATGTTGGACCTGGTCTCTGCCGACAGTGCGAGCGTGTGGGTGCATCAGCACCTGCACTCGACCGGTCGGACCCCGACCTATTCCCAGACGACGGCGCTGCTGGCGGCGTTGACCGCCGCCGGCGGGGGTGTGTCGCCGTTGATCAGCGAAGCGTTGGCCCTCGACCGGCCCGACCTGGCCGCGCTGGTTCCGTCGGTGGCCGGGGTGCTGGTGCTGCCGTTCGGCGGTTCCGGTGACTGCCTGGTCTGGTTCCGGCAGGAAGTCGCGCAGAGCGTCGACTGGCTGGGCGATCAGTCCCCGGACAATCGACGTACGCCCCTGTCGCCGCGCACGTCGTTCGACCTGTGGCGACAGACCGTCAGCGGCTGCAGCCTGGCCTGGGACGACGCCGAAATCGTCGAGGCGGCCGAGTTGGGACGTGACATCGAGCAGGTCCTGCTCCGCCGGGCCGAGGCCGAACTGGCGCACCTGGGCCTGCACGACGGGTTGACCGGCCTGCCGAACCGCAACCTCCTCGTCGATCGGATCACCTCCGCGGTCGCGAAGGCCGCACTGCACGGTGACGAGGTGGCGATCCTGTTCTGCGACCTCGACGACTTCAAACGGGTCAACGACACCGCCGGGCACGCGGCCGGCGACGCGGTGCTGATCGAGGCGGCGGCACGGCTGCAGGGTGCGCTCAGGGCCGGGGACACGGTTGCCCGCGTGGGAGGCGACGAGTTCGTGATCGTGCTCGAACGGGCCCGCGACCGTGCGTCAGAGCCCGCAGCCGGGTCACCGGCGGGAGGCGGCGGGCCTGCCCCAGCCTCAGCGCCCGGTCCGGGCGACGTCCGTGACCGGGCAGCCCGAGTGGCCGCCCGGATCCAGGCCGAGCTGACCCGCCCGGTCACGTTCCAAGGGCAGCAACACGTGATTTCGGTCAGTGTCGGCATGACGTTCGCCGCTGCCGGAAGCCGCGCTGAGGACTTGCTGCGCGACGCGGACGTGGCCATGTACCGGGCCAAACAGAGCGGCAAGAACCGCGCCGCCACCTTCGACGACTCCCTGCGCGCCCAAGCCGTGGCCCGTGCGGAAGCCGAACACGCACTGCGCTCGGCGTTGGTCCCGGGCGGTCCCGGCACAGCACAACTCACCGTGGCCTACCAGCCCGTCATCGACCTGCGCGACGGTCGCCTGGCCAGCTTCGAGGCCTTGGCGCGGTTGACCGACACTGACGGCCGCTCACACGACGCCGCCGTGTTCACCTCCGTCGCCGAACACACCGGCTTGATCAACATCCTCGGTGAAAAGGTCCTCGAATCCGCGCTGGGGGCGCTAGTGACCTGGCGGGCCGGTCACGCCACCGCCACCCCCGTCACCATGTCGGTCAACCTCAGCGCCCGGCAGGCCCAGCAGGCCGACATCACGACCCTGGTACGAGCGGCGGTGGAACGGCACGGGTTGCAACCCGGCGACCTCACCCTCGAACTGACCGAGTCGGTCCTGACCGAGGCCGGTTCGGTCACCTTGCAGCAACTCACCGAACTGCACTCCGACGGTGTCGGCATCGCCATCGACGACTTCGGCACCGGCTACGCCAGCCTGCGCTACCTGGCCATCCTGCCCGTCGACACGGTAAAGATCGACCAGTCGTTCACCGCCGGACTACCCCACGATCCCACCAGCGCCACCATCGTCCGCGCCGTCGCCGCACTAGCCGCGGACATGAACCTGGCCTGCATCATCGAAGGCGTCGAAACCGAGGCGCAACTGGCCGCCCTACCCGCCGGCGTCCTCGGCCAAGGCTTCCTTCTCGGACGGCCCACGCCCACCCCCCAAGACCGATGGACACGCCCAACCGAACTGAGTACGCCAGCCTGACCCGCGCGGCGTCATAGCGCTGCACCGTTCGTACGCGCACTAGGAGCCGTAGACCGCGGAAGGCGCTCGACAAGTGTCGAGATGCAGTGGAGATGGATCGATCGCCCGGCGAAGACTGATCGGACGACGGTCGTCCGTCTCGCTGTTCAAACTTTTGCGGCGAGGTTAGCCCGAGCTTGGAACCCGGCCCATACGCAAGTCGGGCGGGCGGGAATCGGGAGAGTCCTGCGGCCTGGTACGCGCATCGCGCTCGCCGGACACTCGTTCGGGTTGGCATTGTGACCGTTGCAGGGTCCGCGTACCGCACCTCGAGCGGGATGGCGTTTCGCGTTACGTTGAGCGACGCGCATCGAGGGTCTCGATGTCGACCAGTATGTCCATCGAACGGTTAGGGATGTCGATGCGGACGCGGTCGCCGGGCTCGACCAGCGCGATCGTGCCGCCCGCCGCCGCAGCTTTCAGACTGCGGTCGGGCTGCTCGAATTCGAGCACCACCGCGTCGCTGTGTCCGACCGCCCCGATCTCTTCTTGGTGATATACACGTCGACGAACGCGCAGACGGCCCGTCGGCTGCGACAGCTCGAGCTCGACACGTGAGTGCCTCTCGCCCGTCGGTGATCGCTGAGCGCGTCCCACGCAAGGATCGACCATCGGCACGGCGACTGGCCCACCGACCGAGGCGCGGGATACTTGGTCGTGACCGTGGCGACGGCGACAGTGGTGAAGCGTTCTGGGCCAGGCATCAGCGCCGCGCTGAACAAGCACGCCCCGCAGGAGCGGCCCCCGCTTCGAGGCTGAGCTTCGTGCTGCGGGCGGGTCGGCTAGCGGGCCGGAGCTGCCGTCCTGCGCGATCATGAGGACATGAATCAGCGCACCCTCGCTGACCCACTCACTCTCGACGTAGACACGATGCCTCGAGATCGCTTACTGGATTCGCTGTGAGACGAACGTGGTCAACTCAATGAGGCGGCAGCAAACCTGCCGAAGATGCCATCTTCAAGCGGCCAAAACCCGGGTCGGAGCCGTCGTCGAGCGTTCTATCAGCGATCTGGGCCTCGTGACCGGCGCACTGCTTCTACAGATCTTGCGACGGCGCAGGAACGTGGTTTGCAACTGTGCCCACCGACTACGGGCCCCTACCTCCGATTCGCGTTGCGCTCTCAGCCGACAGCACCGGACGCGGTGATGTCGAACGGCAGGGCGCCATCGGATCACTGACCGTTGCCGTGCCTCTATTGCAAGTCGACGAGGAATACCCGAAAGGTTCTTACCTCCGAGTGATCGCCGGCCAACCCTGGCTCCGGGGCTATCACTGCAGCAGCAGCGAGCATATTTGGGATCCTGGCGATAGGTTCGTGTTCAGGTCCCCTGCTCGCTGATGCAATGAGGCTAGGCTTCCCCGCCGGCCTTCTTACGGACTGCTGGGATCACGGCCGGCCTAGCAGCTAGCCGAAAGGTGCTCGCCCCCGGCTTCGTTGCTTGCGGCTTCGCAGGTCTGACACGGATATCGTTCCTGCCCCCTACCGGCTTGCAGTGGTCGGCGTGGCCGTCATGCGATCGCGATGCCTAGCGTTCTCTCCCAGCGCCGGCACCCGCATGCTCGCTGATCTCTCGCAGCACGGCGGCGACGTTGGCGACGTCGTGGGCGGACCGACCGAGGAAGAGTCCGTCCACGGTCGGGGTGAGGGTGGCGAACGTGCCCGGACCGGCACTACCGCCGTACAGGATCCGCGTACGACCTGAGCGTGTCGATGTGTGCCGCCTCAGCAGTGCGCACACCTCAAGAACGTGCTCAGGGGGAGCGGGTTCGTTCGCTCCGATAGCCCAGACCGGCTCGTAGGCGATGACGACGGCTTCCTCGAAGTCGTTGATCCGGCAGGCGTCGAGTTGCTCGGCACATACTTCAGCTGCCGTGGTTGCCGGTACGCGATCCGACTCGCCGACACACACGATTGGTATGAGTCCGTGCGAAAGGGCCTGGGCGGTCTTGTCGGCGATCGTCTCGTGGTTCTCACCGAACAGGCGCCGACGCTCGGCGTGGCCGACTTCCACGTATCGGCAGCCAAGTTCAGCTAGAACGGCCGCCCCGACCTCTCCGGTCTGCGCTCCGGCTGCCGTCGATGCCACGTCCTGTGCGCCCCAGGCGATTGTGCTGCCGCTGAGCACTTCGGCCACGGAGGCAATCGAGGTGAAGTCCGGTAGGACGAACACGTCGGCGTTCGTGTTGCTCGCCTCGACCGTGGCTCGAAGGTCGCGGGCCCACTGTCGGGTTCGGGCCCAGCTGAGATACATCTTGAGGCTGATCCCGACGACCACCTGGTCCGCACGCGGGGCCATCACCCCTCGTAGGAGCTGATGGCCGCTACTTTCGCTGCCGAGGACGAACCTTCGTCGAAGGTGTACGACAACCATTCACGGGTCAGGCGACGCGCTAATTCAAGTCCGATGACGCGCTGACCGAAGGTCAGCACCTGGGCGTTGTTCGACAGCACGGATCGTTCGACCGAGTAGGAATCGTGCGCGGTCACGGCCCTGATCCCGGGGACCTTGTTGGCCGATATCGCGACCCCGAGTCCGGTGCCACAAATCAGTAGTGCGCGATCGGCCGCACCGTCAGCGACGGTTTGGGCGGCCCGTACGGCGATATGCGGGTAGTCGGTGTCTTCTGCCTCGCTGATGCCGATGTCGATCACCTCACTAACGCGCGGGTCTTTCAGGAGGTCCGCTTTCAGCGCTTCTTTGTACTCGAAACCGGCCGAATCTGCTCCCACAACGATGCGGTACGACATGTCAGTTGTTCTCCTTCGAAGTGGCGGAAGCGGATAACCCATCGGTGATGCCCGCTACGAGCAGTGCAAAGGAAACGGCGCCCGCATCAGGGGTCCCGAGGCTGCGGTCGCCGTGGGTGCGGGCGCGGCCGCGGCGAGCGGAAATGTCCGCGGTACGTTCAGCAGCGTGGGTAGCGGCAGCGACAGCGCTTGCTGCCGCCGCGGTCAGGTCATTTTTAGCGGCAAAGCATTGCTCGAGGGTTTCCGCGAACGGGACCGCGGAATCGACCATGGTTTTGTCACCGACGCTCGCACCGCCGAGGTCGGTGAACGCATCGACCCCGGCCCGTACGGCTCGCACGACGTCGGCGTCGCCGATTTCTTGCTCATCGCCGAGCGCCGATCCCATCGCCGCGAGCGCCGCGCCCCACAGCGCCCCGGACGTCCCGCCTCCGCGTTCGGACCAAGCGTCACCGGCGCTGCGGAGCAGGGTGCCTATTCCGGCGCCATCTGCCCGCGCGCGTTCACCAGCGCTGGCCGCTGCTGCGGTGCCCCGCGCCATGCCGATTCCGTGGTCGCCGTCACCGGCGACCGCGTCGATATCGCCCAACCGCGCCTCGTTCTGGACAACGATGCCACGCGCCTGCACCAAGGCACGTGCGGCGGCAGCGGCGGCGATTTGCGATGCAAGGGAACCGACCGGAGTCTTTTGATTTCCTGGCCCGCTCCCGTCGACGGCGCGTCGCTCCCGCGGCTCGACGTTGCCGCGGCGGAAGGCCGGCGTGTTGGTGGGGGCGAGCCAGAACGGCTCAAGCGTGGCGTCCAGGAACGTGAGTGTGAGCGAGACTCCGGACATGTCCAGGCTGGTGACATGTTCACCGATCTCAGGTGCAACGATCGTCATTCCGGCAGCGAGCAGGAGTTCGCTGACCTTGCGGTAGACAACGAACAGTTCCTCGTACTTGACCGTACCCAGACCGTTGAGGAGTACCGCCACCCGGCCCTGGTATCCGTCGGGCGCCCGCGCGGGCTCCTCGGCGAGGACTCCGTCGACGAGCATGGCCGCAAGTTGGTCTGCGGTGGGTTGCGGCTGCTCGTCAATTCCGGGCTCGCCGTGAATCCCGAGCCCGATTGCCATTTGCCCATCCGCAACGGTGAACAGTGGTTTGGCCGCGCCGGGCAAGGTGCATCCATCGAAGGCAACGCCGAACGACCGGGTCGCATTATTCGCTCGCTGACCTACGGCTTCGACGTCGTCGAGCGTGAGCCCAGCTTCCGCCGCGGCCGACATGATCTTGAAGACGGGCAGGTCGCCGGCGATGCCGCGGCGGTTGCCGATCTCGTCGATCGGCGCGGAGGCGACGTCGTCTGTGGTCGAGACGATCCGGACGTCACAGCCCTCGGCGCGCAGACGTGCGGTGGCCTGACCGAAGTGCAAGACGTCGCCGGCGTAGTTGCCGAAGCCGAATACGATTCCGCCGCCGTTGTCTGCCGCCTTGGCCACGGCGTAGATCTGTGACGCAGAGGGTGAGGCAAAAACGTTGCCGCACGCGGCGCCGTGGGCAAAACCTGGACCGACCCAGCCCGCGAAGGCCGGGTAATGACCGGATCCGCCGCCGAGCACCACCGCGACCTGGCCGGCTGGTGACACCGTCGCCCGCACCACCCCGCCGTGCACGGCCCGAACGTCGTCGCCGTGAGCGGCAACGAAACCCTCGATCGCCTCGTCCGCGAACTCGGCCGGGTGGTTGAGGAGCTTGGTCATGTCAAACCTCCAGTTTCACGGCGAGGATGCGCCGTAAGTAGTCGCGGTTGGTGGCGGCCACGCTGAGCCCGTCGCCGCCGTAGTGCTCGACGCAGATGGGCCCGTCAAAACCCGCCTCGAGGGCGATCTCCAGTGCTCGGCGGTAGCTGATGAACCCGGATTCGAGCGGTGCGGGCACGGCGAAATATGCTCCGGTGGCCGGGTCGTAGTCGCGGTAGTAGTTCTTCACGTGCCAGTAGTTCGCATACGGCAGGGTCGCTGCGTGCAACTCCTCCCAGTCCTCGACTGGACGGTGCAGGCGGATGAGATTGCCGATGTCCGGATTGAGTCCGACGTTAGGCAGGTCGATCTCGGTGACCATCCGCACGGCGCTCTCGGCCGTGCCCAGGTAGGTGTCTTCGTACATCTCGAGCGAGATGTCGATGTCGAAGCGAGCTGCCCGGGACCCGATTTGGCGGAACCGGGCTACGGCCAGGTCCCAGGTGCGTTCGTCGTCGGTCGGGTCGATGGCACCGTTTTCGGTCCAGAACCACTGTGCGCACTGTTGGGCCGACGTCAGCGGTCGGTGCAGGCCGACGCACAGCACGGACGTGCCGAGCTGAGCCGCCGCCTCGACGTTTCGCAGCGTGTACTCGAGGTTCGCCAACGCTACGTCGGGATCCGGGTCGATGACGCTGCGGCGCACGGTCGAGATCGCGGTGATGCCGAGACCGTGTTCTTTCACTACCCGGGCCAGGTCGTCGCGGCGGTCAAAGCTCAGATCTCCCGGGCGCAGCCACGAATCGGTCAGGTCGACGTGGTCGAACCCGGCTAGTGCGACTTCGCGCAGGACCGCCGACCAACGCGCGACCGGAGCGTCCTGGTATCGGACACCGTCACGTGCAGTGCTGGGGAATTGGAGAAGGGCTGCGCCAATGGGCCAAGTCTGTGCGGTCAGCGAAGCCATGAGGTTCCTCTCGTCGTGTCGGCCCGGTTGCAGGCCGTTGATCGTAGAGGCTATAGGATCTGCGATATGCTTGGCAAGCGTGCTCCGGACAAGTAGGATTGCCCCATGAAGGCCGGTCAAGATGGCTAATGGTTCACCTGTGGTCGTGGAGCGGCAGATACTCCGCGACGGCGTGTACGAGGCTGTACTCGAAATCTTGCTCGACAATCAAGTGGCCCCGGGGGAGTCGCTCTCGATCGACGGGCTGGCCCGCGAACTGGGAGTTTCACCTACGCCGGTGCGCGAAGCCTTCGTCCAGCTCGAGCACACCGGGCTCGTAACCCGGGCCCCCTTGAAGGGGTATCGGGTGGCTCCGCCTTTGAGCACGGACCGGATGACCGAATTGATCGACGCGCGGGCGGTGATCGAGGCTGCCGCCATCCGCTTGGCCGTGCCAGCCTCTCCTGCCGTGATCGCCGAACTCGAACAGGCTCACACCAACCATGCCCGGGCGGCCCGTCGGGTGGTACGCATGCACGAACGTCAGCCCGGGCGCACGGACTGGGCGACCATGCGGAACTACTACAACGTGGATTGGGAGTTTCACCTCATCCTCCTGCGTAACTGCGGCAACGGCTACCTCTTCGAGATGGCCCAGGGCTTGTCGCCGCAGGTACACCGCCTCCGTCAATCCATGCATCAAGGCCGCATCGACGTTGACCAGGCGCACGTAGAGCACACGGTGATCTTGGATGCCGTTCGTGACGCTGAACGCGATGCGGCCGAAGAAGCCATGCGTTCTCACCTCGCCGCCGTGCGGGAACGAGCAGCAGCCGACGGCTAGCGACAACCCCGCGCTCAAGCTTCGCAGGACTGAAGCCGCACGGTGTCGGACTCTGCCTGTCAAAGCCCGCCAAACCATTGCTTGGCCGGCGCACAGCTACCGGCTCAGCCCCACCATCGCCGCTGACTGCGTCAGAGGTCTTGTGTCGGGCGCACGGATCTGTCATGCTTCTTCTAATCCAATAGGATCCAGGATCTACGAGAGAGTTCATCGTCTCGTGTTTCGAACCCCGACCACTACGGAGCACAAATGACCCTCACGCCCACGCGCCGAGTTCGTATCGCGATGACCATCGGTGACCCATCCGGGATCGGCCCCGAGCTGGCGGTCAAGCTGCTCGCCGATCCGGCCAACCTGGCCAAGGCCGATGTATGTGTCTTGGCCAGTCCCGCCGAGGTATCCGCCGCGGCAGCCGAGGCCGGTGTCACGGTCCCGCTGGCAGCCGCACCCGACGCAACGCATGCCGCAGCGATCGGCAGCCGTCTGAGCGACCGGATCGTGGAACGCAAGACGGTCAGCAGGGAGGCGGGCGAACGGGCCAAGGCCGACCTGCTTGATGCCCTCGACCGGTTTCAGACCGGCGCGGCCGACGCGATCATGTTCACCCCCTTAAACAAGACGGCGCTGCACCTGGCCGGCATGAACGAGGAAGACGAGCTGCGCTGGTTCGCCAAGACGCTGGGCTATGCAGGCACAACGTCCGAACTGAATTTCGTTCCCGGCCTCACCACGTCGAGGGTGACGTCGCACATCGCGTTGAAGGACGTGTCCGCGCGCATCAACGCCCGATCCGTGCTGGAAGCGATCCGGTTACTCCACCAAGTCATCCGCGACTCAGGGATCGACCATCCCCGCTTGGCCGTGTGCGCCCTTAACCCGCATGCAGGGGAGAACGGCCAGTTCGGACGGGAGGAGATTGACCACATCGCTCCGGGCGTTGCCCTGGCGCGCAACGAGGGCGTCGACGCCACCGGGCCATTCCCGTGCGACACGATTTTCATCAAAGCCCGCGCCGGTGAATACGACGGCGTCGTGACGATGTACCACGACCAGGGACAGATCGCGATGAAGCTTATGGGCTTCGAGGAAGGGGTCACCGTTCAGGGCGGACTACCCGTCCCAATCGCGACGCCGGCCCACGGCACCGCCTACGAGATAGTCGGAAAGGGGATCGCGCACCTGGGTCCCACCCAGCGCGCTTTCGACCTGGCCGTCGCGCTCGGCCGCCGCACCCACACCGCCGCCGGCGTCCGCTGAACCCAGCACTGCCGATCCGACCCTTCAAACCTCGAGGTGAACATCATGCATTCGACCGGATTCATCCTGACCAGCGGCATCCTCTCCGTCGTCCTGTTGGTAGTTCTGATCGCACGCTTCAAGCTGCACCCGTTCATAGCCCTGCTCGCTTCTGCAGTCCTGCTCGGACTGGTCAACGGACTCGAGCCCAACCTCGCGGTGTCGACCTTCACTGACGGGTTCGGCAAAACCCTCGGCGTCACCGGTGTCGTGATTGCCCTAGGCACGATCCTGGGCGCGATCCTGCTGAAATCCGGCGGAGCCGATCGCATTGCCGACGTGCTCATCGGGAACAAGTCCAAGAAGTGGATCCCCATCAGCATGGGTCTCACCGCGCTGATCATCGGTCTGCCCAACCTGTTCGAGGTCACGTTCGTTCTGCTCGTGCCGCTCGTCTACTCGGTCGCCCGGCGACTCAACGTCAACCTGCTGTTCGTTGGCATCCCGATGGCCGCCGGGCTGATGACGGCCCACGGTCTGCTGCCCCCGGGCCCCGCACCGTTGCTCGGTGCCGCCGCCTACCACGCCAGCGTCGGCCTGGTGTTCCTGTTCGGTGCGATCGTCGCGGTGCCGGTGCTCCTGTCCGGGGTATGGCTGTTCCCACGGCTGATCGCGCACTGGAACATCACCGGCGCCGATGGCGCGCTGGGCGCGCTGGGCGCCGCCGAGACCCCGGAGGTTCAGGAGCCGCCATCGGCTGGGGGACCGTCCGGAAGCCACCCGTCAAACCCGTTGCCGATCGTCCCGTCCTCCAGCAGCGACTCGACCGGTGGTCATGCCACCGTCACAAAGACGCGGTCAGTCGCCCGTTCCGAACCCGCGAATCCGGTCCCAGCCCACACCATCGTCCAACCGGCGCTGGCGCACTGCCTGGTCACCGTCCTGCTCGCTCCGGCGCTCATGATCATTGGGACGCTGACCGGTGACGAGGTCTCCGGGGGCTGGCCCAAGCCCTTGCTGGACGCAGCCGGCAATCCCGTTATCTCACTGTTCCTCGCCGCGGCATACGCCTATGTGTTCCTCGGCCTGGGCACGGGCCAGGACCGCAACCAATTGCTCATCAACACCAAACACGGACTGTCGCCCATCATCAACCTCCTGCTGATCGTCGGCGCCGGCGGTGGCCTGAAAGGCACACTGGCCGCGATCGGGCTGAGCGGCATCATCGCCGACTCGGCCAAGACCTGGGCCATCTCGCCCATCCTGTTCGCATGGTTGATCGCCGCAATCTTCCGGATCGCCCTTGGTTCGGGCACCGTCGCGGTAGCCACCGCGACTGGCATCGTCGCACCCATCGCAGCAGCTCATGGCGGCAGCCATGCTGCACTCCTCGTTCTCGCCACCTGCACCGGAGCGATGATCTTCTCTCACGTCAGTGACGGCGCGTTCTGGCTGTTCAAGGAATACTTCGGCCTGACCGTGACCGACACCTTTAGAACCTGGAGCTTCCTGGTCACCGTGCAATCCGTAGTAGGACTAGTCAGCATCCTTGGGGTTGACGCAGTGCTGAGCGTCATTTAGCAAGGAGATCCCTGCGTCACGGAGGCGGCATCGGGCATACCGCTCGATGCCGCTAGGCCGTTCAAGGCGCGGACGAGGCGGCCAACGAACCGGTCGCCGCCAGCAAGGACGCAGATTGAAAAGCACCGAGATCTGGTAAATCCACTCATCGACCACCGCGTTGCTCGTGCATAGACGCGATGTAAGGGCACTTCGTCACTACAGTGGCCACCGCCGGCGTGAAGATCGCGCCGGCCATGGCCATGTTCGCCGCCACCATGAACGCCGTGCGACCTTCCTCGAAAGTCGGTACCAAGAGTCAACAGACGGCGTCCTACGCACAACCTCGATCTCGCCCGGGTACGTCCAAACGTGCGCGCGACGCACACGCAGCAGGAGATCCGAGCAGGAGGCAAAGCACCGGCTCGCTGGCCCAACTTGCCAGTACCGACCTTGCCCACCAGCCAGCGAGACCTGCTCAATCGAGCGCACCTCGCCGATGTCAGACATGGGGGGGGAGCATAAACGTTGGGTGCATCTCGACATGCGCACGACGCGTAGCAGCAGCCTCACATAGCCAAAAGAGTGGGGGCTACGTGGCCATGTCCTTGAAGCAGCTGTAGTGGCCCTGGAAGGCGACGGTCACTGTCCTCGTGGGACCGTTGCGGTGCTTGGCCACGATGATGTCGGCCTCGCCGGCTCGAGGCGATTCCGGCTCGTACATGTCCTCGCGGTGTACGAGCATGACGACGTCCGAGTCCTGCTCGATCGAGTTGTGCACCGCGATCCCGTCCGCGATGAAGTTGTGCGTGCCGAGCACCGTCGCGTCGTAGACGTCCATCTCGCCAAGCGATTCGATGGAAACAACGGCGTCCCAGTGGACATCGTTGGTAGCCAGTATCTCGAGATCGGCATGGTCGAGCACTTTCGCTATCTTGGCCAGTCGATTGCGGCCGGGCGCCACTTTCCAGAGCGCGCTGCCGCAGAATTTCGTGTCGATCGCGGCGCTGAACTGGCGGTGGGTCATCGGGCGCTCAGCGAGCGCAATGCGCACGTCGTTCCACACTTCGCGCGGCACCGTGTCCACATTCGTGTTCGCGCGGACAGTGTTGAGACGCGCAAATGCGCGCTGACCGATCTCGCCGCGGGCTCCGTACGCGTTGATGTCGTGCAGGAAGATCTTCTGTTGTTCCGCACCATAAATGTGGACCTGGTAGCACGGCCGGTAGTCCGCTTTGCGCGTCGTCTTGATCCGTGTGGTGATGCCGAACCGGGTCAGCAGGCGAGAAACGTCGTCGGCCAGGCGTCGGCTCGTCGAGGCGTAGTACACACGTGCCTGCCCGACGCCAGTGTCGAAGATGCAGCCGTCGGTCGCCCAAAGGTGGTGTAGGAACAGCGCGATCTTGCGTTGCGACATCCCGAACACGGCTTCGGGCACGAACTTTTCATGACTGCACAGGCCGAACAAGCCCAGGGTGGACAACCAGTCCGCGACGGGATTCCGGCGCCCACGGGCCAACCGGTACGGCGCTGGTAGTCGCAACGTTGTGACCCGCGCGGCCGGGTAATCGTCGCGGATGGCCGTGATCCCGAATTCTGCTGCCGCAGCCGTCACTACGTCGAGGTTGGCCTCGTCGATGCTGGCGTAGCGGATCGGCTGGTTCTTGACGAACGAGCCGTCGCCGAGCATGTGCGCCAGCAGAATCGTCTCATGGTTGGGCCACTCGACCCGGGTGAGCGCGTTGGGTGCGGTGCGCGGGATCGCCACGCGGGCGCCTGGCGTCAGCTCACCCAGCGGAGTCCACTGGTTCAGCTGAAGGAAAGGATGGTTCGCGGTCGCATCGACTGTCCGCCCTGAGGCGAGCGTCAGTCTGAACACCTCCTTGCTGCCCGTGCTGAATACGTGCGTCATCGTGCGCGGCACCAGGCGCAGATGGTCGTCGAAGGACCACACCGGCACGTCGCGCGCGCCATCGGCAAAGAGCTGACCAATGGTCGTTTCAGCGCCCGTGTCAGCGCGCCAGACTCGAGCCGTTGCCGGTAAGCAACCGGATTCGCGCAGATCGGACAACATTGGCTTTTTGTCCGTTCTTTGTTCGGAGGAACGGTTGAGCTGGGACAGGGCGATCACCGGCACTTCGAGTTCCTTGGCCAGCAGCTTTATCGCCCGAGAGAACTCGCTGACTTCTTGCTGGCGTGATTCGACTCGCTTGCCGCTCGTCATCAACTGGAGGTAGTCGATGACGACGAGCTTGAGGTCGTGCCGCTGCTTGAGCCGGCGCGCTTTGGCTCGGATCTCCATCATGGTCAGGTTCGGAGAGTCATCGATGTACAGCGGTGCCTGCGCCAGCTCACCGGATCGGCGGGCCATCCTGGTCCAGTCCTCGTCGCTCATCTTTCCCGAGCGCATGTTGTTCAACAGCACCCGCGCCTCGGCTGAGAACAGCCGCATCATGATCTCGAGCTTGCCCATCTCCAGCGAGAACAGCGCGGTGGCGTGACCGTTCTTGATCGCCGACGAGCGTGCGATATCCAAGGCCAATGTTGAGTTGTGGGTGGGAATCATCGCGCGGCTGGCCAAGTACATGTGGTCGTCGTTGTCCACCTGCACGCACCGGACCGGCACTGAGGTAACGGGTCGGACGTCGACGATGTAACGGAACCTGGTGCCGGCTCGTGTACGCGGCACCTGCCGAGCAGCCTTTCGGTCCAGGCCGAACACCCGCTCGGCCGGTGTGAACGTCACCGAGTAGGCGGTTGACGAATCGACCGTACGGCCGAGAACGGGCTTGGTCGTGACCGTGGCTCGATAACCGAGGCCGACGACGAGGTCGAAAACGTCCTGAGCCAGGCGCTCGCTGGTGACGCTGAACACGACGTTGCCGCTTGGGGCTGCGTAGCCGTCGGTGTCGAGCAGCCCGGCGAGCAAGGCCCGCCGTTGGCTCTCCTCCGCACGCAGGTACCGAACGGGTATGTGCTTGTTGCCCAGCACGCCCAATGCACGGAGGCGGGCCTGCAGAGTGCCCATCTTTGCGTTGCACGACCGGCAGTACCCGTAGTTGGCGTGCATTGAGACACCACATTCCCGGCAAGCTGGCAGCGGTAAGCCGAGTCCTTTCGCCCGTCCACCACAAGACCGCCCGCAGGTCTGAACATGCGGCAGGGCAGGGACGAACCCCGACCCGCACACGACGCACTCCCGCCGGGAGATCTGAACCTTGGGCACCTGCAGGCGGTAGCGCAGGTTGCCGGCTACCGACGTCACGACGATCCCTTCGGCGCGGACGTTCTCTACGATCTGCGCGTCATTGCAGGTCAGGCTGGCCGACGCAGAAGTGCCGTCACCCAGCCACGCGCCGAGGGTGTACGGCGGGATCGGCAGGTCTGCGGTTGGAAGGTCGAGCGGCGCGGTGGAGTCGACGGAGTGATTGACGTGCCGATCGGCTGTCGGGCACCGCAGCGTCGCGGCGATCCGCTCCGTTGTAACCACGCAGGCTGGGGCCTCGGCGCGTCGCACCGGTCGGTTCACGCGGGCGTGCACGGCGTCGGCCATCCTGGCCAGGGAGTAGACACCTGGGACCGGCCCGGCCTTGCGCTGACCGCAAACGGGCACCTGATCTGGCCGAGCCCGCGGCCTCATCCGGTACGCCTCAGTGGCACCGACATTGGCCAGCTCAGCGCCGACGAGCGCCGTCATCTCGCGAACGGTCACGCCCGCATCACCGGTGCGTCGGGCGGAGGCGGCGACCGCGGCCGCCCGATGCCGGACGTCGGTCGGGAAGTAGTAGGCGCGTTGGCCATCGGGCACGGCGCGGCGCTGAGCCCGGGTCCGGGTAAGCCACTGATGCTGTGCGTCGGCGACGATGACGGTGCCGTCGGAGAACTCCACCTCGTAACACGGACGTCCGACGAGCACGTCGGTGGCCGCGACCACCCGCGTCGGTCGGCCGTCACCGCCGATCAGGACATCGCCAACCGCAACCGCCCCCATCGTCGTCCAGCCGGTGGGCGTGGGCAGCGGCGTGTCGAGCGCCAATGCTTTGCCGCTGCCCGGTCTCCCGGCAATCGTGATCATCTGGCCCGGGTGCAGGCCGTTGGTGAGCTGGTCGAGTTCGCTGAAGCCGGTGGGGATACCCGTGCCGACGCCGCCGTTGCTCTCGATCCGCTCGATCTCGTCGAGGGTGTTCTGCAGCAACGACTCGATGACGACGTAGTCCTCGCTGGACCGGCGCTCGGTGACGTCGTAGACCTCGGCCTGCGCTCGGTCGACGACCTCGTCCACGGAGCCGGTGATGTCCGAGGATCCGCCGGCCGCGCCGTAGCCCATCTGCACGATTCGCGTGCCCGCTTCGACCAGGCGTCGCAGGATGGCCTGTTCGGCCACGATTTCGGCGTAGTAACCCGCGTTGGCCGCGGTGGGCACCGACGACATCAGCGTGTGCAGGTAGTTCGCACCGCCCACGCGGGCGATGTTGCCGTTGCGGATCAACTCGGCGGCGACGGTGATGGCGTCGGCCGGTTCGCCGCGACCGTACAGGTCGAGGATCGCTTCACAGATGATCTGGTGAGCCGGGCGATAGAAGTCCGTCGGCCGCAGCGCCTCGACCACGTCGGCGATCGCGTCTTTCGAGAGCAGCATGCCGCCCAGCACCGACTGCTCGGCCGCGACGTTCTGCGGTGGAGTTCGGTCGTACTGGCCCGGGCCGCGTGCCGGTGCTTGCTCAGCCTCGACCGCCAAAGCCACGAGCGCCGTCTCCCTTCGCCGCCCGATTTTGGACGGAGTGTTCATGTCGGTCACATGTTCGGTATACGGCGAGCCTCCGACAATTTCGGATGCCGCGCCCGAACAGCGCCGAGAAGGCGGTACTGAGCGTGGTGCGCGATGTGCGAACCCGACGTTAGAACCAGCCCTCGCGAGGACCTAACCACCCTGTGCGCACACCTGTGGAAAAGCCTGTGGACGGCGCGCGAGGGGGTGTTCACGACCTGTGGACGCCGTTGTGAGTTTTCGCCTTGACCAGGCAGGAAGGCCCGTGCCCTGGGGGATGTAGCCCGATCGCGGTGTGGACGAGAGATATTTTCGTGGTTCATCCCAGCAGTTGGACACCCATGTTCGAGCAACAATTAGCCCCGGAAACTGGAGCGATTGTGGATAACGGCGTGTCGGGTTGACGAGCGAGAATCCGATCCGGGAAAACCGGCCCAGCGCGGCCAGCGGGCGTCTTGACTCGCGGCGGCAGGAGGCGTAGGACAACCGCGAACAGGTCGGTGAATCAAGCAAAGTGGGACTGCGTGACGACGTCGAGGACGTCGTCGATTCGACCGGCCGTTCCGTACGCGGCGCGCTGCCGGTCCGCGCCCGGCCCGCGGCGCCGGATCTCGGCCAGACCGGCGTCGATACGGGCGCGGTCGTCCACGGTGAAAGCGTCACCGATCCAGTCCACCAGCGCTTCCACGCGCGTCCAGGCCGGTACCTGCGCCCCGGTCATCGGGTCGACCAGCATGTCGGCGAGCCCGAAGCGGCTCGCCGCCCAAGAGGCGGCGCGTAACAGTTCGGTCCGCACTGGTGGCACCGGTTCTCCGGCGGCCGCGCGGCGGGCGCAGGCCTCGACCAGGCCGCGGGCCAGGCCGGCCACGGTGACGGCGTCGTCCACATCCAGGCAGACATCGGCGACGCGGATCTCCACCGTCGGATACGAGGCCGACAGCCGGGCTTCGAAGTAGATCATGCCGCGGTCCAGGGCCGCCCCGCTGGCGACGAGGGCGTCGATGACGCGGTCGTATTCGGCCTCGTCGCCGAACGCCTCGGTGACGGTTGCGGTGGGCCACTGCCCCCACAGCACCGAGCGGTAGCTGGCGTAGCCCGTGTCGTGCCCGTCGCTGAACGGCGAGTTGGCGCTGAGAGCAACCAGCACCGACAGCCAGGGACGGATCCGGTCGAGCACGGCCACACCCTCGGCCCGCGAATGGACGGCGACGTGCACGTGCATGCCGCAGCTGAGCTGGTTGCGGGCGACCACGGCGAAGGCCGCGTTCATCCGGTCGTAGCGCTGGTCATCCGTCGGCGTGGCCCGGCCCGGCAGCGGGCTGGTACCCGTGACCAACAACCGCGCGCCCTGGTCGTGCGCGGCGTCGGCGAGCAGACCGCGCCGGGCTCGCAATTGCGCTGCGAGCTCGGCCAGCGTGGCGCAGGGTGACGTGCCGAGCTCGGCCTGCTCGCGCTTGAATTCGTGGTCGAACGCAGCACCGACCACGTCCGCATCGCCCGGGTCGGCCCGGCGGCCGGCGAGTTCGACCACCAGGTCGCCCGTCGGCGCGAGTTCGTCCGTTCCCGCGCGGGCGAGCAGGAACTCCTCCTCGACGCCGACCGTGCGGACGTCCCCTGGCTCGGCACGCGACACCCGGTCAGGATGCCGGAAAGGCCTGCGTAAGCCAACTCACCCGCCGCCCGCGGTGAGCGGGACGACGGGTGATTGGGGGTGGAGCTCGGGTGAAGCTACGTTGCGACTACGCCGACACCACGGTGACGTTGATGTTGGCCAGGACGTCGTGCTGCAGGTCGATGACGACCTCGTGCTTGCCCACGGTCTTGATGTGTCCGTCGAGCTTGATCCGCTTCTTGTCGATGAGCGGGCCGCCGGCGTTCTTGACTGCGGCGGCGATATCGGTCTCGGTGATCGAGCCGAAGAGCTTGCCTTCCTTGCCGGCCCGGCCCGGGACGGTGACGGTCAGCTTCTCCAGGTCGGACTTGATCTCCTTGGCGTGACCCAGGTCGCGGATCTCGCGAGCATCGCGGGCGCGCTTGATCTGGCTGATCTGCTTCTCGCCACCCTTGGTCCAGCCGATCGCGGCACCGCGGGGAACGAGGTAATTGCGGCCGTAACCGTCCTTGACCTCGACCACGTCGCCGGCCAGGCCGAGGTTGTCGACTTCCTGCGTGAGGATGAGCTTCATCTGTCCGTCCTGCCTCAGCGGGTGGTGGTGGTGTACGGGAGCAGGGCCATCTCGCGGGCGTTCTTGACCGCCTTGGCGATCTGGCGCTGCTGCTGCGTGGACACGCCCGTCACCCGGCGAGCGCGGATCTTGCCGCGGTCGGAGATGAACTTGCGGAGCATGTTCGTGTCCTTGTAATCGATGTACCCGATCTTGGCGATCTTGAGCGGGTTGGCCTTCTTCTTCGGCTTGCGAATCGGCGGCTTGGGCATTGTCGTTGTCTCCTGAGTCGGTGAGTGGTGCGGATCGGGCAACGTTCGGCGGTGTCAGACCGCCGGCGGTTGAGCGATCAGGCGGGAACGGTCGGGGTTAGAAGGGCGGGTCTTCGGAGGAACCGGCCGGTCCGGCCGAACTCCACGGGTCGTTCTCCTGGCTGAAGCCGCCGCCACCGCCGCCGCCACCTGAGAACGACGAGCCGCCCTCGGAGCCGCCGGAACCGCCCGAGCCGCCGAAGCCGCCGCCGGACGAGCCGCGCTGGGTTCGGTTGACCTTGGCCGTGGCGTAGCGCAGTGACGGGCCGACCTCGTCGACCTGCATCTCCACGACGGTGCGCTTCTCGCCCTCGCGGGTTTCATAGGATCGCTGCTGCAATCGACCCTGCACGACGACGCGCATGCCGCGGGTGAGCGACTCGGCCACGTTCTCCGCCGCCTGGCGCCAGATCGAGCAGCGCAGGAACAGCGCGTCGCCGTCCTTCCACTCGTTCGTGGTGCGATCCATCGTGCGCGGGGTGGACGCGACGGTGAACGACGCGACGGCCGCACCCGAGGGGGTGAAGCGCAGCTCCGGGTCGGCGGTCAGGTTGCCGACCACCGTGATGACGGTTTCGCCGGCCACGTCAGCGCTCTTCCGGGCGCAGGACCTTGGTCCGCAGGACGGACTCGTTCAGGTTCAGCTGCCGGTCGAGTTCGAGGACGGATGCGGGCTCGGCCTTGAGGTCGACGACCGCGTAGATGCCCTCGCTGTGCTTGTCGATCTCGTAGGCCAGACGGCGCTTGCCCCAGATGTCGACCTTGTCGACCGAGCCACCGTCGTTCTTGATCACGTTGAGGAACGCGTCGAGGGAAGGAGCGATAGTGCGCTCTTCCAGGGTGGGGTCGAGGATGACCATTACTTCGTAATGACGCATGGGTGCCCAATTCCTCCTGTGGACTCAGGCGGCCACGGACGTTCCGTGGCAGGAGGCGCCCGCCCTATCCCGGCGGCGGAAGCCGTCACGAGAGCCCGCGATGCGGGAGGCGAACCGGGTAAGCCTACCGGCTCAGCCCGCCCCGCCCCAACCTCGACCCCGGTTTTGGTCACCCACACTCACAGACGGTGGTGGCTGACCAAAAGCGGTGTCGGACCGGCTGGCTAACCTGAGCGGCATGGTGAACGTCGGCGCGCACGTACATTCGGACAACCCGGTGGCCTGGGGCGAGCAGGTGAACGCCGACGTGATCCAGTTCTTCCTGGCCGACCCGCAAGGGTGGAAAAAGCCGCAGCCGCACCCGTTCGCCGCCGAGATCAAGGCCACCGACAAGACGGTCTACGTCCACTCGCCCTACGTCGTGAACGTGGCCACGCTGAACAACCGGATCCGCATCCCGAGCCGCAAGATCCTGTCGCAGCACGCCGCCGCGGCCAGCGAGATCGGGGCCAGGGGGCTGATCGTGCACGGTGGGCACGTCAGCGCCGGCGATGACCCCGCGGTGGGTTTGGCCAACTGGCACAAGGTGTTCGAACGCGAGCAGTTCCCGCTGCCGATCCTGATCGAGAACACCGCCGGCGGCGACAACGCGATGGCCCGGCGCTTCGACCGGCTGGCCATGCTGTGGGATCAGGTCGGCGAGTTCGGCGTCGGCTTCTGCCTCGACACCTGCCACGCCTGGGCCGGCGGCGAAGACCTGGTCGACATCGTCGACCGGGTCCTGGCGATCACCGGTCGCATCGACCTGGTGCACGCCAACAACAGCCGCGACGCCTTCGACTCCGGCGCCGACCGGCACGCAAACTTCGGCGCCGGGACGATCGACGCCGAGCAGATTGCGGCGGTGGCGGCCAAGGCCGGCTGCGACGTCTTGGTGGAGACCCCGGCCGGCGGTCAGGCCGAGGACATCACGTTCCTACGTGAGCACCTGTCGGCGACGGCCGGGGCCACCGCCTGACCAGTCAGCCTGCCCCGACGGCCCGACCAGTCGGCCTGCCCGACGACCCGACCAATCGGCCTGCCTCGACGACCCGACCAATGTGGGCGACCCAGTCGCCCGCCCTCACTGCGAGTGCAGCGGGCGAGCTGGCGCGGACGCGGCCACGGCGGCGGCAATCGCGGCGGCATCGGCCATGGACGGGGCGGCGCCGTAACCCCGCACCGCCAACCCTCCGGCCGCGGCACCGAACCGGGCCGCGTCGACCAACGCGAGGCCCCGGGCCAACGCCGCACACAGCGCCCCGCAGAACGCGTCGCCGGCGCCGGTGGTGTCGAGGACTCGGTCGACCGCCACGGCGGGGACGTGGGTGGCGCCACCGGAATCGACGCACACCGCACCCGCACCGCCCAGCGTGACCACGACCGACCGGGCGACGGTGGCCAGCACACCAGCGCGGGCGGCCACCGACGAGATCAGGTCGCCCGTAGCGGCCGGTGCGCGCTCGGGCAGTTGCGCCTCGAGTTCGTGCTCGTTGACCACGAGAACGTTCACCGCGTCGAGCACGGACGGGTCCAGCCGGAGCGCGGGGGCCGCGTTGAGCACGACGACCGCACCGGCCGGCGATGCGACCGAGACCGCCGCCGCATTCAGCGAGGCCGGAACCTCCTGCTGGCACAGCAGCACCGCGCTGTCGGCCAACACCGAACGGACCGCATCGTCCAGAGCGAACACCGAGCCGTTGGCTCCCGCCGCGACGACGATGGCGTTCTCACCGTCCTCGGCCCGCAACACCACGGCGGATCCGGTCGGCTCGGGCACCGTACGCAACGCCTCGACGACCACGCCGGCGTCGCACAGCGCCGAGCTCAGCAGCTCCCCCGCCGCATCGGACCCGACCGAGCCGACGAACGCGACCGTGGCACCGGCCCGGGCCGCAGCAACGGCCTGGTTGAGTCCCTTTCCGCCCGGCCCGGACGACTGGGACCCCGCGAGGACGGTCTCCCCCGGCGCCGGGATACGCACCACGTCGAAGACCAGATCGAGGTTGGCGCTGCCCACCACGCACACGTGGAACCGGCGGCTCACCCAGAACCGACCTCGACCACATCCACCGGATCGGCCAGTGCCGCCGCGGCTCTTCGCCGCCGCTCGGCTCGAGCCGACGAGGACAGCGAGAACACGTCCGCCGCGCGGTCGAACACGCCGCCGCTCGGGTCGTCCGCCCCATTGGCCCGCACCACGTCAGCCTCCGGGTGCCACATCTCCCACCCGACCAGAGCGAGGATGGCGAGCAGGAACGCGTCGCGGATGAGGACGATGAACGCGAACCAGCCGTAGTAGATCGCGTGGTTGGGCCGGGCCATGCCCTCGAGGAACAGCAGGAACACGACCCAGACCAGGATCTCGGACGACTGCCACAGCAGGCTCATCCGCCACCGCGGTCGGGCCAAGGCCACCAACGGCACCAGCCAGAGCGAATACTGCCGGCTCCAGATCTTGCTGGTCAGCAGGAAGACGGCGACGGCCAACAGCACCACCTGGGCCACCCGGGGGCGGGTCGGCGCGGCCAGAGCCAGCCAGGCGACCCCGGATTCGGCTAGCAGCACGACCACCCCGACGAGGATCCCCGGAGGAACCCAGCTGGCGAAGTTGCCGTGGTGGAAGAAGGCGTATCCCATGCCCCAGAACGTGTCCCACTCGGTGCCGCGGTCCTGGTTGAAGTGGAAGAACTCCCACCAGCCGTGCGGCCACAGCAGCGCGATCGGCACGTTGACCACGGCCCAGGCGAGCGCCGCGGCCCCGATCGTGCGCACGACGGGCTGGCGCTGCCCGGTGCGGATGGCCAGCGGGATCAGGGCCACCAGCAACAGCGCCGGATAGAGCTTGGCCGCGGTGCCGAGCCCGATCATCACCCCGGCCAGCTCCGGCCGTTCCCGCGCCCACGCCCACATCGCCCACGCGGCGAACATCATGGCCAGCAGGTCCCAGTTGGAGAACGCGTGGAAGACGAGCAGCGGGCTGACCGCGAACAGGGCCGCGTCCCAGGGTCTACCGCGGTTCGTGCCCATCGCGAAGTAGACGATCAGCAACGCGCACAGGCACAGCCCCAGGTCGGTGACGAAGTTGAACAGCTCACCCTGGCGGCCGGCGGGGACGTGCCGCCACGACGACACGTGGTAGGTGACCTGGGCCGCCGCCCACATGGCCGCCCCGGTCAACACCGGGTATTCGACCGCGTGGTCCCGGTACGGCACCTGGTGCTGCGAGAGGCCCTCGGCATCCCACATGGGCAGGATGTCTGAGTAGCAGGCGTGGCTGTACTGGGTGTAGTTCGTCCAGTCCCCGGAGGCGCACGGCGACTTCTCGGCGAAGGCACAGAGCAGGGTGAAGCTGCCCAGCATCAGCAAGATGGCCAGCACTGAGAAGGTGCGCGAAGACGCTGCGTAACGCCCGATCGGGCCGCCCACGATCTCGCTGGCCCGGGCCACCGTGGGGTCGTGCCAGGAAGGCCCGTCCGGAACCCCGGGCAGGCTTTGCGCCACCGTCCACCCGTTGGCCGGCGGGACCACGCTCGGCGGGTCCGCCGCGAAAGCCGGCTCATCGCGCCCGGCTGCGGACGGCCCGCTCTCGACGGGCGGGGCCGGGGTGCTCACCCGGCCCATCTTGACACGGATGCCCCTAACCCCGCGGGTGGGCTTCGCGCCGGGGACTCAGCGGTTGGTTGTGACGGCGGGCCGCCTGGTCGTGGTCGGCGCTGTCGTCGGCGGGGCCGGGGTCGTGGTCGGCGGTGTACTCGTCGGCGGGGCCGACGTCGGCCCGGTGGTGGGCGGGGCCGAAGTCGTCGTCGGCCCGGTGGTGGTGGGCGGGGCCGAGGCCGTCGTCGACCCGGTGGTGGTCGGCGGGGCCGAGGTCGTCGTCGACGTCGACGAGGGCGCCGAGCTCGACCCGGACCCGGTGGAGTCCCCGGGACTACCGGAGCCGATCTCCTGCTTGCTCGGCATGCCCGACTTGGACTTGCCCGCCAGGTAGGAGTTCATGAACAGCTTCCAGGCCGTACCGGCGTTGTTGCGTCCGTACATCGACGATCCCGAGTCGTTGTAGATCGGCGCGAGGGAGTTCGAGCCCACCCACGACGCCACGCTGATCTGCTTGGTGAAGCCGACCATCCAGGCGTCGCTGTTCTTCGAGGTGTCCTCGATCCCGGCCGTACCGGTCTTGCAGGCCACGGTGCGCCCGTCGTCCAGCGTCTGCCGGGCGAACGCGGCGACGCCCTCCATGCCGAACGCGGTGTCGTTGGCCACCTTCGGGTCCAACGCCCGGGTGCCCTTCGTCTTGTGCGTGAAGATGGTGCGTCCGGTCGAGGTCGTCACCTTCTGGACGAAGTAGCTGGCGTGCGTCGTCCCACCGTTGGCGATGGTGGCGTAGCCCGTGGCCTGGTCGATCGGGCGCACCTCGTAGCCTCCGATACCGATCCGGAACCCGGTGCTGCCGTTGAACTGCAGCGTCTTGGTCTTCGTGCCTGGGCGCACGGCCGGGATGCCCATCGCGTGGGCGGTGGCGGCCACGTTCGCGTCACCGACGTCGTGGGCCAGGGTGGCGTACACGGTGTTCAGCGACTGCGTCATGGACTGCTTCAGCGTGAAGCGGCCGCTGGTTGGATCGGACGGGTCGTTGTGCAGCAACGTCCCCTCGATGCGCACCGGTGACTTGGCGTCGAAGCGGGACGAGAGGTTGTACGCCGGCTTCTTTCCCTCTACATTCTGCTGCAGCGCGGTGGCCAGGGTGTAGGGCTTGAAGCTGGAACCGGGCTGACGCCAGGCCTGGGCGTAGTCGACGTAGGACGTCTTGTCGTTGGCCCCGCCGTAGTAGGCGACCACCGCCCCGGTATCCGGCGCGATGGCCACCAAGGCCTTCTTGAGGTTCTGCTGCTTCGCGGTCGGGTGCGCGTACGCCTTGTCGATCGCGTCCTGCGCCTTCTGCTGCGCGGACTTGTCGATCGTGGTGACGATGCGCAGACCGCCGGTGTTCAGCTCGGCCTCGTTGATACCGTCCGCGCTGAGCTCGGCCTTGACCCGGTTGACGATGAGCCCGATCGGACCGGCCGACCCCAGCTGGGCCGTGCTCGGGCGGACCGTCTTCGGGAAGGTCAAGCCCGCGCGGGTGCCCGCATCGAGGTGGCCGGTGCTGACCATGCCGTCGAGCACGTAGCTCCAGCGCTCCCTGGCCAGGGTGGGGGCCACGGCCGGGTCGTAATCGCTGGGCGCCTGGATGAGCCCGGCCAGCATCGCGCCCTGGTTCAACGTCAACTTCTCGACGTTCACCCCGAAATACGCCTGGGCCGCGGCCTGGATCCCGTACGCGCCGCGGCCGAAGTAGATGGTGTTGAGGTACCACTCGAGGATCTGGTTCTTGCTGTAGTCGCGGTCGATCTTGACCGCGATGGCCAGCTCTTTGAGCTTGCGTGACAGCGTGCGCGAGTCGTTGAGGTACTTGTTCTTCACGTACTGCTGGGTGATGCCGGAACCGCCCTGGGTGTTGCCGCCCTTGAGGTCGTTGAGTGCCGCCCGCGCCGTGCCCCGGAACGAGATGCCGCTCTCGGAGTAGAAGCCGCGGTCCTCGGCGGCCAGCACGTCGAACCGCACCGCCTCGGGCACCTGGGCGATCGTGACGTCGGTGCGGTTGGTCGGACCGATGCGGGCCATCACCGACCCGTCCGAGTACAGGATCGTCGCCACCTGCAACGCCGGCAGGTCGGTCGGGTTGGGCACCCGGGTGAGCTGGTAGAACGCCAGGACGGCCACGACCATGACGACGACGAGCAGGCTCAGCAGCCAGGTGAAGACCACGGCGATCCGGCGGGCGATCCGTCCCCAGCGTGACATCGCCGCCAGGCGGCGCTTCTTGCGGGCCCGGCGGCGGCGGAACCAGCCCGAATCGGCCTGGGCTCGAGCCGACCCAGCACGCGACTGCCCAGCACCCGACTGCCCAGCACCGGATGTGGCGAACTGGCTGGGCCGCCCGGGTTGGGACGGTCGGCCGGTCGGCTGATCCTTGCTCACAGGTTGGTGCTCCTTCGTTGGGGTCAGGGGTTTGGGCCCGCCCGGTTCAACGACCGAACGATCACCAGGGTTCGCCGGCGTGGCGCCGCGGATGGGTTACGAGCGCAAACCGCCATCCACATGTATCGTACTGATACATCGCGGTGTGTATCGTTGCGATACATCGGCGTGACACGAAAATAGCGCCGCACTATGGGCGCCAGACGTACACCGCGCTGGACCAACAGCGTGGACAAATCTCCGTTCTACCGCCGTCGACGTGATCGGATCCTGATGCTGGAACTCGCCGTACTGGGGCTGCTCAGCGAGAGCCCCATGCACGGGTACGAGCTACGCAAACGGCTGGCCGCGTTGCTCGGCGCGTTTCGGGCCTTCTCCTACGGCTCGCTGTACCCGACCTTGCGCAAGCTGTCCGAGGCCGGCTGGATCACGGAAGAAGAACCGGGTGAGCTGGGCGCTCCGGCCGCGAAGTCGCGGCGCGGCAAGCGCGTCTACCAACTCACCGCCGAGGGCAAGGAGCACTTCGCCGACCTGCTCGCGCGGGTCGGACCGGAGGCTTACGACGACGAAGGCTTCGGCGCGCGGCTGGCGTTCTTCGCCCAGACCCGTTCCGAGGTCCGGATGCAGATCCTCGAGGGCCGCCGCCGACGCGTCGAGGAGCAGCGCGAGGGCATGGCCACCTCGCTGGCCAGCCGCCGCGCCCGGCTCGACCGTTACACCCGGCAACTGCAGGAGCACGGCTTGGAATCGGTGGACCGCGAAGTCCGCTGGCTCACCGAACTGATCGACGACGAACGCGCTCAGCACTGACGCTCGACGCGCCTTCACCCGCACCGCTTCACAACCGAAGACCGACAACCCCGACCTGAGGGAGAATTACATGAGTTCTGACCACACCGCCGGTGGCGGCAAGATCCGAGTCGCGATCGTCGGCGTCGGCAACTGCGCCGCGTCGCTGGTCCAGGGCGTGCGCTTCTACGCCGACGCCGACCCGTCCGAGCGCGTGCCCGGACTCATGCACGTCCAGTTCGGGCCGTACCACGTCGGCGACGTCGAGTTCGTTGCCGCGTTCGACGTGGACGCCAAAAAGGTCGGCCAGGACCTCTCCGAGGCCATCGTGGCCAGCGAGAACAACACGATCACCTTCTGTGACGTGCCACCGACCGGTATCACCGTGCAGCGCGGGCACACCTTCGACGGTCTCGGCGACTACTACCGCGAGATCATCACCGAGTCCGACGAGAAGCCGGTCGACGTGGTCAAGGTGCTCAAGGACGCCGAGGTCGACGTCCTGATCTCCTACCTGCCCGTCGGTTCCGAAGACGCCGACCGTTTCTACGCCCAGTGCGCCATCGACGCGAACGTCGCGTTCGTCAACGCCCTGCCGGTGTTCATCGCCTCTGACCCGGTGTGGGCGCAGAAGTTCACCGACGCAGGAGTGCCGATCGTCGGTGACGACATCAAGAGCCAGGTCGGCGCGACCATCACCCACCGCGTGATGGCCAAGCTGTTCGAGGACCGCGGCGTCGAATTGCTGCGCACGTACCAGCTCAACTTCGGCGGAAACATGGACTTCATGAACATGCTGGAGCGCAAGCGCCTGCAGTCCAAGAAGATCT
>CAXULW010000010.1:0-132823 GCA_964252015.1 uncultured Jatrophihabitantaceae bacterium | reverse complement strand
ATCAAGAACGCCGTGTGCCTGCACGAGGAGGACAACGGCGTGCTGTGGAAGCACATCGACGACCACACCGGGGCCGAGGTTCGCCGGATGCGGCGCATGGTCATCTCCGCGCACATGACCGTCGCGAACTACGAGTACCTGGTCTACTGGCGCCTATACGAGGACGGGTCGATCGAGTGCGAGATCCGCGCCACCGGAATCATGGTCACCACCCCGTTCGACGGGGAACCGCCGCCCTACGGCACCGTGGTCGACACCGACACCTATGCCCCGATCCACCAGCACTTCGTAGTTGCCCGTCTGGATATGGAGGTCGACGGTCCCGACAACACCGTGGTGTCGACCGAGTCGGTGGCGCCGCCGATCGGGCCGGACAACCCGCACGGGCTCGCCCTGGTCCAGAAATCCACGCCGCTGCGCACCGAGGCCGAGGGTAAGCAGGACCTCGACTGGGCCAGCCAGCGGTCGTGGAAGGTCACCAACCCGAACCAGCTCAACCGGCTCGGCACTCCGGTGGCCTACAAGCTCGTGCCGAGCTCAGCCATCCCGGCGCTGATGGACCCGTCCTCGCCGGTGTTCCAGCGGTCGCAGGTCATCGGCCACACGGTCTGGGTCACCCCGTTCGATCGTGACGAACGCTGGCCCAGCGGTGAGTTCGTCAACCAGAGTGGCGGCGACGAAGGCCTGCCGGCATGGACGGCGGCTGACCGTTGCATCGAGAACACCGACGTGGTGCTCTGGTACGTCGGCGGCATCCATCACGTGCCGCGAGTGGAGGACTGGCCGGTGATGCCGAGTGACACCGTGGCGTTCTGGCTCAAGCCGTTCGGCTTCTTCGACCGCAACCCGGCGCTCGACGTCGCTGCGACAATGAGCTGTCATGGCGCGCCGGACGGTGGCACCCACGAGCATCACCACTGACCGTCAGTAGGGGCTGGCGCCCAGCTGGTTGTACGCGGAGTCCAGGCTCATCCCGAGCTGGGTGAGCAAGTGACCGTCGCGGTCGAGATCGACCGGGTCGGGCAAAATTCGCTCGGCCTCGTCGATCCGGTCCGTCTTGCCCAGGCGGCGCATCAGCGCCAATATGTCGTGCTTGCTACGCGTTTGACCAGGCATTGCCATCACCCCTGTGTTCGTCTGCTCACGGCTGACTGATCCGGCTCTTACCTGACGCTGGGGATTGGCTCAGCACCCACCCATCGTGGGCGCTCAGTGTCTGCCTGTCCATGTTGTTGCGTGGAAGGGCCGGACCGAATGCGTCATCGCAATCTCATCATCAATGTCGCCTTAGCGGTAGCGGTCCTGGTCATTGCGACCATTGCCTACTTCACCGTCCACAAGACCACCAAGGCCCAGGCGACCACCCGGACGACGACGGTGCGACAGGGCACAGTGACCGCAACCGTGGCCGCCAGCGGCAACGTGACCAGCGCGGTCAACACGTCGTTGAGCTTCTCTGATTGCACCGGCACGTTGACCAAGGTTCTCGTCAAACCCGGCCAGAAGGTCAAGTACGGTCAGCAACTTGCGTCGGTCGACACCACGACGGCGGCCACGTCCTACACGAACGCGCTCTCGTCGTTGAAGGCGGCGAAGACTTCGGCCGCCAACGCGATCTCGTCGGCCAAGACCGCGCTCAGCAACGCGATCAGCTCGTACAACCTCGACGTCAGCCAGGCCGACAGCAACATCGGTACGGCCGAGGACACGGTGAGCGACGACGAGACCACGGTGGCCAACGCGAAGAGCGCGCTCACCACGGCCAAAGCCGGCGGTGACCCGCAGAAGATCAGCTCGGCCCAGACCGCGTACGACAACGCCAAGAAGCAACTCACGCAGGACGAGTCGAGCGTCACGAACATGAAGCAGCAGCGGGCCAAGACCAAGCTGAACGACCAAAGCCAGATCAACTCCGCCCGCACCGCCCTGACCTCGGCCCAATCGCCCACCAGTCAGGCCAACACCGCGGTGAGCACGGCCGAAACGACGCTGAGCTCGGCCAAGACCACGCTGGCCAGCTGCACCCTGACCGCGCCCAAGGCCGGCACCATCACCGCGGTCAACGCCACCGTGGGCGAAACACCCAGCGGCAGCTCGAGTTCGTCCTCAACCGGCTCCGGTTCCAGCGGTTCCACCACCGGGTCCTCGACCACGGGCTCGTCGACCACAGGTTCGTCCACGACGTCGTCATCCAGTGCGTTCATCACGATGGCGAACATGAGCGACCTGGTGATCGACACCAGCGTGTCGGAAGCCGACGTCGCGTCGGTGAAGGTGGGGCAGAGTGCCAGCGTGGTGTTCTCCGCCCTGACCAGCGCCACGAACCCGAGCGGGACGACGGTGGCCGGCAAGGTCACCGCGATCAACCCGACCAGCACGGTCACCAGCAGCGTGGTCACTTACGGCGCCACCGTCACCCTGACCAACCCGCCGGCCGGTTTGCGGCTGGGACAGACCGGCACCGTGACGGTGACGACGGCGCGCAAGACCAACGTGCTGTACGTGTCCACCACGGCGATCACGACCACGGGCGTGGGCAAGACGGTGACGCTGTCCAGCGGTGGCACGACCCGCTCGGTCCGCATCACCACCGGAGTCGCCGGTGACAGCACGACCGAAGTGACGTCCGGGCTGACCGCGGGGCAGACGGTCGTCCTGCCGACGACGACCACCTCCACCACCAGCGGCGGCATCCCCGGCGTCGGTGGCGGCTTCGGCGGCACCAGGTGACGCGGCCGGAGGCAACTCCGCGGGCGCGCCGGCCGGTCATCGAACTGACCCGAATCACCAAGACCTACGGCGCCGGCGACACCGTGGTGCACGCCGTGCGCAATGTCAATCTGAGCGTCGAACGCGGTGACTACCTGGCCATCATGGGCGCGTCGGGTTCGGGCAAGTCGACCCTGATGAACCTCATTGGATGCCTGGACGAGCAGACCCACGGGCGGTATCTGCTCGACGGGGTCGAGGTCCGTTCGCTCGATGACTATCAACTGGCCACCATCCGCAATCGCAAGATCGGCTTCGTCTTCCAGAACTTCAACCTGATCCCGCGGACCAAGGCTTCCGACAACGTCGCGCTACCGCTGTCCTACGCCCGGGTGCCGGCGGGCGAACGGCGCCGGCGGTCGGCGGAGGCGCTGGCCGCGGTCGGGCTCACCGACCGAGCCGATCACCTGCCCACGCAACTGTCCGGCGGGCAGCAGCAGCGCGTGGCCATCGCCCGCGCGATCGTCACGCGACCGGTGCTGCTGCTTGCCGACGAACCCACCGGCGCGTTGGACTCGGTCGCCTCGGCCGACGTGCTCGGGCTGTTCGACGAGCTGAACCGCCAGGGTCGCACCATCGTCCTGATCACCCACGAGGACGATGTGGCCACCCACGCCAAGCGCGTCGTGCGGATGCGCGACGGCGACATCATCTCCGACGTGCGCCAGGCCGGATTGACCGACCTGCCGCCACGCATGGCCGCGGTGGACGGCGATTCCGCGGGCCACGCCGTCGGGTCCAGCCGACGTGCGCTCGCGCGAGGAGAAGTGAACGCGTGAACCTCGGCGTCGCGTTGCGCTTTGCGGTGCGGGGGATCGCGGCCAACAAGCTGCGTTCGATGCTCACCACGTTGGGCATCCTCATCGGCGTTTCGGCCGTGATCATCTTGCTGTCGGTCGGTACCGGCTCGACCGCGGCGGTCAAGCAACGCATCGCCGCGTTGGGTACCAGCACGTTGACCGTCAACCACTCGGCGGCCGGGAACGGTCGCGCCGGCGGCGGCGGGTTCGCGGGCGGCGGGGGGTTCGGGGGTGCCGGGGGTATCGGCGGGGGCGCGCGAGCGGCCGCCGGTGGCAGCACCACCGGGTCCAGCACCACGACCGGCACCCGCATCCGTAGCACCGACCTGACCCTGGCCGACGCGGTCGCGCTCACCGACAAGACGCAATCGCCCGACGTGGACATGGTCGCGCCGGTAGTTACGGCAACATCAGTGGTAGCCGGCTACACCGGGGTGACGCACACGGTCAGCTCGTTCATCGGCTCCACGCCGGACTACTTCGCGATCCAGAACTACACCGTCGACCAGGGCTCCCTGTTCACCGACTCGGACTACACCTCCCATCGCGCCGTCGTCGTCCTCGGATCGACGGTGGCCGACAACCTGTTCGGTGACGCCGCCACCGCGGTGGACAAGACGATCCAACTCAACGGCATGAACTTCACCGTGGTGGGCGTACTCACGTCGAAGGGCTCGTCGGTCGGCAACAGCGACCAGGACGATCTGGCCGTGCTCCCGCTGACCATCGCCGAGGACGAATTCACCGGCACCACCGCGAGCCTGTCCAGCATCGTCGTCACCGCATCCAGCACGAACACCCTGGACGAGGCCCAAGCCGAGATCGAGACCGTGCTGGACAGCCGGCACAAGGTTACCTCGTCGACCCGCGACTACACGGTGCGCAACGCCTCGTCCTTGGTGGCCACGGCGACCAGCACGACCAAGACGTTGACCGTGCTGCTGGGCGCTGTCGCCGCGATCAGCCTGCTCGTCGGCGGCATCGGCGTCATGAACATCATGCTGGTGACGGTCACCGAGCGCACCAGGGAAATCGGTATCCGCAAGGCGATCGGGGCCAAACGATCCGACATCGTCGTGCAGTTCCTGTCCGAAGCGGTGTTGCTGTCGGTCATCGGGGCGCTGGTCGGCGTGGTCGTCGGCCTGGTCGGCAGCCAGTTCCAGATCGTCGGGGTGCAACCCGTTGTCGCGACCTGGTCGGTGTTCCTGGCCTTCGGCGTCGCGGTCACCATCGGCCTGTTCTTCGGTATCTACCCAGCCAACCGCGCGGCCTCGCTGAAGCCCATAGACGCCCTGCGTTACGAGTGAGGACACGATGACTGCACCTCCCGGCAACGAGACCCCCAGGCCCGACGGAGGCCAGCCTGCCTTCCTCGACGCGGCTCTTGCCGACCCGGCCACGGGTCGGCGCGGACCCGCGTTCGCCCAAGAAAGTCAAGCCGGCCGTGACGATGCGTCCGTTGACAGTGCGCTGATCGACGATGCCGATGCCGACGAGGACTTAGACGATGCCGACAGTGACTTCGCGCCCCGGCCGCGGCAACGGCTGGGCCTGCTCAGTGGGGTGTTGGTGATGGCGTTGGCCATCGCGCTCGGGTTCCTCGGCGGCGAGCTCGTACAGAAGCACTACGGCACCACGGCGACCGCGGCGGGCACCGGCGCCGACCGCGCCGCCGCCTTCGCCGGGCGCGAAGGTACGGCCGGAGGGTTCGGCGCCAATGGCGGCTTCGGTCAAGCCGGCGCAGGTACGGGCACGGGCGCAGGAACGGGCACGGGTACGGGTACGGGCGCCGGCACCGGTACGGGCACCCCGGCCACCCCGGCCGTGATCGGCACCGTGACCAGCATCAAGGGCACCACGATGGTCGTCACCAACCTGGGCGGCACGAAGGTCACCGTGCACCTGACCAGCACCACAACCGTGACCGTCCCGGTGGCCAAACGTGCGCTCAAGGCGGGCCAGACGGTTGCGGTCGTGGGCCGCATCGCCAACAAGATCGTCACCGCCACTTCCATCGTGGTCCAGTGACTGGCGCACCGACCGAACCAGCCTCGATGAACAAAGGAAGAAGCTCATGACCCGCCCCATTCGCGCAGCCGTCCTCGGCCTGGCCCTGGCCCTCGGTACCGCGGGTCTGGCCGCCTGTTCCGGTGGTGGTAGCAAAGGAACCACGGCCTCCTCGTCCCCGTCCGCCTCGGCCAGCGCTTCCGCCTCAGCCTCGGCGGGTCGTCGCTTCGGTCGTGGGGTGTTCGACGACGCCAAGGTCCAGGCGTGCCTGAAGGCGGCTGGGATCACCGTGCCGACTGGGCGGGCCGGCGAATTCCCGAGCGGGTCGCGGCCGTCGGAGTCCTTCCCCAGCGGGTCGCGGCCGTCGAGGTCCTTCCCGTCCGGATCGCGCCCGTCCGGCGGGGGTGGGTTCGGGGGCAACTCAGCCGAGAACCAGAAGATCGAGGCCGCCCTGAAAGCCTGCGGCATCACGCTGCCGACCGGCGGCAACCGGCCATCGGGATCGGCGGTCACACCGTCGGCGTCGCCGACCAGCTGAGCCTGGCCCCCGGTTTGGCGCCGCCGACGGCCTGTACCCGATCGCGGCGAAACCGAGCTCGGGACGCCGTAAGTTTGGCCGGGTGTTCGATGACGTGATCAGCGCCGCGACGGCGCGCGCACTGCAATTCCGGCTGGCCACCGCGCAACGCGACGGACGGGTTCCCTCCGTCGTCGCCGCCGTTGCCCGGCGCGACCAACCGGTCTGGTTCGGCGGCGCCGGGCTGGTGGACGACGCCGTCCCCGATGACTCCGTGCAATACCGCATCGGGTCGATCACCAAAACGATGGTTGCCGTCCTGGTGCTGCGGCTGGTCGAACGCGGTGAGGTCGCCCTGACCGACCGGATCGGTGACCACCTGCCCGACGCCCCGGCCGGCGATTCGACCGTCTTCCAGCTGCTCAGCCACACCTCCGGCGTGGCCAGCGAAACCCCGCCCCCGTGGTGGGAACGCACCGCCGGAACGCTTCGGCCCGGGTTGCGCGACGTGCTGCCCGAAGACCCGCGGCGGCACCCGCCAGGGCAGGTGCACCACTATTCCAATCCCGGTTTCGGCCTGCTCGGTGCCCTCGTTGCGGCCAAGACCGGACGCCCGTGGTTCGACGTGCTTTCCGAGCATGTCCTTACCCCGCTGGGGATGACGCGCACGACCTACCTGCCGGTGGCCCCGCACGCACAGGGATACGCGGTGCACCCGTGGGCCGATGTGGTGCTGCCCGAACCGGCTCACGACCACGGGCTGCTGGCCGCGGCCGGGCAGCTGTGGTCGACCCCGGGTGACCTGTGCCGGTTCGGCGTGTTCCTCTCCAGCGTGGGTGCCGAAGCGGGCGAGGCGGTGCTCGGCCGGGACATGCTGGAGACGATGCGGACGCCCGCGGTCGGCCCCGGCGACCCGACCTGGTCGGGCTCCTACGGGCTGGGCGTGCAGTTCCTGCGCTTCGGCGAGCGCGTCTGCTACGGCCACTCCGGTTCCATGCCCGGCTTCCTCGCGATGATGATGAGCTCGCCGGCCGACGGGCTCACCGTCACCATGCAGGCCAACGCCTGGTCGGCGCTGGCGGCCCGATCGCTCGTCGGCGACCTGTTCGACATCGTCCGTGACCGCGAGCCGACGATGCCGGCGCCGTGGTCGCCGGCTGGCCCAGCAGCCGTAGATCGGGCGGCGTTCGAGTTGGTCGGACCCTGGTACTGGGGGGCGGTGCCCATGTCGATCTCGCTGCGCGGCGACGGCCGGCTCGACCTGGCCGGGATCGCCGGCGGCGGCCGGGCGGCCCGGTTCCGCCCGCTGGGCGATGGTCGCTGGATCGGCCTGGACGGCTATTACCACGGCGAGTTCCTCGAGGTGCGCCGTGATGACCGAGGCCAGGTGGCCTACCTCGACCTGGGCTCGTTCGTCTTCACCCGGGCCCCGTACGCCCCGGCCGACGTGGTCCCGGACGGGTTGGGCCTGGGCGACTGGCAGCTCTGAGCTGGTGACCCAGCCGGGCCCTTACCGGTATCTGGGCGGCCCGGCCCGACCCCGCCGGGTCACGAGTGCTCGGGGCACAGTCCGAACACTTCGAGGGTGTGGCTGACCTCGGTGTAACCGGCTTCGCGAGCCACCCGTTCGGCCCAGGCCTCGACCTCGGGACCGGACACCTCGACGCTGCGCCCGCACTGCCGGCAGACGACGTGGTGATGGTGCTCGTCGTGGCCCTGGGCAGCGCCGGGATCGCCGCACAGCCGGTACTGCGACTCACCGTCCGCCCGGTGCACCACGTCGGCGCTGCCGTTGTCGGCCAGCAGGTTCAGGTGCCGGTAGACCGTGGTCAGACCGATGCCGTTACCGCGACCGCGCGCCTCGTCGAACACCTGTTGCGCGGTGCGGAACCCGTCGGCGTCGCGCAGCACCTGCTCGACCGCCGCCGCCTGCCTGGTGTTGCGCACCCGCCCGATCGGACGGTTCACGGACTGCTCCACCATCGCCTCTCCCACACCCGATCTTCCCGTATCGGAGCGCGGATTGCCACGATCAGGAGGTCGCCGTGACTGCGCCCACGCTGAGCTTGGCCAGCTTCTGGACCAGGCTGATGCCACCGTTGAAGCTGGAGCCGTGCTGGGTCATCACCGCGACGATGACCTTGTCGCCCCTAGCAGTGATCACCCCGACGCTGTTCACCAGCCAGCGGCCGTGGTCGTGGGCGGTGGCCAGCCAGCCGTTCTTCAGGCGCACCGTGGTGCCCTTGTCCGCCGCGGCGCTGACACCCCAGCGCTGGTCGGCTTCGACGTCCGCCATCAGGCCGAGGATGTACTTGCGTGACGCGGCATTCAGCGCGCGGTCGCTGGTCAGGTTGCGCAACAGCGAGATGTAGTCCGGAGCGTTGGTCTGGGTCAGGCCCCAGGTACCGTCCGCACCCGGCACGGTGTTCTTGACCCCCAGTTCGGCCGCAGCCGTACGCAGCCCGGAGCCCTTTCCGATCTCGTTCCACAGCGCGGTGGCGGCGTTGTTGTCGCTGTTCTCGATCATGCGGGTGGCCAGCACGCGCTCGTTGCTGCTGAGCTTGGTGCCCGCCTTCTGGTGCCGGAGCATCACGGTCTCCAGGATGTAGAGCTTGACGATGCTGCCCGTGCGCATCCCGCCGGTGGCGCCGTAGCGGTAGGTCGCCCCGGTCTCCAGGTTGACCGCCTCGATCGACACGCCGCCCGGGCCCAGATACGACGACAGGCTCTTGATCGACGCCGTCGTCTTGGTCGCGGTGGCGGTGCTGACCTGGCCGGGCGGGTCTGGGGGTTCGGACGTCGTCGACGTCGACGGCGTTGCCGGCGCCGACGTTGACGCCGCCGACGTCTTCGCTGATGTACCGGCCGACGTGGTCTTCGCCGGGCTCGGCGTGGTCTTGGCGGCGGCAGACGTGGTCCCGCTGGTCTTGGCCGCAGACTTGGATCCCGAACTGCACGCCGAGACGGTCAGGGCGGCAACAGCCGCGATGGCGAAGACAGCGGACCGGGTCGTCCGGTTGACGCGAGGGTTGTGAAGAGCCACGCCCCAGAGCATGCCTCACGCACCTGAGGAACTCGCTGATCGAACCGCCGGTGGCAAGCAGGAAGCCGGGAGCCAACTGGTTACCGTGGGGTGGTGACCACTGTTGCCGAGATGATCGTGTCCGCGCTGGCCGAACAAGGAGTGCGCACGGTCTGGGGGGTGGTGGGCGATGCGCTCAACCCGGTTACCGACGCGATCCGTCGCGAGGACCGGATCGAGTGGATCGGGGTGCGCCACGAGGAGGTCGCCGCGTTCGCCGCCGGGGCCCAGGCCCAGCTCAGCGGCACCATCGGGGTCTGCATGGGCACGGTCGGGCCCGGCTCGATCCACCTGCTGAACGGCTTGTACGACGCCAAGAAGTCCCGCGCCCCGGTGCTGGCCATCTGTGGGCAGGTGCCACTGGCCGACCTGGGCAGCGACTTCTTCCAGGAGGTCGACAACGATCTGCTGTTCCGCGACGTCGCCGCCTTCAGCCGCACGATCAGCTCCCCGGCCCAGGCCACCACGCTGGTCGAACAGGCCGTGCAGAGCGCGTTGAACGCGCCCGGGGTGGCCGTCCTGACCCTGCCCGGTGACGTGGGCGGTGAGGATTTGCCCAAGAACAGCCCGAGCCCGCATTTCGTCCAGGCGCACCCACCGACGGTGCCCGACGCCGTCGCGATCGCCCGGGCGGCCGAACTCATCGACGGCGCAGACACCGTCACGATGCTCGTCGGGATCGGTGCCCGCGGGGCCCGCGACGAGGTCCTCGCCGTCGCCGAGAAGCTGAGTGCGCCGATGGTGCTCACGTTGAAGGCGAAGGAAGGACTCGAGTTCCAGAACCCCTATCAGGTCGGGCAGTCCGGTCTGATCGGCAACCCGGCGGCGTCGCGAGCGTTCGACGGTGGCGACGTATTACTGATGGTTGGCACCGACTTCCCTTACCGCGAATGGTTCCCGGAAGGTAAGACGGTGATCCAGATCGACGCCCGCCCCGAGAACCTCGGTCGGCGCACGCACATCGAATTGGGTCTGGTCGGGCATGCCGCGCCGACCCTGCGCGCGCTGCTCGCGGCGGTGGCGGCCAAGCCCGACCGTAAGCATCTCGACGACGCTCTTTCGCACTACGCGGACTGGGTCGAGCGGCAACACGCGTTCACCCGGGCCGATCACGACGAGACATTGCTCGGACGGGTGGAGAAGCACTTCGACAACACCCAGGAGCGCATCCGTCCCGAGCTGTTGGCGAGCGTGATCGACAAGTACGCCGATGCCGATGCGGTGATGACGGCTGATACCGGAATGTCGACGGTGTGGGTGTCGCGCTTCGTTACCATGTCCGATCGCCGGGCGCTGCTCGGCTCGTTCAACCTGGGCTCGATGGCCAACGCGATGCCGCAGGCGCTCGGGGCCGCGGCGCTGGACCGATCGCGTCAGGTGGTGGCGTTCTGCGGTGACGGTGGTCTGTCCATGCTGCTGGGCGACCTGATGACCGCGGTGGCCCACAACCTACCGGTCAAGCTCGTGGTGTTCGACAACGAACGTCTGGGCATGGTCAAGCTGGAACAGGAGCAGGCCGGCTTGCCCGAGTTCGGCACCGTGCTGGCCAACCCCGACTTCGCCGCCGTCGCGCGAGCCATGGGTATGCACGGCGTGCGGGTCGAGGCTCCCGCGGATGTGGACGCGGCCGTGCGCGACGCTTTCGCCCACGACGGCCCGGTGCTGCTCGACGTCTTGACCAACCCCACGGAGATCTCCGTGCCCGGCAAGGTCAAACCGGCCCAGGCGGTCGGGTTCGCCGTGGCCAAGCTGCGGGAAACCGTTCTGGGCGAGGGGGATTCGTGACCGGCTCCGCTGTTCGCGCCCTGGCTTACGCCGAGGTCGCCGTCGGTGCGGCCATGGTCGTGGCGCCGCGGTTCGTGGCCGGTCTCAGCCGAGGTCCGGTGCCGCCGGCGATCATCGTGCGGCTGCTGGGTGCGCGCCAGATCGGCCAGGGCCTGCTCACCGCCGCCCGGGCGGACCCAACCACGCTGACCCTCGGCGCGGCCGTGGACGCCGCCCACCTGGCCAGCATGGTCGCCCTGGCGCTCGTTCGCCCGCGATGGTGGCGTACCGCGTCCGCGAGTGGGGCCGTCGCCGGTGCGTCTGCGGTGGCCGGACTGGCGCTGGCCCGAAACCCCGGGGCGCCACGAGTGCATAAACGCGGGAATAATTAAAGGCCAAATATGCTAACGTTCGTTTAATCATTTTAAACCGCGGCCCATAACGTGGCCTTATCGGTGGGCCAAGTAAATTCTATTGGTATTCGCCGCTGAATGCGCGGACTATTGTTCTCATGACCAACACGATTAACCAAACCTCCACCGGCCCCGCTGACCTCGCCGTCGAATTGGAGCGCCTGCAGGAAGCCGCCATCTGGCAGCTGAATGCCGCACTCGAAGCGGGTTGGGACGACGCCACCACCGACATCTCGAACTCCTACGCCGCCGACGAGCGCAACCTGCGTCGCCGCTGGCTCCGTTCCGCCGCCTGACCGCCTGACCGCCTGACCGGCCGTTGGGCCGTTAGGGTCGTGGGGTGCTCAGCCTGCGCCAGCTTGAGTATTTCGTCGCCGTCGTGGACGAGGGATCGTTCACGATCGCGGCCGATGTGCTCGGGGTGAGCCAGCCCGCACTGTCCCAGCAGATCCGGGCGCTGGAACGCACGATCGACAGCCCGCTGTTCGAACGGCTCGGCCGGTCCAACGGTTTGACGCCGGTCGGGCGGGCCATGTTGCCGCACGCCCGGGCGGCTCTGGCCGACACCGTCGAAGCCGAACGAGCCGCCCAACGGGCCGCCCGCGGCCAGTCCGGCGAGCTGCGTATCGCCACCGTCTACTCCGTTGCCTACGGGATCCTGCCCCGCGTGCTGCGCTCCTGGCGTCAGTCCCATCCGGGTGTGCAGATCCGCCTGCTCGAATTCCGCAATTCGGCCGAGCTGGCCGCCGTGATGACCGCGGGCGGGGCCGATCTGGCCATCGGTACCCCGCCGGCCGGCTGGACCGGGCCGATCGCCGAGCTCGGCGTGGAAGACATGCTCGTGGTGCTGCCCGCGGATTACCGTCCCGCCGACCCCGACGAGTTCACCCATGGCCGGATCCGGTTGGCCTCGCTGGCGGACGAGCAGTGGGTGCACTATGCACCCGGCCACGCGCTGGGCGACGTCTTGGACGCGGCCAGCGCCCTACAGGGTTTCCATCCCCGGGTGGCCGTGCGCACCGAGCAGACCGCCACCGCCCCGTTACTCGCCGCCTCCGGAATCGGCCCGACGCTGGTACCCGCGTCGGTGGTCCCCGAAGGACTGGTCGGGCAGGTGCTTCTGCCCGACCCGGTCATCCAACGGCCGCTGTACACCTACACCCGGGAACAGCCGGACCCGCTGGTCACCCGGTTCGAGACCCTGGTGGCGCAGGAAGCGCGCCTCATGCCGACCCACGTCCGCAAGCGCCTCGACGCCGCCGCCGGCCATTAATTTCCGACTTCGCGCCCGCCAGGGACGCTGACGGGTCATCCCGCACGTCCCTGGCAGGCGCGAAGTCGGCGAAATGGTCAGATGACGGTGGCGTCCTCGGCCGGATGGATGCCGAGCTGGCTCAGGACCTCGTTCAATACCTCCTGCACGGCCACGGAATCGGCCAGCGGCATGATTGCGCTCTCGTCGCGACCGGCGCGGATGCAGTCGGTGACCTCGATGAGCTCGTGGGCGTAGCCGCCGCCGATGTGCGGCGCGGTGATCGTTTCGGGGTCGACATCGGGGCGGTGCAGGACGATCTTCTCCGGGTGGTGGAACCGGGGGAGGACGTCGATCCAGCCCTTGGTACCGAACACACGCGCGTGCCCCGGTAGGGGGCTGTGCAGCGAGGTGGTCAGCGTGGCCGTGGCGCCGCTGGGGAAGCCGAGCAGGATGGCCGCGTCGATCTCCACGCCGGACGGACCGATCGTGCCGGCCGCGGCGACCCGCTCTGGCGCACCCACGACCATCTGCGCGAACGACACGACATAGACACCCAGATCGAGGATCGAACCGCCGCCGAGAGCAGGGTTGAACAACCGGTCCTTCGGGTCGAAGGCCTTGGTCACGCCGAGGTCGGCCTGCACGGACAACACGGTGCCGATCGCGTCGTCGGCCAGCAGCTCCCGCATCCGGACGATGGCGGGCTGGAATCGCGTCCACATCGCTTCCATGGCGAACCCGCCGGTGGCGTGGGCCGTGCTGACGATGTCCTGCGCGCCCGCAACGGTGGCCGTGAACGACTTCTCGACCAGGACGCCTTTACCCGCGCGCAATGCCGCCACCGCGATGCCGTGGTGCTGCGGGTGCGGCGTGGCGATGTAGATGACGTCGACCTCGGGGTCGGCCATCAGCTCGGAGTAGGAACCGTAGGCGCGCGCCGCGCCGTGGCGACCGGCAAAGGCCTCAGCCCGCTCCAGCGATCGCGAGCCGACCGCGGTCAGTTCGGCGCCGGGCACGTGCGGGAAGTCACCGGCCAAGGACTCGGCGATGCGGCCCGGCCCAGCGATGCCCCAACGGATGACGGACGGCGGCGCAGACGAATCACTCATGGGCGTCAGTCTGGCCGATCCCGGTGGTGCGGGTGAACCCGCCTCGATCCAGGCCGGCGGGCACGGCATAGTGGCGAGGATGCGTGGTGTGTACCTGCCCGGTGGCAGCAAGACGATCATTCGAGACGACGTCCCGACGCCCGAGCCCGGACCGGGCCAGGTGCTGCTCGCCGTCCGTGCCTCGACCATCTGCGGCAGTGACGTGCGCGCCATCTACCGTGAGCACCTCGGCTCCGGACCTGAGGCCTACCAGGACGTCATCGCCGGCCACGAGCCCGCGGGCGAGGTGGTGGCGCTCGGTCCCGGCACCCGGCGCGTACAGGTCGGCGACCGGGTGGCGGTCTACCACATCACCGGCTGCGGTCAGTGCGCCGAGTGTCGCCAGGGTTATTACATCAGCTGCGAGGCGGACTCCCGCGCCGCGTACGGCTGGCAGCGCGACGGCGGCCACGCCGACTTCCTGCTCGCCGAGGAGGCCAGCTGCGTCGTCATGCCCGACATGCTGACGTTCGTCGACGGGGCGTGCGTGGCCTGCGGGTTCAGCACGGCCTACGAGGCCCTTCGGCGCATCGACGTGTCCGGTGCGGACAGCCTGCTCATCACCGGGTTGGGTCCGGTCGGCCTGGCCGCCGGGTTGCTGGGCAAGAAGCTCGGCGCCACCCGCGTCTACGGCGTCGACCCGGCCACCGAGCGCGGTCAGCTGGCGCTCGAGGTCGGCGCCGTGGACGACGTCGTCTCACCCGACGAGGCGCGGTCTCTCGGCGTGACCACGGCGGTGGACTGCTCCGGTTCGGCTCCGGGCCGGATGACCGCGATCACAGGGTTGCGGCGATGGGGCCGGATGGCGTTCGTCGGTGAGGGCGGCGACGTCACTATTGACGTGAGCCACGACGTGATCCACGGCCAGCTCACCCTGGTGGGTTCGTGGGTGAGCAGCGTCGGCCGGATGGCCGAGCTGGTCGAGCGGCTGGCTGTGTGGGACCTGCATCCCGAGGTGGTCGTCACCCACCGTTTCGATCTCGAACAGGCCGACGAGGCCTACCAGCTGGTCGACGGCGGCCGGGCCGGCAAGGTCGCGGTCATCCCCAGTTGAGTTTTACGCGGGCCAGCAGCGCCGTGACTTCGAGATAGTCCGAGCAGGCACCGCGCATCTCGCCGATCACGATTGAAGACTCGGTTCGAGCCCACCACCCATGTCAGAGCCGTTGCTTAGGGTCAGATCATGACGGATGGCAGCTTGTCTGTGCGCGATCGTGAAGCCTTCTTGGCTGAACCGCATGTCGCGGCCTTGTCAGTATCTGCCGGGGCAGGTCGGGGCCCGTTCACCCTGCCGATCTGGTATCAATATGCGCCGGGCGGCGAGGCATGGGTGCTGACCGAGGCCAGGTCTCGTAAGGCCGAGCTCATCGGAGCCGCCGGGCGTTTCAGCCTGATGGTTGACCGGGTCATGCCCACCGTTAGGTATGTATCGGTGGAGGGACCGGTCACCCGCACCGTGCCCGCGACTGATGCGTTGTTGCTGGAGATCACTGAGCGCTATCTGCCCGCGGACGAGATCTCCGCCTACATTCAATTCGCTGGTGCGCAACTGGGCGAGCAGGTCGCGATCTTCCTGCGCCCGCATCGGTGGCTGACGGCCGATCTCGGGCCTGGAGCCATTCCGCCGACTTGCCCATGAAAGTCTGCCGTGGCGCGCTCCTGACCCCGACGCGCCGGCGAGGTCGCGCTCATCCCGAGCTGAGGTCAGGTGTCGGCGGCGAGGCCGGTCGCGGGTTCGATCGCTGCGGGCGCGTCGGGCAGCCGTAGCGGAAGCCAGGCCAGCACGTCCTGGATCATCTGATCCCAGAGGCCCCATTCGTGATCACCCGGGCCGAAGTCCGTCTGCACCGACACGCCCAGGCGGGCCAGCTGATCGATGAAGAGTTCGTTCTGCGGGAATAGCCGGTCTTCGGTGCCGCATCCGACGTACAGCTCTGGCAGGTCGACGCCGTCAGCAACGGCCTGCTCGGCCAGCCAGCGCAGGTCGTCGTGGGTGTCGCGGCGGCGGGCCGGGGACTCGCCGAAGATGCGGGCCCACATCCGCGGATCGAGATCGCCGTCGCGCCATCCGTCCATCTCTGGCAGTTCGACCACGCCGGACAGGCTGGCGGCCGCGGCGAAGCGCTCCGGCTGACGCAGGGCCCAGTTCAGCGCGCCGTAGCCGCCCATCGAAAGACCGGCGACGAAGGTGTCCTCGCGGCGCTGCGACAGGTGGAAGAAGCCGCGGCAGATCTCCGGCAGTTCGGTGCTGAGGAACGTCCAGTAGCGGTTGCCGTAGGCCTCGTCCCGGTAGAAGCTGCGGTGCACCTGCGGCATGACCACGGCCAGACCCAGCGGCGCGACGTAGCGCTCGATCGACGTCCGCCGCAGCCAGATCGAGTCGTCGTCACTGAGCCCGTGGAGCAGGTAGAGGGTCGGGTTGTCGCCGGCCAGCGTGGCCCCGGTCAGGCCGATCTGGGCCGACGTCTGCTGCGGCAGGATCACGTGCATGGACGTGCTCAGCCCGAGCACGTCCGAGAAGAACTCACACCGGATCAGAGCCATCGCTGGCGATTGTTTCGGCAATCGGGGCGCGGCACAAGCCGCCCCGCTCGTGATCGAAGCCAGGGCTCAGCGAACCGAGCAGAGGGTCTCGACGTCGGCGGTGAGATCGTCCAGTTGGCGCAGCGCGGATGCGGCGTCGTCGGCCAGGACGGTGATCAGCAGCGCGTGCGGGTCCAGCGGCTGGGCCATCGCGGTCGGCCCGGCGATGGTGAGGGTGGCGTCCAGCTCGGGGCCGGCGACGAACGCGGTGGCCACCACCCGCCGACCGGCCAGCAGACCGGGCCAGGCCATCAGCCCGGGATCGGTCAGGTCGACGAACTGGCGCAGCACCGCCAGTCCCGCGCGCTCGACGTCCCACCGGATCGTGGCCGCACCGGGCGGCGCGCCCGTGCGTCCCAGCACGATCAGCTCCCGCCAACGCACCGAGGCCGACGCGGCCATGGCGATGGACACGCGGACGTCCACGCGGGCGCCGGCGCAGACGACGAGCGGGCCCGGGTCGGCGTCGAGGACGGCGTTCTCGTCCAGCGAGACGTTCATGGCCAGCCGGCTCGGGGCGCCGTCGTCACGGCCGCCGGGGCGGGGCGAGCCCTGGGCGATGGCCGCGCCGGCGGCGGTGAGCGTCGCCCGCGCTTCCGGTCCGAGCCGGAGTTCCAGGGCGAGGTCGTCGCCGGCCAGCGGACCGGCGGCGGTGCCCACCAGGCACAGCGCGCAACTGTCGCGCCGCTCGGCGTGTACGCGGCGAACGGTCAGCGGCGGTTCGGCCCGCAGCCGGCTCAGCCGACCGCCGGCCTCGACCACGACCTGGGTCCGTGCGATCACCGTGGCGTCGCCGGCAGGCCCGGGCCGCTCAGGCCAGTTCCCGCTGCACGCCGCGCACCCACGCGGTGACGTCGACCGCGCCGGGATCGTCGGTCAATGACGTGAACAACACGGGACGGTCGGCGCGGACGGCACCGGCGTCGCGGGCCATCACCGCGAGGTCGGCTCCGACCAGCGGGGCGAGGTCGGTCTTGTTGATCACGAGCAGGTCTGAGCGGGTGACGCCGGGGCCGCCCTTGCGCGGCACCTTGTCCCCACCGGCCACGTCGATGACGAAGATCTGGCGGTGGACCAGGCCGTAGGAGAACGTCGCGGTCAGGTTGTCGCCGCCGCTCTCCACCAGGACCAGATCGAGGTCGGGGTACTCGGTCTCCAACTGTTCGACCGCGTCGAGGTTGGCGCTGATGTCGTCGCGGATCGCGGTGTGCGGGCAGGCGCCGGTCTGCACGGCCCGGATGCGTTCGTCGGGCAGCACGCCCGCACGACGCAGGAACTCCGCGTCCTCGGTCGTGTAGATGTCGTTGGTGACGACGGCGATGCTCAGCTCGTCCGACAGGCTGCGGCAGAGCGCGGCCACCAGCGCGGTCTTGCCGCTGCCCACCGGACCGCCGATGCCGATGCGCGGCACGGTGGCGCCGGCCGGGCCGTCGACGTGGGCGCTGGCGTCGTGGTTGTGGGCGTTCTCGTCGTAGTGCATCGGCGGACGAAGCCCATACGGGATAAGGCGATCAGGACGCAAAGAGACGCACCTCCGCGGTGGCGTGCAGGTCGGCGAGCAGGTCGAGGGCGGGCGCCCCGTCGCAGGGTAAGTCGTCCGCAAACGCGGCCTGATCGGCCACAGCGTCGATCTCGACGGCCAGCCGGGCCAGCATGGCGTGCACCGCGTAGGGGTCGAGTCCGAGCAGTCGCACCGCGGCTGAGGCGGGAGCGGCACAGACGCCCAACGCGGCCGCCCGGGCCGCAAGGCCGGCGGCGCCAGACCGATCGGTGGCCTTCGCGACGGCTGCGCCGAGCACGAGCGGGTGGTGCGGCGCGTCCGGGGCGACGGCGCTCCACAACGCGTCCAGGCCGGCGTCCGGGAGCATCGCGCGCACCAGCCGGCGCAGCCCGGCCCCGAGCTGGCGCGACGCGGCCCGGGCGGCCGGGGACGGCGTTCGAGCCGATACCTCCGCGTCCAACGCCTGCCAGGCCGGGCCATCGGCGCAGGTCAGAGCCAGCCGCGCGCCCGCCGCCGCCGCGCCCGCACTGACCCGTCCCGACGTGCGCAGCCGGCCGCGGCAGAAGTCCTCGACGTCGGCCACATCCCTTATGTAGCCGGCCGTCACCGCCGCCTCCAGGCCACCGGAATGGCTGTGACCGCCCGCGGGGGAGCGGGAATCGAGCAGGAGCAGGACCAGGCTGGTGACGTCCATCGGCATCAGAAGAGGAAGTAACGGCGAGCCATGGGCAACTCGGTGGCCGGGTGGGCCTCGATCAGCTCGCCGTCGACGTGGACCTCGAACGATTCACTGTCGACCTCGATGGACGGCAACGCGTCGTTCTCGGGCAGGTCGGCCTTGGTCAGGTGCCGCACGTCCTTGGTCGCCACCAACGGCCGGTGGTGGTCCCAGCGCTCGGCGATGCCGTCCGCCAGCGCGGCCGCGGAGACGAAGTGGCGCCCGAGTTGCGCCGGCAGCGTGCCGTAGCTGCCGAACATCGGCCGAGCCAGCTGCGGCTGCGGGGTGGGGATCGAGGCGTTGGCGTCGCCCATGTTGGCGTAGGCGATGACGCCGGACTTGATGACGACCTCGGGCCGGACACCGAAGAACGCCGGGTCCCAGAGCACCAGATCGGCCAGCTTCCCTTTCTCCACCGAGCCGATCTCGTCGTCCAGGCCGTGGGTGACCGCCGGGGCGATCGTGTACTTGGCCACGTAGCGGCGGGCGCGGTGGTTGTCGGCGGCGCCGTCGCCGGGCAACGAGCCGCGGCGCCGCTTCATCACGTGCGCGGTCTGCCAGGTCCGGATGATCGTCTCGCCGATGCGGCCCATGGCCTGGGAATCCGAACCGATCATGGAGATAGCGCCGAGGTCGTGCAGCACGTCCTCGGCCGCCATCGTGGACGGACGGATGCGGCTCTCGGCGAAGGCCAGGTCCTCGGGCAACGAGGGATTCAGGTGGTGGCACACCATCAACATGTCGAGGTGTTCGTCCAGGGTGTTGCCCGTGTAGGGACGGGTCGGGTTGGTCGAGGACGGCAAGACGTTGGCGTGCGAGGCGACCTTGATGATGTCCGGTGCGTGCCCGCCGCCGGCCCCCTCGGTGTGGTACGTGTGGATGGGGCGGCCGTCGATCGCGGCCAAGGTGGATTCCAGGTAGCCGGCCTCGTTCAACGTGTCCGTGTGAATGGCCACCTGCACCCCGGCGTCGATGGCCACGGTCAGGCAGGCGTCGATGGCCGCGGGCGTGGTGCCCCAGTCCTCGTGCAGTTTGAAACCCGACGCACCGGCGCGCAGCTGTTCCCACAAGGCATCCGGATTTGCGGTGTTTCCCTTACCCAGCAGGGCAACGTTCACCGGCCATTCGGTCAACGCGGCGTTCATCGCGTCGAACCAGAATGCACCGGGGACGACCGTCGTGGCCTTCGTGCCGTCAGCGGGTCCGGTGCCGCCGCCGATCAGCGTGGTCATCCCCGCGGCCAGGGCCACCGGGATCTGTTGCGGCGCGATCATGTGGACGTGGGAGTCCACGCCGCCCGCGGTGAGGATCTTGCCGTTGCCGGCGAGGATCTCGGTGGACGGGCCGATGACCAGGTCGGGGTGGACGCCGTCCATCGTGTCCGGGTTGCCGGCCTTGCCGAGGGCGACGATGCGCCCGTCCCGCACGCCGACGTCGGCTTTGATCACGCCCCAGTGGTCGAGTACGACGACGCCGGTGATGACGAGGTCGGGTGTCCCTTCCGCGCGGGTGTTCATGGCCTGGCCCATGGACTCCCGGATGACCTTGCCGCCACCGAACACGGCCTCTTCGCCGGCGTTCGGGCCGGGCCCACCGGCACGGTCCTCGGTGACCTCGATGAGCAGGTCGGTGTCGGCCAGCCGGACCCGGTCGCCGACGGTCGGGCCGTAGAGCTGGGCGTATCGCGCCCGGGACAGTTCAGCCATCGAGGTCACCCGCCGATTCGAGTCGTAGTCCGGGTACGACCCGGTTGCCGCGCAGGGCCACCAGCGTCACGTGCCGGCTGATGCCGGGTTCGAAGCGCACGGACGTACCGGCGGGAATATCGAGCCGGTACCCCCGCGCCGCGGCCCGGTCGAAGCTCAGCGACGGGTTGGTGGCCGCGAAGTGGTAGTGCGAGCCGACCTGGATGGGACGGTCGCCGGCGTTCTCCACCGTGAGCGCGATCGTGTCGCGCCCGGCGTTGAGGGCGATGACGTCGTCCACCGCCACGACCTCGCCGGAGATGACGGCGTGACCGGCCGGCGGCTTCCCCCGGACCGGGTGGTGCAACGTGACCAGCTTGGTGCCGTCCGGGAACGTGGCCTCGACCTGGACCGACTCGACCAGTTCGGCCACGCCCGGCAGCACGTCGTCCGTGGTGAGGACTTCACACCCGGTGGACATGAGTTCGACCACGGCGCTTCCGTCGCGCGCGCTCTCCAGCACGAACGCGGTGAGAATGGCCACCGCCTCGGGATAGTTCAGTTTCAGGCCCCGGTCACGGCGACGTCGGGCGACGTCGGCAGCGACGGTGATCAACAGCCGATCGCGTTCGTAGTCGGTCAATCGCATGCACGGCACCATAGGACAGCGAGGTTTCCGGTCCGTGACCGCCGTGCGCCCCGCCCGGGTGCGAGCTCTGCCGCGGCCGTCCGGACCGGTACCGTCCATCCGTGCCGACGCCGCCCCCGAACGTGTGGCGCTCCCTCGTGGCCCATCCCAAGTTCGGCGTCATGCCGGTGCTTCTGCTCGGGTTGACGGTGGTCACCGGATCGATCGACGCGGTAAGCATCCTCAGCCTGGGCCGGGTGTTCGTGGCCAACATGACCGGCAACGTGGTGTTCGTCGGTTTCGCCCTGGCCGGGGCCGCCGGCTTCTCGTTGGCCGCCTCGCTGTTCGCGCTCGGTGGGTTCCTGGCCGGCGCGGCCACCGGGGGTGCGCTGGTGCAGCGTCGGGGCGGAGCGGCGCAACGGGTGGTGGCGCAGCGGCTGTTGCGGGACTGCGTCGTCGTCGAGTTCGCGCTGGTCGCCGTGGCCGTCGTCGTCGCCGCGATCACCGGAACGCATCGCGACGCCGGTGCCGTGGACGCGCTGGCCGCCGTGGCCGCGCTGGCCATGGGCCTGCAGAACGCGGTGGTGCGCGCCCTGGCCGTGCCCGACCTCACCACGACCGTGCTGACGTTGACGCTCACCGGGATTGCCGCCGATCTGGGTAAGCCGGGGCGAGGTTCCGCGGTGGTCACCCGCGTTCTCGCCGTGGCCGCCATGCTGGCCGGCGCGCTGGCCGGGGCGCTGATCGTGTTGCACGTGTCCACCGTCGCCGGCTTCGGCCTCTCCGCGGGCCTCTTGGCCGCCGTTGCGGTGGCAGCTCACCTCACGATCGCCTCAAGCCCTTGACCGGCGCCGGTCCACGGGCGGTTCGGGTCGGCACATGCGGCGGAAACGCTACGGTCGCACCATGACGCGTGTCTCTTCTCGCGAATTGCGTAATGACACGGCTGGGGTTCTGCGTCGAGCCGCCAGCGGAGAAACGATCGAGATCACCGTGAACGGGGAGGCGGTGGCCCGGATCGCCCCGCTCGTCCAGGAAAGGTGGCAATGGACAGCACGGGCTGACTTCGTGGCCACGTTGGCTCGTATTCAGGCCGATTCTGGACTGACTGAAGATCTGGCTCAGCTGGACGCCGACACCGAAGAGCTCGGCCCCGTCCGATGACTGGGGGCCGCAGCGTTCACATCAGGTCGTGACGAATGGCGCGCCGGTGGCGGTGCGGACCTCGTCGAGCGTGATGCCGGGGGAGGTCTCCACCAACGTCAGCCCGAGGGCCGGGTCGACGTCGAACACGGCCAGGTCGGTGATGATCCGGTGGACGACCCCGCGGCCCGTCAGCGGCAGGGTGCATTCCTCGAGGATCTTGGGTGATCCGTCGCGGGCGACGTGCTCCATGACCACGATCACGCGACGCGCTCCGTGGACGAGGTCCATGGCGCCGCCCATGCCCTTGACCATCTTGCCGGGCACGAGCCAGTTGGCCAGGTCGCCGCGGGCCGAGACCTGCATGGCCCCGAGCACGGCCACGTTGACCTTGCCGGCCCGGATCATGGCGAAGCTCGTAGCCGAGTCGAAGAACGCCGAGCCGGGCTGGACGGTGACGGTTTCCTTGCCCGCGTTGATCAGGTCCGGGTCGACCTCGGCATCGGTGGGGTACGGGCCGACGCCGAGGATGCCGTTCTCCGACTGCATCACCACGTGCACGCCCGGGGGCAGGTAGCTGGGAATCAGGGTGGGCAGCCCGATGCCGAGGTTGACGTACTCACCGTCGGACAGCTCCAGCGCCGCCCGGGCGGCCAGCTGTTCGCGCGTCAAACTCATGACATCGCCTCTTCGCGCAAGCGCTCATCGGTCGCTCGTTCCGCTCCTCGGCGCTGGCGCGCCTGCGATGCTCGCTCGCTCATGACGCCCGCACCGTGCGCTTCTCGATCAGTTTGCGCTGTCCGTCGGCCTCGTCGAGGGCGACGACGCGGTGGACGAAGACCCCGGGCAGGTGCACCGCGTCCGGGTCGAGCGCGCCCGCGTCCACGACCCGTTCGGCCTCGACGATCGTGATCTGCCCGGCCATCGCCGCGAGCGGGTTGAAGTTGCGGGCGGCGGCGTGGAAGACGCAGTTGCCGTGCCGGTCGGCCACCTGCGCTCGCACCAGGCCGAAGTCGGCGATGATCGCCTCCTCCAGCACCTGATCGCGGCCGTGGAACGTCCGGACCTCCTTGGCCGGTGACGACATCGCCACCGAGCCGTCGGTGCCGTAGCGCCACGGCATCCCGCCGTCGGCCACGTAGGTGCCCACGCCGGTGGGGGTGAAGAAGGCGCCGATCCCGCTGCCGCCGGCGCGCAGCCGTTCGGCCAGCGTGCCCTGCGGGGTCAGTTCGACCTGGAGCTCGCCGGCCAGGTACTGCCGGGCGAACTCCTTGTTCTCGCCCACGTAGGAGGCGATCACGCGTGAGATTCGGTGCTCGGTCAGCAGCAGGCCGAGCCCGGCGCCGTCCACCCCGCAGTTGTTGGAGGCCACGGTCAGATCGGTGGCGCCCTGGGCCAGCAGGGCCTCGAGCAGCACGGTGGGGATGCCGCACAGCCCGAAGCCACCCACGGCCAGGCTGGCCCCGTCGGTGATGTCGGCCACCGCGGCGGCGGCATCGGCAACGACCTTGTCCATGGCGAGCAGTATGCGTCACGCACAGACCGGCACGCTCTGCGGCGGCTCCTGCTCGCCCTGATCGCTCCCTGGCGCGGACCTGCGACGCCGCGGACGCGCGCGTCATCCCACGCCCGCTGGCGAGCGTGCTAACCCCGGCCCGCGTCGCTGCTCTCTCGCGCACGCGGTTCGCTGCTCCGCGCGAACGGGCCCGTTGACCTGGGCTCGGACACCTTCTCGGGCGGGCTGATTGTTGCTGGCTGGGCGGCCGGTCTTACCTGGTCGGCCAGCTTGCGCATCAGGTCCTGGAACGTGCCGTCGGGGCTCTTCCAGAAGTCCGAGTGGCGCAGCGGCGGGCCGGCCACGGTGTCGCCCGGGCACGGGTTGAGGTAGGCCGGATCGCGCAGATGCTCCTCGGTGATGGTTGACGGCGGCGTCCGTTCCGGGACCGCGGCGGGGGCTTTGCGCGGGGGCGGGCCGGCGGTGACCATCCCGCCCAGGTAGTCGGTGTAACGCCACAGGTTCAGCCAGCGCGCCGGTGTGGCTTCGGTGCCGCCGAGGTGGCCGGCCAGTCGCTCGAACACCGGTGCCCCGAAGTAGACCGGGAAGTAACGGCCGTAGAGCCGGCGCAGCACGCACCCGCAGGTGAGCAACGAGACGCCCGTCAGCGCGTCACCGGCCGGACTGCCCGCCGAGCCGGCCACCGAACCGTCCGCCGGACTGCCCGCCGAGCCGGCCAGGGAATCGTCCGGTGCGCGTTCGGCCATTTGTAGCAGCGCGGCGGCGCTGATGACGGTGCCCTGGCTGTGGCCGGTCAGGACCACGCCCACGCCGTCTTTCGGGCGATGGCGGTAGAACCCGATCCGGGTGATGAGGTCGGGGACGGTGCGTTCGGCGTAGCACGGCGCGGCCAGCGGATGGGCGGTGCGCGGCCAGAACGACGCGATGTCCCACAGGATGCCGACCGAGCGGCGGGTGGCCGGCACCCGGAAGGCCAGGCCGCCGAGGCTGACCATGAGCAGCAGCGTCAGCACGGTCAGGTAGGCCCCGACGACCTCCAGGCCGGGAATGCTCGACTGCAGGGACGCCTGGGTGGCCGGGTGGCTTTCCGCCAGCCAGCGGCCGCTGCGTTCGGCCCAACCCCAGTGTCCGACGTGCTCGCCGAACAGGATCGCGCCGATGACCCCGGAGATGATCGTGCCCATACCCACGACCACCACCAATGGCCCGCCGGCGACGTCCACCAGGCGGGCCTGGAAGAACGCCCGCAGGATCTCCTGCTTGCGCTTGGCCACCAACGGGTCGTTCTGGTCCACGCCGGGATAGTCGGCGGTGAACGCGCTCACGTCGACCAACCCGTGCCAGTTGCGCCTCGAAGCGGTGAAGAACCACACCGCGGCGAACACCAGCACCACCGCGAGCCAGATCACGCACAGGGTGTAAGCCAACGCGGCCAGCTTGATCGCCTCGGGCAGGTGGAACGTCGTCGGCACCAGGGCCATGGCGTGAAAGCCCGGCTTGAGCGACCCGGTGTGCAGCCATCCCGCGGTGAACAGGTACGCCCCGGCCGAGAACACCGCGGCCAGGAATACGCCCGTGGTGGCGATGAGGATCGCGCTGTACCCGTAGCAACCGGCGGGGGCGTTGCCGGTGGTCAGGTCGCTGGGATGACGCACGGCGCGGCGGCGGGCCACCGCGACCACGATGCCCAGCGCGATGATGACGCCGATCTGGAACAGGAACAGTCCGAGCACCGTGCCCGAGAATCCCGGCAGCCCGCCGGCCGGCTCCCCGTCGACGTTCAGGTAGGCGTGCCGCACGCCGTCCTGACCCAGCAGCCGATGGTGGGACAGCAACCGCAGCGTGACCATCAGCCAGGCCACGCCGAGCACGGCCCATACGACCCGGCTGAGACGGTGCCACCCCGGTGCGTGGTCGTGCCGGCTGAACGACGGCACGGCCATGACGACGACGCTGTAACCGATGACGAGGACGGCGAGCAGCCCCAGGCCGTGGCGGTAGATCTCGGCGCCGAGCCCGTTGTGCCAAGGAGTTTTGTGCAGTTGCCAGTCCGGCTCCAGCGGTCCGGCGATCGTCCAGAGCGCGGTGGCCAGCCCGGCCTGGATGTGGACCGCGCCGAGGCGCTGCACGAGCGCGCTGTTCTGCCACATCCAGCCCGAACCCAGCCCGACCTCACCGGCCACGCCGGACGCCTCGGACGGATCGGACAGGCCGGCCACGTTGGGGGTGACCTGTTCGTAGCGGTTGATCGTGGTCCGGCTGATCGACCACAACAGGGCGACGACGAGCAACGGCGCGAGCGTGCCCAGTGCCAGCCGCAGGTCGACCGACAGGCCGTGGACGTTCGTGCCACCGCGCGACGCGCCGAAAGCGAACCGGGCGAACCACTGCGGATTGGCCTGCGCGCACCGGGTGCCCTGCCCGCACTGCCACCCGACCAGGTCGTCACCGATGCCGGACGCGCTGAGAACCAGGACCACCGTGAGGGTGAGCGCGAGCAACCGGCTCAGGTACCACGTCGCCCACACCAGCGGGTCGGCCCGGTTGTCGTCGCGGGCGGGCACCGGGGGGCGCATTCGGGGCGCCAGGTTGACCAGCGTGAACGGCAACAACAACAACCAGAACGCGCGGGACGGCGCGCCCGACGTGAGCCCGCCCCAGGCGTAGCCCTCCAGTTGCGGGCCGTCCTGCGAGCCGGGCAGCAACGGTGCCCACGACCCGTCGGTGCGTTCCTCGGCCAGGCGGGGCCGGTAGAAGCCCGCGGTCGAGTCGCCGGCCAGCCGGTACACCTCGCCCCGGTCGAGCAGTTCCTCGGGCGGCGTGCCGGACACCCCATGCACCCTGAGCTCGACGACGTCCATCTCTGCCGTGTCGATCTTGGACATGAGCCTCTCCCGCCCTGGCGTCAGCCACCCAGTGTCAGGTGGCGTCAGCCACCCAGTGTCATTCGGCATCAGCCACCCGGTGCGAACCGCTCTCGGTGAGTCTCGTCCAGCGGGTGCTCATAGGACAGACCCGTTGCGCGGCTGTTTGATACACCGCGGCGCCGCAAGGGGTGCGAGAATGGTCTCAACGGGTGGATACCGGCGAGTCAAGTGGATACCGGCGAGCAAGGAAGGGCAGGCGAGGTCATGGGCATCGGCGGCAGCCTGACCCTCATCGCGATCGGGGCGATCCTGAAGTTCGCGGTCACCAAGCACATCAGCGGCATCAACGTCGGCACGGTGGGCGTGATCCTGATGATCGTCGGGTTCATCGGTATGGCCCTGACCCTGGCCGTGATGAACAGCCGGCGCCGTACCGACGTCACCTACCGGGCCGACGGCGCGACCTACACCGAGCCCAACCAGATCGACCCGCGCCTCTGACCCCGCCGCTGCCCCCGCCGGAGCCGAGTGAACGTGGTCGGCTGGAGCTCGACCCGGGCCAGGTCGAAGGCGGCTTGTATCCCTGGCTCACCGCTTCGCTCATCCCGCGCCCCATCGCCTGGGTGTCGTCGATCTCGGTGGACGGCGTCGACAACGTGGCGCCGCACTCGTTCACGACGGTGGCCGGGGTGGACCCGGCCACCCTGTGTTTCGTCTCGGTCGGGGCCAAGGACACGTTGGCCAACGTGCGCGCCACGAAGGAGTTTGTCCTCAACATCGGCACCTGGTCCCAGCTGCACGCCATGAATGATTCGGCCACCAACTTTCCCAGCGCGCTGAGCGAGTTCGACGCGGCCGCGCTCGAGCGGGAACCCAGCGTGGTCGTGACGCCGCCCCGCGTCCGCTCGGCCCCGGTCGTGTTCGAGTGCCGGGTGTCCGGGGAACACGTCATCGGCGACTGCGTGATGGTGTTCGGCGAGATCGTCCATCTCGCTGCCCACCCGAGCGTGCTGGGCGCGGACGGCCTACCCGATGCGCGCGCCGTCGACCCGCTGGCCCGGCTGGGCGGGGCCGAGTGGGCCCGTCTCGGCGAACTCGTCGCCATCCCCCGCATCCCTTACCGCGAGTGGCAGGACGGCCGCCGCAGCCCTTGATCGACCTGTGTTCAGCTGCCGGCGATCGAGTGCGGTGACCCGTCGGCGTAGCGCCCGGCGTCGAGGTCGTCGAGCAGACCGGGATGCGTCGGGGTCCACGTCATGAGCTCGCGGGTCAGGGTGTTCGACGCCGCGGAATCCATCGCGAAGAACCGTCCAATCCAGCCGAAGTGCTCCGCGGCTTCCGCGGACGGAACGGACCGCGCCGGCACGTCGATCGATCGTCCGATCGCCTCGGCGATCTCACGGGTGGGTACGCCCGGCTCGGCGACGGCGTGCAGCACCGACCCGGCCGGCGCGGAACCGACGGCGAGTTGGACGAGCTGGGCGGCGTCCAGGCGATGCACGGCGGGCCAGCGGTTGCTGCCGTCGTCGACGTACCCGGCCACGCCCGTGCGGTGGGCCAGCTCGACCAGCGTGGCGATGAAACCGTGGTCACCCGGCCCGTGCACGATCGGCGCGAACCGGACCAGCGAGGTCCGCACGCCCCGGTCGGCCAGGTCCAGCACTATCTGCCCGGTGGCGGCGCGGGGATGCACCGTGGGATCGGGCCGGTCACGCTCGGTCGCTAACTGGCCACCGCCGATCCCGAGTACGCCCGCGGCGACGACGAGGGGACCGCCGGTGCCGGCGAGCACCTCGCCGAACGTGTCGACGGCGCGCCGGTCGAGCTGGGGGGCCTCGGCCATCTGCGCGAAGTCGTGGTGGTAACCCAGGTGGACGATGCCCTCGGCCTTTTCCGCGCCGGAGCGTAGGGACTCGATGTCGTCCAGGCTGCCGCGATGAGCCTCGGCGCCGAGACCGGCGATCGTGTCGGCCGCACGCTCGGATCGAGCCAGGCCGACGACGTCGTGCCCGGCGCCCAGCAGCTCGGGCACGACCGCCGAGCCGATCCAACCGGATGCTCCAGTCACGAAGATGCGCATTGTTAGGTCCTCTCCAGCGTGGTGGCCATGGGCCCGCCGTCTGATGTCATGTGATGACATCAACGCTAGCACGGTCATGTCGCGACGTGTCATCACTAGACTTCCGGCATGGGCCGATGGCAGCCGGATGCGCGCGGGCGGCTCGGCCAGGCGGCGATGGAGCTCTACAACGAGCGCGGGTACGAGCAGGCGACCGTCGCCGAGATCGCCGACCGTGCCGGCCTGACGGCACGAACGTTCTTTCGCTACTTCGCCGACAAGCGCGAAGTGATCTTCGCCGGGTCCGACGCCTTGGGCGAGCAGTTGATCGCCGCCCTGGACGAGGCGCTGGACGCTGCTGCCCCGAACGCGGCTAACTCCGGTGCGCCTGACCGCGCTCCCGGGCTAGGCACGCCGTTCGCCGCCGTCGTGGCGGCGCTGGGCCGGGTGGCCGCGCTCATCGGCGACGATCGCGAGCACGCCCAGCGACGCCAGGCGGTCATCGTCGCCAACGCCGAGCTGAAGGAGCGGGAGCTGACCAAGCTCGCCTCGTGGTCACACGCGCTGGCCGACGCCCTGGGTCGTCGCGGCGTCGGCGAACCCACCGCCAGCCTGGCCGCGGAGACCGGTGTGGCGGCGTTCCGAGTCGCCTTCGACCGCTGGCTGGAGGGACCGGCCGGGCCCACCCTGGCTGGCACCCTGCACGAGACGGTCGAGCAATTGCGCACCATCACCACCGCCAGCTGACCGCCAGCGCCGCCGGCGACTCCGCGCCCGGGAGGGACGTGTTCGGTCACGCTCGAGCGTCCCTGGCGGGCGCCGAGTCAGGGCTGCTGTCTCAGGGCTGCTGACGACGGCTGATCGGGCCGGAGCGGACGAAGCGGCGCACATCAGCGCGCAACGAGCGCGGCCGGAGCACCGGCCCGCCGAGGCCACGTCCGTGCCGCATTCCGTCGACGGCCTCGGCCAGGGCGTCGACCGGATCGTGGTCGGCCCGCCAACCGAGCTCGCGGTGCGCGCGGCCACTGTCGAGCAGCGGCACCGCGTACGCGAGCCGAATCCAGCCGGCGTCCAGAGGTTGCAGTTGCGCCCGCCAGCTGGCCTGCACCACCGTCTGCAGGACCGTGGCCGGCACATTGACCGGCCGCGCGCTCAACACGCCGGCCACGTCGTCGCGGGTGATCGGACGATCGGCGGCCAGGTTGAATGCGCCCCCGACCGGGTTATCCAGCAGCCGGGCCACGGCGTCCGCCACGTCCTCGGAATGGACGGCCGGGATGACGAACGTGTTGTTCAGTGGGAGCGCCGGTAGCAACGACAGCGCCACGCCGGGCAGCCAGCCCGGTAGTCCATAACGGAACAGCGCTGCCCCGGCGTCGCGCTGAAGTACGAAGCCGGGCCGGATGCGGGTGACCACGGGCTCGTCGGCGTGCTGGTCTTGCCAGCGGTCCAGGTCGGCCTCGGCCGCCACCTTGTGCGCGCTGTAGACGGATCCGTCGACCCCGGTGACCGGGAACGACTCGTCCACCGGAACGAGATCCCGCCGGGGCCCGTACGCGCCCACCGACGAGGTGTGCACGAGGTGCGGCACTCCGGCATCGCTCGCCGCGTGCAGGACCTGAGCGGAGCCTCGAACCCCGGTGCGATAGAGGACATCTGGCCGCCGGGTGGGCTGGAACGCCCACGCAAAGTTCACCACGGCATCCGCGCCGCGGAAGGCCTCGGCCAGCTGGCTACGGGCGTCCGGGTCGCCCACGTCGATCGAATGCCAGGTGCCCACGGCGGCGTACGGACCGGTACGTTCAGGCACCCGGCGGCTCACTCCGACGATCGTGTGCTGCCCGGCCGCGACCATTCGCCGTACCAAAGCCGTGCCGATGTTCCCGCTGGCCCCGACAACCACCACGCGCATATGAGCTCCGTCGCCCGATCAGACCCGAATAACGTCAACGTAGTGCCGCCTCCCGGAGGAAAGTCCGCACAGGCGTACCGGCGCCGTCAGCCGCGCCGGGTGCGGCCGCGGCCGAGGCGGACTGCGGCGATCACGCCGACCAGCGCGAGCAGGGCCAGGGCGAGGATGACCAGCAGCGGTCGGGCGTAGGACGCGGACGGGGCCGACGCGTCGTCCGCCTCGTCCACAGACGTGGCGGCGCTCGCCGGCGCGCTGGTGGTCTGCTGCGGCACCCGGGCCTGGCCCTTCGGTGCGATCACGGCATAGTCGCCGACCCCGCCGAGGGGGGCGGAGTAGATGTCGTTGCCGATCTTGGACGTGACCAGCCGGTGCCAGCCCGAGGCGTCGCGGAACTCGATGCGAGCGGTCGGCGGGGGACCGGTCGGCGCGCGCAGCCGGATCGAGTCCAGCCGTCCGCCGGCCACGATGGTCGCGGCGCCGACGTTCGTGATCGCGCTCAGGCGGTAGACGTTGCCCCACACCTCGCCGTCGGCCGGCTGGGTGCTGGTCGCGACCGGGGTGGCCCGCAGGTGCGCCACCGTGGATCCGGCCGGCGCCCGCAACGACTCCTGGTTGAGAAAGACCTCCACCTGCGGGCCGAGCTCGGCGCTGAGCGCGTCGTAGGTGTTGGACGCGCCCGCCCGGACCGGGACGTCCTGGGCCGCGGCGCCGGGCGGGGGAGTGCTCCGGTAGCCCACCGGGGCGGTGACGTAGCGGTAGGGCTGGTCGGGGAAACCGAGGCCGTCGTAGAGCGGGGGAGTGCGCCCGGTCGGGGTGAACGCCCAGGCCATCGCCAGCACGGCGACCGCCAGCGCCAGCAACCGCGTCCGGCGGCTCGTCCCGGCCGCCGGCCCGCGGGTCACCGCAACCACCAGCCGGCGGTTCATCGCAACCACCAGCCGGCCAGGTCGGCGACGACGTGGGTGACCGCCGGCGCGGTCACCGAACCCGACACCGCCCGCAGCACCCCCAGGGTCACCCCCACGGCCAGGTCCAGCAGCAGCACGTGCCATCCGTAGACCGGCACGTGCAGCAGGGCGAACGCCACCGCGCTGACGGCGATGGCAACGTTCTCGTTGCGCCAGCGGGTGAGCGCTTCGAACAGGGCGCCCCGCAGCAGCAGTTCCTCGGCCACGGCGACCAGGGTCACCACCGCCGCCCACAGCGTGAAGGCGCCGCCACCGGTCCCGGTGTGGTGCAGGCGGTGCCAGAGCGGCACCAGGCACAGGACGGCGCCACCGCCCATGCCCCAGGCCCACGCCGGCCACCGCCAGGACGGTGGCTGAAAGCCGGCCACAGCGGCCAGCGTGAGGAGCACCAGCCCGAACACCACCCCGGCGGGTACGGACCGCGCTCCGTCGGTGCCGGCGATCGTCACCCGGACCGCCACCGCGAGCGCCAGGCCGGCCAGCGCGAGCCCGGCGACCAGCCCGTCCCGCCGCGCGGTTGTCCGTCCTGCGGCGCGGGTCTGGGTCAGCGTCATACCCGGGCGGCCGGCAACAGCGGCGCCGACACCGATGCGGCCGGCCCCGACGACTCGGTGTGCTCCGGCGCTTCCCGGACCAGCGGCTGGGCCAGCAGCCACAGGCTCAGCATCGTGTAGCCGATCATCGCGATGATCCATGGGTACTCCGAGCGGCGGGCCTGCTGCTCGGTGGCCCCGGCCCGGGCCAGGTGCCGGTGGGCGACCACCACAGCCAACACGTGCACGGCGATGATGACGGCCACCGCCACGTACCAGTACAGGGCGGGCGGGATGATCTTGAGCCGGATCTCGTAGCTGTCGTCGAACGGCGCCGGCAGCCACTGCCACCCCTCACGGCCGGTCGGGTTACCGGCCAGGGGGATGAGCAACTGGCTGTTGATGGCCAGGTTGTCGAGGTTGTGGGCCAGCAGGTACCCGAACGAGATCGGGGCCAGGGACGGCAGCAGCGCGGCCAGGGACGCCACGGAACCCAGCCCGTGGCCGCCGACCCTGGTCACCGCGAGCGCGAAGGCGCCGAACGCGACCAGCAGCACCAGCGTCAACAGGAAGAACGCCAGCATGGTGACGGTGTCGTCGTCGATGCTGCTCCCACCCGTGGCCTGGTTCAGGCGCAGGTGGAAGCGTCGCCAGCCCGGCGTGGACAGCAGCCCGTCGAAGGCCACCGACACCAGCAGCATCAGCACGAACAGCACCCGTGACAGCGTCGCGTCGAACGGCACCTCCAGGCCGCGGGCGTAACCGCGCCGGCCGGGAGCGCCGAATCGGAAGAAGCCGAGCCGGCCCCAGGTGGAGAACAGCACCGAGAACAGCTCGCCCCGGTTGAGCCAGCGCTCGGCTCCGAACACCAGCCCCATCAGCGCTGACACGACCGCGGCGGTGAGCAGGCCGTAGGCGATCATCCGCGGCAACGTCGCGGTCAGGTTGAACACCAGCTCGCCGCCGACCAGGAAGGCGAACGTTGCCGCCGCCGGCCACCACGCCAGCCGGGCCGGCCACGCCACCGGCTCCGGCGACCCGAACAGGGCCTGCCGGGCGCGGTCGGAATCGGCCAGCCGGGCCAGGGTGCGGAACGGGTTCACCGGACGCGTCCAGTCCCCGATCAGACCGCACGACAGCGGCACCGCGATCCACGCCAACAGCCAGAAGGCGGTCGGGACGAGGTTCTCCGGCACCTCCTGGGACCCGCCGACCCCGCACGCGATCAGCGCGATCAGAACGAGCACGGCGAGCGTGTTCGACACCGGCCGGGCCGGTTCCAGGGGGACGTGGTCGCCGTCGAAGTCGTCCTCAGCCTCGGCCACCGTCCGGGGCAGCACGATCAGGAACGACGCGGCGACGGCCACCGCTCCGCCCAGCACGAACAGCAGCAACGGCAGCGGCAGGGTGTAGCGCTGGCCGAAGGCGTGGGCGAGCAGCGTCGGGGCGGCCGCGGCGGCGCTCATCGCGTCAACGTCGAGGGGGACACCCAACCGAGGCTAATGGTCCCCAGAAAGGCGCCCGGTGGACTCAGCCATGATGACGCAGGCCGCCCGGCGTCCGGGCGGGTGTGGCTAGGAGGTTGCGGTGCGGGCAATCGTGGTGCGGGAGTTCGGCGTGACACCGGCGGTGGAGGACGTCCCCGAGCCCGCGTGTCCGGCCGACGGGGTGCTCATCGAGGTGGCGGCGACCGGGTTGTGCCGCAGCGACTGGCACGGCTGGATGGGCCACGACGAGGACATCGTCCTGCCTCACGTGCCGGGTCACGAGCTGGCCGGGACGGTGCGCGCGGCCGGGTCCGACGTGCGCGGCTGGCGACCTGGTGACCGCGTGACCGTCCCGTTCGTCTGCGCCTGTGGCCGCTGCGAGCAGTGCCGGGAAGGTCAGGCCCAGGTGTGCCTCGACCAGCGGCAGCCAGGCTTCTCGGACTGGGGATCGTTCGCCGAGGTCGTGGCGATCCACCGGGCCGACGTGAACCTGGTGCACCTGCCCGACGAGTTGGACTTCGCCACGGCGGCGTCGCTCGGCTGCCGGTTCAGCACCGCGTTCCACGCCCTCACCGCGCGGGCCGACCTGCAGCAGGGACAGTGGCTGGCCGTGCACGGCTGCGGCGGCGTCGGGCTGTCCACCGTGATGATCGGGGCGGCGCTGGGTGCCCGGGTGATCGCCGTCGACCTATCACCGGCGGCGCTGGCCGCGGCCAGCGAGCTCGGGGCCGAGCACGTCGTGACCGGCGGTGGAACCGGTGCGGACAGCGCACCGGCCCAGATTCAGCGCATCACCGGCTCGGGCACACACGTGTCGGTGGACGCGTTCGGCAGCGCGGGCACGGCCCGGGATTCCGTGCGCAGCCTGCGTCGTCGCGGTGTTCACATCCAGATCGGGCTGATGCTGGGCGCGGATGCCCAGGCGGCCATGCCGATGTCCCGGGTGGTGATGCACGAACTGCGCATCGTCGGCAGCCACGGCATGTCGGCGCTCGACTTCCCGCCGATGCTGGACCTGGTCGCCGAGGGACGGCTGCGGCCCGATCGCCTGGTGCACGCACACATCGACCTCGACCACGGCCCGGCCGCGCTGGCGGCAATGGACCAGGCCGCAGGGGACGGAGGGGACGCAGGAGACCACACCGCGGGCGGGCAGAGGACCGGCGGGATCACGGTTATCGAACCCGGCGGGTAACCAGCCGACTTCGCGCCCGCCACGGACGCTCGCCCGCGACCGACCACGTCCCTGGCGGGCGCGGAGTCGGTGCGGCGCCAACGGTTTCAGGCGTGCGGCGAACGAAAAGGTCCCGACACCCACGGGGGGAGGTGTCGGGACTTGTTGATCATGCGTGACTATGTGCGCCGACGCAACTTTTGGCGCGAACCTTCGGTGATTACAGTCGCAGCCATGATTCTCATCATCCTGCTGATCGTTCTCGCCCTGGTGACCGGCGTTCTCGGGGCGCTGATCAAGGGTGCGTTCTGGCTCTTCATCTTCACGGTCGTCTTCCTGATCGGCGCGTTCGTGGTCGGCCGCAACAGCCGCTCGCGCTGACCTTCCCGCCCGCCGTCCCCCGCGCCGACCCAGCGGTGGCGAGCTACGGCTGGCGCGAGACGCGCATCATGCGTCACACTGGTCACACGGGCCCGCAGGGGCGCCGCACACCTGCGCGACCGCATCACGCTCAGTTTCGACCGCACGTCCAGTACCACCGCTCACACGTTCGACTGCGTCGGGGAAGGCCCAGTCGGCCGGCAGCACAGCGGAGGTGTGGTCATGATGGGTTCGCAGTCGACCGTTCGGTCACGAGGCACGGTGTTCATTCACTGCTGCCCGCCTGCCATCGCTACGCACGTCGAATGGGCGCTGGCCGGAGTCCTGGCCCGCCCGGCCCGGCTGCAGTGGACCGAGCAGGCCGCCGCGCCGGGGCAACTTCGGGCCGAGGCCACCTGGATCGGACCGGCCGGTACCGGCGCGCGCCTGGCCGCCTCGCTACGGGCCTGGCCGATGCTGCGTTTCGAGGTCACCGAAGACGCGTCCGCGGCCGGTGACGGCGAGCGGCTGGCCTACGTGCCCGGCCGCGGGTTCCACCGCACCATGATCTCGGCCTCGGGTGACGCCGTCGTCGGCGAAGAGCGCCTGCGCGGTCTGCTCAGCCGGGCCCGCACCGCCGACGACTTTGCCCACGGCATCACCGAATTGCTCGGCGCGGAATGGGACGCCGAGTTGGAGCCCTACCGCCTGGCCGGCGACGGCGCCCCCATCACCCTGCTCAACCAGGTCGGCTAGCACTCACCCGCGGTTCGACTCCCGGCGGGTCAGAGCCCGCCGAAGGTCGAACACGTCGGGCGGTTAGAGCGGGATGTTGCCGTGGGCCCCGCGGGCGGGTGGCTGGACGGCAAGTGCGTCGGCCAGCGCGGCCCGGGTGCGGATGGGTTCCACGATGGCGTCGACCACGCCGATGTCCATGGCCCGGGCGACGCCACCGGCGATCCGTTCGTGCTCGGCGGCCAACTGCGCGTGCAGGGCCTCGCGTTCGCCCGGTGCGGCCGCGGCCAGCTTCTTGCGGTGCAGGATGCCGACGGCCGCGCTGGCGCCCATCACCGCGACCTCCGCACCGGGCCACGCGTACACCGCGGGCGAGCCGAGCGAGCGGGCGTTCATGGCGATGTAGGCGCCGCCGAAGGACTTGCGGGTCACCAGCGTCACCCGCGGCACTACGGACTCTCCGAACGCATGCAGCAGCTTGGCCCCGCGCCGCACCACCCCGTCCCACTCCTGACCCACACCGGGGAGGTAGCCGGGCACGTCGACCAGGACCACGAGCGGCACCCCGAACGCGTCGCACATCCGTACGAAGCGGGCCGCCTTCTCGGCGCTGATCGAGTCCAGGCAGCCGCCGAGGCGCAGCGGGTTGTTGGCGATGACGCCGACCGTGCGGCCGGTGAGCCGACCCAGGCCGGTGACGATGTTGGGTGCCCACCGCGCGTGCATCTCACGGAACGTGCCTTCGTCGAGAATCCCCAAGACCAGCGGGTGCACGTCGTAGGCCCGCTTGGGATTCTCGGGCAGCATCGCGCCGAGGTCGACGCCCTCGCCCACGGCAACGTCGCCGAACGAACCGGGGCGGGCGAACAGGTCGGCCAGGTCGCGGGCCTGGGCGATCGCGTCCGCCTCGGTGTCGGTGGTGATGTGCACGACGCCGCTGCGCCGGCCGTGCGTGTCAGCGCCGCCGAGGGACTCCATGTCCACGTTCTCGCCGGTGACGCTGCGGACGACGTCGGGTCCGGTGACGAACACCCGACCGCCGGTGGACATGATGACCAGGTCGGTGAGCGCGGGGCCGTAGGCCGCTCCGCCCGCGGCCGGGCCGACGACCACGGAGATCTGCGGGATCCGGCCGGACGCGCGGATCATCGCCTGGAACACCAGGCCCACCGCGTGCAGGGCCTCCACGCCTTCGGCCAGCCGCGCCCCGCCGGAGTGCCAGATGCCCAGCACGGGCACCCGATCGCGCAGCGCGGTGTCGATGGCCTCGACGATGTGGACGCACCCGGCCGACCCCATGGCGCCGCCCATCTTGGTGGCGTCGTTGGCGTATGCGACGACCGGCGAGCCGTTGATGAGCCCGCGGGCGGTGTAGACGCCGCTGTCGTCGCGCGCCATCATCGCAGCGAACGAACCTTCATCCAGCAGCGCGGCCAAGCGCAGGCCCGGATCGCGCGGATCGATCTCGACCTCGGGCATTTTCACAGCGGTAGCAGTCATCGGGTCTCCCTGGGCCTCTGAATGGCGGGAAGGTGAGGTCATCACATTTGCTCTTCGCGCAAGCGCTCATCGGCCGCGCGTTCCGCTCGCTGTTTGCAGTCAGTTCGCTGGCGCGCCTGCGATGCTCGCGCGCTCATGGCTTGCGGAACAACACCGAGGCGTTGTGCCCGCCGAAACCGAACGAGTTGTTGATCGCGACCGGCACCGGCATGTACCGCGCCTCGCGGGGGACGTCCACGGTCAGCTCGTCGTCCGGGTCTTCCAGGTTGATCGTCGGCGGGACCACGTCGTGCTTCACCGACAGCACGGTGGCGATGGACTCCACCGCGCCGGCGCCGCCGATCAGGTGTCCGATCATGGACTTGGGCGCGGTGACGACGGTCTGCTCGCCGAGCAGGGCGGTGATGCCGCGGATCTCGCCCATGTCACCGGCCGGCGTGGACGTGGCGTGCGCGTTGACGTGCACCACGTCCGAGGCCTGCAGCCCGGCGCGCTCGATCGCCGCCCGCATCGCCCGGCCCTGGCCCGTGCCTTCCGGGTCGGGGGTGGTGATGTGGTAGCCGTCGGACGTCACGCCGGCCCCCCCGACGACGGCGTAGATCTGCGCGCCGCGGGCTTCGGCCGCCGCGCGTCGTTCCAGGATCAACACGCCGGCGCCCTCGCCCATGACGAAGCCGTCACGGCCCTTGTCGAACGGGCGTGACGCGCGCTGAGGCTCGTCGTTGCGAGTGCTCATCGCCCGCATCTGGGCGAACCCGCTGAACGTCAACGGGTGGATGCAGGCCTCGGAGCCACCGACGATGACGATGTCGGCCCGATCGAGCTGGAGCAGGTCGACGCCATAACCGATTGCCTCCGCACCCGTGGCGCAGGCGCTCACCGGCGTGAACGCACCGGCCCGGGCGTTGAACTGCAGGGACACGTATGCGGCCGGGCCGTTGGGCATGTCCATCGGGATGAGCATCGGCGAGACCTTGGACGGACCTTTCGCCAGCATCAGGTCGTGCTGGTCGATCAGGCTGGTGACGCCGCCGATCCCCGACCCGATGGAGACCGCGAGCCGTTCGGCGTCCAGACCGTTGTCCCCGGCCGGGCCGGTGAAGCCGGCGTCGGCCCACGCCTCGGCCGCGGCCACCATCGCCGCCTGCTGGACCCGGTCCATCCGCCGCGCCTTGGCCCGGGGAAGCTGGGCGAACGGGTCGACCGCCATCCGCCCGCCGAAGCGCACGGGCATCTCCGCGGACCAGTCCTCGAACGTGACCACCCCGGACCGGCCCGCGAGCAGGCCGGCCCAGGTCGTGGCCACGTCTCCACCGAGGGGAGTCGTCGCACCCAAGCCGGTGATGACGACGTCGTCGGCGTTGCTCACGGTGCGCTCCTTCAGTGGTCGTGTCGGTGTTGCTGGAAGGCGGGCCGGCTGGGTCAGCCGTTGCTCTCGATGTAGTTGACCGCGTCGCCGACGGTCTTGAGCTTGGGCAGCTCGTCGTCGGGGATCTTCACGCCGAACTTCTCCTCGGCGGCCATGGCCACCTCGACCATCGACAGCGAGTCGACGTCCAGGTCGTCGGTGAAGGACTTGTCGTCCTGCACGTCGCCGGGGGCGACGTCGGCGACCTCGCCCAGAATCTCGGCGAGACCGGCGCGGATCTCTTCGGTAGTAGCCACAGATCGTTCCTTCCTTGTCGTACCGCTCGCACCGGTCGGCGGGAGCGGGTCGTGCCGGTTTGTGGGCCTGGCTGGTTTGCGGTCCTGGCTGGTTTGCGGTGCTTGGCTGGTTACGGCGCGAGCAGGACTTGGGCCGCGTACGCCAGCCCGGCGCCGAAGCCGACGATGAGGACGGGCGCGCCGGACGGGATCTCGCCCCGTTCGACCAGCTTGGACAGCGCCAGCGGGATCGTGGCCGCCGAGGTGTTGCCCGACTCGACGATGTCACGGGCGACGACGCACGTGTCGGGAACGCCGATCTTGCGGGCCAAGGGGTCGATGATGCGCAGGTTGGCCTGGTGCGGCACGAACGCGGCCAGATCAGCCACCTCCACCCCGGCGCGACGGCAGGCCTCGAGGGCCACGGGCGCCACGTTGGACGTGGCCCAGCGGAACACCGACTGCCCGTCCTGGCGGAAGAAGCCGGTGTGCTCGTCGATGGTGATGGTCGCGGCCATGTCGCCGTCGCTGCCCCAGACGATGGGCCCGAAGCCCGGCTCGTCCGACGGTCCCACGACCGCGGCCCCGGCGCCGTCGGCCAGGATCACGCAGGTCGAACGATCGTTGAAGTCGAGCCAGCCCGAGAAACGCTCGGCGGCCACCACGAGGACGTGTTCGGCCTGCCCGCTCTGCACGGCCGCCGACGCCGCCGACAACGCGTAGGCGAACCCGGCGCAGCCGGAGTTGAGGTCGTACGCGCCGGGGGCGGCGATGCCGAGCCGGGCCGCCACTCGCGGGGCGGCGGTCGGGACGGCCGTCGGCATGGTGCACGTGGCGACGATGACCAGACCGATGGTCGCCGCGTCCACGCCGGCGTTGGCCAGCGCCTTGCCCCCGGCGGCGACGGCCATGTCGACCACGGTCTCGTCCGGGTCGGCGAAGCGGCGGGAAGAGATACCCACCCGGCTGACGACCCATTCGTCGTTGGTTTCGACGCCGCGCGCGATCAGGTCCTCGTTGGTGACGACGTTGGCCGGCTGGTAGTGGCCGAGGCCGAGGATCCGGGTCGCCGTCGGGACCGGGGGCGTGATCAGGGGAGCCATGGTGGCCATGCTCACGCCTCCGATGCTGAGGTGATGCGGGCGACCGGCAGTCCGGCGGCCACGATGTCGCCGTCGTACTTCAGCCACTCGGCCAGGATCAGCTCGCCGCGCGGTCCGGAGGCGGGGGCGAACACCGGATGCTCGTCACGGTTGGTGGCGATCGTGCCCAGCCGCATACCGGCCTTCACCGCCGAGCCCTCGTCCACCCCGACCGCGCGGGTGAAGACGCCCTTGGCCGGGGTGACGGCCACGGAGAAGTCGAGGGTGTGCTCGCCCTGACCGGTGCCGCCGGTGGCCGCGATCAGGTTGCGGGCGGCGTCCAGGTCGGCCGGGGTCTTGATCGCCAACGTCTCCACCCCGGGCATGGCCCGCTTGGCCAGGCCGACGAGCGCACCGGCCGGCGGCAGTTCGATCAGGGCGGTGATGCCGAGCTGGCGCATCGACTCCTGGCACAGGTCCCACCGCACGGCGCGGGTGACCTGACGCACCAGGCGGCCGAGCACGCCGTGGCCGGTGCTCAGCGCGGCGCCGTCAGCGTTGGACAGCAGCACCTGGGTGGGGTTGCGCGCGGTCAGGTTCTGCGCGAAGTCGGCCAGCTCGTCCTCGGCCGGGCTCATGTAGTGGGTGTGGAACGCTCCCGCGACCGGCAGCGGCCGCACCCGGGATCCGGCCGGCGGGTTGGCCGCCAGCGCGGCCAATCCGGCGAGCGGCCCGGCGGCGACGACCTGGCCGCCGCCGTTGCGGTTGGCCGCGGTGAGGCCGTTCTGGGCGATGCGCCCGAGCACCTCGTCCAACGTGCCGCCGAGCACGGCTGACATCCCGGTCGGGGTCAGCGCGCACGCCGCGGCCATCTCGGCTCCCCGGCGGGCGGCGAAGGACACCGCGGCGTCCGGGGTCAACGCGCCGGCGATCGCGGCCGCGGCCAGCTCGCCGACACTGTGACCGGCGACGACGGTGCCCTCGCCGAACTCCAGTTGCGACGCGGCCAGCAACGACAGGGCGACGATCAGCGGCTGGGTGACCGCGGTGTCCTTGATCTCGTCGGCGTCCGCGGTGGTGCCGAGGCGGACCAGGTCCAGACGGCTCGCCTCGCTGAACCCGGCCAACAACTCGGGCGCGCCCGGCATCTCGAGCCACGGGTTGAGCATTCCGGGAGTCTGCGAACCCTGTCCGGGGGCGGCGACGGCTAGCACCTGTCCACGTTCTCCCGCCGGGAGCGCGCACGGCGATGGTGACGCGCACAGTGTTGCCCACCGCTATTTGTAGGATTCCTACAACGGGCGTCCGTCTTCAGCGGAAAACAAAGCCCGATCGTGTCAGGAACCGGCAGATCACGAATCGGGTGCAGATAAGGACGGCTGGCGTCCATGTGTGCACCCGATTCCGGCTGGGGACCTAGCTCAGCCGGCCCAGGGTGAGGGCCACCCGCAGGACGAACGCGCCGCGGGCGTCGAGGGGCGAGTGCCCGCAGATGTCGGCCACCCGGCGCAATCGGTAACGCACCGTGTTGGGATGCACGAACAGCGCTCGCCCGGTGGCCTCCAAGGCGCCGCCGGAGTCCAGGAACGCGCTGAGCGTGGCCAGCAGGGTTCCGGTCGCGGCCAACGGGCGATACACCTGCTCGACCAGGTGGTCCCGCGCGCTCTCCTCGCCGGCCACGGCCCGCTCGGCCAGCAGGTCGGCCGCGGCCACCGGGCGTGGGGCTTGCGGCCAGGCGGCGACGACGGCCAGCGCCCCGAGCGCTTCTTGGGTCACCGAGCCCGCCTCGGCCACGTCGGCCGCCACCGGCCCGGTGACCACCGGGCCGGGGCCGAACTCGTTCAACACGGCCGCACCCGCCTTGGCCGCGTCGTCGCCTCCCCCTCCGACGACCCCGCCGAGCACGACGACCAGACGCCCCGCGTGCACACCGGCGATGCAGTCCAGGCCGCCGCGCCGCGCCGAACGGTGCACGTCATTGAGCGTCATCAGGGCGTCCCGGGACGGAGCCGCGCCGACAACCACGGTGATCGGCCCGGACTGGCGCCAGCCCAGGGCCGCGGCCTGCGAGGACGGATCCGACTCCACCGACTCGGTGCCACGAACCAACCCGTCGATGACCAGTGCCTCCAGCCGGGCGTCCCAGGCTCCGCGGCTCTCCGCCGCGCCGGCGTATACCCGCGCGGCGGCGAACGCGATCTCGCGGGAGAACGTCAGGATCGACGTCACCACCGCGGCCGACTCGGCCGGCGGTGACAGCGACGGGACGCGGTCCTCGACCACCCCGATCATCACCCGGACCATCTCGACGGTCTGGCGCAGGGTGACCGAACGGGTGAGCTCGAGCGGCGCGGCGCCGAACACGTCTCCGGTCAGCCGGGGCACGTCGGTCGGCGAGCGCAACCACTCGACGAACGCGGCCACCCCGGCCTGGGCCACCAGCGTCACCCAACTGCGCTGGTCGGCGGGTAGCGCCCGGAACCAGGCCAGCGTGTCGTCCATCTGGGCCACGGCCTGGGTGGCCAGGGCACCGGAGGCCTGCTCGATCCGGCGAATCGTCTGCTCCGACGCCGTCGCCGCCTGGGGCGTTGCCGATGCCGTGGGTGCAGCCGACGCCGACGGCTTGGCCGACGCCGACGCCTTGGCCTCAGCGGTCATGCCGTGACCCTAATGAACCGCGCGCCCGTCGAGGGTGAACCTTGGTGCGCGAAGCCCGGCGCTACAGTCCCTGGGTGAGCACCTCGGGGGAGGCGAGCCGGGATCCGGCTGTGCCTACAGGCCGGGACCCGGCTGCGCGTAAGAGCTGGGATCCGGCTGTGCCTACAGGCCGGGACCCGGCTGCGCGTAAGAGCCGGGATCCGGCTGTGCCTATCAGCCGGCACCCGGCTGCGCGTAAGAGCCGGGATCCGCTGTGCCCGTGAGCCGGGACCCGGCGGAAGACCTGCGCCGGATCGCGTTCCTGCTGGAACGGGCCCGGCAGCCGACGTACCGGGTCAAGGCGTTCCGCTCCGCCGCGGCCCGCGTCGACGAACTCGACCGCGCGGAACTGGCCGAACGCGCCGCCGCCGGCACGCTCAAGGAGCTGGCCGGGATCGGCGCCTCCACCGCGCAAGCCATCACCGAATCGCTGGCCGGCATCGCGCCGGCGTACCTGGCCAAGGCCGAGGCCAGCGGATCCGCGCCCGAGGCGCACGCGGGTGCGGCTCTACTCGCGGCGCTGCGCGGCGACCTGCACACGCACTCGGAATGGTCCGACGGCGGCTCACCGATCCTGGAGATGGCCATCGCCGGCCGCGATCTAGGTCACCGGTACATGGCGCTCACCGACCATTCCCCGCGCCTGACCGTGGCCCGCGGGCTCAGCGCGGAACGACTGGAGGAACAGCTCGACGTGGTGGCCGAGGTCAACCGCCAGCTGGCGCCGTTCCGGCTGCTCACCGGCATCGAGGTCGACATCCTCGACGACGGCGCGCTCGACCAGAGCGACGAGTTGTTGGCGCGGCTGGACGTCGTCGTGGCCAGCGTCCATTCCAAGCTGCGCATGCCATCGGCGCAGATGACCCCGCGGATGGTGGCCGCAGTCGCCAACCCGCACACCGACATTCTCGGCCACTGCACGGGGCGGATGGTGGGTAGCGACCACTCCAGTCGCGCCGGAAAGGACGGGCCCGAGAGCTCCGGCGACCCGCACGACCGACACGGACGCGACGGGCGCCCCGAGTCCGAGTTCGACGCCGACATCGTCTTCGAAGCCTGCGCCAGCTTCGGTGTCGCGGTCGAGGTCAACTCCCGGCCCGAGCGGCTCGACCCGCCGAAACGACTGCTACGGCAAGCGTTGGACCGAGGTTGCCTGGTCTCGGTCGACACCGACGCGCACGCCCCCGGTCAGCTCGAGTGGCAGGCCTACGGCTGCGACCGCCTGGCCGACTGCGGGGGCGAGGCGGCGTCGGTGGTGAACACCTGGAGCGTGGACGATCTGCTGGCCTGGACCGCCGACCACGACCACCGTCCGTCCACCCGGTCGCGCGCCAAACGGTGATCAAGGTGCGCCGGTGAAGGACGTGCGCCGGTGATCGAGGTGCGCCGGTGAAGGACGTGCGCCGGTGATGGACGTGCGCCGCGGCGTGGACCGGTTCCGGACGGTGGCCCCTGGCCTTGATTCCCGGCACTCGTTCTCCTACGGCTCGCACTACGACCCGGATAACCTCGGCTTCGGCGTGCTCATGGCCCACAACGAGGACCGGCTGGGCCCGGGCGCCGGCTTCGACCGGCACCTGCACCGCGGGCTGGACATTGTCACGTGGGTGCTGTCGGGCACGCTGGAACACCAGCACTGGATCACCGCCGAGCAAGCCGGCCACGAGCCGACGGCCGGCCGGGAACGCCTTGGCGCCGGCATGGCCCAGGTGCTCCGGACCGGGTCCGGCGTGCACCACGCCGAGCACGCGGCGGCCGGCTCCGAGGGCGTGCACTACGTGCAGATGTGGCTCGCTTCGGCGACGCCCGCGGCCGACCCCCGGTACGCGCGTCGCGACTTCACCGCCGCCCTGGCCGAGGCCGCCGGGGCAGGGTCGCCCGGCGCCGTCGCCGTGGCCTCAGGCCGGCCCGGCCGCCGGTTCCGACGCGGATCGGGTGCAAACATGGTCGCCGGGCGACCACCTGTGCACCCGATCCGCTCTGGAACCGTGGCCTCGGGCGGTCGGACCGGCGAAGCGCCGCTGGGCCTCAGTCAGCCGGCCGAACTGTCCGTGGCCCGGCTACCGGCCGGCGCCGAGATCCAGCTGCCGTCCGGCCCACTCGTCCACGTCTTCGTGGCGTCAGGCGTGGCCAGCGTGGACGGCACTCAGCTCGCCGCCGGTGACGCGCTGCGCCTGCGTGCGGAACCAGCAACCCCGCTGGTCGCCGTCGAACTCAGCGAGGTCCTCCTCTGGTCCCTCCCCTAACCGGCTCCCCTCAGGCGTCGCCGCCGACCGTGCCCGTCCCGGCCGCGGCCACATCGAGCAGTCGGTACCGGTCGAGCGCCTCACGGGGAGCCTCCGGCTTGACCTCGCCGCGTCGGGCCAGTTCGGCCAGCGTGGCCACCACGATGGACTCGGCGTCGACGTGGAAGAACCGCCGCGCCGCGCCGCGGGTGTCGGCGAAGCCGAAGCCGTCCGTGCCCAGCGACGTGTAATCACCCGGCACCCAGCGCGAGATCTGGTCGGGCACCGCCCGCATCCAGTCCGAGACCGCGACGACGGGACCCGGGGCACCGTCGAGAGCCCGGGTCACGTAGGGCACCCGCAGGTCCTCACCCGGGTTGAGCAGGTTGTGCTCCTCGCACTCGATCGCGTCGCGGCGCAGCTCGTTCCACGACGTCGCCGACCAGACGTCGGCGTCAACGTTCCACTCCTCGGCCAGCAGCTGCTGCGCGCGTAGCGCCCACGGCACCCCGACGCCGGACGCGAGCAGTTGCGCCCGCGGCCGGGTGGCGCCGTTCTCACCCGGGTCCGCTGCACCGGCGCCGGCGGCCGGTGCGTAGCGGTACAGCCCGCGCAGGATGCCCTCGACGTCGACGCCGTCGGGTTCCTTGGGCTGGTTGATCGGCTCGTTGTAGATGGTCAGGTAGTAGAAGACGTCGTCGCCGACGCCGTCCGTGCCCCCTTCGCCGTACATGACCCGCAGGCCGTCCCGGACGATGTGGGCGATCTCGAACGAGAACGCCGGGTCGTAGGCCCGGATGGCCGGGTTGGCCGAGGCCAGCAGCAGTGAGTGGCCGTCGGCGTGCTGGAGTCCCTCGCCGGTCAGGGTGGTGCGTCCCGCGGTGGCGCCGAGGACGAAACCGCGCCCGAGCTGGTCGGCGAACTGCCAGAACTGGTCGCCCGTGCGCTGCAGGCCGAACATCGAATAGAAGATGTAGAACGGGATCATCGGCTCGCCGTGCGTGGCGTACGACGTCCCGGCCGCGATCAGGGAGGCGGTGGAGCCGGCCTCGCTGATGCCCTCGTGCAGGATCTGCCCGGTCTTGGACTCCTTGTAGGACAGCAGCAGGTCACGGTCGACCGCGTCGTATTGCTGGCCGTGCGGGGAGTAGATCTTGGCCGTGGGGAAGATCGCGTCCAGTCCGAACGTGCGGGCCTCGTCGGGGATGATCGGCACGAAGCGCTTGCCGATCGTCTTGTCCCTGATCAGGTCCTTGAACAACCGCACCGTGGCCTGCGTGGTGGCAATCGCGTTCTTGCCCGAGCCGCCGCGCAGCGCGGCGTACGCCTCCTCACCCGGCAGTTCCAACGGCTTGGACCGGATGACGCGCTTGGGCAGGTCGCCGCCGAGCGCGGCCCGGCGTTCCTTCATGTAGGCGATCTCGTCGGACTTCTCGCCCGGGTGGTAGTACGGCGGCAGGTCGGCCTCGAGGTCGGCGTCGCTGATCGGTAGGTACAGCCGGTCGCGGAAAGCCTTCAGATCGGCCGTCGACAGCTTCTTCATCTGGTGGGTGGCGTTGCGGCCCTCGAAGCTCTCCAGCGTCCAGCCCTTGATGGTGTGGGCGAGGATGACGGTGGGCTGGCCGACGTGGGTGCGGGCGGCCTGGAACGCCGCGTACACCTTGCGGTAGTCGTGCCCGCCGCGGCTGAGCCGGCGCAGGTCGTCGTCACTCTTGTCCTCGACCATCTTGCGCAGCCGCGGGTCGTTACCGAAGAAGTGGTCGCGGATGTACGCGCCGGACTCCACCGTGTAGGTCTGCATCTGACCGTCCGGGGTGGTGTTCATCCGGTTCACCAGCGCGCCGTCGCCGTCGCGGGCCAGCAGCGGGTCCCAGTCCCGTCCCCAGATCACCTTGAGCACGTTCCAGCCGGCGCCGCGGAACACCGCCTCCAGCTCCTGGATGATCTTGCCGTTGCCGCGGACCGGACCGTCGAGACGCTGCAGGTTGCAGTTGATGACGAAGGTGAGGTTGTCCAGCTCCTCGCGCGCGGCCACACCGATGGCGCCCAGGGATTCCACCTCGTCCATCTCGCCGTCACCGAGGAACGCCCAGACGTGGGAGTTGGACGTGTCGGTGATGCCGCGGGCGTCGAGGTAGCGATTGAACCGGGCCTGGTAGATAGCGCCGATCGGGCCGAGGCCCATGGATACCGTCGGGAACTCCCAGAACTGCGGCATGAGTCGCGGGTGCGGGTAGGACGACAAGCCGTGCGGTGCGCGCGACTTCTCCTGCCGGAACGAGTTGAGCTGTTCCTCGCTCAGGCGCCCCTCCAGGAAGGCGCGAGCGTAGATGCCGGGGGCGGCGTGACCCTGGAAGTAGACCTGGTCACCGGATCCGCTGGCCAGGTCCTTGCCGCGGAAGAAGTGGTTGAAGCCGACCTCGTACAACGACGCGGCACTGGCGTAGGACGCGATGTGCCCACCGACGCCGACCGTCTTGTTGGCCCGCGACACCATGATGGCCGCGTTCCAGCGGATGTAGGCGCGGATACGGCGCTCGATGTCCTCGTCGCCGGGGAACCACGGCTCGCGCTCGGGCGGGATCGAGTTGATGTAGTCGGTGCTGCGCAGCGCCGGCACGCCGACCTGGCGCTCCCGGGCGCGCTCGAGCATGCGCAGCATGAGGTAACGGGCCCGCTGCCGACCGTCCGCGTCGATGGCCGCATCGAGGGACTGGGTCCATTCCCGGGTCTCTTCGGGATCGATGTCGGGCAGCTGGGAGGGCAGGCCGTCGGTGATGATGCTGTATCGATCAGTTGTCACTGTTGCATTCTCCCCCTCCGGCCCGGCCCCGGGCGAGGAGGGCTTACAGCAACGCCGAGATGTGGTCCGCAGCAACGTGGGTCAGGGGTCCGGTGTGGCCTTTTAACATGGCTGTGGTGCACTAGTCGCAACCCGCGAACGGGCGCCCCGCTGGTCGCGCCGAATCAGCGGACACGACGAGGAGGTGCCAGGTGAGTGCGACCCCGAACGGTGGGGCCGTTTCCGGCGGTCCCGACTTGCCCGAACGTTTGGGCATTTCGGACGGAATGGTCGTAGCCGAGATCGGGTTCGACCAGGATTCCGACGAAGACGTGTCGGTGGAGATAGAGAACTTCCTGGGCGCTGATCTCGTCGGCGCCGACTCGGACGAGGTCTGTGACGTCGTGTTGCTGTGGTTCCGCGACACCGACGGCGACCTGGTCGACGCGCTCGTGGACGCGATCACCCCGCTGGCCGAGGGCGGCGTCGTCTGGCTCCTGACCCCGCGCCGCGGCCGGCCGGGTTACGTCGAGCCCTCGGACATCGCCGAGGCCGCGCCCACCGCCGGGCTGTCCCAGACGTCGCTCGCGGCCATCGGCGCGCACTGGACCGGCATGCGCCTGGTGCCACGACGCTCACGTACGGACAAACGCTGATGGCTGAACCCACTCCGCTCGCGACCGGCGAAGTCGCCCCCGACTTCACCCTGAAGGACCAGAACAACGAGGAGGTCACGCTGTCGGCGTTCCGCGGCCACCAGGCCGTGCTGGTGGTCTTCTACCCGTTCGCGTTCACCGGCACGTGCACCGGCGAGCTGCGCACGATCGCCGATGAACCCGAGGTCTTCTCCAACGACCGCGTCGTCACCCTCACGGTCAGCTGCGACACGACGTACTCACACAAGATCTTCAGTGAGCGCGAGGGTTTCGACTTCCCGCTGCTGGCCGACTTCTGGCCGCACGGCGCGGTCGCACAGGCCTACGGCGTGTTCCGCTCCGACGGTGGTTTCGCCAACCGCGGCACGTTCCTCATCGATGTCGACGGCATCGTGCGGTTCGCCGAGATGAACGGTCCGGGCCAGGCCCGAGACCCGCAGCGCTGGCGCGACGAGATCGCGGCGTTGGCCTCGAAGGACTGATGTTGAGACGCAGGAGATTGACCAGATCGCGCGGTGGAGACCGATCAAAGGACGGGCGCCCGCGCCGACGTTCCGACTTCACGGCGAGATTAGACCGAACCTAAGGACCCGGCCGTGTAGGGCACGCTGACCGGGCATTACATCGGGCAGGTGCTGCTGGACGCGCTCGCCAGGCCTGCGCATTCGGCTCAGAAGTCGGACCGTTCACGGGTCGGCTCAGTGGACGCTCTAAGCGCCGCCGAAGAGCGTCGTGCCGTCAGTGGGTTGGAGGACGGCGTGCATTGGCGGTCGTACGGCGGGCGTCCAGCCACGCATGCCAGGCGCTCCGCAGCAGTGGCGACTGTGAGCTCCCGCCACGCCGGCGAACGCGCATCTGGTCGATGAGCCAGCCGGGCGCGTGGGCGGCTTCGATGGCGGCGGTCTTCGTGAGCAGATGTCCGGTTCCTAGCGCGTGCCGGCCCCGGGCCATGGACGTCAAGCCGAGATCGATCGTGGTCCGGTCGAGCCACCACCACGGACGACGTGCAGCTGTTGCCCAGTAGCCGGTCAGCTCACGTCGTGCGGCAAGGCGGACGTCGTCTTCGTTCACGTCCGGTAGCAACGATTGAGGTTTCTGTCCAAGTACCGAGTAGCCGTGTAACACCAGTTCGGCCCTCGCGATGGCGGAGAGCGGCCGGTTCACCATCTCGCCGTGTGTCCAAGTCGGATGCGGGGCGTCGAGGTCGGTGAGCGTCGCGTGGTCCACATACACGCATCCGAGGTTGAGTCCCGCTGCCTCAGCGCGGTCCAATCCAACATGCAGCCGTTCAAGCGCTTCTCGCCGGGCAGTGTCGACCGAGCCGTCAACGAGAGCGACGAGGTCGAGGTCGCTGACTCCCGGCAGGTAGTCACCGGTCGCCGCAGATCCGCCGACGAACAACTCAGTCACCCAACCAAGAGGGGCCAACAGTGCCGCCAGCGCGACAACGCTAGGCGGCGTCCCCGGCACCCCTCAATCCTGCCGCAGACCCCTCCAGTCAGCCAGCGTCCGCACGACGATCGGCTGTTGGAGCGCACCGAAGTGGCAGATGAACGGGACGGAACGGGTCGTGGGTTACGTGTCGGGTGACGCAGATCTTGTCGATCTTTGACGGGCCGCCGATAGAGGCCCCACCGCCGACATCGCCGGCGCTGAACGCGCCGGCATACCCGCCCTGCTCGTCCGCACGCCCACCGACCCGCACACCCCAGGGCGAGATCTGCACTGGGCCTTTCCGTACACGTCTACAGCTAAGACTTTACCGAGTTTAGTAGATTTACCGAATCTCGATAAACTAACAAAAGGTGATGACTTCGCGCTCATGGACCCGATCCGGAACCCCTACACGCCCAACGCCGGCGCACAGCCACCCGCCGTACTTGGCCGCGATGTTCAGCTCAGGACCTTTGACCTACTGCTGCGCCGGATGAGCGCGGGCCGCACTGAGCAGTCCATGATCATCACCGGCCTTCGCGGCGTCGGCAAAACGGTGCTGCTTGGTCAATTCAGGAGCAAGGCCCTGGAGCTTGACTGGGTCGTGGTCGAGCGCGAGGCCTCCAAGCACGACGACGAGCAGTTCCGGCGACTGATGGTGAGCGCCATCCGAACCTCGTTGTTCGAGATGTCACCGAAGGCCCGCTGGAGCGACCGCGTAAGGCGCGCCGCAGCGGTGCTGAAGTCATTCAGCATCTCGGTCGACCCCACTGGAACGCTGACCGGTGGGATCGACGTCGACGCCGCACCAGGCTTTGCCGACCAGCAGGAGCTCCAATCTGACCTCACCGATCTCCTCGTAGCGGTTGGGGAGGCGGCGAAGGACACGAACAAGGGACTCGTACTGCTCTTCGATGAGGTGCAGTTCCTTTCCACCACACAACTAGAGGCGCTGATCTCAGCGCTCCACCGGACCGTTCAGCGAGGACTGCCCGTAACGATGGTGGGTGCCGGCCTGCCGCAGATCGCAGAACTTGCCGGGGACGCGAAATCGTATTCGGAGCGGCTGTTCAAGTTCCCCCGCATCGGGAATCTTGATGATCAGGACGCACGCGCCGCGCTAACTGAACCGGCCCAGGCCGAGGAGGCCGATTACAGCGACGGGGCCCTCGACCTGGCCGTCGAGGTGACCGGCGGCTATCCATACTTCCTTCAGGAGCTCGGCTACGCCGTCTGGGGCATCGCGGACGGTCCCGTGATCACTCGGGACGACGTCGACTTAGCCGTTCCCACCTACGAAGCGAAGCTCGACGAGTCGTTCTTCCGCGTGCGGCTAGACCGGGCCACCGAGATGGAGCGCATTTACCTCCGTGCGATGGCCGAGCTTGGCCCCGATGCGCAAAAAGCGCAGGACGTGGCTGCTGTCATCGGCCGCAAGTCGACGCAGATGGGACCCACACGTGCTCAGCTGATCAACATGGGGCTGCTATACACGCCTGAGCACGGTTACGCCGCATTCACCGTGCCGCACTTCGACAAGTTCATGCTGCGCGCGATCCCGGAGCTGATCACGCCGCCGCCGCGCAAAAGGTGATTTCGCAGTCGAACTGACTCGTCGGCGCCTCCGGTCTCGACTGGCTGTCGCGAACGTGGCCAGCCCGGTTGCACAAGGCGGTCACCCGTTCGAGGGTCCTCCACGGGCCGTCGTCCCGGTCAGGGTTCCTACGCGGGTTGTGCCCGGACACGGACGTCGACTGAGACGGCCTGGTCGTGATGCCGAGGCAAGGCAATCCCGGTCGTAGCCGGGTCTCACCGCAACCGGTGCAAGCTGAACGTCACGATGCGCTCGGTGCGGGGGGCGGCAGGACGACAAGGCGGACCAGGCCGAGTCCGGTGGATGTTTCGATCAGGCCGCGATCTAAACATCACTGTGGCCCCGACGCTTTCGCGCGGGGCCACAGTTGTTCATTGGGGACCAATCGTCCTGTTCATGGGGGACTAATCGTCCTGATCATGGGGGAACTAATCGTCCCAGGGACCGTAATCGTCCTGCATGAGGAGCTCCTTTTCCTATTCGTGCACCGCGACAACGCCGATCGATCAACGGTCCGCATCCTGCGGTTTGCTGCGCTGGGTCCGGCACCACGATCGTGGTGCCTGCGAGTAACCCCGGGGTTTCATCGGCGATGAACTGGCGTTACGCAGAGCAGGGGTTGTGTTCACCCTGACAACCTCTTGGTGGGTTGCTGTGATCAACATTATCAGACCGGGCATAGTCGACGCATGTCCGAAGCCCCGGCGCCGCCCGGGGCCGACCACAACAAGCCCGGCCGAGAGCACCACGGCGCCGGCGGCGACCAGCACGGCCACGGCGACCTGCGGCTGCTCGATATCTGGGGCGGCGTAGCCCCGCCGAGGCAGGCCGCGTGCTGGGCGTGGCTGGCCTTCCTGATCACCTGGGTCATCACCCGGGCGATCACCCACCACGGTCGCGGCGGCTCGAGCGCGGCCATCCTGATCGCCGGCCATCACGTTCACCACTACCTGCTCGGCATCATCCTGCTGGGGCTGACGTCAGCCGTGGCCATCTTCGTGCGACCGGACCGGTGGTGGCAGGTGCTCGGCGTGGCCTACGGCATCGCGCTGGCGCTGATCATGGACGAGTACGCGCTGCTGCTGAACCTCAGCGACGTGTACTGGTCACCGCCCGGGCACCTCAGCGTGGACGTCGTCCTCACCGTGATCGCCGTCGGCGGCGTGTACGTGACCGGGGTGACGGTGTTCAACGAGGCCGGGCGCCGAGCCCGTCGTCGCGTCCGGCAACGCGTGCATCGGACGCGACGACGTTGACGCCACAGTTCAGCCGCCGCGGTAGGTCTCCAGCAGGCGCAGCCAGACCTCGCTGACCGTCGGGTACGCGGGTACCGCGTGCCACAGCGTGTCCAGCGGCACCCGCCCGACGACCGCGATGACGGCGCTGTGCAGCAGCTCGCCGACCTCGGGACCGACGAACGTCGCCCCCACGATGATCTTGTTGGTCTCGTCCACCACGATCTGGGCCCGGCCCTTGTAGTCGGTCTGCTGCACCGAGGTGCCGGCGAGGTAGGCCATGTCGTATTCGACCGTGCGGATGGTGACGCCGGCCGCGCGGGCCTTGGCCTCCGTCAGGCCGACCGAGGCCACCTGCGGGTCGGTGAACGTGACCTGGGTGATCCCGCCGTGGTCGGCCCGGTCGGTCGTCTCCGGTCCGTCCACCGACGAGCCCAGCGCCCGTGCAGCGATGACGGCCCCACAGATGCGGGCCTGGTACTTGCCCATGTGGGTGAGCAGGGCGCGGCCGTTCAGGTCGCCGATCACGTACAGCCACTCGGCACCGGCCTGGTCGATGCCGGTGACGGTGAGGTGGTCGTCCACCTCGACGAATCCGCCCCGGTACAGCCCGTCATCGGTCAACCCGACCGTGTCGAGGCCCACGTCCTTGCTGGCCGGCACCCGCCCGGTGGCCACCACGATCTCGTCGGCGGTGATCGTCTCACCGTCCACATCGACCTCGACCGGGCCACCGTGGATGCGGCCGTAGCCGGTGTCGGCCACGTCCGGACGCCGCACCGCCGTCACGGTGGCGCCGAACCGGATGGTGACACCGTGCTCGCGCAGCTGGTCGGCGACCATCTGGCTGGCGAACGGCTCGTTCGTCGCCAGTAATGCGTCGCCGCGCTGCAGGATCGTCACCTGCGCGCCCAGCCCGTTGAGCCAGGTGGCGGCCTCGCACGCGACCACCCCGCCGCCGATGACCACCACCCGCTGGGGTACCTCGGTCAGGTTGGTGACGTCGCGGGAGATCCACGGCCGGGCCGCGGCCAACCCCTCCGTCGGCGGAATGGCCGCGGTGGTCCCGGTGGCCAGCACCACGGCCACGCGCGCGTGCAACGTCCGAGTGGAGCCGTCGTTGGTCTCGACCACGACCCGACGCGGGCCATCCAGGCGGGCCCGGCCCCGGACGACGTCGATGCCGACCGAGGTGGCCCAATCCACCTGCGAGCTGTCGTCGCGGTGGTGGGTGATCTCGTCGCGGTGGGCCAGTACGGCGGCGACGTCGATCGGGCCGAGGGTGAGCCCGGGGACCTTGGCCACCTGGTGGGCCAGGTCGACCGGGCGCAACAGGCCCTTGGAGGGCATGCACGCCCAGAACGAGCACTCACCGCCGACGAGTTCGGCCTCGACGATCACCCCGGTGCGGTCCGAGCCCTGGATGGCGTACTGGACCGCGTTCTCACCGGGCGGCCCACCACCGATGACGATGACGTCCCAGGTATCAACAACTGCGTCCACAACTGGGCTGGCGGGATGCTTGGTCATCGTCAGAGGCTAGCGGCGGACAGCCGCCAGGCCGAGAGCCCATCCCAACCGGTCAGAATTCTGTAACGCCGTGGCTCAGAGTGCGGCCACGACCAGGGCGTAGGAGCCGAACCCGCGCAGCCGCTCCGAGTCGACGTCACCGTTGCTGGTGCGCACGAAGGCGACCGCACCGGAATCCGGATCGACCTCGGCGTCCTCGACCGTGCCGAGCACGTCGCCGGCGTCGGTGAGCACGCGCGCGCCCAGGAGGATGTGGTTGCCCTGCACCGTGGCCATCTCCTCGGCCGCGCCGGGCTCACGCAGGTCGCCCTGCTCGTCCAGCATGGCCGCCGCCTGGCCGATACCGGCCAAGGCGTCGTTGTCGACCACCTTCGGATGACGGCCCTTGACCACCTGCCAGGCGACGATGCGGCGGCTGTTGATGTCCAGCACCGGCGCGATCAGGTTGCCCACCGTTTCCGCCGTGGCCCGCGACACCACCGGAAGTCCGATCAGGGCGTTCAGGCTGCTCATCGTCCAGGCTCCCGGGTGGTGGCTTCTGGCCCGCGTTCCAGGCTGGCCGGGGGCGCGCCGGCACCGGGCGGACCGGCCGCCACGGGCTTGGCTGGTGACGCGCCGATCGCGGTCGAGCCCGGTGGCGCCGGGGGCGCGACCTGGCCGGTCGGTGGACGGCCCAGCTGGTCACGAAACTCTGATACGGCGCCGCCGAAGCCGGACAGGTCGTCGCGGATGAAGGGCGCCACGCTCGAGGGCACGATCAGGTTCTGACCGGACACGGCCAGCGCGTACGGCAACGGGATGAACAGTTGGTGCCCCTCCCGTCCCTGCAGCGCGGTGTCGCCGACGAGCTGGTAGCCGACGACGCTTCCCGCGCTCGACGTGCCGCTGCCCGGGCCGATCACGCCGACCTCGACGATGAGGTCGGTGACCTCGCCCAGGCGTTCACCCATGTCGGTCAGCACGGCGTCGCCGAGAACGTTGCGGGACGCATGCGAAGCCCGCCCGGGTACCTCGGCCAGGGCGTTGGCGTCCACGACCATCACCGCGTCGCGGCCGATGGCCCAGACCGCCTCCATGCTCAGCCCCGTCTTCAACGGGCCGGCGAACAGGCCGCCGCGCTTGTTCAGCGTGAACCCGACGATGCGGCCCTCGTCCGGGGAATAGAGCACATCCTTGATGTCGGCCAGGGCCTCGCCGCCGAGGATGCTCACGACCGGCAGGCCGCTGAGTTCCGTGCCGCGGACAAGGACGATCCGGTCTGCGGTTCCGGCTGCGTCCGGTGCGCTCATTGCCTGACCCACCTCCTCATCGTGGTTCGCCAGAGGCCTGGCGATTCATGGGTTGCGCTGGCTCATGGTTTGTGACGCGGTGGCCGCTTGCCGGCCGACGGCGTGGCGATGATGCCGCCGGCCCGTCGGCGGCGCTGCACGAGCGCGAAACCGACGACCACAGCGAGCAGGACAAGGATGATGAGGCTGATGATGAGCAGGGTCACCGATACCTCCGAAGCCGGGGATGGTCACTATGGCAGGCCACTCCACGCCGTCGCCACGCGGGACCGTCCCGGGTGCCGGTCGCCTACCATGGCGGGACATCAACTCGGGCTCCACGCTCGGGTTCGGAACGGCTCTGATCAGTGCCGGGGGCCGTTGCCGGGGCGCTTAGCTCAGCGGAAGAGCACTCGGTTTACACCCGAGCGGTCGGGGGTTCGAATCCCTCAGCGCCCACCACCTCAACGATCAATATCGCTAGGCACAGTGAACAACGCCCATCCGGTGTGGTCGCTACCATTCCCTTCGGCCACATACTCCGCCGAGCCAGTTGTCTGACGACGCCCTCGACGCTAGATCGGGCTGCTGGTGTCGCACCGGTCTGCGGTCGAACAAATATTCACACGGTGTACGGTTCGAGGTGTTGGACCTCATCGCCTCGGATGTCGGATGCCTCTTGAATAGGGGTATCCCGCCAGACTCGGGGGGGCCGAGGGGGCTCTTTGGTCCAGCGGGCTCGGTCTCACCGCCCAACAGTGAGCGTTGGGGCCTCAGTTCGGGGATGGCTCGGGTATCGATTTGCGTCGGGGCGGTCCAGGGCCCATGATGATCTTGTCCGGCTACCTCCCCCCGTGGGTAGCCGGACTTTCTTGTGTGGCGCGGGCTCGGTGCGGCCGGTTCGACTTGTCAAGATCAACACTGGGTCCTAGGTTGATCACAACGTGCCGCCAGGTCATACCGGGGGTCACGGGGGAGAAACCGGATTACCTGGCGGCACGTAGCGGGCAACGGGGTGAACCCGGGGCCCAAACTGGTGAATTCGCCCAGCGCATTTCCGGGTCCGGAGAAACGGCGCCCCAGAACCCACACTCGGCCGTCACCGTCTTAGTTGCGCGCGATTTGCGAGTGCGCGGGAACTCTCTCTCGACTGCGGCCGGGCCATCGGTCTTGCCAATCTCGTTCTCGACAACAACCACGCCTGGACTCACCGTGGCGGACGACGTTGACCAAACCCCCCGGCCGCACCGAAATGGGCTCGGGAGCCCCAAGAGTGATCCTGCGGCTCCCGTCCGTCTTCCCCCATCGCCTCTCGGCCCCCGTGGCCCGCCGTCCGCCCCGTTGCCTACTGGAACTGCGTACTGGAACGACCGGCTCCCGAGGTGGTGAGATCAGACCAGCGGACAGTACGTCACCTTTGTGAGGATGGAACAGGCAATGGCGCGGCCAATGTGCCCGTTGGGTTTGTGTTGCGGCCGTAAGTAGTTGATGATGATCTTGTCCGGCTACCTCCCCCCGTGGGTAGCCGGACCTTTCTGTCTGACCCACGGCATGCTTGGGTAGCACCCAGGCGACACTGGCCGGCCAATCCAAGTCGAGGCCGTCCCGGCTGTGCCAGATTGGCCCCGGCCCGCCGTCTGGCGGGTCGTGCCCAGATCGCTACAGGCGACGGACGGGCTCGTCCTCGGCTGTTACGACGCGATCGTTCTCCGCCCGCCCACGCCGGATCGGGTAGTCGTGGTGGAAGGTCGGATGATCGTGCGCACAGTGATCATCGAGTTCGGTCTTCCAGGTGAACCGCAGCTCGCATTTGGGACACTGATGTACCGACATGGCCGCTCCGTCTCGTCGGGAAATACGATACTGCTGCAGCCGCACAGCACCTAGAGGCCCGCCGTGACCGCGACGAAGTTCACAGGCGTTACTGCGGTGCCCACACCGATTTCGCGCCTGCGGCCACGTTCGGCGGAGTCTCAGCTCGAGCCGCCGGGTCAGCCGAGCGCGACCGTCCTACGCCAGCCCTACCGGTTCCGCGACAGGAACGCGGTTGGGCCAGACCGACGGCAACCTGTGCTGGCCGGACGGCTAGGGCGCGAGCACCGTCCGCTCGCCCGTCACGTCGGGCTGGGACCAGACCTGCTCGACGTCGGTCAGGGGCACTGTGTTGGCGGTGACGCTTATCCCGCCGGAGTCGATCTCGTCGACCAGCGCCGGCAGTTCGGCCAGGTACGCCTGGGTCGAGACGGCACCTTGCCCGTTGCCCTGCAGACGAAGGTTGGCCGAGCGCAGGACGACGGACGGCAGTTCGATCGTCGGCCCGGCCATCGAGCCGATCTGGATCCAGTTCATCGCCCGGCTGCGGTCGGATCGCTCGGTGAGCAGCGCCGTCATGGCCTGTTGCGCCGGTCGACCCCAGAGGTAATCGAGGACGATGTCGACCTCGGCCGCGACCCGGCCCAGGGCCCGAGCCGTTTCCTCGGTGTCACCGGTCAACCGCACGACGTCGTCGGCGCCCACACCCGCCAGGGCATTCAGCCGGTCGAGATCGCGCCCGGCGCCGACCACCCGCCCGGCCCCGAGCCGCTTGGCCACCTGCACGGCCATCGTCCCGGCGTTTCCCGTCGCCCCGAGCACGAGCACGCTCTGACCGGGCTCGATCGGAACCCGCCGCCGCAGGGCCACCCACGACGACATGGCCGGGTTCATCGCGGCGGCCACCTTGGCCACATCCACGCGATCAGGCAGTTCGATCGAGCGACGCACGTCGACTACGGCTCGTTCGGCCATCGTGCCGATGACGTCGTCGTCGGCCACGAAGTAGATCCGCTTGCCGTCCGGTCGGCGGCCGACCCCGTCGACGCCCGGAATCATCGGCAAAGTGGCCGAACTGGTGTAGTGGGTGCCCGCGGCGCCGCTCCTGGCGCGCGGGTGCAGCCCGACGGCCAGGACATCGACGAGCAGTTGGTCCGCGGTCGCGGGCCGCGGCACGTCGAACTGCTGGTAGCGCGGTGGCCGGTCGAACGAGGTGACCACCGCGGCGTTCATCTTCATGGTGACGTCCTTACTTCGGATTCGCATACTGGACCTTTAGTTGGTGTCAAGTACTACTATAGTACGTGACACCAACTAAGCCCCGTACGATGAGGCGATGGCCACCCGTTCCCGCCGCCCGACCGCGCCGACCGCGCCGACCGCCGGTGACGAACTGGACATCGTTGACGGGCTGGCGCAGCTGTCGTTCCTGATCCAGGGCCTGTTGCAGCGGCGGGCGGCCGAACACGATCTGTCGATGATCCAGACCCGGCTGCTGGGTGTGCTGCGCGATCGCCGGCCGGGTATGAATGAACTCGCTCAGGTCCTCGACCTCGACAAGTCCAGCGTCAGCGGGCTGGTCGACCGGGCCGAACGCCGCGGCCTGGTCGTGCGCGCCCCGTCCACCATCGATCGACGGGCGGTGCTGGTTGTGCTGACCGACGCCGGTCGCGCGCTGGCGTCCGACGTGGCCGCCCGGTTCGCCGCCGACATGTCGACCTTGTTGGACGGGTGGCCGGCCTCGGATCGGCGCGTGCTGTCCGGACTGGTCAGCCGGGTGTTGATGGACCATGCCCGCGCACACGGGGTCGACCTGTTCGCCACCGAGTAGGCCGCACCGCGCCGTGCGAAAACCCGGGCGACGCATGACGTCGACGTAGTAGCGTTTGGCTCCAGGTGGGATTTCCACCGCGGCGCCGTCGGCGCCATCGGCCGTGCCGGGCCGTCCGAATGGGAACGAAGTGGGGACGCGACGTATGACCCGGCGCAATTGGCTGTTGTTCGCGGCGATGTGCGTGATCTGGGGGATCCCGTACCTGCTGATCCGGGTGGCGGTGCGGGACATGTCGCCGGCCTGTCTCGTCTTCGCGCGCACCGGCATCGCCGCGTTGCTGCTGCTTCCGCTCGCCTTGGGCCGTGGCGCACTCGGCCCGGTGTTGCCGAGGTGGCGGCCGTTGGTCGCTTACACCGCCGTGGAATTGACCATTCCGTGGCTGTTCTTGTCCGACGCCGAGACGAAACTGTCGAGCTCGCTGTCCGGGCTGCTCGTCGCCGCGGTGCCGCTGGCCGGCGTCGGGGTGCTGGCCCTGCTGCGCTCCGGTGACCCCGTGGGCCGGCAGGGTATGGCCGGCCTGCTGCTGGGCCTGGTCGGGGTGGCGTCCCTGGTCGGGCTCGACTTCGGCCAGATCGACGTGTTCGCGCTGGCCGAAGTCGCGGTGGTCGTCGTGGGCTACGCGGTCGGACCGATCATCCTGACCCGGTCGTTGAGCGATCTGCCGGCGATCGGGGTGGTCACGGCCTCGTTGGTGCTCACCGCGCTGGTCTACCTCCCGGCCGCCGTCATCAACCCGCCCCGGCGCTACACCGCGGCCGGGATGAGCAGCGTGCTCACGCTGGCCGTGGTGTGTACCGCGCTCGCGTTCGTCGTCTTCTTCGCCCTCATCGCGGGCATCGGTCCCTCCCGGGCGGTGGTCATCACCTACGTCAACCCGGCGGTGGCGCTCGGCCTCGGGGTCGCCGTGCTCGGCGAGCCCTTCACCGCGGGCATGGCGGTCGGGTTCCCCCTGATCCTGGCCGGCTCGGTTCTGGCCGCGCGGCGCCAGGGCGACGCCGACTCCCCCCGCTCCTCGGCAGACCCGGCCGCCTCCGGCCACGACGCAGCGGAGGTGCCCGCCACGCCGCGACGGTAACGTGCCCCGGGTGCCCGCCGCTGTCGTGATCGCCGACGTGATCTCCACCGTCGAGGGCTGGTACGACCCGCGGTGGGCGGAGGGTTGGGACGCCGTCGGCCTGGTGTGCGGCGACCCGGGCGCGCCCGTTTCCCGGATCGTGCTGGCCATCGACGCGGTACCGGCCACCGTGGCCGCGGCGCAGGGTGCGCAGCTGTTGCTCACCCACCACCCGCTCCTGCTCACCGCGGTGCACGGCGTGCCGGTCACCGATCCCAAGGGTGCGCTGGTGCACCGGATGATCCGCACCGGCCTGGCCCACTACGTTGTCCACACCAACGCCGAGGTCGGTCCCGAGGGCGTCTCCGATGCACTGGCGGCTGCGTTGGGCGTGTGTGGTGTGCAACCGCTCGAGGCGGCGTCCGCGCCCGGTGCGGTCGGGGTCGGTCGGGTCGGGGAGTTGGCCGAGACGACCACGCTCACGCGGTTCGCCGAGCTGGTGGCGGGTGCGTTGCCGGCCACGGTCGGGGGAGTGCGGGTGAGCGGTGACCCGGCCCGTGCGGTGCGTCGCGTCGCGGTACTGGGCGGCTCGGGCTCGTCGCTGATCGGCGCCGCCCGCGCGGCCGGGGCCGACGTCTTCGTCACCGCCGACCTGAAGCACCACAACGCCGTCGAGGCGGTGACGCAGCGGGTCGATGCTTGGCCGGCGACGTCGGCCGGCGGCTTCGGTGCTGCCGGCCCGATGGCGTTGATCGACGTTGCCCACTGGGCCAGCGAGACGCCGTGGTTGCACCTGCTGGCCCGGCGCTTGCGGGCCGAGTTCGCCGCTACCGTTGAGGTCACGGTGAGCGAGGTCGTCACCGATCCGTGGGCGTGGCACGTGCCGTCACCCACACCAACCACCACACCGACGCGAGACGAGGGCAGCTGAACGTGGTCAACGCTGATCCCGCAGTGCAACTACGACTGCTCGACCTGCAGGCCGTCGACGCCAAGCTGGCCCAGCTCGGGCACCGTCGGCGCACCCTGCCCGAGTTGGCGCGGATCACCGAGGCCGCCGCCCGGGCTGCGGCCCTGCATTCCGACGCGGTCGAGCTGCGCACCGAGATCAGCGACATCGCCACGGAACAACGGCGCATGGAGAACGACATCGAGGTTGTGCGGGCCCGCGAGACCCGGGATCAGGCCCGGCTCGATTCGGGCGGGGTGCCGGCCAAGGAACTCGAGGGATTGCAGCACGAACTCGCCTCGCTGCAACGTCGTCAAGGCACCCTGGAGGACGCCGCTCTGGAGGTGATGGAACGCCGCGAGCAACTGGAGTCGGCGTTGGCCGAGGTGATGACCCGGGCCGAGAAGGTGGCCGACGAGCTGAGCGGGGCCGAGGCCGACCGCGACGCCACGTTCGGCGAGATCGACGCCGCGGCCGGAGCGGCGCACGCCCAGCGTGGGGAGATCGTCCGGGAGATCCCGGCCGACCTGCTCGCCCTCTACGACAAGGTGCGTGCGGCCCAGGGCGGAGTCGGCGCCGCGGCCATCCGGGCCCGCCGCTGCGAAGGCTGCCGGCTGGAGCTGGCGGGTAGCGAGCTGACCGCGGCCCGGCACGCCGCTGCGGACGAGGTGCTGCGCTGCGACAACTGCGGGCGCATCATCGTGCGCACCGCGGAATCGGGACTGTGACGCCTGCTCGTCGGATTCGCCCGTGCGGGTGATCGTCGAGGCCGACGGGTGCGTCGCGGGGCAACCCGGGTCCGGCCGATTACGGCTCGGTCGTGTTCGCCGAGGACGGACGCACGGTGTTGGCCGGACGCAAGGAAGCGCGCGATCGGCTAACCCGGCTACGATGTCAACGCGGCGGACGAGCCGACCGGGCGGCCGCGTCATCCGATGCGTTCGGGTGCCGAGGAAAGTCCGGGCTCCATAGGGCAAGGTGGTTGCTAACGGCAACCCGGGGTGACCCGCGGGACAGTGCCACAGAAAACAGACCGCCACTGACGCATTCTCTCGAGGATGAATCGGAGGTAAGGGTGAAACGGTGGTGTAAGAGACCACCAGCGTCGCGGGTGACCGCGACGGCTAGGTAAACCCCACCCGGAGCAAGGTCAAGAGGAGAGGGTTTTCCCTTTCTGCACAGGCGTTTGAGGGCGGCCCGCCCGAGTCTGTGGGTAGACCGCTTGAGCCTGTCGGCAACGGCAGGTCTAGATGGATGGCCGCCACCAGAGCGACTTCGGTCGCGCTGGACAGGACCCGGCTTATGATCGACTCGTCCGCCGCCCGGTCACAGAAACAATGTCTGCTCCGCCGGTTAACGGCGTGGAATGTTGACCCGCGCTGAAATTGCGCTCAGTGTGGTGGTTATTGCGACGCTTGCCGCGTTGCCCCGTGCTGGGAGGCGTTATTCATGACCGCTTCATCCCGTACCGCGAAGAAGGCGGCAACCACAAAGACTGCGGCCAAGAAGGCGGTCAAGAAGGTGGTTGCGAAGGTGTCGGCAAAGGCGCCGGCCAAGAAGACCACGACGGCGAAGGCGCCCGCGGCGAAGAAGACGACAGCGAACAAGACGACAGCGAACAAGACGACAGCGAAGAAGACGACGGCGAAGGCGGCGGTTACGAAAGTAACGCCGGCCGTGAAGAAGAGCACGGCGAAGACTCCGGCCGCCAAGAAGACCACGGCGGAGAAGACCACGGTCACGCGCCCGACCAAGAAGGTGACGACGGCGAAGGCCCCGGCCAAGAAGGTGACGACGGCCAAGGCGCCGGCCGTGAAGAAGAGCACGGCGAAGGCCCCGGCCGCGAAGAAGGCCACCGCAAAGGCTCCAGCCAAGAAGACCACGGCGAAGAAGGCCCGGTAGCCGTTCCCGTCGCGACGCTCGGTTCATGACCAGCGCATTCCGCGTCGCGGCCATCGGGGGCGCGGCGCGGAATTTCCGTGCGGTGGCCGCGGATGCGGCGCTGGACTTCACGTCGTTGCGCCATGACCTTGGCGTCCCGGTCGATTTCCCGCCCGATGTTCTGGCCCAGGCCGAGTCGGTGGCCGCCGGCTTCAGCTCCGACGCACCGGATCGCACGGATATCCCGTTGGTCACCGTTGATCCGCCCGGCGCACGCGACCTCGATCAGGCCCTGCATATCGCCAGGCACGACGATGGTTACCTGGTCAGCTACGCCATCGCCGACGTTGCCTCCTACGTCGCCGCCGGTACCGCGTTGGACGACGAGACCCGGCGGCGCGGCGAGACCCTGTACTTCCCCGACGTGCGGGTGCCGTTGCACCCGGCCGTGCTCAGCGAAGGCGCGGCCAGCCTGCTGCCCGATCAGGTCCGCGCCGCCGCGCTGTGGCAGATCACCCTCGACGCCACCGGGCGGCCCACCGACGTCCAGGTCAGCCGGGCGCGGGTGCGCAGCACAGCCCAACTCGACTACGCCGGCCTGCAGACGATGCTCGACACCGGCTCCGCGCCGGATGCGGCCGCGCTGCTATCCGACGTGGGGCGGCTGCGGCTCGGCCTGGCCCGGCAACGGCACGCGATCAACCTCGACCTGCCCGAGCAGGAGGTGGTGCCCGACGACGCCGGCGGCTGGAAGCTGCAGTGGCGGGCACCGCTGCCGGTGGAGAGCTGGAACGCCGAGATCAGCCTGCTGACCGGCATGTGCGCCGGCGACATGATGCTCAAGGCCCGCATCGGGCTGCTGCGCACATTGCCGGAACCGGATCGGGACACCGTGCGGCACCTGGCCCGACTCGCGCCGGCCCTGAACGTGACCTGGCCCGCAGGCGCTGCACCGGGTGACGTGCTGGCCGGCCTCGATCGCGCGGATCCCAAGCACACCGCGTTCCTGGAACACGCGGCGTCACTGCTGCGCGGCGCGGGCTACACCCCGTTCGACGGCATGGCGCCCGCCCATCCCGAGCACGCCGGCGTCGGCGCGGTCTACGCGCATGTCACTGCCCCGCTGCGGCGGCTGGTCGACCGGTTCGCCACCGAGGTCTGCCTGGCCCTGGCCGCGGGCACGGCCGTCCCCGACTGGGCCCGTGCGGCGCTGTCGACGCTGCCCGCCGTCATGGCCGGCGCCGACCACCGCGCGCACGAGGCCGACCGTGCCGTGGTCGACATGGTCGAGGCCTGGTTGTTGCGCGAGCAGATTGGCCACGAGTTCGATGCGGTGGTGCTCGATGCGCGGCCGGCGTCGGCACACATCGCCGTCGAGGATCCACCCATCCGAGCCGGCTGCGACGGCACCAACCTGGCCGAGGGCGCGCGCATCCGCGTTCGTCTCACTGCGGCCGACGTCACGACGCGTCAGGTCCGCTTCGCCGCGGTCTCGTAGTCGTACTGCTGCGCGCGCGGGGCCAGTTCAGTCCAGCGCACGGCGCCGGAAGCCGGCCATGCCGATGGCGGCGAAGATCCCGATGGCGACGACCACCACGGGCACATCGATCCAGGGCGAGATGTGGTTCACCGACGGCACCAGCGCGGCCCGCATGGCCTCGCTGACGTAGGTGAGCGGATTGCATGCGGTGACGACCTGGAACCAGCGCAGCCGGGACAGCGACGGCCACGGATACTGCGTGCAGCCGGTGAACAGCAGCGGTGTGAAGATCACCGCGAACATGATGGTGATCTTGGACGGCGGGACGAGGGTGCCCAGGGTCAAGCCGATCGCGGCGCCGAGAGCCGCGCCCAGCAGGATTGTCAGCACCAGCAGCGGTATCCCACCCGCATGCCCGGGGACGTGGCCCAGCACCAGCCAGCCGATGGGGAACATGACCACCGCGGCCACGACCGCCCGCAGGGCCGCGAACAGCATCTTCTCCACCGCCACCAGCATGACCGGCATCGGCGCCAGCAGCCGGTCTTCGATCTCGCGGCCGAAGGAGAAGTCGAGCACCAGCGGCAGGGCCGTGCTCTGCAGACCCGTCGTCACCAGCGTGAGCCCGACGATGCCGGGAAACAGTAGGTCGGCGTAACCAGCCTGGGTGGCGCCGATCGACGCCAATACCTTGCCGAACACGAACAGCAGGAACAGCGGTTGCAGCAGCACCTGAGCCAGGAACGACGGCAGCTCGCGCAGGGTGACGAACACGTCGCGCCACAACACGCTGCGGAACGCGCGCGCGACCGACGGCCGGGCGATGTCGGCCAGTGCCGGTACCGGCGCCGCCGAACGGGTCTGCGGCAAAGGTGTAGGGGGTGTCGTCGTCATCAGCGCAGCCCCCGCCCGGTCATGGATATGAACACGTCCTCCAACGTCGTCCGGCCGAAGGCCAGGTCGACGATGCGGCCGTCGGCCGCGGTGACGAGCGCAGCCAGCGGTGCCACGACGGCGGCCGGCTCGCGATCGAGGAACAGCTTTTCGCGTAGTCCGTTCTCGGCCGCCATCGGCTCGACCCGGGCCACCCCGGCCAGCTCGGCGAACTGCCCGCGCAACGCGTCCGCCCCGCCGGCATCGGCATCGGCCAGTTCGACCGCGACGTTGATCGTGGTGTCACCGGGCACGGATCGCGTCAGCGCACCCGGGGTGTCCATGGCCAGCAGGGTTCCGTGATCGATGATGGCCACCCGGTCGCACAGCTGCTCGGCCTCGTCCATGTCGTGCGTGGTCAGCACGATCGTCACGCCGGCCTGCTGAAGTTCGCGTACCCGGTCCCACACGAACAACCGGGCCTGCGGATCCAGCCCGGTGGACGGCTCGTCGAGGAAGAGCACCTGCGGGAAATGCATCAACGCCCGAGCGATCATCAACCGCTGCGATTGGCCCCCGGAGTACTTGTCGACCTTGTCGCTGCCGCGATCACCGAGGCCGAACTGCTCGAGCACCTCGTCCGCGCGCTGCTCCCGGGCCGCCTTGGGCACCCCGTGGTACGCGGCATGGAACAGCAGGTTCTGCCGCGCCGTCAGCGACCGGTCGAGGTTGATCCGTTGCGGGACGACGGCCAGTTTGGTCCGGGCCAGGACCGGATCGACGACGACGTCCACCCCGGCGACCCGGGCGTGACCCGACGTGGCCAGCACGCGCGTGGTCAGTACGCCGATCGTGGTGGACTTGCCGGCGCCGTTGGGCCCCAGCAGGCCGAACAGCTCACCGCGTTCCACGCTGAAGGTGATGCCGTCGACCGCGTTCACGTCACGTTTGGGGTATCGCTTGACCAGGGTGTCGACCTCGACGGCGAGCGGGCTCATGCCGTCATTCTGTCCCCGGCCACCGACACGTTTCACCGATTTCGCCGCCGGCGGACGCGCACCGGCTCCGACCGGCCCGCACCGCACCGGCCCGCACCGAATGCAGGGTTGGCCTCGCAGCAGTCGCTGCGTCGGCGTGTCCGACTGTTACGGGGCAAATGCTCGCAGTCGGTGCGGTCAGGTGTAGGTGTGCTCGGGCGCGGGGTAGGCCCCGGAGCGCACCTCGTCGGCGAACGTCGTGGCCGCCGCGGTGAGCACCGCGCCGACGTCGGCGTAGGCCTTGACGAACTTGGCCGGCTTGCGGTCACCGGGATGCAGACCGGCCATGTCCTGCCAGACCAGCACCTGCGCGTCGCAGCCGGCGCCGGCGCCGATACCGACGGTGGGGATCTGCAGCGCTGCCGTGACCTGGGTGGCCAGGTCGGCCGGAACCACCTCGAGCACGACCGCAAAGGCGCCGGCGGCCTGCATGGTCTTGGCGTCCTGCAGCAGCCGGTGGGCGGCCTCGTCCCCGCGGCCCTGCACGCGGTAACCCCCGAGGGTGTGCACCGACTGCGGGGTCAGGCCGATATGGGCCATCACCGGGATGCCGGCACCGACCATCGCCTCGACCTGCCGGGCGATGCGGGCGCCGCCCTCGACCTTCACCGCCTGCGCGCCGCCCTCCTTCATGAACCGGGTCGCGGTGGCCAGGGCCTGCTCCGGGGAGGACTGGTAGGAGCCGAAAGGAAGGTCAGCGACGACCAGCGCCCGGTGGCTGCCCCGCACCACGCCGCGCACGAGCGGCAGCAGCTCGTCCACCTCGACCGGCACCGTGCTGTCGTAGCCGTAGACGACGTTCGCGGCGGAATCACCGACCAGCAGGACGGGGATGCCGGCGTCGTCGAACACGCGCGCGGTGGAGTAGTCGTAGGCGGTGAGCATCGGCCAGCGCTCGCCGCGTTCCTTGGCCGCCTGCAGGTCGCGAATGGTGATCCGGCGGTTGGTGATGCCGCCGTACAACGCGGGAATCGGGGCAGCGGGAATCGGGGCAGCTGGAATCGGGGGAGCTGGAATCGGGGGAGCTGGAATCGGGGGAGCTGGAATTGGGGGAGTTGGAATCGGGGGAGCGGGGGTGGGCAGAACCGAAAGCTCGGTCATGGCGGGTCCGTTCTGATCCTCGAGGCCGTTGCCGGTCCCCGGGCGGTGGTGGACACCCCAATCGTGCGCCCGCGTTGCGGGTTTGTCTCGTCCACGTTTCGAGATGTCGGTCACCCGGCGCGTTCGCGCGCGGGCCGTGGCTCAGTTGCGCAGCGTTTTGCGCGTAATAGCCCGTAAAACGCTATACACCTGCCTGCCGCTCGGCCCCGTCGTCCAGCTGCGCAGCGTTTTGCGCGTCATAGCGCGTAAAACGCTATACATCTGCGCCGCTCTGCCCGCCGGCGTTCATGCCGACTACTTGGGGGGCAACGTGCGGGCGTAGGCCACGCCGATCTCCACCCAGCGGCCCAGCTCGGTGTCGGTGTCGACGCCGGCCGGGTCGATACGCAGCCAGCCGCTCAGCTCGCGTCCGCGCATCACGAATGGTTCGGCGTGTGCGTCGAGCAGCAGGGCATGCGCTTCGGCCGGGTCAACCCGCAGGAGCAGGCCGCCCTGACCGCTCGCGCTGACCGCCAGGTTGCCGTTGATCGAGAACCCGAGCCCGCCGAACATGGCGCGCTCGCTCACGCCGACGTCACCGCTGAGGGCCGCCCGGATCCGGTCGGCGAGTTCCTCGTCGTAGCCCATGCGACGGATTATCCGCGTTCAGATGTATAGCGTTTTCGGCGGCATAGCGCCGAAAACGCTATACATCTACCGAGGACGGCGGTCCTACCGGTCAGGTCTCGCGCCAGCGGTTGGAGATGGGCAGGCGCCGGTCGCGGCCGAACGCCTTGAGGCTGATCTTGGGACCGGGCGGGTACTGGCGCCGCTTCCACTCCGCGGCGTCGATCATGCGGGCGATCTTGGGCACCAGCTCGGCGTCGTGCCCCGCGGCGATGAGCTCGGCCACGCCCTGGTCGGCATCGACGTAGCCGGCGATGATCGCGTCGAGCACCTCGTAATCGGGCAGGGAATCCGCGTCCAGCTGGCCCGGGCGCAGCTCGGCCGAGGGCGGTTTGCTGATCGAGTTCGGCGGGATCGGCTCGCGTTCGCCGCGCCGGACGGCCTCTGCGTTGCGCCAGCGGGCCAGCTCCCACACCAGCGTCTTGGGCACGTCCTTCAACGGGGCGAACCCGCCCACGGCATCGCCGTAGATGGTGGAGTAGCCGACCGCCAGCTCGCTCTTGTTGCCGGTGGCCAGGACGAGGTGGCCGTGCTGGTTGGACTGACCCATCAGGGTGGTGCCGCGGACGCGGGCCTGCACGTTCTCCTCGGCCAGCCCGGTCAGCCGCAACGCCTCGACGAACGCGTCCACCATCGGTGCGATCGGTACCTGCTCGTAGTGGGCGCCGAGCCGGTCGGCCAGGTCGCTGGCATCGGAGCGGGAATGCTCGGAGGAGTACGCGCTCGGCATCGACACGCCGTAGACGTTCGCGCCCCCGATCGCGTCCGCGGCGATCGCGGCGACCACCGCGGAGTCGATGCCGCCCGACACGCCCAGCACCACCGAGCGGAAGCCGTTCTTGCCCGCGTAGTCGCGGGTGCCGAGCACCAGGGCCGACCAGACCTCCTCCGGGTCGCCGATCCGCTCGGCCCGCACCGGTTCGAGGGTCGGGCGGTCTGCACCTCGATCGGGCGCGGCCGGCCCGGGCCCGCTGGCATCGGGCGACAGCGCGGTGGTCTGGATGCGGCGCACCACCATGTCGCGCAGCGGACCGGTCACGTCCGCTGACGCGGCCTCTGCGTCGACGTCGACGCAGAACACGCCCTCGACGAACTGCGGCGCGCGCATCATCACCGCACCGGCCGCGGACACCACGAAGGAGTCGCCGTCGAACACCAGCTCGTCCTGGCCGCCCACGGTGTTGACGTACGCCACCGGGCAGCCGGCTTCGGCGGCGCGGCGGCGGATCAGCGGCAGCCGGACGTCGTCCTTGTTGCGTTCATAGGGCGAGCCGTTGATGTTGACCACCAACCCCGCGCCGGCCTCGCGAGCGACGCTGAACGGCCCGCCCTCCTGCCACACGTCCTCGCAGATCGTGAGGGCCACGTCCACGCCGCGGAAGCGGACCATGGTGAACTGCCGGCCCGGTTTGAAGTAGCGGTCCTCGTCGAACACGCCGTAATTGGGCAGGTGGTGCTTGTAGTACCGAGCGACCACCTGGCCGCCGTGGACGAACGCGGCCGCGTTGCGCGCGCTCGTGGGTCGGCCGGCCAGGCGTCCGTCCGACGCACCGTTGGCTCTCTCGCCGAAGTCATTAAGTGGCGCGGCATCCAGTGCCGCGTCATCCCGTGCTTCGTCATCCGGTGCAGCGTCATCCGTCGCTTCGTCGGCCGGTGAGTCGGCCGGGTCGTCGTCCAGGTAGCCGACGATCACCCCCAGCTCGCCGAGACCGGCGGCGTCGAGGTCGGCGGCGACCTGGTCCAGCGCGGCGCGAGATGCCCGGCGGAAGGAGGACCGGAAGACGAGGTCCTCGGGTGGGTAGCCGGTGATGGCCATTTCGGGCAGCGCGAGCAGGTCGGCTCCGGCCCGCGCCGCCTCGCCGGCCGCGGCGACGATGCGTCGGCCGTTGCCCGCGATGTCGCCGACGGTCAGGTTGATCTGGGCCAGGGCGAGACGAAGCACGGGCATACCGCCAAGTTTGCCCCAGCGGCGCGGCGCTGCATGACCCCAGCGGCACGGCGCTGCATGACCCCAGCGGCACGGCGCTGCATGACCCCAGCGGCACGGGCTCGTGGGCGTCGCCGAACGACGTCGCGCCGCCGCACCACCGTCGTCAATCCCGCCGGGGCCAGAAAATGGGGCACACTGTTATTTCATGTTCGCAGCGCTGCGAACATCCGAAGGTGGAAAGGTTTTCCGATGACCCTGGCCCGCTGGCGTTCGTCAGTTCTGTTGACGCTCGTCGCCGTGGTGGGGGTGGCCGGCTGTACGACGGCCGGTGGGTCCAAGTCCGGCTCCACCACGGCATCCACCACGGCATCCACGACCGGCTCGGCCACGGCTTCGACCAGGGCGGCAAGCACGACCGTAGCGCCATCGACCACCCCGAAGGCTCCGGCCGCGGCGGCGCGGTTGACCCTGCTGCCCGCCTCGACCAAGAACGTCAGCCCGGTCACGCCGGTCAAGGTCGGCGTCGCCGGCGGGCAGCTGTCCAGCGTGGCGCTGGTCAACGCGGCCGGAAAGCACGTCGCCGGCACGCTGACCGCGGACAAGACGGCGTGGCAGGTCGCCGAGCCGCTGGGCTACGGGAAGAAGTACACGCTGACCGCGAGCGCGGTGAACGCCGACGGCAAGGCGGTGCACAAGGAGACGAGCTTCACCACCCTCACCCCTGACCGGCTGGCCATGCCCTTCATCAACAACCCCGCCCTGCAGGGCTTGACCGACAACGCCACCTACGGCGTCGGCATGGTCGTCAACGTGCACTGGGACCGTCCGATCACCGACCGGGCCGCGGCCGAGAGGACGATGACGGTGACCACCACGCCGGCGGTGACCGGCTCCTGGTACTGGGTGGACGACCAGAACGTGCACTGGCGCCCGCGGGTGTACTACAAGACCGGCACCAAGGTCACCGTGACGGTGGCCGACTACGGCAAGAAGCTCGGCGAGGGCCTGTACGGCCAGGGCTCGAAGACGTTGCACTTCAGCATCGGCGCCAGCCACGTCTCGGTCGCCGACGACACCACCCACCACGTCAAGGTGTACTCGAACGGCAAGCTGGTGCGCGACATGCCGACGTCGATGGGGCGCGGCGGCTCGCAGGTCATCAAGGGCCGCACCATCACCTACTGGACCCCGAGCGGCACGTACACGGTCATGGGGCACTTCAACCCCAAGCTGATGGACTCCACCACCTACGGTCTGCCGCTCGATCAGGGTGGCTACAAGGAGTACATCTACTACGCCACCCGGATCAGCACCGGCGGCATCTACATGCACCAGATGGGCTCCACCGTCTGGGCCCAGGGCCACCGGGACGTCTCCCACGGATGCCTGAACCTCAGCCCGGCCAACGCCAAGTGGTTCTACAGCTTCGCCAAGCTCGGTGACGTCGTCACGGTCAAGCACACCGGCGGGTCGGCGCTCGAGGTCTGGCAGGGCGGCGACTGGAGCCTGCCGTGGTCGAAGTGGATCAAGGGCAGCGCGCTCTCCTGAACCACGGCCGGGGCGGATCGACGTGATCTCGACCGACGACCTGCTCTGGTACGTCGACGAGGCCCTGGACGGCATGGTCGCGATCGTCACCGGCCTCGGTGACGACCTGGCCAACCGGGTGCCCGACCTGGACGGCGCCAACTGCGCGTACGCGGTAGTGGTGCACTGCCTCGGCGTGCTGGAGTACTGGGGCGGCTACGTGATCGCCGGACGGCCGATCGAGCGCGACCGGGACGGCGAGTTCCGGGCTCGGGGCGACGTGGCCGGTCTGGTACACCGGGTGCGCCGGGCCCGCGCCCAACTGGCCGCGGACCTGGTGGGCCTGGAACCGTACGCACCGCCCCGTGGGACACCGGAACCGCAGGACGCGGAGTTGCCGCTGGGCCGCACCCAGGGCGGCGCGGCCATCCACATCTTCGAGGAACTGGCACAGCACCGCGGGCAGCTCGAGATCACCCGGGACCTACTGACCAGTACGGCCGGCTCGGCAGGCGGCCGGTCGCCGGCCTGAGCCGCCGTGCGTTACGAGTCGGACTCAGGTCTGAGGCACACTGGCGAAATGGACCGTCAGCAGGAGTTCGTCCTCCGCACCCTGGAGGAGCGGCAGATCCGCTTCGTCCGGTTGTGGTTCACCGACGTGCTCGGCTACCTGAAATCGGTCGCGGTGCCGCCGGCCGAACTGGAAGGGGCGTTCGCCGAGGGGATCGGATTCGACGGGTCGGCGGTCGAGGGTTTCGCCCGGGCCAGCGAGAGCGACATGCTCGCCCGCCCCGATCCGTCGACGTTCCAGGTGCTGCCCGGGGTCATCGACCGGCCCAACGACGGCAGCCCGGGCGGGGAGTCGGCCCGGATGTTCTGCGACATCCGCATGCCCGACGGGTCACCGTCGTGGGCCGATCCGCGGCACGTCCTACGCCGGGCGCTGGCCAAGGCGGCCGAGCTGGGCTTCACGTTCTACACCCACCCCGAGATCGAGTTCTTCCTGCTCGAGAACCGCCCCGCGGACGGCACCGAGCCGCGTCCGATCGACACCGGTGGCTACTTCGACATGACCAGCCACGACAGCGCCCATGACTTCCGCCGCACCGCGATCACGGCGCTGGAGGAGCTCGGCATCTCGGTCGAGTTCAGCCACCACGAGATCGCTCCGGGCCAGCAGGAGATCGACCTGCACTACTCGGACGCGCTGTCGATGGCCGACAACATCATGACGTTCCGACACGTGATGAAGGAGGTCGCCCGCTCGCGCAACGTGCACGCCACGTTCATGCCCAAGCCGTTCGGGCACCAGCCCGGTAGCGGCATGCACACCCACCTGTCGCTGTTCGAGGGCGACCGCAACGCGTTCTACCACCCGAGCGACCCGCTGAACCTGTCGAAGGTGGCCCGGTCGTTCATCGCCGGCATCCTGCGCCACGCGCCCGAGATCACCGCGGTGACCAACCAGTGGGTGAACTCCTACAAGCGCCTCTGGGGCTACGCCGCGCCGAACGAGCTGGTCGAGGCGCCGACGTTCGTCTGCTGGGGTCACGCCAACCGTTCGGCCCTGGTCCGGGTGCCGCTGCACAAGCCGAACAAGGCCAACTCCACCCGGATCGAGCTGCGCTCCATCGACTCAGCCTGCAACCCCTACCTGGCGTTCGCGGTCGTGCTGATGGCCGGGTTGAAGGGCATCACCGAGGAGTACGAGCTGCCGCCGGGCGCCGAGGACGACGTGTGGTCGCTGTCATCCACCGAACGCCGCGCGCTCGGTTATCGCGAGCTGCCGCACAACCTGGACGAAGCCCTGCGGGAGATGGAATCGTCCGAGCTGGTGGCCGAGACCCTCGGTGAAGGCGTGTTCGACTACTTCCTGCGCAACAAGCGCGCCGAGTGGGTCGACTACCGGGCCGAGGTCACCCCGTTCGAGCTGCGCCGCTACCTGCCCTCGCTGTAGGGGGTTGGCCGCGGAGCAGTCACGGCCCCGCGTGTCGCGACTGCTACGGGGCCAACGCTCGGCCTTGGGTGACCACGGATACTTGAGCCATGAGCGAGCACAACCACGACCACGGTCACGGGTCGTTGTTGGCCGACAAGCGCCGGCTCGGGCTCGTCCTCGGCATCACCGCGACCATCCTCGTCGTCGAGGTCGTCGGCGCCGTGGTCTCCGGCAGCCTGGCCCTGCTGGCCGACGCCGGGCACATGCTCACCGACGTCGCCGGCCTGCTGATCGCGGTCGCCGCCGCCGCCATGTCGGCGCGACCGGCCACGTCGCGGCGGACCTGGGGTTACCAGCGGGCCGAGGTGCTGGCGGCGACGCTCCAGTCCGCCGTGCTCTTGGGCGTCGGCGTGTTCGTCGTCGTGGAGGGCATCCGTCGGCTCGTCCATCCGCCCGAGGTGGCGTCGAGCGCGATGCTCGTGTTCGGCGTGGTCGGGCTGCTCGGCAACGTCATCTCGCTGGCCGTGCTGGTCGCCGGACGCAGCGCCAGCTTCACCATGCGGGCTGCGGTGCTGGAGGTCATCAACGATGCCCTGGGCTCGGTGGCCGTGCTCGTGGCCGGGGCTGTCATCGCCATCACCGGGTGGGAACGGGCCGACGCCGTCGTGTCCATCCTCATCGGGGTGCTCATCGTGCCGCGCACGGTGCGGTTGCTGCGCGAAACCACCGACGTGTTGCTCGAGGCCACCCCGCGCGGGCTCGACCTCGACGACGTGCGCACCCACCTGCTGGAGGTGCCCCACGTGCACGGGGTGCATGACCTGCACGCCTCGCAGATCGCGGCCGGGCTGCCGGTGCTCACCGCGCACGTGGTCGTCGACGACAGCTGCTTCAACGACGGCCACGCGCCGCAGATCCTCGACCAGCTGCAGGAGTGCGTGGCCCGGCACTTCAAGCTCTCCGTGGAGCACTCCACGTTCCAGCTCGAGCCCGTCCACCACGCCGGCCACGAGGTCTCCGTGCACGGCTGAGGCGGGTGACTAGGGTCGTGCGTTATGCAGCCGATCCTGGTCGTCCAACACGAGGCGGACGATCCGCCGTCCCGGTTGGGGGACTGGCTGACCGCGGCCGGCGCGACGCTCGACGTGCGCCGGGCCCACGACGGCGACGAGATCCCGGACAGCCTGGACGGTCACGACGGGCTGGTCGTGCTCGGGGGCGCGCCGGGTGCCTACGACGACGGGGTCGCGCCGTGGCTGCCCAAGGTACGGGCCCTGCTCAGCACCGCGGTGCGGGCCGAGGTACCGACGTTGGGCGTCTGCCTCGGAGCGCAGCTGCTGGCGGTGGCCACCGGGGGACGGGTCGAGCGGGGCGCCGAGGGACCCGAGCGCGGTGCCGGGCTGATCGCCAAGCGGGCGGCCACGGCGACCGACCCGCTGTTCGGCCCGATGCCGATCACCCCCGACGTGATCCAGTGGCACTACGACGTGATCACCGCCCTGCCGCCGGGGGCGGTCCTGCTCGCCAGCTCGCCGCTGTATGAGAACCAGGCGTTCCGCATCGGCCGGCTGGCCTGGGGCGTGCAGGGTCACATCGAGACGACCCCACAGACGGTGCGTGAGTGGGCCGCCAGCGACCCGGCCGTGGCCGACTTCGACCTGACCCGGCTGCTGGAACGATCCGACGCGGCCCACGAGTACGTGGCCGAGGTGTGGGCGCCGTTCGCCGCGCGTTTCGTCGACGTCGTGCGCGACCCGGCCGCCGTCCGCCCCGCGCGTGGACCCGCCGTGACGACACCGGCCCCGGTGAGTGACCCCGCCGCGATCCGCGCCGCGCTGGCCGCGCAGATGCAGAGTTCGCGGGCACCGGTGACGTTCGGGCGCCCCCCGGAGACCGACTAGGACGAGGTATTGGACAGGTTGGTGACGCCGCGGTGAGCGCACTGCCCACCGATACCGGCCGGCTGGAGATGCCGGACCCGGTCGGTGTCGACCGCCCGGGGCTGCTGGTGCGGTGCGCGCTGCGGCTGGCCCGGCTCGGCTTCACGCGCTCGGAGGAAGCCGCGCAGCTGCTCACCGAGGAGCCGCTCCTGCTGTGGGACGTCGAGACGAACGCCGCGGTGGACGACGGCGCTGCGGCCATCGTGGCCGCGCTGGGGCGCGCGGCCAACCCGGACGAGGCCCTGGCCGCCCTCGCCCGGTTGGCCGAAGCCCTCGGTCCACGCGGGACGTTGCGAGCCAGCCTGAACGTCGACGCCGCCCTGCGCAGGCGGCTGATGGGCGCGCTCGGTGCGTCGCTGGAGCTGGGCGCGTACCTGTTCCACTACCCGACCGCATGGGTGGCGTTGGCCGGCGCGGCCCAGATCGATCCGGGCGGATCGTGGCGGGCGATGGCGGCCAGCGTCGGCGCCGACGTGCACGATCCCGTCACCGGCAGCGGCGGGGCGGCGGCCCGGCTCACCGGCCGCGAGGCGTCCACCGCGCTGCGGGCGGCCTACCGCCGGCAGATGCTCGCCATCGCCGGTCGCGACCTGGCCGGGGAGCTGCCGGTCGAGGACGTCACGGCCGCGCTGACCGAGCTGGCCGGCGCCACCCTGCAGGCGGCGCTGGCCGTGGCCGCGGCCGAGATCCGGGACCCATCGGGCGGTGACGCGTCGGGCGGGGACGCGTCGGGCGGTGACCCGTCGGGCGGGGACGCGTCGGGCGGTGACCCGTCGGGCGGGGACGCGTCGGGCGGTGACCCGTCGGGCGGGGGGCCGGGGTTCCACCTGGCCGTCATCGCCATGGGCAAGACCGGCGGACGGGAGCTGAACTACGTCTCGGACGTGGACGTCGTTTTCGTCGCCGAGCCGGCCGGCGACAGCTCGGTCGAGCAGGCGTTGGCGGCGGCGTCGGCGATGGCGTCGCGGATGATGCGCCTGTGCGGCCAGGCGGTCTGGCCGGTGGACGCAGCGCTGCGGCCCGAGGGCAAGGACGGCCCACTGGTACGCACCCTGGCCAGCCACGTGGCCTATTACCAGCGCTGGGCCAGCACCTGGGAGTTCCAGGCGCTGCTGAAGGCCCGTCCGATCGCGGGGGACGTCGCACTCGGCCAGCGCTACGTGGACGCGGTCGCCCCGTTCGTCTGGACCGCGGCCGAGCGCCCGGACTTCGTCGCCGACGTGCAGGCCATGCGGCGGCGCGTGGTGGCCCATGTGCCGACGGCCGTGGCCGCGCGGGAGATCAAGCTCGGCCCCGGCGGGCTGCGCGACGTGGAGTTCGCGGTGCAGCTGCTGCAGTTGGTGCACGGCCGGGGCGACGAATCGCTGCGGGCGCGCGGGACGCTGCCGGCGCTGAATGCGTTACGGGACGGGGGTTTCATCGGTCGCGACGACGCCGTGAGCCTGGCCGATGCCTACCGGTTCCTGCGTGCGGTGGAGCACCGCCTTCAGCTCGCCCGGCTGCGGCGCACGCACACGGTGCCCGAGGATCCGCTCGAGGTCGCCCGACTGGCCCGGGCCATGGGTTTTCGCGCCGACGTCCGCGGCGATGCGACGGCGGTCTGGCGTTCGGAGTGGGACCTGCACGCCCGCGAGGTCCGTCGCCTGCACGAAAAGCTGTTCTACCGGCCGTTGCTGGCGGCGGTGGCGCGCGTGCCCGGAGCCGAGCTCCGACTCAGCCCGGTCGAGGCGCAACGGCGCCTGGCCGCGCTCGGTTTCGGACATCCCGACCGCGCGTTGCAGCACATCGACGCGTTGACGGCGGGCCTGTCGCGGCGGGCGGCGATCCAGCGCACGCTGCTGCCGGTGCTCCTGGCCGAGTTCTCCGATTCCCCCGACCCGGACGCCGGCCTGCTGCGCTACCGCCGCGTGTCCGACACCGCCGGCAACACCCCGTGGTACCTGCGCACGTTGCGTGACGAGAGCCGGGTCGTCGATCGCCTGGCCTTCCTGCTGGGCACGAGCAAGTACGTCGCCGATCTGCTAACCGCCGCCCCCGACGCCCTGCAGGTGCTCTCCGGCGACGAGGACATCCGGCTGCAATCACGCGAGCAGCTCGGCGTGGCCATGCGCGACACCGCCGCCCGCCAGGACGGGTTCGACGCGGCCGTCCGCTCGATCCGAGCGGTGCGCCGGACCGAACTCGTCCGCATCGCGGCCGCGGACCTGCTCGGTCAGACCGCGGACGGCGACGAGGTCGCGCACGGCCTGAGCGCGACTATGGACGCCACGTTGTCCATTGCCCTGGATCTGGCCGTGTCCTCGATCACGGCCGAACACGGTTGGCCGGCCCCGCCGGCGCGGATGGCGGTGATTGCCATGGGCCGGCTCGGCGGGCACGAACTCGGTTACGGTTCCGACGCGGACGTGCTCTTCGTCTACGAGGTCGCCGGACCCGAGGGCGCCGGCTCAGAGGCGGCCCGCCCGACGGTTTCCGGGGGGACGACGGAGGAGGAGCGCGCGGCCCGCTTCGCCCAGGAGGTGGCGCGGCGGCTGCGCGCGTCACTGAGCGCACCGGCCGGTGACCCGCCGGTCCAGGTCGACGCCAACCTGCGCCCCGAGGGACGCGACGGGCCGCTGGCGCGGTCGTTGGCCTCCTACGCCGCCTACTACCGGCGCTGGTCCTCGGGGTGGGAGGCGCAGGCACTGTTGCGGGCCCGCCCGTTCGCCGGCGACGCCGACCTCGGGCGCCGGTTCTGTGCGCTGATCGAGCCGTTGCGTTACCCCGCGGACGGCCTCGCTCCGGAGGCGGTGCTGGAGATCCGCCGGCTCAAGGCCCGCATCGATTCCGAGCGCATGCCCCGGGGCGCCGACCCGGCCACGCACACCAAGCTCGGCCGCGGGGGACTGGGTGACGTGGAGTGGACGGCTCAGCTGCTCCAGCTCCGTCACGCCGGACGGGTGGAAGCCCTGCGCACCACCGGCACCGTCGACGCGCTCCGGGCCGCGAGTGCGGCCGGGATCCTCGGCGAGACGGACGCGCGCACGTTGATCCGGTCGTGGCGGATGGCCACCCGCACCCGCAACGCGATCATGCTCGTGGGCGGCAAGGCCGACGACCAACTGCCGGCGCCTGGGCCGGCGCTGATCGCGGTCGGCCGCGCGCTGGGTTACCCCGCGGATTTCGAACCGGGCCAGCTCGACAACGACTACCGCCGGACCGCGCGCCGGGCCCGAGCCGTGGTCGAACGGGTCTTCTATGCCGACTGACCGGCCGACTGACCGGCCGACCGACCGGCCAACCCACCGGCCGACTGACGCGCTGGCTGGTGTGGTGGTCGTGGGGTCGGGGCCGGTTGGGTCACGGTGGGACCCGCGGATGCGGTGGTGGGCCGGCGTGGTGTCCGTCCTCGCCCTGGTGGCCCGGGTGGTGCCGGTCTGGCGCGGCGGTGGGCTCTCGGCGACGAACGGCTACGACGACGGCGTGTACTACGCGGCGGCGACCTCGCTCGTGCACGGCCAGCTGCCCTATCGCGACTACGTCCTGTTACATCCGCCCGGTAGCACGGTGCTGCTGGCCCCGTTCGCGCTGCTGGCCCGGATCACCTCCGACACGGCCGGGTTCGAGACGGCCCGCGTCGCGTTCATGATCCTGGGTGCCGTCAACACGGTGCTGGTGATGGTCGTGGCCGCCCGGATCGGACGCCGGGCCGCCGTCGTCGCCGGCGTCTTCTACGCCGTGTTCTTCCCGGCGGTCTTCGTCGCCCGCACGGTATCGCTGGAGGAACTGGGCACGACGACGCTGCTGGTCGCACTGGCCCTGCTGTTCCGCGGCGCCGAGACCACGCGTCCCACCGGCACGCAGGTCGTGCTGGCCGGCGTGGCGCTCGGCGTCGGCGCTACGGTCAAGATCTGGGGGGTCGATCCGTTCGTCGTACTCCTGGTGTGGCAGGCGATCGTCACCGGGCGGGCCGCGGCCGCCCGGTTGCTGGCCGGTGCGCTGGCGGCGGCGGTCGTGCTCTGCCTGCCGTTCTTCCTCGCCGCGCCGGCCACGATGTTCCGCTACGTCGTGCGCGACCAACTGGGCCGCCCGAGCAGTGGCGGCAGTGTCTGGTCACGCCTGCGCGACATGACCGGGTTGCGGCCGCTGCTCGCGTCGTGGCCCACCGGGCTGGCCTACGTGTTCCTGGTCGTGGTCGTCGTGGTCGTGCTCGCGGCCACCGCGGCCGCGTTGCCGGCCAAGCACACGCGCATCCTGGGCGCGCTGGTGCTCGCGCTCGGTCTGGTCCTGGTGGCCTCCCCGTCGTTCTTCGACCACTACGCCGCGTTCACCGCGGCCCCGCTCGCACTCGTCGTCGGCGCGTCGGCCGAGCGGGTCCCGGCCGGGCTGGCGGTCCGGTTGTCCCACCCCGCGGTGATGGCGGTTGGTGCCGCGGTGGTCATCGCGTTGGCCGCGCCGGGAGTGCTGCGGCCCCAGGGCATCCACGTGCCCCGGGCGCTGGCGACGGCCGCGGCCAAGGTGCCCGGCTGCGTCACCGCCGACGATCCGACCGTGCTCGTCCTGATGAACGCGCAGAGCCGCGATCTGCGCCGGCACTGCCCGGTGTGGGTCGACGTCACCGGCATCACCTACGACACCGGCGACGGCCGTCGACCGGACAACGGCCGCCTGGAGCGGGAGGCGGACTCGCGGTGGCAGAACGACATCCTCACCTACCTGCTCTCGGGTACGGCCACGATCGTCACCCGTCCCGAGACCGACCTGGCCGCGGCCAACGCCGCCGCCATTGCCGCGTTGCGCCCGCTCTTCACGTCGGGCCCGTTCGTGCTCCGTTCGACCCGTTGAGCGCCGTTGGCCGCGGCCCCGGTGACCGTTACGGCCGGATGGTCCGGTCGAAGTCGTCGTAGGTCGCGGCGAGTCGCTCGATCTCGGCCCGTACCACGTCGTGCTTACGTGCGGTGCTCTGGATCTCCTCGGCGTGGGCCCGCCGGTCGGCCATGCTGATCACCGACGTGTCTAGATCGGTCCACTCGACGCTCGCATCGCCGCTCAGCCGGCCGCGGGCGCCGCAGGTCGCGCACTCGACGTCCATGCCGCGCAGCACCACCACGTCCAGATGGCACATCGGGCACAGGCCGGGCGGGCCGAGGTACTGCGCGTCCTCGAACGACCGGCCGAGCTGGCCGGCGACATTGCGCCCGAGCTGCGCGGCCCGAGCCAGCGCCGTGGCGTCAAGCACGATCGAGCGAGGCGTGCCCGCGCCCGCGAACTGCACCTGGTCCACCACGGCGATGGACATGGAGAACGTCATCGTGTGCATCAGCGGCAGGGTCAGCGTCTTCCACTGCGTCGTCAACGAACCGCCGACGGCGAGGAAGCCGGCCACCCGCGGTTTGAGCACCCGCTCGTCCACCCGGAACGGGACCTTCGGCTCCCCGCCTGCCGCCCGCACCGCCAGCAGGTGCTCGATGATGGCCGCGTCGGCGTTCGGGCCGAGCAACCGGTCGCCGAGCAGTTTCAGCCGCGCGGTCACCGTCCGGGAAATGATCGGGGTGCTGATGATGACGCCGGCGCAGTCGATCAACCGCTCCCAGTACCACCACGCGTCGTCGGGCTCGACCGGATCCGGGCCGGACGGGAGCCGCAGCTCGTCCAGGCGGACCATCTCCACCGCCGCGCCGTCCGCCTCGGCCGCGCGCAGCGCCTCCTTGAGCAGGATCTCGGCGCTACCACGCGGCTGGCCGCACGACAGCCCGAGCACTGTGGGCCGGGCAGAAATGGTCACGATCGGTACCGCGTCAGGCCGTGGCCGTCGCCGCATCCACGTCGGACAGCGCGCCGCCCCCGAAGTGGCGGTCGTGCTCCATCGTCATCTCCATGAACGGGTAGACCAGGGCGCGCATGTCGTCCTCGTACGCACCGATCGCGGCGACTACGTCCGTCCCGTCCGACACGGCGGACGCCAGTCGGTCGAGCAGCAGGCGGGTGTCGTTCAGGGCCAGGTTCGCGCCCATGCCGAGGGTCGGCAGCATGGCGTGGGCCGAGTCGCCGACGAGGGTGACCCGCGACGGCGGCCACACCGTGCCCGGCTCGAGGTAGCCGAACGGGACGGAGAAGATCGAGTCGAGCTCCATGTTGCCCACGATCGTGCGCAGCGCCGGGTGCCAGCCCTCGATGGCGGTCAGCATGGACTCACGCATGGCCAGCGGGGTGTCGGCGTCCCATTCGCTCGCGGGCGGCACGACGGTGCCCTTCGCGACGCTGCAGCTGACCATGATGTAGTCCTGGACCGGTTCGAGCTGCACGTCCGGCGCGATGTCGGCCGGGGCGTCGGCCACGGGCTGCCGGGGCTGGAACGCGCCGAGCAGCACCCGCGAGCCGCTGCGGTCGGCGGCGATGATCACGCCCTGCAACAAGATCGTCGGTATGTCCGCCAGCAGTTCCGGCGTGAGGACGGTTCGGCCGTAGACCCCGATCCCGCGCACGCCGGCATCCACCACGCCCACCTCGGGCAGCCGCTGCCGCCGTACCGCGGAGCGGATACCGTCCGCCCCGACCAGGATGTCGCCGGTGGCGGTGGTGCCGTCCCCGAGCTGTACGGTCACGCCGTCGCTGGTCTCCTCGTAGGAGACGACCGCGGCGCCGTAACGGACGGTGTCGTCGAGGCGCGACATCAGGATCTGGCGCAGGGTGCGGCGGTGCACGCCGGTGTGGCGCCGGTCGCCCTCGTTCGGCGGGCCCAGGTGGGGTTGCGAACTGAGCTCGTGCAACTGGTCGGTGAGCACGATCGACTCGCCGCGCTCGGGCGTGCGGCGCGAGGTCTCCAGGTACAGCTCGAACAGGTCGTCGGGCAGGCAGCGCCGCAGCGCCTCGCCGCCGAAGGCGTTCATGTGCAGCATGTAACCGGTCTTGCGGGTGGAATCCACGTCCCGCTCGAACACCTGGCAGGTGTGCCCGTCCTTGCGCAGACCCTGGGCGAGCGCGAGCCCGCTCAGACCGGCACCGGCGATGAGGACGTGTAGCGGCTGGGCCATGAATACCCCTCTACGGTTTCAACGAGCATATGGTTTCATTGAGTGATAACGACTTTCGTCCCGTGACTCTACGACGAGGCGCGGCTGCTGTCAGCCCCCAACCGATCGGAGCGGTCATGCACCTCACCCACCTGGGCCACGCCGGGCTGCTCGTCGAGACCGACACGGCGCGGCTCCTGGTCGATCCGGGGAACATGACGAGCGTCGACGGCGTGACCGACGTGGACGCCGTGCTGGTCACCCATCAGCACCCGGACCACCTCGACGTTGATCGCTTGCGCCAGGTGCTGGCCGCGAACCCACGCGCTGCGGTCTTCGTGGATTCCGATACCGACGCCGCGGTGACCGGTCTGCCCGACCACACGGTGGCGCAGGTGGGTGACCGGCTGACGTTCGGGGCGACGACGGTCGACGTGCTCGGTGGGATGCACGCCGCCGTGTACGGCGACATCCCAGGCTGTACCAACGCGGCCTACCTGTTCGACGACGGCGCCCTGCTACATCCCGGCGATTCGTTCTTCGTGCCGACGCAGGACGTAGATGTGCTGGCCGTGGCCATCGACGGCCCGTGGCTCAAGTTGTCCGAGGCCATCGACTACGTGCTGACGGTGGCCCCCCGCGTCGCCGTCCCGATCCACGAGGGCGAGACCACCGACCCGGCCAAGTACGCGGGCATGCTCGACGGCCTGACCGGCGGCAAGACAGTGCACCGGCTCGAGGTCGGCCGGTCCGCGCAGATCTGACGCCCCGCCGTTCTGATCGGCGTCTCAGTGGCCGGCGGCGTCCGGTGACCACGAGGACTCGAGGCCGTGCACCAAGGCGACCATTGCGTCGTGCAACGGGGTCGCGACGCCGACCCGGCGACCCGCAGCGGCGACGCCGCCGTTGAGCACGTCGATCTCGGTCGGCCGATGGGCCAACACGTCCTGCAACATGCTCGGCCGGTGCCAGAACGCCTCCTGGATCGCCTCCTGCACCGAGTCGTTCGGGGATCGGGTGAGCCCGATGCCCTCGGCCGCGCAGACGGCCAGGGCCTCCTCGATCAGCCGGTCGACCTGGGCCAGCAGGGCCGGGTCGGTGCACACCTGGCCGACCGAGAGTCCGGTCAGGGCCGAGAGCGGGCTGGTGGCCGAGTTGAAGACCACTTTGGTCCACTGCGGTCCGCGGGCGTCGGCGAGTGCGTGCGTGACCAGGCCGGCCCGGGTGAGCAGGTCGGCCAGCTGCGCGATGCGATCCGGGTCGGCCGATCGCGGCTCGAACGGGCCGAACGAGGAATCCCCGGGCGCGTCGTAACGCACCGTGCCGGGCGAGGTCACCGCGCCGGCGGTGACGATGCTGCCGCGTATGACGTTCGGCAGCAGCTGGGCGATGACCTCCTCGTTGCCGAGGCCGTTCTGCACGCTCACCACGGCGGCGCCGGCGAGGGCGTCTCGCGCCGCCTCCACCGCGGCCAACGTGTGCTGCGCCTTCGTGGCCACGATCCCGAAGTCGCACCGGGGGAGTTCGCCCGCGTCCGTGCGCGCGTGCACCGCGGCGGTGAACTGGGCCAACCCGGTGACGGTGAGGCCGTGCTGCTCGATCGCCTCGACCTGCTCGACCCACGGGTCGACCGCCCACACCTCGACCTCGGGCCGCCGGGCCAGGTGCGCGGCGTACAGGCTGCCGATCGCCCCGCAACCCAGCACCGCGACCCGCACGGTCGGTTCGCCGCCGGCGCTCGGGCCGCCGGCGCTCGGGCCGCCGGTCCCGCCGTCCGGTCCGTCGTAGCTCGGGCCGCCGGTCCCGCCGTCGGGTCCGCCGGCGGTCATGACGGTGCCCCGGCCGACAGGGCCGCAGTGGCTATCTCCGCCGCCAGCCCGGGCGGGGGACCGCCGACGCCGACCGCGCCCACGACCCGGCCCTGCACGACAACGGGCACGCCGCCGGGCACGAACAGCAGCGGGGCCGGGTGCAACGCCTGCAGCTGATCGAGGGCGTCGCCGTAGCGGCGGGGGACCTCGTCGCTGTCACACCCATACAACGCGGCCGTGACGGCCGTGGCCAGGGACACCGCGGCCGAGGCGGCGACGGCGTCGTCGGCCCGGTCCTGCTGTATCGGATCCCCGCCCCGGTCGACCACGCTCACCGCGACCGCGACGCCCCGCGTGCTGGCCTCGCTGAGCACCCGGTCGGCCACCGCGCGGGCCCAGGCCAGCTCGGGCTGGTCGAGCGCCGCCGGGGCCGGGGCCATGCCCAGGCTGTCCTGCGGGGACACGACGAGATCGCCGAACCGCAGCTTCCAGCGCGCCGCGTCGTCACCGTGTTGGCCGACGTACGGCAGGCCCAGGGCGTAGGCGATCAACAGATCCTCGGGGTTGGCCGGCTGGCCGTCGGCGCTCACCACCTCGGGGGCGACGTCGGCCGGGAAGAACGGGCTGACGGTCGAGCCGGACGCGGCGATGCCCGCGACGACGGCTCCGTCGCGGACGATCGGCATGCCGCCGGCGCCGGGGAACACCGCCTCCGGGGAGACCGCCGCGAACCCGGCCGCAACCGGAGCGGCGATCGTGGTCATCCGGTGCAGGTGCTCGGTGCTGGGGATCTGCTGGGTGGCCGAGATCCACGCCTTCGAGCGCGCCCGGCCCATGCCGCCGGCGCCCCCGTGGTCGAGCCGCGAGGCCGTGATCAGCGCACCGCTGGCCCCGACGACGGCGACCCCGCCGCGCAGGCCGAGCTGCGCGCCCTTGTCGACGGCCCGCCGTACCAGCTCGCGGGCCTCGTCGAGGGCCAGGTCGCGCGGGTGTTGATCGGGATGATGTCGGTCGGGCACGAGACAGCTCCGTTCTCTGATGGCCAGCGTTCTCGTATGGTGAAACAAACTTTCGTTGCAGCGTAGAGACGGGGCCGGGTGGTTGTCCAGGTTGGCCGATTGGCTGCGCGGGTCACGCCTCGGACGACAGCGCTTCGGCCAGGTGGTGCAGCGCCGGCACGGCGGTGGTGAGCGCGGCGCGGTCGGCCGCGGACAGCCCGTCGAGCACCTCGGCCAACTGTGCTCCCCACGACCGTTCGCGGCGTTCGCGGGCGGCCAGCGCGGCGGCGGTCGGCTCCAGTCGGACGATGCGCCGGTCGCTGGCGTCCGGCACGCGCCGCAGCACGCCGCGCGCTTGCAGGTTCCGCACCACCACGCTGACGTTGTTGGGACGCAATCCGAGCTCGCGGGCGACCTCGTTCACGCTCAGCCCGGGGCGTCGGGCCAGCAACCGCATCACCTCGAGTTCTGACGTGGGCAGTGGGTCGGCGCGCGCCGCCTCCGCCCCGACCGTGCGGGGCAACAGCCAGGCCAGGTCGTGCAGGACGACGGCCAGTTGGCGAGCGGTCTGCGGTCGGCTGGGCATGGAGTCCTCCGCGGGTATTGCGAGCGCGACCCGTTCATGGTAGCTATAAGTCGATAGCTATAAAGTTATAGCTAAATCAGGAGGCATCAGATGACGGTCATGTCGCGTTCGATCCCCGGTTTCGGCGGTGCGGTCATCACGGCGGCCGATCCGAGCTACGACCAGGCGCGTCGGGTGTGGAACGTGCTGCACGACCGGCGCCCGGCCGTCATCGCCCGGTGCACCGGACCGACCGACGTCGCGGCGGCGATCGCCTTCGCCCGCCGGGAGGACCTGCGGATCGCGGTGCGCGGGGGAGGCCACAGCCTGCCCGGCTTCAGCGTGTGCGACGACGGCCTGGTCGTCGACCTGGGGCTGATGAACGGCGTCCGCGTCGACCCTGAACGCAAGCGCGCGTACGTGCAGGGAGGTGCCCTGCTCGGTCAGGTCGACCAGGCGGCGCAGGAGCACGGCCTGGTCGTGCCGGCCGGCGTCATCTCGCACACCGGTGCTGGTGGGCTGACCCTCGGCGGCGGTGTCGGACGGCTGATGCGACGGTTCGGGCTGACCATCGACAGCCTCGTCGCGGCGACGCTGGTCACCGCCGAAGGGGAGCACGTGCGTGCGGACGCGGACGAGAACGCCGACCTGTTCTGGGCTCTGCGCGGAGGGGGCGGCAACTTCGGCGTCGTCGTCGAGTTCGAGTTCGCGCTGTACTCCCTTAGGCAGCTGGTCGTTCTGGCCAGCTTCAGCCAGCTCACCGAGCTGCCCGAGGTGGTGGCCCATGCGCAACGGACGATGGTTGACGCTCCGGACGAGCTGCTGTGGACCAGTTTCGTGCGCAAGGCGCCCGTGCGGCCGTGGATGGCTGAGCACCTGGTCGGCGAGCCGGGGCTCATGTCCGTGATCGAGTGGTCCGGCGACATCGAAGAGGGACGCGCGGTGCTGGCAGGCATCCGCGCCGAACTGCGGGCCGAGGTGACCACGATCGACGTGGTCGACTTTCTCGACATCCAGCGCGCCGGCGATGTCGAGTTCGGGCCCGGCCTGCGTTCGTACGTGAAGGCAACCTTCGCCAATGAGCTGTCCGACGAGCTCGCCGCCGTCCTGGTCGAGCGCGGGCGCAGCCTGGGGTCGCCACTCACTCAAGTGGAACTGCTGTCAATGGGCGGCGCCATCAACCGGGTCGGCGCGGCGGACACGGCGTTCCCGCACCGCAACGCGGCCTGGCTGCTCAACGTGCCGGCCAGCTGGACCGACCCGGCCGACAGCGAGCGCGAGGTGGCCTGGGTGCGGGAGACCTACGCCGCCATCGCCCCGTTCGCCAGCGGCGGCGCGTACTCGAACTTCATGGAGGCTGATGATTGGGACAGCGGCGGGACCGCCTACGGGACGACGCTGCGCCGCCTCCAGGCGGTCAAGGCACAGTGGGACCCGGACAACATGTTCCGCTTGAACCAGAACGTGCTGCCGGTGCCCGCGTGAGCGCAGGCGATGAGCGCTCGCGCGAGGAGGAGAGGTCATGACTGCTGGACTGTCACCGGCCGCGCTGACCCAGCAACGGCTGTGGAGCAGCGATCCGCAGGCCTGGGCGCGCTACGCCGAGCCCCACAACCGGCCGTTGTTCGAGGCGGTGCTCGACGCCGCGGCCAGCACCTTGGGTGGCCTCGACGGACGGCGCCTGCTCGACGTGGGTTGTGGCACCGGGCTGGTGCTGCGCCTGGCCCGCGCGCGTGGCGCGAGCGTCCACGGTGTGGACGTGGTGCCCGGCATGCTCGCGCTGGCCGCGGAGGCCGAACCGAGCGCTGACCTGCACCTCGCCGACCTGCAGTTCCTGCCGTTCCCCGACGCGGGAGTTCGGCCTGCCGGATCAGACGCTGCCGGATCAGACGCCGGCTTCGACGTCGTTACCGCCGTGAATGCCTTACAGTTCGCGGCCGACCCCGTCGCCGCCGTGGCCGAGGCGGCGCGGGTGATCCGTCCCGGCGGCGTGCTCGTGGCCAGTTTCTTCGCCGCACCCGAACGGTCCGAGACCACCGTGGTGCACGACGCCATGAGCCCGCTCAGCCCGCCGCAGCGCGCCGGTGACCACGCGCCCTACGCGCTGGCCGCGCCGGGCAATTACGAGCAGGCGCTGGCGAAAGCCGGCCTGCACGAACTGGCCCGCGGCGAGGTCGAGTGCGTGTGGGCTTACCCCGACGTCGACATCGCGGTGCACACGCTGCTCAGCTCGGCCGGCGGCACCCGCGCGGTCGAGGACGCCGGTCGGGATCGCGCCACGCAGGCCGTGCGCGGCGCGCTGACCCCGTACACCGCCGCAGACGGGTCGGTCGCCATGCGCGCGGTTTTTCGCTGGGTGTCGGCAACACGCCCAGTGTCGGCAACACGCCCAGTCGAGCGAGCGCGCGGTTGACTGGAAGCCCGGTTGCCTCGGCCTGACGGGAGGGGTGAGGGTCCCCACCGACGGTCGTACGCGCAACCGTAAGTTCGGGGTGTGAGGATGGTCGACCGCACTGAACAGGCCGAGGACCTCGCCCGACGGGCGGTCGACTGGCTCAGCTGCTTCCTGTAGCGCGACCAGCGCGCCCGCCTGTCCGTGGTACAGCGACGTCGCAGGCGCGTTGCGATCGCTCGGCCAGCACGAAGCAGCGGGAAGCGCGCTGAGCCGGATCCGGCAAGCCGTCGACGGCGATCGCTGGAACGAGATGTTCGAACTCCTGGTCGGCAACGCGGGGATAGGGCTCGGAGCGCTGTAGGCCGGTGATGTGGATCTGGCCGTTCTAGCCGTGACGCCGGACCTCGCGACAGCCAGCAGAGCGCTTCCGGTCGAGGCTCTACCTTCGGACCAGGTCCTGGTCGTCAACGACGTCGACCGTCAGCGGCGAGTGTGTCGGGCCCGGGCCCGGTGCACCGCCTCATCGACTAGCTGCTGAGCCAAGATGTTGAGTTTCACGTTGCCCGACTGGCTCTTCCGCTTCAACGAGGCGAGCGTCTCCGCCGAGGTAGCGCCACGGCGGCTCATGAGGATCCCCACCGCCTGATCGATCACCGCCCGCGACATCAATGCGGTCTGCAACTGCTCAGCCAATCCCCGGGCGTGGTCCAGGATCTGTGCATTACGCACGGCCACCGCCGCGCGGCCCGCAAACAACTCCCCCATGTGCGCGGCGCGGTCATCGAACACATCACGCTGCCGGGAGTACACGTTCATCGCCCCGACCACCAGATCGCCGACAATTAGCGGCAAGGACAGCGAGCTCCGCACGCCCAACCGCGCGACCCGTGGGCGGAAACGTGGCCACGACGGATCACTGGCCAACGACTCCGACCTGATCGGGCGCCGCTGTGCGGCCGCAGTAACACACGGCCCCTCCATCACGAATACTGCACGTCATCGACCGCACGCACGAAATCCTCGCTGGCCACCGCCGTGGCCGGCCGGTCTGCCTCAAGCAGCGACACCCCGACACCCTGAGCGCCCGGAATCGCACTCTGCGCCAATCCCGCCACCTGCTCGAGAACCCCAGCCAGCGGGGCCGCACCCGTGACGATCCCCGCTAGCCCCGACAGGGCCGAGTTCAGTTCAGCCTGATCCGCCGCGGCCCCGCGGCTATCAATGCCGGTCCGTCGACATCGTTAGCCCCAAGATCCACGACGTGCCTCCCACCATGGACGACCACCATCAACCCGGTTCAAGATCGTAATCCACCTGCCGGCTGCCCGCGCGCCAGATGCGAGCCCACCCCATTGCGCAATCCTGCGCGAAACCGGTCCACCCGCGGTCGTTCGACGTCCAACGGGCGGGGCCCGCGTCTGTGCGCCGCCCTGGCCGACCTCAGGCGGGCCGGGCGACCAGCAGTGCGTTCTCGACCTGCTCGGAAGCCAGCAGTTGCCCGAACCGGTTCGCCTGCTGCTGGGCCAACCGCCAGGCCGGGTCATCGTGATGTCGGCGCTCCAGCTCGGCTTCGATCGTGGCAACCTTGTCCCGCCATGAGGCGGGTTCAGTGCTGAACGCAGTGGGCGGCGCCATCGTTTCGATATCCCAACCAGCTTCGCGCAGCAGCCGCCGCAGCCCGTCCGGTGTCGGAAAGTTGTTGCCGTCTGGCTGGACGCGCAGGTAGGTCGTGGTGGCCGTGAACACGAGCAGCCCGAGCCGGCCGTCCTCGGCGACGACTCGGCGCAGTTCGGCCAGTACGCCGGCCTGGTCGGTCGTCGTGCAGAGCACGCCGAGACACCAGGCCACGTCGAAGCTATCGGTGCGTAACGGGAGCGCGGCCGCGTCGGCCTGCACGACCGGAAAACCGAACAGCCGGCGGGCCGCGCGGCAGGCGCCGGGCTCGGGCTCGGCCAGCACGGGCCGCACGTGGGCCCGGTCCGCTGCGAATGCAGATGGGCCGCCGACCCCGGCCCCGCAGTCGAGCATCCGATCAGCGGCGCTCAGGTGCAAGGCACCGACCATCCATTCCAGCGCGGCCGGGCTTCCGCTGCCGCGGCAGCCGGCCGGCACGTAGTACTCGGGTCCGAGGTCGTGCGCGACCGACGCTGTCCAGGCTGCGACCGTGTCGAACTCAGCTGACATCGCCTCGGTCACGGCCGGTCCCCGCCGGGGAGGACGGTGTCGCCGGACATGGGGTCGGCGAGGATCCGGCGACCGATCTCGGCCTGAATCTCCGCGGCCGCAGCGTACCCACGCGAGGACGCCAGCCCGGACAGGTTGACCCCGTCGATTCCGTCGATGGCCAACAGAGCCGCGGCTTCGGCCACGGCCGAATCGATCCCGGCGACCACCGGATCGCGCGCGCCGGTGACGGCGGCGACGGCGTCCGGGTCGAGATCGAGACCGGGCAGCGCCTGCAACACCGCAGCAGACACAGCATCGGTGAAGACGGCCACCGACGCGATCACCGGGATGACCAGTCCGTTCCGTCGCGCCGCGTACACGAAATCGGCCGCGTCGGAAACGGCAGCGACGTGGTTGAGCACCCCGACCGTTGCGCCGGCCCGCTGCTTTTCCACCAGCCGGGCCGGACGCAGTCGCCGGGGCGACGCGGTGGGCGACTCGACGACGCCTGGCGCCATCCCGACCGACGCGGCCAGCGCGGTCAACCGAGTGCTGTCCAGATCGAACACCTGGGTGACGTCGGGACGTACGTCGAAGGCCCGGCCGTCACCGGTGACGCACAGGACGGTGCGGATGCCGAGATGGTGCAAGCCGCGTAGGTCCTGCTCCAGCACCAGGCGGTTACGGTCGCGGCAGGTCAGGGTCAGCCACGGCGTCACGCCGGCTTCGAGCAGCATGGCTCCGAGCTGGGTCGTCGGGAAGTCCAGCCGGTCCTGGTGATCGCCGACCAGCACCGCATCGCACGCCGATGCCAAGATGGACGCGACCTGCTCGAGCGCGGTGCGGTCGAACGCGGGAACGCTCCAGTCGGTGAGCACGCGGGGCACCGACGCTGGGGCCACGGCCGGAACCTGCGCGTCCGGCCACGCCACGACGTCACTGAATACGCACGGCTGGGGTCCCATCTCGCACGGGCCATCCGGCCGGACACCTCCACACGGACCGAACACCATCCGCTTCGGGCAGCCGGGAGCGCTGATGGCCAGCGTCACGGCACAGCCATCAACACGAACCAGCCACCAGCACAGCCTCGCACACCTCAGGCACACCGGGAGGGACGGAGGCGGCCGGCGGTTAAGGAGTCGAGATCACAAACCGTTGCCGAGCAATTGGTCCAGGTCGTTGTCATCAAGGTCGAAGCGGATGAGCCCGCCTATACCATCGCGTTCACGTTGTTCGAGGCGGTCAGCCATGTCGCGGCATTGTTGGGCGAGCAGGCCCCATGGAACGCCGACTACGTTGGCGATGTAGATGGACGTGTGTCCGCCTTCCTGCACCAGCTGGACGACAGCGATCATTTCGTCGTCATAATCGAAGTCGGCGCGCATTAGCCCGGGGTCTTCTCAACCATGTGATCAAGCCTTCATGTTGTCCCCCGCACGGATGACTTCATTATTATCAGCCGGCCAGAGCGTTCTGTCGTCACCACACGCTGCGGATGACGTTACGATCAGAATAATTCCTGAACTTTATTTCGGCGCTGCGTGAAAACTGACCAACAGCAACGAAGCTTCAGTGATCACCGTGCGCAAGAACTCTCGATCTCGAGGCCATCCCGTCGAGCGACTGTCGACTCATGGCTGGCAGCACCAATGTGTCTTGCGTCTCGTGAGCGCTGATGTGGGAGTACGAACTCCGCTATCGGTGATACCTCACCGCAGAGTCCGCGAGCTCGAAGCGGGTATGGGGAGCGGCGCTGGTCCCGGTGAACTCAGCGGGCGTTGTGCCGATCGTCTACCTGTTGCGCGGGCGCCGCGGGATCTAGCCCCGCCTTCCGGTCGGGTCGCCGTATCCCGTCACCGGTTCGTATGCGTGACGGCCGACCCAACGGCCCGGCCCATCACGGACACCGGCAGGCCGGCCGCGCTCGCGCCGGGAACAGGCCACGCGAGACGTCGCCCGAGCACTCTTATGCAATTCCGATTTATACGATAAGTTCCAGCGGCCAGCTGGTGGGCTGGCGGTCCATAGTGGTTGATTCCGGGGGGAACGATGGCGGGTATTTCGGCGCGCTTCAGGCTTGGTCGCAGGGGCGCGGCTCACAGGGTCAGTTCGATGGGTCGGGTCGGCATGGCCGTCGGCCTGTCGTCAGCGGTGTTGATCGGCCAGGCGGTGCAGCTGACCAGCAGCCAAGCCGCCCCGGTCACCGCGGCGACCACGACAGCAAACAGTCAACGAAGCTCCGCCGCCAACACGGCCGCCGCCAACAAGACACTCGTCCTGACCTTCAACTCGAGGTTATTCGACAACCCGGGTCTGGATCCGAACCAAATCCCCGGCATCGTTGCCAAGTACACCTCGACCAGTTATAAAGAGCACAATCCGACCGTCGCGGATGGGCAGGCGGGCCTGATCCAACTCGTCAATCTCCTGCACGCCATAATTCCCAACTCTCGTATGTACGTCCAGCGCGCCATTGCCCAGGGCAACCTCGTGCTGCTACAAAGCCACTCGGTTCCCGTGCCAGGCGCCCCAGGACAGTCGATCATCGACATCTTCCGAGTCGACCACGGACTCATTGCCGAACACTGGGACAACATCGAGAATGTCCCGGCTTCAACGGTTAGCGGGCACGACCTGTTCTCCACCCTGAGCCTGCCCCAGACCAGTAACCCAGATCCGTCCAAGTCGACTGCGGCCAGTGTCTTGGTGGTCGCCGCGTACGTGTACGAACTCGTTCATCACAATTCCGCCGGCGTGGACCGGTTCGTCGCGCCAGGCGTCTACCAGCATGACCCGCTTATCGCCGACGGTACGGCTGCCCTCAAGGCTTATTACGCGGGGATATACGCGGCCAACCCGAAGGCGATCCTCACCGTCGCTCGGGTTATCGCCGAAGGTGACCTCGTGGCCGTGCACTACCACTTCCAGAAAGCTCGTGGCGATTTGGGCCAGTCGGTCGTCGACATCTACCGAGTGCGTAACAACAAGGTCGTCGAGCACTGGGACGGCGTCCAAGACGTCCCTGACCCGAAGACGGCGATGAACGGCAACGGTATGTTCTGATCCGTCGCGGCGACGTAGGGGCTCGACCCATACGTGCTGTCTTCTGTTTAGGGGCAGGCTGAGGCGCTCGCGGGATGTGGGGTCTCGCGGGCGCCTGGGCTTCCTCGCTGTGCTGTGTGCTGAGCGTGCCGTTGGGATTCGCGGGCGTTGCGGTCAGGGCAGTTCCTCTCATGTCGAGGCGACTCTGCTGGCCCTCCGTGCGTCGCTACGGTGACGTCGGGCTCGCGATCGTCCTGGCGGTCGGTAGTGCCGTCGAGGTGGCCCGCTACTCCGGGCGGGGGTCGACGCTGGCCATCCCGGTCTGTGCCCTGTCGGGTTTGATCCTGGCGGCCGGGCGGCGCTACCCGGTGGCCGTGTACGCCGTCATCTTCTTCGGCACCACTGCCATCAGCAGCTCGCGGGTCACACGCGCCCGCTTGTCGGCCACCGCCCGGCGACCCTGCTCCTGCAGCTGCGCGTTGCGTCGGTTCAGTTCGGCGATCCGTTCCACCCGCAACCGGATGACCACGCGGGCTACTCGTCGCAGCGCTGATAATTTTCGTTGATGTTCGACGGATTCACGCTGGCTGAAATCGAGACGCCACCGGTCACCCTCCGCGTCAGGCACGGCGGCAGCGGCAGTGCGGTCGTGCTGCTGCACGGTCATCCGCGCACCCACACGACATGGCACGCCGTAGCCCCGATACTGGCGGCGTCCCACACGGTGGTCACGCCCGACCTGCGCGGCTACGGACGCTCGACACTTCCACCGGCCCAACCCGATCACGCGCAGTCGTCCAAGCGAGCGATGGCTGCAGACGTGGTGGCCCTGATGGCGAGCCTGGGACACCAGAGATTTGCCGTTGTCGGGCACGACCGCGGCGCGCTGGTCGCGTTCCGGACGGCGATGGACCATCCCGAGCGCGTCACGCACCTCGTCGTGATGGACGGCCTGCCGGTCATCGAACATCTCGAACGCACCGACGCCAGCTTCGCAGCAGCCTGGTGGCACTGGTGGTTCCTGGGTCAGACCGTGAAACCGGCGGAACGGTTCATCTGCGCCGATCCCGACGCCTGGTACGCCACACCGTCGCCGGCCGAGATGGGCGAGGAGAACCACGCCGACGTCTGGGCAGCCTTTCGTGACCCGAAGGTCGTCCACGGGATGGCCGAGGACTACCGCGCCGGCCTCGGCATCGATCGCGACCACGACGCCGCCGATCGCGCAGCCGGCCGGAAGATTTGTTGCCCGACCCTGCTGCTGGAGTCCACCGACGACGACCTCGACATCCACGGCGACCCTCGAGAGATATGGCGACCGTGGCTCGCATCGCCCATCAATCATGTGCTGATCGAATCGGGCCACCACCAAGCCGAACAAGCACCGGAAGCCGTCGCCCGAGCGATCGCCAACTTCATCGAACCGGCAAACGACACCAAGGTTCGCTAGGACCGATACAGAGCAGCAGGTCAGCTCCGCACCCGTTTGTCACCAGGCTCGAGCGAGGCGGGCGAAGGTGGCCGGGTCACTGTGGACCGGGATGACGCAGAGCAGGTGGCCCCCGGGGACTTCGAGCGTGTGGCAGCCTTGCCAGCGGGACACTTCGACCGCGCCGAGTTCGGTCAACCGTTGCACTTCCGCGGCCACGTCGTCGGTTTCGATGTCGACGTGGTAGCGGGCGGGACCGTGGATCGCTTGTACGGCGACGACGAGGTCCGGGATTGGATCCTGCAGGGTCTGAAACTGCGGCTCTCCTGGCGGACTGTGGGCCGAAACCCCTAAGGCGGCCGACCAGAACGCCGCGCTCGCTGCCGCCTGGTTTGTCGGCGCGTCGATGAGCAGGGTGGACAGTCGGCTGAGGTGCACAGGCGCTCGTTTCTGCTCGTCCCTTCACCAAGATGTGAACGGTATCAACCGGCGAGCCCACCGAGACCCGCGCGTCGAGGCGGTCGTGCGCCGGTGAGGGCGCCTACTTCTGCGGCGTCACGAATTGTGATTCGTAGGCGAGCACGACGGCCTGGACGCGGTCGCGGAGGTCGAGTTTGGTGAGGATGCGCGTGACGTGGGACTTGACGGTGCTTTCTTCGATCACGAGGTGTGCTGCGATCTCGGCGTTCGACATCCCTTGGGCGATCTGGCGCAGCACATCGCGCTCACGTGCGGTGAGCGCGCCGAAGACGGTCGGGAGGTCGGCCGGGGGGCGTGCTGCGTGCGCGAATCGGTCGATCAGCCGCCGGGTGACGGCGGGGTCGAGGAGCGCGTCGCCGCGAGCAACGCAGCGGACCGCCGTCACCAGGTGCTCGGTCGGGGCGTCCTTGAGCAGGAACCCGCTGGCGCCGGCGCGCAGTGCGGCGTAAACGTACTCGTCGGTGTCGAAGGTGGTGAGCATGAGCACGCGGCTGCTGGTGTGCTCGAGGATCGCGCGGGCGGCGGCCAGGCCGTCGAGGTTCGGCATGCGGATGTCGAGCAGGACCACGGTGGGAGACAGGGTCCGGGCCAGCTGGATCGCCTCGTGCCCGTCTCTTGCCTCGCCGACGACGGTGATGTCGGGTTGGGCGTCGAGGATGACGCGGAATCCGCCACGGACGAGCTGCTGGTCGTCGGCGACGACGACGCTGATCGGATCGCCCGGCGTGTCGGCGTAGGCGCCGGTCATGGTGCGAGGGGTTGGGCGAGGGGTTCCAGGCGGCTGGGGACCCGGGCCGTCACGAGCCAACCGCCGCAGCCGTCGGGTCCGGCGTTCAGCAGCCCGCCCAGTTGCTGGATGCGTTCCCGCATGCCGGCCAGCCCGTGCCCGCCGCCGACCGCGGTCAATCCCCGATCCGCGGCCGCGCTCGGGCCGTTATGCACCTGGACGCTCGTCGCGTCGGACCCGGACTCGACGATCACCTCGACCGCCGCCCCGGCGGCGTGCTTGACGGCGTTGGTGATCGCCTCGCGGATCACCTTATGGATCACGTCACCGGCGGCGACCGACAGCTCAGCGGCCTCGCCCCGGAGTTCGTAGCTGATCCGCAGCCCTGACCGCTGCGCCGTGTCGATGATGTCCTCGACGACGCGCAGGTCGCCCGGCAGGTTCGGTGGTTCCTCGTCGAGGAGCACGGCAAGCCGGCCGACCTCCTCCCGGGCTTGGCGTCCGGCCGCGTCGATGGCGGCGAAGGCCTCCGCGGCGGCTTCGGGTTTCTGATCGACCAGGAAGCTGCCGGCGTTTGCCTGCACGACCATCATGCACACGTTGTGCGCGACGATGTCGTGGAGCTCACGGGCGATCCGGGCCCGCTCGTAACGCACCGACGTCGCCGCGAACGCCTCGCGTTCCTCGATGAGTTCGCGGGCGCGACGGGCGAGCTGATCGGCGGCGCGCTGCCGCGACGCGAGCACCAGGCCGACGAGCCACGGGCCGACCACGATCACCACCAGGAACGGGTTGAACCGGGGCCCGCCAGTGACCGCGGCGGCGGCCGTCAGAGGCACCAACCCGAGCAACGAGCGAGGCCACGGGGACCGCGAGCCCAGCGCCATCGCGACCAGGAACATCGCGGCCAGACCTGGGCCGCTCGTCGGGCCGGCGTAGATCCGCCCGCCACCGGCGTTCAGGAATGGTGCCATGGTGAGGGCCGCGGTTGCCATTGCGACGACGAGCGGAAATCTCCGGCGCCACCAGACGGGCAGGCATGCGCCCACCGCGCACGACATGTCGGTGGCGCTCCAGGCCGGGCCGGACCACAATCGATGCCCGATGGCTGCGGTGGCGGCGGCGAGGATCACCGCGGCCGCGGGATCCGCCCACCGCAGCTCTCGGCGCCCGCGGGCAACGCGTATGTCAGCCATGGCCGGCGGTCAGCGGCAGCGCCACGACCGTGGTGCGGATCCCGTCGGCAGCTGTGCTGTGCACGCTTCCGCGATGCACCGAAGCGCGAAGCTGCGCGGCCGCCAGCGCGGCCCGGGTGTGCGCGCGCCGCGCCGCCGCCCCGGTCACCGTCAACCGCAGCTCGTGGGCGCAGAACTGCAGCGTCACCGCGACCGGCGGGCGCGGGCCGCGTCCGGCGCGGTCGCGGGCAGTAGCTTCCAGCAGCCGTTCGACGATCCGGTAGACGGACAGTTCCAGGCCGGGCGACAACATCCGGGGATCGCCGATCACTTCGAGCCGGGCCGGCGATTCCGTCGCGTCTGCGAGCAGCCGGTCAAGCTGGGCCAGCGTGGGTGCGCGCTCGCCGGTACCGGACGCCTCGGGTGTCGGCTCGAGTTCGGACACGACCTCCCGCATCCGCACGAGCGCGGCGCGTCCGGCCTGGCTGATGGACGTGAACGCGGCCCTGGCCCGTTCCGGATCCGCCGCCAGGGACGCCCGTCCGGACGTCGCGGTGTCCGTGATCCGGTCGACCTGCGCGGCGAGGAACCCGTCCAGGTCGCCGACGATGCGGGCGTGTTCGGTGGCGACCGCGAGCCGGGCGTTTTCTTCGCGCTCGTGGCGCAGTTGGGCGGTGTTCGCGTGCAGTGCCGCGACGGTGGCGTTGCGGCTGGCGACGAGCCGGCCGGCGGCGGCGAAAGCGGCCGCGACCGGGATCATCAGCAGGATCGCGCCCGCCCCGAGCTTCGGGTCCGAGTAGGCCTGGCACACGACGTTCACGCTCAGCAGAGCAATGCCTGCGGCCGTGTGCACCGTCCGGCACTTCAGGCCGGCGACGAACGCGACGTAGAAGACGGCGATCAAACCGGCCCCGCAGCGGACGAGGTCGCCGATCACCAGCCAATTCAGGGGCGCGCCGATAGCCAGCACCGCGCACGCGGCGAGCGGCCACGCCCGAGCGAGCAGGACGGGGGCGCTCATCGACAGCACCGCCACCGCAGCCGCCGGTCCCGCATTCGGGTTGCCCGAATTCGAGGTGATGCCGGCCGCCGACAGCACCGCGCTCGCGCTGAGCAGCACCGCGAAGACGAGGTCACCGATCGCAACGCCGGCAGCGCCCGCCACCCGCCGCCCCAAGACGCGAGTCAGTCCCCAGCTCATCGACGGCCTCCCCGCCCGACTCATGCGACCCGACTCAGGTGAATTGTGGTTGTCGCCCGGCCCGTCCGCAACGCCGCCCCGGCGAGTCTGCGCGACCCCGCCGCAGCGCCGGCGAAGCCCACCGTCACGCCGTGCGCTTCAGGAGCCCCACGTGACCACGCCGCGCGCCAAGGTAGGCGTACGCCCCGAGGGCGACGGCCGCGACCGAGCCGACGACCAGACCGATGACGCCGCCGGCCGGAATGCTGCCGGCGCCGTGGCCGTGCGTCTTGTGCACGCCGTACATCACGCTCACGATCACCAAGCCGACGACCAGCAGTGCCGCCTCACCCAGCGCGAGGGACAGCCCACCGTGCCGCCCGACGAACCCGTCCCGGCGCAGCGGCCGACCCTCGCTACGGGCACGCCGCGCCCGCATCTCGAACACGCCCGCGGTGAGCGCAGTGATCACCGCGACGATGATCAGCTGGACAACCCAGTACGAGCCTTCCCGGATCGTGCTCGCCGGGTTGCTGCCCAACCCGGCCCCGAGATCCCACGTCTGGATCGCGGTCGCCGTGGCCATCAGCACGACCGCGGCTTTGATCGCCGCACCGCGGGACGGTGCCAGCAGGCCGCAGGCGATCGCAAAGATGATTCCGAAAACAGGGGTCATGGCTCCTCCTCGTACGAACTGGCTGACCAGCCCACCGTGTCAACAAGCGCGGCCCGGCGAATCTGACTCACGATCGATCTTCTGCGTCGCCCTCCATCTCGAGGAGGACATCTACCAGGCGGGCGTCGTGAAACCGAAGAAGCGCGACCTGTGAAGACCGCAGTCCAGGAAAGCCGGTGAGGACACGGTTCGCGGCAGTGGGTATGCTGGCATACGTGAAGCGGACCACCGTCAAGATCCCCGACGCACTCGACGCACGATTGCGGCACGAAGCCGCACGCCGAGGCGCCACCATCGCCGACATCAGCCGCGAGGCCCTCGAGGCATACCTCGGAGACCCGGCGGGTCGGCGGCGGCTCGGGGCTGCCGGCACCGGCCATAGCGGCCGCAGCGACGTCTCCGAGCGCATCGAGGAGATCCTCGCCGCCGAGGTCGGGCGATAGCCGCCCTCGTCGTCGACGCGGGACCTCTCTATGCCTACGTCGACGCCGACGACACACACCACGCCGCCGCGCTGAACCTGCTCGAAACCCATCCCGGCCCGCTCGTGGTTCCGACCCTCGTCATCACCGAGGTCGTCTACCTGCTCGCCACCCGACTCGGGACTGAGCCGGAAGTCCGTTTCCTCGGTGACCTCGCCAGTGGCGCCTTCAGCGTCGAACCGGTGGCGGCGGGCGACTGGATGCGGATCGCCGAACTGGTCGCGCGGTACCGCAATCTCCCCCTCGGAACGGTGGACGCGTCCGTCGTCGCCGCCGCAGAGCGTCTGGGCGTCACCGACATCGCGACCGTCGATCGGCGTCACTTCGCCGTCGTTCGACCCGTTCACGTCGCTGCCTTCACGCTGCTTCCCTGACCATCGACACCAACGAGATCCCGGTGCGGGCACTTGACGGCACGGAGCGGGCTGGCGGCCTCTGCCTACAGTCGGTTCGGCAGGTCGACCACTTCGAGCGCGGACCCCAATCCGGCGAAGTCCTTGCCGTTTCGGGTCAGCAGCATCAAGCCGTGGCAGGCTGCCGTCGCGGCTATCTGCAAGTCCATGCGGCGTGGCCGTGGGTTGCGCCCGTGCTGGCGCACGAGGGCGGCCAATGCCCCGAAGTACTCTGCGGCGGCGACGTCGAACGACAGCACTTCGAAGCGGTCCAGAGTGGCTTGCACGCGCCGGCGACGGGACATCTGGGTTAGCGGATCGGCGGCGGCGCTCACGCCGTATTGCAGCTCGCCGATCGTGACCGCGGACACCGCCACCTCGTCGGCGACCTGGGCGACGTGCGCGGCGGGGAAGTCAATCACGACCGAGGTGTCGAGAAGCGCGCGACGCGGCGGGCCCGTGGTCATCGGGTCGCGGAGCCGAACGGATCGGTGGGCTCGTCCGGGCCAAAAACCCTGTCGGCGGCAGCCAGATCGGCCAGCCACGCTCCCGGGTCCGGCACCGGGTCTGCGGCGAAGGCTTCGGCCAGTTCAGCTACCGGCACGAATCGACGCCTGCCCGTGCCCGGCCGATGTGGCACCACGTCGGCGACTGGTCGACCGTTGACGGTGACCACGAAGGACTCGCCCCCGGCGACCCGCCGCATGACCGCCGCATTGTCGTTACGCAGGTCTGATTGCCGGATTTCCACGCTCATAGCAGCATCGTAGCGCTCTGGTAGCTCTGGTAGCGCTCTGGTAGCGCTGAATGGGCTGTGTCAGTACGCGATCGGCGGAGCTGACGATGCTTAGCCGGCGGCGTCGAACAGGGATTGCCAGAACGCCTGCACGCCCGGCGGCGGCTGGTGCACCTCGATCGGGTGTCCGAACAGCGGTCCGCCGCCGTACCAGTTGGCGACCGCGCCGCCGACCGAGGTCGTCAGTAACGGGCAGCCGGCTGCGCTCATGTGCTCGTTCTCTGCGGTCAGATCATCGGTGGTCCAGGCGACATGGCTGACCTGCCCGGGCGCCACGCCCAGGGCTTGGCGCAGCTCCACGGGTTCGACGCGGTGCACGACGTTGAGCTCCAGCAGCACCGGACCCCACGCCGTGAACGCGGCGGTGTGATCGAGCACGGCTGGGCCACCGCGGAAGTGGAACTCGCCGAGGTCGACGTGTTCCAGCACCGTGAACGGACCCACGCCCAGCAGGTCCTGCGCATGGGTCATCGCCGTGTCGAGATCGTCCACCCAATACCCGATGTGGTGCAGCCCCCGACTCACGGGGCCTGCCGATGCACTGTGTTCATGAGCGCGAATCTATGGCAGGGTGTTCTCGTTCTGCAAGAGTGACTTTTGAAGAGCGGAATCGGGGACAGACGGATGGTGGCCGAGTCGGTGAACTTCGCCGGACGTCTCGTGCGCCGCGGCGAGCCGGATTACGAGGACGCGCGCGTCGGGGCGGTGTTCAACGCGCGGCGACCCGAGCGCCACCCCGCGGCCGTGCTGCTGGCTGGGTCCGAAGCCGACGTGGTGGCCGGGGTGCGCTTGGCCCGGGCGCAGGGGTGGGCCGTGTCGGTGCGGGCCGGCGGTCATTCCTGGGCCGCGTGGAGCGTGCGTGACGACACCCTGCTCATCGACCTGGGCCGGCTGCGCGACGTCGACTACGACCAGGCGACCGGCATTGCGTCAGTGCACCCCGCAGTTCGCGGCGGCCTGGATCTCGACCCGGTACTGGCCGGGTACGGGCGGGCGTTCCCCGGTGGTCACTGCGCGTCCGTGGGCCTCGGCGGGTTCCTGCTCCAGGGCGGGCAGGGCTGGAACAGCCGGTCGCGCGGCTGGGCGTGCGAGAGCGTCGTCGGCATCGACGTCGTCACCGCCGACGGTGAGCTCGTGCACGCCGACGCCGAGAACAACGCCGACCTGCTCTGGGCCGCGCGCGGGGCCGGCCCCGGCTTCCCGGGAGTCATCACCCGCTTTTACCTGCAGACCTATCCGCGGCCGGCGGTGATGGTTCACGACAGCTGGACGTTCCGGCTCGACGATGCGCCCGCGCTGCTGGCCTGGTTGCACGAGATCCTGCCCACGCTCGACGCCACGGTCGAGCCGGTGGTGGCTGCGACCCGGCTGCCCGACGTGCCGCTCGACCCTGGCGTAGACCGCCCGGACGGCACGGTGTTGCTGCTGCACACGACGGTGATGGGGGAGTCCCGGGCCACGGTCGAGCAGTTACTCGGGGCCTTCGACGCGTGCCCACTCGCCGACCACCGGCTCGGTCACGTCCGCGAAGAAACGGACATCGCGCGCGAGAACGAGGCGCAGACCGTGCAGAACCCGCAAGGCCATCGTTACGTGGTCGACTGCACCTGGACCGACGCACCGGCCGCGCAACTGGCACCGTCACTCGCCGCGCTGTGGCGCGATTTGCCGACGACGCACTCGTTCTCCATCTGGTACGGCTGGGCACCCAGTCGACCGTTGCCCGACATGGCGTTCTCGGTGCAGGCCAACGTGTACATCGCCACCTACGTCATCTATACCGACGCCGCTGACGACGAGCGCTACGCCGACTTCGTCCACTCGCGCACCGGGGAACTGGCCGCCATGGCCGGGGCCGGGGTTTACATCGGCGACACCGACTTCGGCCAGCGCGCCGACCGGTTCCTGGCCGAGGACAACCTGCGCCGTCTGGACGAGATCCGCTCCCAACGCGACGCGGACGGACGGTTCTCCTCCTACCTCGTCGGCGCCGACGGCGAGCTCAACCGCCACTGAGTCAGCGGGTGACCAGGCCGCCGTCGACGCACACGGTCTGACCGGTGAGGGCGGCCCCGGCCGGTGACGCGAGGAACGCCACGGTCGCGGCGACGTCCTCGGGCACCAGCGTCCGCGGCAACGCCTGTCGCTCGAGGACGGCGGTGAATGCCTTAGACGGCAGGCCTTCCCGCGCCGCCGGTGTGTCGGTCAAGCCGGGCGCTACGCAGGTGACGGCGACCCCGTCCGGGCCGAGGGTCAGCGCGAGCATCCGGGTCAATCCGATCAGCGCGGCCTTGCTGGTGACGTAGGGCAGCAGGTTCACCGCCGGCGGTTGCCACACGGTGTCGGACCCGATCAGGACGACGCGCCCGGAACCCGACGCGGCCAACTTCGGTGCCAGCGCCTGGACCAGCAGCAGCGCTGCCTCCACGTTCACGGCCTGCACCCGTCGCCAGGTCGTCAGGTCGATTTCGGCCAACGTGGCCTGGCTCAGGTCGGCCGCCGCGTGCACCAGGACGTCGCAGCGTCCCGCCCGGGCCATTATCCCCTGCGCCGCGGCCCGGATCTGCTCGGCGTCGGCGAGATCCACGACCAGATCGTCGGGACGGTCCGGCCGGCGCCGCAGGTCCAGCGAGACGACCTCGTACCCGCCGGCCTCGAGTGCGGCACCGATCGCGGCGCCGATGGCGCCGGCCCCGCCGGTGACCACCGCCAGCCGGGCGCGCGTCACCGCCCCGCCCGCTGGGGCACTGGTCATCGCCCCGCCCGCCCGGCCGCGTCGGCCCCGGCGATCCGACCGAACACCAGCGCGTCGGTGAGCCCGCCGCCGTGATCTATCAGGTGGCCCCACACCATGCTGACCCCGCCGGCCGCGTAGAGCCCCGGTATCGGTTCGCCGCTGGCGCGCAGCACCCGGGCCGCAGCGTCGTGACGTGGCCCGCCCGTGGTGCCCGCCACGCCGGGACGCGTCTCGATCGCGTACCGCGGGCCGTCCGCGAGCGGCGTCAGCGTGTCCGAAGACCGGCCGAAGCGCTCATCGTGCCCGGCGCGGGCGGACGCGTCGTACTCAGCCAGGGTGGCGGCCAGGACGCCCGGGTCGGCGCCGATGTGGTGAGCGAGCGTTCGTTCGTCGTCCGCCCGCACGATCCAGCCCCGCTCGATCTCGACGCTGTTGTCAGGGCTCCAGGTGTAGTCGTTGGGCGTGCCCAGCAGGCCGTTCAGGGGCCCGGCCAACCGGGCCGGCTCGTCGAAGATGGCCCAGGCCGGCAAACGCGGCCGGTTCGGGTTGCGGGGCAGGTAGGTCGAGAGCGCGCGCAGGCGATCGTGCACCTCGAAGCCGGTCTCGTCGGCGAACCGGCGCCCGTCCGCGTCGACGTAGAGGTGGCCCGGGGCGAAGAAGTCGATCGCGAATGCGCTGGCGTGGTCGGGGGCGGTGAACGCGAACCATCCGAAGAACCCGTACATGTGCCACAGGGACGCACCCGCCCGCTCGGCGAGCCGCAGCCCGGCGCCGGTGTTGCGAAGGTGGCCCACCGGGGCGCCGGTGGCCAGCGGCAGGAAGGTGTCGGCCAGGTCGGGGTCGGCCTCGAAACCCCCGCAGGCGAGGACCACGCCACCGCGGGCGAGCACGGTATCGCCGGCGGCGGTGATGACGCCTTTGACCTGCCCTTCGTCGAGGACCAGGTCGGTGACGCCGGCGCCGAACCGCACCGTGATGTCCCGCTCGCGCACCGCGTCGTCCAGGCGCTGCCACAACTGCGCGCCGCGTCGCCCGTCACCGCCGCTGACCACCCGGTACTCGATCGACCGTCCGGCCGGGAACGCCGGCCACGACGGGAACGGTGCCGGCAGCCGGATCAGTGGCGGGTCGAACCGTTCCGTAGCCGCCCCGATCTCGGCGAGCCAACCGGCCAGGCCGTGCAGGCCGTCGGCGTAGGCCGCGAGCACATGGTGGTTGGTGCGCCCGAAACACAACGCGTCCAGGTGGGGCACGCACGCGTCGCCGGGCACGTCGAACAGGAACCCGCCGCTGTACAGCGCGTTGCCGCCGCCGTGCCCGCCGGCCTCGAGCACGAGCACCGCGGCCCCGGCCGCGTGCGCACCGAGCGCGGCCGCGGCGCCGGCCGGCCCGTACCCGACGACCACGACGTCCACCGCGTCGACCGCAGTCGGGCTGGCGCTCATCGTCTATTCATGGGGTGAGTAGGCGACGTCGGCGGCAGGCGCGTCGACGGTTTCGCGCAGGAAGCGCACCGACCGGTCGACGACGGCTCGGGTGGCGTCGTCGTCGAGTTCGGGGAACATGTGCGTCGCCCCGGGGATGAGCTCGACGGTGGCCGATCCGCCGGCCGCGGTCAGCGCTTCGGCCAAGCGGGTGCTCTGCCGGGGCGGCACCGCGCCGTCAGCGTCGCCGTGCACGAACAGGAACGGCGGCGGTACTCCGGCCCCGGCCACGGCCGTCACCGGGCTGGCGGCCGCGGCGACATCGGGTAGGTCGTCGAGCCGGCCGCCGACGAGCCGGCCCTCGCGGGAATCAGCGCTGCGGTCGGGCGAGCCGCCGGCGGCGATGATGTCACCGGCGAGCGCGTCGAGATCGGTCGGGGTGTACCAGCAGACCGCGGCCCGCACCGGCAGCTCGTCCACACCCGGGCCCAGGGCCTGCAGAGCGGCCAGGTGACCGCCGGCCGAGACGCCCCACACCCCGAGCGCTGCGGGCAAGCCGAAGTCACCGCGGTGGGCGGCCAGGAATTCCACCGCCGACCGCACGTCGTCGCGCTGGGCCGGAAAGCGGGCCTCGCCGCTGAGCCGGTAGTCCACGCTGGCCACCGCGACGCCCTGCGCGGCCAGGTACTCGAAGAACGACGGGGACGCCCACCGCCCCGCTGCGCCCGGGCCGTCGCGCCGGCTGCCGATCCGCCAGCCGCCACCGTGCAGGTAGACGCACACCACCACGGGCGCCGGCGGCACGTACAGGTCGAGGGCCAGTGGGCGGTACCCGAACGGCGCGGTGTAGACCACGTCCCGGCGAACCACCGCCGGGCTGGTCATATCTGCTCGCTGTTTGCGGCCGGCTCGCTCGGACGCGTGCGATTTCGAGCGCTCACGCCGAGGCGAACACCGGCTGCTTGTGGAAGCGGCCGCCCTGCACGATGTAGTCGATGTTGGCGCTGTCCTGCAGCAGGGTGACGTCCTCGGCCGGGTTCCCGCGCACCACGATCACGTCGGCCAGGTAGCCGGGCGCGAGCAGTCCGAGCTCGTCACCCATGCCCATGACCTGGCCGCCGAGCATGGTCGCCGCGCGGAGCGTCTCCAGCGGGGTATAGCCGAGCACCTCGACGAACAGTTGCAGGTCGCGGGCGTTGCGGCCGATCGGGTTGTTGGGGAAGCCGTAGTCTCCACCGGGCAACGCGCGGATGCCGCGCTTGCGGATCTCGGGGTAGACCGCGGCCATGCCGGCGAGGGCATCGACCGAACCCATCCGGGTCGCGACCTCGGTGGTGATGCCGAACTCCGCACCTTCGTAGACGTTGGCGAAGATGATGCCGGGCGCGGGGGAGACGAACACCCGGTCCTTGGCCTCCTCTAGCAGGTCGAGGGCTTCGGTGTCGGCGTAGGTGCAGTGGTAGATCGAGCGGAAACCTGCGCGTACGGCGATCTTCACCGATTCGGCCGACTGGGCGTGGCAGTTCAGCCAGACGCCCGACTCGCGGGCCTGCTCCCCGGCGGCGTTGGCCTCTTCGGCGGTGTACTGGGTGATGTGCGACCCGCCGGGGACGAAGACGTCGTCGTTGCTCAGCAGGAACTTGACGCTGTCGAAGCCCATCGCCGCCTGCTCGCGGACGAACTCGCGGCACGGACCGGGGCCCTGCCAGTCGGTCTCGAGGTGGCCGTCGGGACGCAGTGGGTGGTTGTCACGCTCCATGCTCGCCGCCCGCAACCGGGGGCCGGGTACCGCGCCGGCGCGGATCTTGTCGCGCAGGATGACCTCGGTGGGCATCGGCAGCAGCGAACCGGCGGAGTAGGCCGAGGTGAACCCGGCGTCGAGCAGGATCAGCGCGTTGCGCTCGGCGCGGGCCAGCTCGGCCGGCATGCCCTCGATGTGGTGGAAGAAGCTGACGTCCAGCGGCGGGTTGAACGACGGGTCGATGTGCCCGACCGCCGAGGGGAACGTCAGGTGGGCGTGGGACTCGATCAGCCCGGGCATGACCGTGCACCCGGTCGCGTCGACGACCCGCACGTTCCCGTCCGCACCGTTCTCATCCAAACCGTGCTCGTGCCAGCCGGGACGCACCGAGACGACCCAGTCGTCGTCGATGACCACCTCACCCGGCTCGGGCGGCGTGCCCGTGCCGTCGAAGACCAGCCCACGGGTGAAGACGGTGCGGGACATGTCCACCTCTTTTGCTCCAGTACGGTCTCAGGCTAAGTTCTCGCTCTACGAGAATTGCTTTCACAAGTGCCCGAATGCCGATCATCGCCGACCCACCCTCCGGTGTCAACGGTGGGCGCGCGTTCTCAGCCGACTCCATGGCTGGAGTACCGGTCACGACGCAGTTCGGTCTCGCCGTGGACATGGGTGGTGGACACCGGCCGCTCTGAGCCGTACGGTTCCGCCATCAGATCGTAAAACTGATTTCACCTAGCGAGAACACCAAGCGCGAAGACGGGAGACGTGGATGGCTCATCTTCTCGATGTGGCCGAGCTGCGGGTGGCCTACGGCGCCGTCGTCGCCGTGGACGGTGTGTCGCTGCACGTCGACCCGGGGGAGGTCGTCGGGCTCATCGGCCCGAACGGCGCGGGGAAATCGACCTTCATCGACGCGCTCACCGGGTACCTGCCCGGTCGCGGTGGGCGGGTGACGTTCGAGGGCGAGTCCCTCGACGGCGCCCGCGCGCACAGTGTGGCCCGGCGCGGGCTCGTGCGGACGTTCCAGTCGGTCGAGCTCTTCGACGACCTGACCGTCGAGGAGAACCTGCTCGTCGCCGCGGAACGTCCGACGGTGTGGAGCGCACTGCGCGACCTCGTCGTCCCGTCCCGGCCGCAGGGCATCGAGGACGTCGCCTGGGCCCGGGGGTTGTGCGACCTGGACGACGTGGCCAACCGCTACCCGCAGGAACTGTCCCACGGCCAGCGCAAGCTGGTCGGCGTGGCCCGGGCGCTGGTCCAGCGTCCGCGCCTGGTGCTCATGGACGAACCGGCCGCGGGCCTGGACACCGACGAGAGCCTGGCCTTCGGTCGTCGGCTGCGCTCGCTGCCCGAGCACGGGGTCAGCGTGCTGCTCGTCGACCACGACATGGGCCTCGTGCTCGGCGTATGCGATCGCATCGTGGTCATCGACTTCGGCCAGGTCATCGCGGCGGGCACTCCGACGGAGATCAGGGCCGACGCCAAGGTCATCGAGGCCTACCTCGGAGGTCACGATGCCAAGGTCTGAACGGGGCGCCACGGCGACGGCCAGCCCGGCCGCGGCCAGCCCGGCCACGAACAAGGGCGAACCACTGCTCGAGGTCCGTGGCCTGGACGCCGGCTACAACGGCTTCCCGGTCGTGCGCGACCTCGACCTCACCGTGCGCTCGGGCGAGGTGGTGGCGCTGCTCGGCTCGAACGGGGCCGGCAAGACGACCACGCTGTCCGCGATCGCCGGGTTGATCACGCCGATGGGCGGCACCGTCACCTTTGCCGGCCACAAGGTTAACGGCATGCCCGCACACCGCATCTCCCGGCGCGGCCTGGCCCTGGTGCCCGAGAACCGGGCGCTGTTCAACGACCTCACCACGCGCGAGAACCTCCGCCTGGCCCGGGTGCGGGGCCGCTCGAACGAGGACGAGATCCTCGACCTGCTGCCGGAGCTGCGCAAGTGCCTCGGGCGCAAGGCCGGGCTGCTCTCCGGTGGCGAGCAGCAGATGCTCGCGGTCGGACGCGCCCTGGTCGCCCGCCCGTCGCTGCTGGTCGTTGATGAGATGAGCCTGGGCCTGGCGCCCGTCGTCGTGGAGCGCCTGGTGCCGGTGCTGCGCACGGTGGCCGAATCGTTCGGCTCGGGGGTTCTGGTGGTCGAACAGCACGTCGCCGTCGCCCTCGACGTGGCCGAGCGCGCGTACGTGCTCGCCCACGGCGCCGTCGTGCTCGAGGGCCGCACGGCCGACCTGCGCTCACGCCGCGACCTGCTGATGGCCTGCTACCTCGGCGATCTCGAGGCGGCCGGCCGGCTGAACGCCGAGGTGGCGGCCGACCTGGCCGCGAAGACCGCGTCGATCACCCAGAACGCCACCACCACCGAGAACGCCACGACTACCGGAAACACCGAGAAGACGTCCGCAACCGCATAACCGTTTCGACCTGGCCCCGTCGGGGTGCGGGAACCCACTCAGCACGACCCGAAGGAGACCAGATGCCAGCAAGACAGCGTGCCCTGATCGTGGCGGGGGTCCTCGGGACCTGCGCCGCGCTCGTGGCCGGGTGTTCGAGCAGTAGCAAGGGGGGTTCCGCGACCACCACTGCGTCCTCGGCGGCGGCCGGCACGTCCAGCGCCGCGGCCACCAGTGCCGCCACGTCCAGTGCCGCCGCCGGCGGTGTACTCGGTACGCCCAAGGCCGCGTCCGGCAGCCCGGTCGTGTTCGGTCTGCTCAACATCGAGGCCGGCCCGGTCACGTTCCCCGAGGTCCGCCTGGCTGAGGAGGCGGCGGTCAAGTACGTGAACGCCTACAAGGGCGGTATCGGCGGCCATCCGATCAAGCTGGTGAGCTGTGCCACCGACGGTCAGCCGTCGACGTCGCAGCGCTGCGCCAACCAGATCGCCGACCAGAACCCGGTCGCCATTCTCGGCGGCGCCGACACCGGCGCCCCGGGCGCGATCCCGGTGTGGACCCGCAAGAACCTGGCCTACCTCGGCGGCGTGCCGTTCACGCCGGTCGAGCAGAACTACAAGAACGGGGTCATCTTCTCCAGCGTCTCCACCGGCGACAACGCGGCCGCGTCGGTCTACGCGGCCAAGACCCTCAACGCCAAGAGTGCAGCCGTGATCTACACCTCGGACACCCAGGGCACGGCGAGCGGCAAGATCATCATCAGCACGATGCAGAACGCCGGCATCTCGAAGATCACCAAGATCTCCCTGCCGCCCACCTCGTCGGACGTGTCGTCCGCCGTGGCCACCGCGATCGGTGCCCACCCCGATGTGGTCTACGTCGACGCGCCGGCCGCGTGCCCGAACGTGCTGAAGTCGCTCAAGCAGCTGGGCAACAAGGCCAAGATCTTCGGCATCGACCCGTGCACCTCGCCCAAGGCGATCCAGGGTGCCGGCGGCGGGGCGGACGGGTTGTACTTCGCCGGACCGACGCTGGATCCGTTCGCCAACACGGCTGAGACCCAGCTGTACCTCGCGGCGCTGAAGCAGTACGCACCGGCGGACATCGTGTTGGACTCGCTCGCCGCGATCGGGTTCCAGACCGTGATCAACGTCCAGGCCGCGCTGTCCACCTTCACGACCGCCGACCTGACGACGGCCAAGATCCTGGCCGCCTTCAAGACGGGCAAGGCGACGCACAACTTCATGGGTCACGACTACACCTGTGACGGCAAGCAGCTCGCCGGCGCGATCTCGATCTGCAACGCCTACGAGCAGATCCGTCAGGTGAAGGGCAGCAAGATCGTTGTCGCCCAGGCCGAATTCGTCACCGCAGGTTCCTACTACAAGCCCTGAGTCCGCTCGGAGGGCCGGCCAGCGGCCGGCCCTCCGCCCGGTCGCTGGTGAGGCGGCGCGATGAGCACGTACATCCTCTTCCTGTTGCTCGGCCTCGGCGCCGGCTCGGTGTACGCCCTGCTGGGCCTGGGCATGGTGCTCAAGTACCGCAGCACCGGCGTGGTCGACTTCGCCCAGGGCGCAGCCGCGATGTGGGGCGCGTACACCTACCTCAACCTGCGCAACCGCGGTGAGCTCGAGCTGCCCTGGATCTGGCTGCCGCATGAGGTCAAGGTGGCGTCGTCGTCCGGGCTCGGGCTCTGGCCGGCCCTGCTGGTCACGGTGGTCTACGGCACCGCATTGGGACTGGTCGTCTTCTTGCTCGTATACCGCCCGCTGCTGCACGCGGCCCCGCTGACCAAGGTCTGCGCCTCCGTCGGCGTCACGCTGTTCTTCGAGGCGGTCGCGGTGCTCAACTTCGGTACCACCTCGTTGTCGGCACCGCCGATCCTGCCGAGCCAGAGCATCACCATCGGCAGCGTCATCGTGCCCTCCGACCGCATCTACCTGGCCGGGATCGTCATCGTGGTGGCCGTCGCGCTGACCGTGGTCTTCCGGTTCACCCGCTTCGGCCTGGCCACCCGGGCCGGCGCCGAGAACGAGATCGGCGCGTCGCTCATCGGCATCTCCGCGTCGCGGATCGCCGCCCGCAACTGGATGATCGCGACGTTCCTGGCCACCGTGTCCGGCATCCTCATCACGCCGATCTCGTCGCTGGACCCGTCGTCCTACACGCTGTTCGTGGTTCCGGCGCTCGGGGCCGTGCTGATCGGGCGGTTCCAGTCGTTCTGGATCACGGCCGCGGCGGGCCTGCTGCTCGGCATCGTGCAGTCGGAACTGATCAAGCTGCAGACGGTGTTCACCTGGCTGCCACAGCAGGGCCTGGCCGACGGCGTCCCGTTCGTGATCATCCTGGTGACGATGACGTTGAGCGCCCGGCGCCTCGGCGCGCGCGGTGCCACCGGAACGCTGCGCAACCCCTCGATCGGGCGGCCCACCCGGCCGATCTCCACGTCCGTCATCATGTTCGTGCTCGGGCTCATCGTGCTGGTCGTACTGCACGGGTCGCTGCGGGCCGCGTTCATGTCCTCGCTGGTCACCATGTGCCTGGCGCTGTCGCTGGTCGTGCTCACCGGCTACGTCGGGCAGGTGTCACTGGCGCAGATGTCGTTCGCCGGCGTCGGCGCGTTCATCCTCAGCCACCTGACCCAGGGCTTCGGGGTGCCGTTCCCGTTCTCGCTCATCCTGGCCGGGCTGGCCGTCGTGCCGCTGGGGGTTCTGATCGGCCTGCCCGCGCTGCGCGTGCGGGGCGTCAACCTTGCCGTGGTCACCCTGGCTGCGGCCGCGGCGATGGACGCGCTCGTGTTCAGCAACTCCACGTTCAGCGGGGGTCTCGGTGGCCGCACCGTCGGATCACCACATTTGTTGGGCCTGGATCTGGGGATCTCGGAGGGCCGAAATTATCCCCGCGTCGCGTTTGGCGTGCTGCTACTGGTGATCGTCACCTTCGTCGGATACTGCGTGGCCCGGCTGCGCACGTCGGCCACCGGCCGGATGCTGATCGCGGTGCGCTCCAACGAACGCGCCGCGGCGTCGGTCGGCATCCGGGTCGCGCCGGTAAAGCTGTACGTCTTCGCCCTGTCGGCGTTCATCGCCGGCATCGGTGGAGGCCTGCTCGCCTATCAGCAGAGCACCGTGTCCTCCGCGTCGTTCGCCGTGCAGACCTCGCTCACCCTGCTGGCCATCGCCTACGTCGCCGGCATCGGCCGCATCGCCGGGGCCGTCCTCGCCGGGTTGATGTTCGCCGGGGACGGGCTGTTCGTGTCGTTCCTCGACAAGACGATCCACGTCGGCAAGTACCAGATGATCGTGGCCGGCATCGCGCTGGCCTTCACCGCGATCCAGAACCCGGACGGCGTGGCCAGCGAGGTCGCCGGTGAGAAGGGACTGGCGCCGCGGTTCGTCCGCCTGCGCGACCGCGTCCTGCCCGGCCCGCGCGGTCACAAGTCGAGCCCGGCCAGCCTGCCCGTGGTCGAGAAGACAACGGTGAGCCACGTCTGACCCCGCCGGGCTCTCGGGTTTTGGTACCGCGATCTTGCCTGGCGAGATCGCGGTGCCAGAAGCGGTTGGGGGACCGGCTCAGACGAAGCGCTGGCGGATCTCGCCGATGTGCTCCACCCGGCTGACGAGGGTCTCGCCCGGCTGGAGGTAGCGCGGCGGGGTGCGCCGGTTGCCCACTCCCGCCGGCGTGCCGGTGAAGATCAGGTCGCCGGGAAGCAGCTCGCACACGGCCGAGAGGCGCGACACCAGGTCGGGCACGTCGAAGATCATTTCCGACGTCCGGCCGTGCTGCAGCACCTCGCCGTCCAGCGACGAGGAGAACCCGACGTCGTCGCGGTCATCGAACTCGTCCGGCGTCACCAGTACCGGCCCGATCGGGCCGAAGCCGGCATGCGATTTGCCCAGCGAGAACTGCGCGGGGGTGCCCGCCATTTGCCCGACCCGCTCGGACAGGTCCTGACCGACCGTAAGACCGGCGACCGCGTCCCAGGCGCGCTCACGCGGGATCTGGCGCCCGCCGCGACCTATCACCGCCACGACCTCGATCTCCCAGTCGACCTTGCCGTCGGGGAGGGCGACCTCGGCGTCCGGTCCGACGATGCACGACGGGAACTTGGTGAACACGAGCGGTGCCTCGGGCGCTTGGAAGCCGGCCTCGGCGGCGTGCGGGCGGTAGTTCAACGCGATCGCGAAGACCTGCCGTGGCTGCGGTACCGGCGGCCCGAACGGAGCCTCGGGCGGGCCGGCGTCGGCCGGGTCGACGCCGGCGGCCCAGGCGGTGAGTTCGTCCATCCGAGCCAGCGCGGCCAGCGGATCAGCCGGCAGCCGACCCGCACTGTGCCGTTCCACGTCGACGACCGCGTCATCGGCCGATCCGAGCACCAGGACGAGGCGACCGGCGACGGTGGCGAGGCGCACCGTCAGAGCGAATTCGTGTACGGCGCACCGGTGTGCGCGTCGCCCCACGGCACCACGTGGTTGCGCAGGACCCCGACGCCCTCGATCTCGGCCTCGATCCGGTCACCGGGCTGCAGGTAGAAGTCGAACGGGTTCGGCTGCACCGCGGCCACGCCGGAGATGGTGCCGGTGGTGATGACGTCGCCCGCGGTGTACAGCTGCGGGGAGTGGTAGGAGATCAGGTGCTGTAGCGAGAGCACCATCTGGTTCATGTTGCCGACCTGGCGCGCCTCGCCGTTGACCCGCAACTCCATGGCCAGCGAATGCGGGTCGGCGATCTCGTCCTTGGTGACGATCCACGGACCGATCGGGCAGAACGTGTCGATGCCCTTGGAGAACGAGAACACCCCCGACTCCATCTCGCGGCGCTGGATGTCGCGCGCGGTGATGTCGTTGAAGACCATGTAACCGGCGATGTAGTCCTCGGCCTCGTCCGGTCCGAACCACCCGCCGGACTTGCCGATGATGACGGCCAACTCGAGTTCGTAGTCGAGTTCCTTGGTCAGCCCCTCGGGGTACACGATGGCGTCGTCCGGGCCGATGATGGCGTCGACGTTCTGGAAGAACACGATGCCCTTGTGCACCGGGTGCGACCAGTTGACGGCGGTGAGTTCCTCGTGATGAGCGGTGAAGTTGCCGGCGGTGTGGAAGAACTTGCGCGGCACGATCGGCGCGCGCAGTCGGACGTCGGCCAGCTTGAGCCGCTCGCCGGTCTCGGACACCTGGCCGCCGCGGGCGAACCACTCGCGGGTGGACGCGCAGTCGAACTCGACGACGTCCTCACCGTCGAGTCGGCCGACCCGGCCCGCGTCGAACGTCACCAGCTTCATTCGGTGCTCACTCTCACTCTGCGAAATTGACTTTCGATTGGCTCGATCGTGCTCGTCCGCCCGCGTGGTGTCAAGAAGGCACGCTTCTGGCGCACGGATCTTGGCCGTCAAGATCCGTGCGCCAGGAGCGCGGTCAGGGAGGGGGCGCGGCGACCCGGTAGACCCGCAGTTGCAGGGCCAGCGTCGCGTAGTAGCCGACCAGGGTCGTCAGGTCGAACAGGGTGGCCGGTCCGAGACCCGCCGCAGCTGCGTACTCCGCGTCGTCGAGATCGCCGCGATCGGCCAACGCGGCGGCGGTGACCGCGACCGTCCGCTCGGTATCGTCGGCGAGTTCGGAGTATTGACCCGCGCGCACCAGCCTGAGCTCAGCGGCGCTCAGCCCGGTCACGGCGCCGACCGCTTCGTGGGCGTAGATCTCGAACTCGCTGTGCCAGTGGTGGGCGACGACCAGGATCGCAATCTCGCGAGCCCGGTCGGTAAGGCGGGACCGGTACCGCACGGCCGCGCCGAGGTCCTGCAGGGCGGCACCCACCCCGGGGCTGCGCAGCATGGCGTCGAACGGCCCTTCCAGACCGCCGGCCTCGTCGGTCAGGGCAAACGCCTGCGGCCCCTGCGCACGGGGGCCGCCGGCAATCGCGTCGTACAGCGCCCGCTGCGCGTCGTCGAGATCGCCCGGGTGCAGCTTGGGCAGCCGTCTCACCCGGAATGACCCAACAGGGCGGAGATGTCCCGGCAGGTGGCGACGATCTTGGGCCGCAGCTCGCGCACGATGCGCTGGCTCGACCAGTCCCGGGCGGGCACGGCGACGTTGGCGCCGGCCACGATCTCGCCGTCGGCGTTGAAGACCGGCGCGGCGACCGAGCGCAGGCCGAACGCCAGCTCCTCGTCCTGGATCGCCCAGCCGTCCTCGCGGATCTTGTCCAGATCCGTCCTGAGCTCGGCCAGGGATTCCTTCGCGTTGGGCCCATGGTTGGGCGCGAAGGACGACGCGGTGATCCTGGTGGCCAGATCGTCCTCGTCCAGATAGGCCAGCAGCAGCTTGCCGATCGACGTGTGCACCGCGGCCAGGGTCGAGCCCACCCGGATGTTGGCCGTGACCAGGTCGGAGTTGCGCAGGCGCACCAGGTAGAGCACCCGGTCGCCGGTGAGCACGCACAGGTTGACGGTTTCCCCGGTCTCCTGGGCCAGTTTCTGCAGATGCGGCGTCGCGATCTCGACCAGGTCCATGCTGCGCAACGACGCGGTGCCGAGGGTGAGCACCCGCACGCCCGGACGGTAGTCGCCGTTGGGCAGGTGCTCGAGGTAGTCCTCGGCGGCCAGGGTCATGACCACGCGGTAGACCGTCGGCAGCGGCAACCCGACGGCCGGGGCGATGTCGCTGATCCGCCACGTCGGCCGTTGCTCAGTGAACAGGGACAGGATGCGCAGTCCCTTGGCCAGAGCCTCGACGCGGTACTCCGGGCGCCCGGTACGCGCACCTGGCGCCTCGTCGTCTCCAGGCACGTTCTCGGTCACCGATCGTCGCTTTCCAGCCATACCGGAGCCTCTCGCTGCTCGTTCACCCTTGCGCCAGGGATCGTCCGTGGCCGCGCATCCCGTCAGAACCTGACGATCTACGTCCGAGTAGCAGCCTAAGGCGCCGATCTCGCCGGATACGCATCCGTGGGCGCTGGACACGGACACTGCCTGGGGTTTAACGTACGGAAGTTACTTTCATCTGTCGAGAAACGTCCCGGAATCGCCGTAGTGAGGAGGGCCGAAGATGCCATCAGGTGACTGGTTGCACCTTGCCGACCGCCCCGCTCTCGTCGCCGGCGCGGGTGGCCTCGGCGGCGCGAGCGCGGTGGCTCTGGCCGCGCAAGGGGCGCGCGTGGTCCTCGTGGACATCGACGAACAGCACCTCGAGGCCGTGCGTCGGCGCGCAAAAGACGCCGGTGCCGACATCGACCTGCTCGTGGCCGATCTGACCGACCCGGACACGTGCCGCGAGACGGTCGAGCAGGTGCGCGCGCGGCTGGGTGGCATCGAAATCTTCCTGCACGCGGTCGGGCGCAACGTGCGCCTGCCGGTGCTCGATCTCGACGACGAGGCGTGGGCGCAGACGCTCACCCTGAACCTGTCCACGGCGTACTGGCTCGGGCAGGCCGTCGGTCGGGTGATGTGCGCGGCCGGGTACGGCCGGATCGTCTTCATGTCCTCGGTGTCGGGCCTGCTCGCGCATCCGAACCACGCCCCGTATGCGGCCACCAAGGGCGGTCTGAACCAGCTCCTGCGGGTGATGGCGCGCGAATGGGCGGTGCACAACGTCACCGTCAACGCCGTCGCTCCCGGCTACATCGAGACCGACCTGACCAAGGAATACCTGGCCAAGGACGGCATTCGCGCGGAGCTCACCTCCCTTGTCCCGGCCGAACGGCTCGGCCAGCCCCATGAGGTTGCCGACGCGGTCACCTTCCTGGCCTCCGACCGCGCCGCGTTCGTCACCGGCCAGGTGCTCTACGTCGACGGCGGGCGCGTGCTCGTCTGATCTTTGTCCATCCACTCTCAGTCCCATCAGATCTCGAGGAGAACGTTTCATGTCTGCTGCGGCCAGCCCGGTGATCACACAACGATTCCCCGGCCGTTCGGTGCTCGTCACCGGAGCCGGTACCGGCTTCGGCGCGGCCATTGCGGTGCGGGCGGCGCAGGAGGGCGCCCGGGTGGGCGTCCACTACCGCAGCTCGAAGGACGGCGCGGAACAGACCGCCGCGCGCATCCGTGACCTGGGCGGCACGGTCGAGATCTTCCAGGCCGACATCACCCAGTGGGACGACGTCAAGCGGATGGCCGACGATGCCTTCGCCGCGTTCGGCGGCCTGGACGTGCTCATCAACAACGTCGGCGACGTGGCCCGCGAGCAGATGTCGTGGCGCGACGTCACCGAGGAGTCGATCGACCACGTCCTCGACGTCGACATCAAGGGCACGATGTTCTGCATCCACGAGTTCGGTGCGCGCATGCTCGACCAGGGTCACGGCGCCATCGTCAACATCGGTTCGACCGTGATCGTGCGGGGAAGTGCGCGGGCCCCGCAGTACGCCGCGGCCAAGTACGGCATCCTCGGGGCGACCAAGTCCTACGCCCAGGCGTTCGCACCCACCGTGCGGGTGAACGTCTTCGCGCCCGGCTTCATCGAGACCGACGCAACCCTTGGACGCGCGGACTGGAAGTCCGGGCGCGGCGACCAGCTGCGCAAGCTCACCCCGATGGGCCGCATCCCCGGACCGGCCGAACTGGCCGGAACCGCGCTCTTCCTGGCCAGCGACGACGCCTCGCACATGACCGGTGGATACATGGTCGCCGACGGCGGCTACAACATGGTCGGTGCGTAGGAGCCCTACGGTTGGCCAGTGGGCGCCGGTGTTCACCCCCGGCGCGATCGTCGCGGGTGCTGATCAATCCGGTCTGCTCGCCCAGTCGTAGGGGGGTACCGCCCCGGCACCCGTTCGGACCGCAAGGCATTCGGCGCGCCACCAATCTGTTCGGGGCCTACAGCTGCGAGATGGGCGTCGACCTGCGCGAGCCGCTGAACATGGTGGACATCGGCGACGTCTGCGCGATCCCGGCCAACATCGAGATGTCGTTCGACCAGATCAGCAAGGCCATCTAAAGCGGCGCCCCGAGGAGCGCCGCCAAGCACTCGATGCGTTCTATGAGTCCGTCGAGCCTGGTCTGAACAAGTCGGACGCGGTTGATCGTGAACTCGGCGAGGGCTCTCAATTTCACGTCGACAGTGTTGCCCATCTTTGGGGTGAACCATCCGAGACTTCGCAAAATGGAGTGCATCGCGCGGAGCACTGGATTACACAATGTCTATGGAACAGATCAGCAAGCGGCTCTTCAACTGGGCATCGATCCTCGAGCCCACCACCCGGGCGCAGGCCGAGCAGGCATCGACGATGCCGTTCATCTACCCGCATCTGGCGCTGATGCCCGACGCCCATCTCGGTAAAGGCGCTACCGTCGGCTCGGTCATTCCCACCCTCGGGGCGATCATGCCGGCCGCGGTCGGGGTGGACATCGGTTGCGGGATGATCGCGGTGCGTACCCAATTCACGGCCGCGGACTTCTCGACCGGTCTGGCCGCCTTGCGCCACTCGATCGAGGCCGCGATCCCGCTGTCAGCGGGCAAGTACAACACCGAACTGACGGATTCGGCTGAAGCACGGATCGCGGATCTCGAGACGCGGGCCGCGGCCGCGGACTTCGATCCGGCCAGCTACGCAGGCAACTGGCGGCTGCAACTTGGCACCCTCGGCTCGGGTAACCACTTCATCGAGGTGACGGTGGACGAGGCCGGCACGGTCTGGTTGTTCCTGCACTCAGGCTCCCGCGGCGTCGGCAACAAGATCGCGGGACATCACATCAAGGTGGCCCAGCAGGCCATGAAGCGGTGGTGGATAACGCTGCCTGACCCTGACCTGGCCTACCTCGCCGAAGGCACCGACGAGTTCTGGGCCTACATCCGGCAGCTGCGCTGGGCTCAGCACTTCGCGTTGCTCAACCGCGAGGAGATGATGGACCGGCTGATCAGTTGCGTTGCTTCCTGGACCGGCCACGCCGTCCGGGAGCGGGAGCGCATCAACTGCCACCACAACTTCACCCAGAAGGAACGTCACTTCGGCCACGACGTGTGGTTGTCGCGCAAGGGCGCGATCGAGGCCACTGAGGGCAAGCCGGGATTGATCCCCGGCTCGATGGGCACGGCCAGCTACGTGGTGGAGGGCAAGGGCAACCGGCTGGCGCTCAACTCGTCACCGCACGGCGCTGGTCGCAACTACTCGCGGTCGGCGGCGCGCAAGGCGTTCAGCCACGAAGACCTGCGGGCGGCGATGAAGGGCATCGAGTACCGCGATACCGCTGCGTTCATCGACGAGATTCCGGCGGCCTACAAGGACATCGACACTGTGATGGCCGACGCCGCCGACCTGGTGACGGTCAAGCACACGCTCCACCAGCTCGTGAACGTCAAGGGCGACTGAGCCGCTGGGATTGAGAGCTACCTGATGCCGGTGCTGCAATCGACGTGGCTATGAACGTCGCGCCGCCTGCCCGGAGGTGTAGATCCACCCACCGACGCGCACGCCGGGCGAGTATGGTCCGCCCGGCGCGGGCAGATCGACGGAGGTGCCTGCGGTACGGGTCACGTCGTCTCCTGGGGAGTTGTGGAAATGGATGCCCTGGTCTACAAAGGGATTCCGCTGGGCGCCCGCTTTGACCGCGAGCTCCTGGCCACGGGAACCCTTGATGTGGCCGCCGGGCAGCTGGCTACGCCGGTGGCGACCCTGCGCCGCAGCGCGGTAGTCGCCAACGCTCGGGCAATGCGCGCTTTCTGTGACGAGCACGGACTTCAGCTCGCCCCGCACGCGAAGACGACCCTGGCCGCCGGACTGCTCGACGTTCAGCGGGACAACGGCAGCTGGGCCATGACCGCCGCCCTGCCGCGCCAGGTGGCGCTGCTGTGGCACCACGGCTTCACCCGGGTGCTGTTGGCGAACGAGGTCGTCGACCCAGCCGCGCTGGACTGGTTGGCGGCGCAACTGGCCGCCAACCCGCAGCGACAGCTGTGGCTGTATGTGGATTCGGCGACCGGCATCGAGCGCCTGGCGGCGGCCGCACTCGGGGCCGGTGGGCGTCCCTTCGACGTGCTGGTCGAGCTCGGCCACACCGGCGGGCGGACGGGCGTCCGCGGCGTCGCCGCCGCGGTCGAGCTCGCGACCACCGTGGCCGACACCGCCGGGGTGCGCCTGGCCGGGATCGCGGGGTACGAGGGCACGATCGGCTCGGTGCGCGAACCAGCCGTCCTGGGGGCGGTCGATGACTACCTGACCCAGCTGCGGACGTTGGCCGGCGAGCTGATCGACGCGGGGTTGCTGCCCGGTCGCGACGCCGTGGTCAGCGCGGGCGGCAGCCTGTTCTTCGACCGGGTGGCGGCCATCCTCGGTCCGTGGGCGCGCACCGCCGACGCCGCGGTGGTACTGCGCAGCGGCTGCTACCTCATCCACGATCACGGCCTGTACGCCGCGGGCACGCCGGCGGCGGCGGGGGTGGCCGGCGCCCCACGGCTCGCGGCGGCCCTGTCGGTGTGGGCCCGCGTCGTCTCCAATCCGGAACCGGGGTTGGCGGTGGCCGATGCCGGGCGGCGCGACCTGTCCCACGACGCCGGGTTGCCCGTGCCGCTCGAACGTGTTCGCGGCCCCGAGCGTCTCGATCTGAGCGTTACCGACGCACACGTGTCGGCCCTGAGCGATCAGCACACCTTCGTGCGGTTCTCGCCTCAGCTCGACATCGTCACGGGCGACCTGATCCGCCTCGGGATCTCGCATCCCTGCACCACGCTCGATCGTCATCGCGCGGTCTTCCTGCTCGACGACGCCGACCACGTGATCGGCGTCGTGGAGACCGAGTTCTGACCTAATACCGAATCGGGTGCACACAGGTCCACCTGGTGGGCTTGTGTGCACCCGATTCGGGCAGGGAGGCTGCGGGTCAGGTGAGAGTGGCCCAGGAGGTCGTGTACGACCGGTGCAGCCAACCGTTGACCCAATCCCGATCGGGTTCCACGGGAATGGCCGGGCTCGTCCGCAACGACTCCAGTTGGCGTTCCGCCGCGTCGACGGCGCTGATGACGTCGGCTTGAGCCACCTCGCCACGACGGATGGCCCGCAGATACTGCCGGTCTGGCTCCGGGACCGGCAACGTGATCCGTCCGGTGGTCAACAGCTCTACGCCCTGAACGCCCAGACGCAGGGCGTGCATGGCGAACTTGGTGTCGTAACCGTGGGCGGCGACGAGTTCGGGCCGGTTGGTGTGCGCACCGGACTGACCGCTCATCGCGGCCTTCTGGCCGCGCAGGTAGCCCAGGAATCGATCGGCGGCGAGTTGCGAGACGAACCGGTGTGCATTAGCCACCAGTTCGGCGCCGGCATCGTTGCGGTACAGGACCTCCTCGTCGGGCACGAAGAGAAGTAACAGCACGGTGGGATTACCGGTCAGAGCCAGGCGAGACCACTTTCGGGCCGAATAGATGACCACGTCGAGATCCCCGGCTCCGGACCGGTTGGCCAGGCCGCCGGGTTGGTCCCAGACGGTGTGGCGTTGATACTGCTCGAACTCGACCGTCGCGGTCCGCGCGTCCACTCCGGCCGGAACGCGGGCAATGCCGGTCACGTATTCGGGCGGCTCGAGGCAGATGCCCATCTCGTCGCGGTCGTCCTGCCCGCTGATCGAGGTCCCGTGGACGCCGGAACCGACCTGGGCCCGCAGGATCGTGCCACGTTCGGCTATGCGGCGAGCCTGGTCAGAGGCGTGCGGATGATCGAACCCGGTCGGCAACGCGATGTCGCCGTCGATCGCCGGGACGATCGGTTCGTTCATCTGATGATCTTGCCATCGCCGAACCCTCCGCGTCGCGAAAAGTCGGCGCATATGACACGCTGCTCGGGCATAGCGCACGAGGTCGTGCTGATCTTCGAACCGATGGGGTATCAGCCCTGCGGCGGCACCTCGCGTCGATAGGGCAGCCCCCGGTGCCCGGCAGAGGACCCCCCGTGACGTTCCGCCTCCCCGCGTCCCCGCAGCGTTTGTGGGCCGCCTTGGTCTCGGCCTTGCTGGTGGCCACCGGCCTTTTCGTCGTCGCGGCGGCACCGGCCAGCGCCGCCACTCGGAACTTCACCCCGGTTTTCTCCACGAACACGACCGGCGATGTGATGATCCGGGGCAACAGCCTGATGACCTGTCCGACGGGGTCGTTCAGTGCGGGAAGCACCACGCTCAGCTGTGCGAACGTCCAGAACGGGACCAGCATCGGCGTGAACAACAACTTCAAGATGGGCTACGTCGACACCGATTCCGACACCAACACGTTCGACTCCAGCGACGCCACGGTCACGATCCCGGCGGGGGCCACCGTGCTCTACGCCGGGCTCAGCTGGAGCGGAACGTCTGGGGCGGGATCCTTGACGGGCTACTCGGCCCTCACCGGGGTGGCCGCTCCGAACGCCGCGATCAGGAACCAGGTCAAGTTCAAGGTGCCCGGCGGCACCTCATACACCGGCCTCACGTCCACTGCGGCCGTCGACAGCACCGGTAGCGGTTACCAGGGCTTCAAAGACGTGACCAGTGCGGTAGTGGCGGCCGGATCCGGGGTCTACACCGTGGCTGACGTCCAGGCCGGCACCGGCGGCAATGACTACGCGGGTTGGGCCCTCGCCGTGGCCTACCGGGACCCCACCCAGCCGATCCGCAACCTGGTCATCTACACCGGCTTCACCAACGTCGCCAACGGTGCGTCGACGTCAATCCCGATCTCCGGATTCACCACGCCGTTGACCGGCCCGGTGGTCACCCGGATGGGCGCCGTGGTCTACGAGGGCGATCGCGGAAATGTCGGCGACACCATGACCCTCGGCGTCAACGCCATCTCCAACGCGCTCAACCCCGTGACCGACGTCGAGAACAACAGCGTTTCCGATCTCGGGGTGCCGATCACCGACCGTACGCCGGCCTATCCCAACACCCTCAGCGTCGATATCGACCGCTTCGACGCCACCGGTTTCCTGACCAACGGGCAGACCTCCACCACGTTCAACCTGAAGACGGTCGGCGACGGGTACTACCCGGGATTGATCAGCCTGGCCACCAACCTGTACTCCCCGTCGTTGCAGGCGACTAAGACGGTCAAAGACCTCACCAACGGCATCACGGGCACGGTCAAACCGGGCGACGTGCTCGCCTATTCGATGGCGATCAAGAACGTCGGGGCCGACGGATCCACCTCCTCGATCCTGACCGACGCGGTGCCGGCCGGGTCCACCTATGTGCCGGGGTCGCTGGTCATCGGCGGTACGCCGGTCACCGACGCGTCGGGCGACGATGCCGGCAACGTCGCCGGCGGCACGGTGACCGCCCGGCTGGGGGCTGGCGCCACCGCCGCCGTCGGCGGCGCGGTTGCGACCAATGCGTCGACCACGGTGGCCTTCAACGTCACCGTCAACGCGGGCGACGCCAACGGCACGGTCATCGCCAACGCGGCGGCGCTCGGCTACAAGAGCGCCACCACGGGCACCGCGTTCATCGGCACCAGCAACACGGTGAGCAGCACGGTAAGCGTGATCAACGTGAACCCCGTGCTCGCCTTCGCGGCCCCGCCGAGCGGGGAGGTCAGCGCCGGCTACACGAACACGCTCACCGCAGCAGGCGGCACCGGTCCGTACACGTGGGCGGTGACCGCGGGCACGCTACCCACCGGTCTCACCCTCAACGTGACGACCGGAGTGATTTCAGGTATTCCCACCGTCGCCGGCTTCGCCAACTTCACCGTTTCCGCCACCGACGCAAACGCCCAGGTGGCCACCCAGACGACCTCCATCTACGTCGCTCCCCAGCCGGTACTGGCCTATCCGGCGACCCTGCAGAACGGCGACACCGGGGCCGCCTACAGCTATCCGCTCGGCGTGAACCCCGGCACCGGGCCCTACGTGTGGTCGGTGAGCTCGGGTTCCCTGCCCGCCGGACTCACCCTCGACGCGGCGACCGGGGTCATATCCGGTACTCCGACGGCTCCAGGCGCCAGGACATTCACGGTGAAGGTGGTCGACGCCTTCGGTGCCTTCGCCACTGAGGTGACGACCCTCACCGTGATCGCCGGTCCGACGTTGAACTTCGCGGCCCCGCCGAGCGGAGAGGTCAGCGCCCCCTACACCGACGATCTGAACGTCGTCGGAGGGGCGGGTCCCTATATTTGGACGATCACTGCCGGCACTTTGCCCGCCGGCGTCACCCTCGACTCGGCGTCGGGGTTGTTGTCGGGCACACCGACCACAGCGGGGACGTCGAACTTCACCGTCACGGTGACCGACGTGAACGGGGCACCCGCTTCCCAAGCGACGGCGATCACCGTCATCGCCGGTCCGGCGGTGGCGTTCACACCACCGCCGGGTGAGGTCGGCGTCGCGTACGCCGCGGAGCCGACCGCGTCCGGCGGGACTGGCTCGTACACCTGGGCCGTGAGTGCAGGGACGCTGCCCGCCGGCCTGGCGATCGACCCCGGCACCGGTGCGATCACCGGAACGCCCACCGCGGCGAGCGCCGTCAGCGTCACCGTTCGGGCCACCGACGCCGTCGGCGGCACCGCGGCCCAGGCCCGCACCATTACCATCGTGCTTGCTCCGACATTGAGCGGAACGCTCCCCGCCGGCCAACTGAGCGTGCCCTACAGCAGAGGGTTCACGGTCAACGACGGCACCGGGCCGTTCGTCTGGTCGGTCAGCAGCGGAACGCTGCCCGCCGGCCTGTCGATCAACACGTCGACCGGTCTGATCACGGGCACGCCCACCGCCACGGGTAGCTCGACGATCACCGTGCAGGTGAGCGACGTCAACAACAGCACGGCGACGCGATCGGCAACGATCAACGTGACGGCCAATCCGGCGGTTACGTTCACGCCGCCGACCGGTGAGGTCGGCATCGCCTACACCGCGCAGCCGACTGCGGCCGGCGGAACTGCTCCCTACACCTGGGCCGTGAGCGGAGGCGCCCTGCCCGCCGGCCTGGTGATCAATGCGTCGACCGGGGCGATCACCGGCACGCCCAACGCGGCGATCGCCACCAGCGTCACGGTCCGGGTCACCGATGCCGTTGCGCGCACCGCGACCCAGGCCCGCACCATCACGATCGTGGCCGCTCCGACGTTGACCGGCACGCTGGCTGGCGGCGAGCTGACTGCGCCCTACAACAGCGGGTTGACCGTCAACGCCGGTATCGGCGCGTACGTCTGGTCGATCAGCAGCGGTTCACTACCGGCCGGGCTGACGATCAATACGTCGACCGGGGTGATTGCGGGAACGCCCACCGCGACCGGCAGCTTCCCGATCACTATCCTGGTGACCGACGCGAACAACCTCACCGCGACACAACCTGGAACGATCACCGTGACTGCCGGTCCGGCCGTTGCGTTCACGCCGCCGAACGGTGAGCTCGGCGCCGCCTACACCGCGCAGCCGACCGCCTCGGGCGGAGCTTCTCCCTACACCTGGGCCGTGAGCGCAGGCACCCTGCCCGCCGGCCTGTCGATCAACACCGGGACCGGTGCCATCACCGGAACGCCCAGTACTGTCGGCGCCGCCAGCGTGACCGTCCAGGCCACCGACAGCAAGGGCGGCATCGCGACCCAGGCCACCACCATCACCATCGTCGCGACGCCGACCTTGACCGGCACGCTGGCCGCCGGCGAACTGACTGCGCCGTACAGCAGCGGGTTCACGGTCAATGACGGCATCGGACCGTTCACCTGGTCGATCGACATCAGCAGCGGAACGCTGCCCGAAGGCCTGACGATCAATGCCTCGACCGGTCTGATCACCGGAACGCCCACCGCGACCGGCAGCTTCCCGATCACCGTCCAGGTGACCGACGTGAACAACTTCACGGCGACCCGCACCGGGACACTCACGGTGACGGCCGGTCCGGTGGTGGCGTTCACGCCGCCCAACGGTGAGGTGGGCGTCGCCTACACCGCGCAGCCGACCGCCTCCGGCGGAAATGGCCCCTACACCTGGGCCGTGAGCGTGGGCACCCTGCCCGGAGGGCTTTCGATCAACGCCATCACCGGCGCGATCACCGGCACGCCGACCGCGGCCGGCACCACCAACATCACCGTGCAGGCGACCGACAGCATCGGCGGGACGGCGACCCAGGCCCGCACCATCGCCATCGTCGCGGCTCCGACGTTGACGTTCACCGCGCCGCCCGCGGGTGAGTTGGGTGCTACCTACAGCGATCAGCTGACCAAGTCGGGTGGCGTGGGACCGTTCACCTGGTCGGTCAGTGCCGGGTCGCTGCCCAATGGCGTGACCCTGGCGTCCGACACCGGGTTGTTGTCCGGCACCCCGACCGCGCTGGGCACGTTCAACTTCACCGTGCGGATTGTGGACGTCAACAACAAAGCGGATACCAAGACCGCCACGATCGACGTGAACAAAACAACCTCGACCGTCTCGGTGTCGGCGCCGACGTCCGCGCGGTTCGGAAACACGATCACCATCACCGCTACGGTCGCCCCGTCGTCGGCCGGCGGAACGGTGACGTTCACCGACATCGCAACCACCGGGCCCCAAGCCGGGAACCCGGTCACCCTCGGCACCGGGACCGTATCCGGCGGCACGGCCAGCCTGACCACCGCGCTGCCGGCATTCGGCGTCAACACCGTCAAGGCAACCTACGGCGGCGACGCCACCCATGCGGCCGCGACCTCGACGACCACCTCGGTCGAGGTGTCGGCGTACGCCGGTGAGGTCATCGTGACCGAATTCCGCACGTCCGGTCCCGGCGGTGCCGGCGACAACTACGTCGAACTGCTCAACACCGGCCCGACTGTGCCCTTGGCCGGGTTCAAGATCAGCGCCGACTCCGGCACGGTCACCACCCTGCCGGCCAACGCCGGACTGCTGGGCACCGGCCGCTCCTACCTGGTCACCGGCGCCGGGTTCACCCTGGCCGCGATCGCGACCTCCGACGACGTTGTCGCGACGGTGGGCACGGGCGGTATGAAGGTCACCGCCCCGGACACCGGGAGTACTCGAACGGATGCGGTCGGTCCCGGCACCGGGTTCCACACCGGCACCGGGTTGCTGCCGATCACCGGCAACCCTGATTCGAATTGGGCCTGGGTCCGTACTGAACTGGCCGGCGCGGCCGTCGACAGCCGCAACAACGCCGCCGACTTCCAGCTCGTGTCCACGGGCTTGGCCCCCGTCGGTGGCGTGCAGCCCACCCTGGGCAGCCCTTCACCGACCGGCACCGCCGACCCTTACCAGCACAACGCGACCCTGAAGTCGACGCTGCTCGACACCGGCAAGGGCGTGGCCACCGCCCCGAACCGAGTGGTCGTCACCGGAACGCTCGGGCAGCTGGTCATCCGTAGAACGATCACCAACACCACCGGCCAGACCATCACCGCGGCCAAGGTGCGGACCTCTGCCCTCAGCGAGCAGTTCGGGGCGCCGCAACCCGGCGTCGCCAATCAACCGGCCGGCGTCGCCAAGCTGCACGCGATCAACCCGGCCGCACCGACCGAACTGGTCACCGTGACCGGCGGCGCCAGCGTGACCGTCCATGACCTGAGCGTCGATGCGCCCAGCGCCGGTCCCGGCGGGGGTCTGAACAGCACCTTCACCGTGCCGCTGCCCGGCGGCGGGCTCGCCCCCGGTGCCTCGATCAACGTCGCGTTCACCTTCGTCGTCGAAACCCATGGCACCTTCTGGTTCGGTTACGACGTGGACGCCACCACCACCGCCGTTGCTCCCGGCGCGCGACACGCCAACCGCGCCGCCGCGCAGACCGCGGGACGTTCCAACGCCGGCCAGAGCACCACCCGGCACACCGCTGCCACCGTCACCGGCTACCTGCGGTAACCGCTATCAGGTCGTCGTGAGCGCCAGAATCACGGCCGAACGCCCGCGGTCACCGAGCGTCAATGGATGCATTAAAGCGGGTGCCGAAGATGGGTGACGATCGTCGCCATGATCGGACCATCCGCGAGTTACCGCAGGTCGTGGACCTTCGGACGCACCGCGGTGGGACACACCTGGACAAGTTCGCGATCCCCCCATACCGCGCGCGCGGCGTTGTCTAACGCCAACGAGCCTGTCGGAATCGCTCAGCCACGGTTGCAGGCTCGGGTCAGGAGCATCGACAATGACCACAATGAGAGCTTCGTCATTGCCGATACCAACGCGCTCAAAATCCACGCCGGCCCTCACGCGCCAGTGAATCTGCGTACGTACTGCTGTAGTTCCAGAGCTTCAAAGCCCGGTAATCCCAGGTGTCGTGCCCTTACCAACGCCGAGGACCATTAGGGCATGACCATCGGACCGAGAGGCAGTAGGTCTTGAGCCCCGGCCGCCGTTGCGGCTCTTGACAGGGCGTCAAGGTGGTCACTGCTTGTCAGGGGTGCGCGTATTGCTGACGGTTGTATGTCTGAGGTTGCTCAGTGCGCTGCGGAGCTCGTCGTTTTGTCGGGCCAATCGCGCTGTCCTCGCTGCCAGGTCCTGATCCTGCTGTGCTGGGGTGGGATAACGCGGCGTCGCGGGTGGCGCGGCGGGTGGGGGTGTGTATCCGCGGGTGAGTGTGGTGCAGGCCAGTTCGGCGATGCCCGGGCCGCGGCTGCGCGGTACATGACGCAGGGTGACGACGCTGCCGCCGGTCAGGCGAAGCCCGATCCTCTCGTCGGCCTCATGCGGGCCGCTGACGATGACCGCGGTCACGTCTTCCCAACGGATCCACCGGCGGAACGGGTAGCGCCGTGCGCTGACCCGTACGCCGGTGTGATCGATGATCGTGGGTGGGATGACCACATAAGTCACGGCCAGGACGGTCAGATAAACCGCGGCGAAAATCATGTGGCCGGAACCGGCCGCGACCGCGGCCCAGGCTGCTGCGGCAAGAATGGGGACACCAGCCCGAAGCCATCCGGGCAGACCGTACCGGCCGATAGCCGACACTGATTCACCCACCACCGAATTCTCGCGTTATTTCAGCGGTGTCGCCACGCGGCGTGCCCCCCATGCGGCGGCCTGGACGTGCAGCGGAGTCGCTGTCATCGGACCGGTCACTGTCGGTACTGCCCACCCGGCCATGCTCGTCGAGGCCAGCGCTACCCGCAGCGACCTCGACGCTGCGGCGGGGCCGCCGGAGTGCCGCCTACTGAAGGCCCCGGAACCCGGGGCCTCCAGTCCTAGAAGCGGTTAGATGTTGTAGTACAGGTCGAACTCGTACGGGTGCGGGCGCAGCCGGACCGGGTCGACCTCGTTCGTGCGCTTGTAGTCGATCCAGGTACCGATCAGGTCCTCGGTGAACACGCCGCCGGCGAGCAGGTACTCGTGGTCGGCCTCGAGCCGGTCGAGGACCTCCGACAGCGAACCGGGCACCTGCGGGATCGAGGCCGCTTCATCCGGTGGGAGCTCGTACAGGTCCTTGTCGACCGGCTCCGGCGGCTCGATCTTGTTCTGGATTCCGTCGAGGCCGGCCATGAGCATGGCCGAGAAGGCCAGGTACGGGTTGCACGACGGGTCCGGCACCCGGTACTCGATGCGCTTGGCCTTGGGGCTGGTGCCGGTGATCGGCACCCGGATGCAGGCCGAGCGGTTACCGGCCGAGTAGACCAGGTTGACCGGAGCCTCGTAACCCGGGACCAGGCGGTGGTAGGAGTTGACCGTCGGGTTGGTGAACGCGAGCGCGGACGGGGCGTGCTTGAGCAGGCCGCCCACGTACCAGCGGGCGATGTCGGACAGACCCGCGTAACCGGTCTCGTCGTAGAACAGCGGCTCGCCGTCCTTCCACAACGACTGGTGGCAGTGCATGCCCGAGCCGTTGTCGCCGAACAGCGGCTTGGGCATGAACGTCGCCGTCTTGCCGTTGCGCCAGGCCACGTTCTTGACGATGTACTTGAACAGCAGGATCTGGTCGGCGGCGTGGGTCAGCGTGTCGAACTGGTAGTTGATCTCAGCCTGGCCGCCGGTGCCGACTTCGTGGTGGGCGCGCTCGAGCTTGAGGCCGGCGTTCATCAGCTCGGTGCTGATCTCGTCACGCAGGTCGGAGAAGTGGTCGTACGGACTGACCGGGAAGTAGCCACCCTTGACGCTGGTCTTGTAGCCCAGGTTGCCGCCCTCTTCGTCACGGCCGGTGTTCCAGGCGCCCTCGACCGAGTCGACGAAGTACATTCCGCCGTTCATCTTCGACTCGTAGCGGACCTCGTCGAAGATGTAGAACTCGGCCTCGGGACCGAAGTACACCGTGTCGGCGATGCCCGTGGACCTGAGGTAGTCCTCGGCCTTGCTCGCCACCTGGCGCGGGTCGCGGTCATACGGCTCACCCGTGCGGGGCTCGACGATCGAGTGGTTGATGTTGAGGGTCTTGGCCTTGCGGAACGGGTCGACGTACGCCGTCGCCGGGTCCGGGATCAGCTTCAGGTCCGATTTGTGGATGGCGGCGAACCCGCGGATGGACGAGCCGTCGAACATCTGGCCTTCGGTGAACGAGTCCTCGTTGAAGTTCGAGGCCGGCACGTTGAAGTGCTGCTGGACTCCGGGGAGATCGGTGAAGCGGATGTCGATGAATTCGACACCTTCGTTCTTGACGTAATTCAGGACCTCTTCGGAGCTGGTGAACATCCGTCCTCCGTGCAGCGTAGGGATGGGCCACTGCGGACGGTAGGTGTGAGCGGTTGCCGCGGCGTGTCTCGATTGTTTCCGAACCGTTACGTGGGCGGCTGCACAGCTCCCGCATGGACCCGGGTTCGACCCTGTGTTCGACGGGCGGCGCGCCCCGCGACGCCCCGGGTCGAGCGACCCGGGACGGGGGTGCAAGCGGTCGCTACGAGTGTAGGAAGTTCGACCCGCCGATGCCGAACGCGACGATGTTCTTGTCGCCAGATCCGTCGAACAGCAGCCGGTTGGACCGGTGTAAGCGATGCACGTCTATCGCAGTCCACAGGACGGAGCCCACGGCCCCCACACCGATACACACCATCAGGATTGCCAGCACGATTCCCATGTGACCCACCGCCGACCTCATTGCGCGGGCGATACCCGTGCAGGTGAACATTCGCACTCATTCGAGTAATGCACAAGGCCAGAAAGAGGTAGGCCAAGCGCGCCAAGAGTGCTCAGGCGGACACGACAACGGTGTCCGACACGCGGTCGTGTAGGCCGCGGTTGGCGCGATCGAAGATGAGCGCCGGCACAAACAGGAACAGCAGGAACGTCCGGATCGCCGCGCGGGGCAGACCGATCGGCACCGGTCGGTCGGTGCGGATCACGCGCAGGGACACCAGCCGCATGCCCAATGTCTGCCCGACCAGCGTCAACCCGACCAGGTAGTCCAGGGCGAACGGGATGAGGCTCCAGTATCCGGGCAGGTGCGCGGCGAGACCCGTCATGTCGCGGCGCCGGACGAACAGCCCGGCGATGGCCGCGCTGGCAACCGCGTCGATGAGGTAGGCCCCCACGCGGCGTCCGACCGGCGCCTTCGCCCCTGGTCCGGTCGCGGGCAGATCCAACGCGTCGGCGGATGCGCGCCTCGGTCCATCGGGGGACAGGCGGTCCGACGGATCGGGTGGCCGGTCCGACGGATCGGGTGGTCCCGCGGTCGGGCTCAGCTGCTGCGCCGGCGCACGCTGCGCTGGACGTTGCGCATCTTCGCCCCCGCGGGCATGGGCCCCTTCGGCAGGGGAGCGCGCGCGGTGCCCAGGGCGGAGAGACGCCGGTTCAGCGCGCTCACCTGATCCTTACTGAGGTTGCGCGGCAGCTTGAGCAGGTGCGCGTTGAGCTTGCGCAGCGAAGTCTCGTCCTCACCGACGCCGACGATGACGTCGTAGATCGGGGCGTCGCCAACAAGCCGGCTGAGCTTGCGTTTCTCCTGGGCGATCAGGCCCTTGACCCGGTGTGGTGCACCCTCGCCGACGAGGATGACGCCGGGGCGGCCGGTGAGACGGTGGACGGCGTCGAATTGGGCCGTCCCGGCCACGGCTTCGGTGGTGGTCCAGTCGTTACCGCGCAGGTTCTTGAGCACGTAGAGCGCCGCCCCGGGTTGGCCGTCGGCCTGGGCGTACGCGGCCCCCTGGGCCCGCCGGCTGAACAGGTACATCGTCGCGACCAGACCGAACAGCACCGCGATCGGGATCGGCAGGAAGTAGTGACCGCTGAGCAGGGCGCCGAGCAGGTAGATCACGGCCGCGACCGCGACGAACGTGACGATCAGCAGCGGGATCAGCCTGGAGTCGTTCTTGCGCGTCATCGTGAACGCCTGACGCATCGAACTCCACGTCTCGCGACGCGACCGGGCCCGCTCGGCCCGAGCCGCCTTCTTCTCGGCGCGGGTGAGTTTGGGCGGCTTCGTCGACGGTCTTTTGGCCATGCTCACAGAATAGGTGCCGGTGCGGGTGGCTCGCGCCGACCACGCAAGCCCCGGCCCGCCCATACACTCGGGCTGTCACGCAGGTTCCGTCGTCGGCGGGGTTTTCGCGTCGGCGGTGAGGGAGACATGAGCGCTACGGACACGGTCAACGACGACCCGGCCAACGGTCACCCCGGCGGTCAACCCGGCGGTCAACCCGGCGGTGGCCGCGTGTACAGCGCCCATCGCCAGGACAAACCGTGGGGCCATGAGCTCATCTTCGCCTTCGGCGAGGACGGTTACGTCGGCAAGATCATCCACGTGCGGGCCGGTGAGTCGCTGAGCCTGCAGTACCACCGAGCCAAGGTGGAGACGATCGCAGTCACCGCGGGCCGGGCCCGCTTCGAGTACGGCGCCGATGAGCACGACCTGATCACCGTCGACCTGGGCCAGGGCGACGTCATCCACCTGCCCGCCGGTGTGCGCCACCGCATCAGCGCCGTCGAGGACGTCACGTTCGTCGAAGCGTCCACAGCCCAACCCGGGTGGCGCGAGGACGTCGTGCGCCTGGAAGACCGCTACGGCCGGACGGGCACGTCGGCACCGTGAGCGCCGGCACCGGTTTTGGTCAGTTAACCCGCGTATGCGGGGGCGGATTCAACCGGTCAGTGCAACACCTGGTGGATTTGGTGGTTGGGATAGTA